>NZ_DASTCS010000014.1:0-14093 GCF_035710885.1 Gaiella sp. | reverse complement strand
TAGGTCTCGTCGGCGTCGCCCATCACGATGAACGCCCCCTGTGCGACCGCGAGGCCGGCCAGGTAGGCGCTGCCGTACCCGGGCCGCTCCTCGCGCACCACCGTCGCCCCATGCTCCGCGGCAACCTCGGCCGAGCGGTCGGTGGACGCGTTGTCGACGACGATCACCTCGCCGGGCCGACCGGAGCGGCGGATCCCTTCCCGCGCCTGGTCGACGACGGCGCCGACCGCGTCCTCCTCGTTCAGGCAGGGAATGACGACCGAGACCTCCGGACGCTCCACGGAGGCATTATCGGCATCGTCCCGGCGCAGGATCGGACGGGCGTGCTCGAAGTGCGACATGACCTCGAGGCGGCTCCGACCCCGTCCAGTAGATTCCGGCGGTCGTGGCGCGTCACGAGGGTCGAGAGGTGAGGATCCCGGCGTCCGTACGGGCGCTCGGCTGGCGCACGGGCAGGCGTGCCGTCGACTGGAGCGCCGAGCGGCTGAAGCTCGCGAGCTACGTGCCGATGTACGACTACCGCGAGCAGCTGGACGCCAAGACGACGCTGACGCGCGATGAGCGGCCGATCCGAGACAAGCGGGGTTCGACGGTCTCGGTCGAGGACGTCGACCTCACGCTCACCCCGAAAGGCCTCGCCGACGTCGCAGCCGGCCGCGAATGGACGGGTCTGCGGGTGCTGGAGGTCGGCCCGAAATACGGTATCCATACGCGCTGGATCGACGAGCACCTCCGTCCGTCCTTCCTCGCGTTCTCGGACTTCGAGGAGGACAGGCACCTCCACGAGCGGTGGGAGGCCGACCTCCGCGCGCCGCACGCCTGGGTGTTCGGCGACCTACGTCGTGCCGATGCGCTCCGCCAGCACGGGCCGTTCGACCTCGTCTTCTTCCTCGGCGTGCTGTACCACAGCGCCTTCCACCTGGAGCTGCTCGGGATGCTGAACCGCGTCACCCGTCTCGGGGGGGAGATGGTGCTCGAGACGACCACCGACCCACGCCCCGACTCCGCCTTGCGCGTCCGCTGGCAGCCCGGTACGGGAAAGGCGAAGATGGTGCCGACGTTCGACGCGCTGCGTATCGAGCTGGCGTGGACCGGCTGGCGGGACGTGACGGTCTTCACGGACTATCGACCCGAGTCGGACGAAGTCCTCCTCCTTTGCCGGAAGACGGACGAGCTCGGGGACGACTCGGACGTCGCCGACGTCGTTCGTCCCCAGCGCGGCGGCGCCGCCGCGGCGTGAGCCCCCGGGTCGCCGCAGCGCTCACGCTCGGTGGGACGATCCTCGCGGCCGTCGTCCTGTGGGGCACCCTCGGACAGCAGCTCGACGTCCCCACGGTCTTCGGCGACGAGCTGATCCACTGGGACGCGTCGCGCTCGCTCGCGGCGGGCGACGGGCTCCGAGTCCGCGAGAGCGACTACGGGTTCGGGCCGGTCTACCCGCTGTTGCTGGCGCCGGTCCACCTCCTGACGGCGGACGACCTCGACGCGTACCGGTGGGCGCGCTTTCTGAACGCGGTGCTCTTCGCTCTCGCCGCGCTGCCCGTGTTCCTGCTCGCCCGGCGGCTGCTGCCTCCTGGTTGGAGCGTCGCGTGCGCGGCGCTCTCCGTCGCGATTCCCTCCGCGCTCTACACCGGCTTCGTCATGACCGAGGGCGCAGCCTACGTCGCGTGCATGCTGGCGCTTCTCGCCTTCGCGCGCTGCCTCGAGCGGCCGACGGTCGCGGCGCAGGTCCTCGCGCTCGCCGCGTTGGCGCTCGCGGCCGGGGTCAGGCTTCAGCTCGCATCGCTCGGCCTCGCGTTCGCCGCGGCGCTCCTGCTGAGGGGGCTTCTGTCCCGTGGGCTTCGACTGCCGTCCCGCGACGATCTCATCGCGTTCTGGCCCCTCCTGGTGATCCTGGGCGGCGGCATGGTCGCGCTCGCCGTGCGCGCCGCACTCGGGAACCCGCTGGCCGGCTACGGCGACCTGTGGCGCTCGTATGACCTGGGCGACGTCGGTCGCTGGACGTGGCGAGCAATCGCGGGCCTGGGCCTCTACCTCGCGCTCGTGCCGCTCGTCGTCGCTCCGGCCGTCCTCGCCGCTCTGATCCGGGAAGGGCGACAGGGCGTCAGGCCGGCTGCGGCGTTCGTCCCGCTCTTCGTCTGCGTCAACGTGGTCCTGCTCCTCGTGGTGGGGGCGTTCTCGAGCACGGAGTTCGGAGTCGGCTTCCTCCACGACCGCTACCTCTTCTACGTCGTCCCGCTCTGGCTCGTCTCGACGGCGGTCTGGGCGGAGCGCCGCGTGCCGGTTCGGCCCGCCGGGCTGGCGCTCGGGGCGTTGCTCGTGATCGCGCCACTCGCCACGCTCCCGACGTACCTCTTGAACGACGACGGTGGCCGGCGGTTCGACGCGATCGCAGCGGGGTTGCCGTCGCAGGTCGCCGAGCTCGCCGGCCTCTCCGAGCCACGGCGGTGGTGGCTGCTCGTCGCCGGGCTCCTCGCAGTGGCGCTCGTCCTCCTCCTCGCCCGACGTCGCCGCTGGCTCGTGCTGGTGCCGGTCGGCCTCGTGTTCGCCCTCGACGCCGGCTTCGCGTGGGACCTCCGCATCGAGGCGGCACGCAACGTCACGTTCGCGCCCATGAGTGCAGCCACCACGGCGTGGGTCGACCGGGCTGTGCCCGAGGACGAACCGGTGGGCGTGCTGGCCGGAAGCGTCTCGGTGGAGACACGCGACGCGCTGCGCCTCACCGAGTTCTTCAACAAGTCCATCGGCACCGCCTACGACCTCGCAGGGGGCTACGCCCCGACGCTTGCCTCTGATGCGGTGCGGATCGCCGGGGGCGGAGTCGTCGTCACGGACGCGGGGGAGGTCGACGCCGACTGGATCGTTGCGCCGCGCGAGCTCGAGCTCGCCGGAGACGTCGAGGCCGAGGGGACGGTCGTCGGTCTTCGCCTCTGGCGGGTACAGGGCCCGCTGCGCGTCGTCGAGGGGCGGCCGTGAGGCGCTGGCCGCGCAGGATCTGGAGCCGGGCGACGGAGCTGGCAGGCTCGCGCCAGGGCGCCGCGATCCTCGTCGCGGCCTCGCTCGTCGTCTACGTGATCCAGAGCCTCGGCTGGCCGACCGCGCCGGGACGGGACCTCGAGTCCTACCTCGGCGTCTACGTCGACTTCTGGCATGCGGACGCGGTGTTCCCCTGGGAGATGCTCTCGCGGACTCCGGTGACGCCGCTCGTGATCGGCGGTCTCCTCGATCTCGGCAGCCCGTTCCTGGTGGAGGTCTTCGGGGCGCTTCTGTTCGCCGGTTCGATCCTCCTCTATGCACGAACGGCGCTCCTCTTCGGTCGCGGGCCTGCGGTCCTCGTCGGCGTCGCGCTCGTCCTCTACCCCGGTTACGGGATCGTCTTCCACGAGCTGGCCAGCGAGATCGCGCTCGCAGCCGGCTTCTCCGTGTGGACGGCGCTGACGGTTCGCGCAGCCCTCTTCCCGTCGGCATGGCGGTTCGCCGCCGCGGGCGCCGCGACTGCTCTCATCGCGCTGACCCGTCCCGCGAACCAGGCGTTCCTCGTCGTCGCCATCCTGCCGCTCCTCCTGGCCGGCTCGTGGCGGGTGCGGCTCGGCCGGACGCTCGCGTTCGCAGGGGTCGCCGTCGCCCTGCTCGGCTCGTGGGCGGCGACGAACCTGTGGCGCTACGACGACCTCGCTGTCACGCGGGGCGCGCAGGCGAACCTACCGCTGTTCCGGGCCTTCATCGTCGACCACATCGTCCATCCGGACAACGGTCCCGGGTCACGCGAGCTTGCAGCGGCCGTGCAGCGCAACCTCCTCACGGAGGAGCCGTACCGCTCGTACGGGATCGACCTCGCGACGTTCTTCTCGCGAGGGAGCCCGAGAGAGCACGAGGACCTGATCAGCCTCTCCGATCGCGTCTGGGGCTGGGACTCCGACTACGAGGTGCTCGGTCGCGCGGCCCGTGAGGCGGTTCGGAGGCACCCGGGGACATACGCCCGCAGCGTGCTCGAGGACTTCGTGAAGGAGCTCTCCAAGCCGCTCTTCGCCGGGCGTGTCGCTGCCGCGTCGGACGCCACGGCGGCACTACCTCCGAGCGCACCGGCCGCGCCCCGCAGCAGCGAGCTGCCCACCCCGACCGAGGGTGAGCCGATCCCCTCCGAGCACCAGAACGCCCAGATCTCGACCCCCGACGGGTCGATCCGCGAGGTCTGGACCTCACCAACCGAGCATCACATCGTGTTCGACGATCCTGCCAAGAGGCAGCGCTGGATGGAGAACGACCGCCGCGTCGCGAGCCTCTACGCCGCGTTCCCCGACCGTTGGTGGAGTCCGTGGCTCGGTCTGCAGATGGATCGCTCGTCGAAGCTCTACCCGCCGCTCTGGCTCTGGCTCCTCGCCGGCATCATCGGAGTCTCGGTACGCCGTCCGCGCCACTGGTGGGCGACGGCCGCTCCGGTCGCCGGCGCGTTGGTGATGCTGCTCGCGACGGTCATGACGGTGTGGGCGGAGCCCGCCTACGCGGTTCCCGTCGCTCCCGCGTTCATCCTCTTCGCCGCGGTCGGCCTGCTCGGCGACCGGAACGGCCGGATCGCGGGCGCCGCGAGCACGGCGAGGACGGCGAGCAGCAGTGCGTTCCGCGCGAGCAGGTAGGCCGTCTCGGCGGATCCGCGCTCGTTCACGTAGTCCCGGTAGAGGTCGGGGAACCAGTGCTGCGTCGCGACCAGCGCGGCCGCCAGGAGCGCCGTCGCCACGCGTCCTCGCCTGCCCGCCACCAGCGGCACCAGCGGCACGAGCCAGAGGACGAACTGCGGCGAGAGCACGCGGCCCAGCGCGAGCTGCGCCGCGATCACCGCGGCGCAATCCCGCACGAGCCTCGCAGACGACGCCTCGGGTCGCCGCCGCGCCGCGAGCCACAGAGCGAGGACGATGGCGATGGCCGCGAGACCGCCGAGCGTGCCTGCGACCTGGCCGAGAGCGCCGGTGACGTCCGCACTCCGCACGTCCCCCGTCCCGCCCTCGTCGACGCCGACGCCGAGCGCGCCGAGCCCGACCTTGTCCGCGGCGACGCCGAGGGCGACCACGACGCTCCCCGGGATGCTCTCGACCTGCACGCCGCGCGTCAGCTGGGCGCGGATCGAGAACCACGCCTCGCCCGGAGCAAGTGCGATGAACGGCAGCACGACGACCGCGAACGCGGCGGCGGTGATGGCGATCGAGAGCATCGCTTCGCGACCTCCCCGGCGCCGGTGCACGTAGATCGCGACGAGTGGCAGCAGGAGCAGCGGATAGAGCTTGGCCGCGACCGCAAGACCGAGCGCGAGCGCGGCGAGGCGTGATCGGCCGTGAAGGAGCGCTGCGACGCAGGCAGCCGTGAGCGCCACAGGCAGGGCGTCGAAGCGCGTCAGCGCGAGCTCACCGAGCAGCAACGGCGTGGCAGCGACGAGCCCGAGCGCGGCCACCGCGTGGCCGATCGAGGCCCGGAGCGCGGCGAGCGACAGCGTGGTGAGGACGACCGTCGCCGCGAGGAGCGCGGCCATCAGGGTCGCGAACCCGCGCGCGTAGCCCCTCGCCGCGTCGTTCAGCTCGGGCTCGTACACGGGGTCGGCGTTCGGCGCAAAGAGGGACGGCAGGAGGAACGCGGGCAGCGACCCGGGTGGGTACTCGATCCGGAAGTCGCGGTAGGGGACGGCACCGTCGGCCATGCGGTCGCCGAACGACTGGTACAGGGGAACGTCCCACGACGACGCGTCGTCGGCGCGCGACCAGGTGAACAGCGCGGTGAGGACGAGGAGTGCGAGCGCGGCGGCCGTGAGCAGTGCGAGGTCGCGCCCCGTCGCGGTCCTGCGCATGCGCGGAGGCTAACGAGGAGCCGACCCGCTGGGTACCGTCCCGCCCCGTGACGTCGCGCCTGACAGAGCGCCTGGTCTCGTCGCGAGGGGCCGGACTGCTCGTTCTCGTCGCGCTTGCGAGCTACGCGCTCCAGGCGCTGGCCTGGCCGCTCCAGCGGGGGCGCGACTCGTGGGACTACTGGCTCGCGTTCCTCCAGCTCGGGGACAGGGATCCGCCCTTCTCCGCCCTCCAGGTCTTCCGGACACCCGTCGCTCCGCTCGTCACGGGCATCCCCATGTGGGTCGGGGGAGCCCGTCTGACGGAGGGGGTCTTCGCGGTCCTGTACGCCCTCTCGATCCTGGGCTGGGCGTGGGCCGTCGTTCCGATCTCACGCCGGGTCGCCCTCGCCACGGCTCTCGTCCTGCTCGTCACGCCGACGTACGCGGGTCTCTTCCACGAGGTGTCGAGCGACCCGGTCTTCGCGTTCCTCCTGGCCTGGTGGGCGGGGGCGGTCGTCCGTGCGTGGAAGACCGGGGCGACGTCATGGCTGGCAGCCGTCGGCGTGGGGGTCGCGCTGCTGACCCTGTGCCGACCCGCCTCGCAGGTCGCTGTCCTCGCGTGCGTGCTCGTGCCCCTCGTGGCGCGGCGTGGCGGGAGAAGCATCCTGGCGGGCATGGCCGTAGCGCTGACCGCAGCCGCCGTCCCACTCGGGGCGTGGGCGGTTCACAACGCCGTGCGCTACGACGACTTCACGGTCGCGCGCGGGAGCAAGGCATGGGTCCCGTTCTTCCGCGTCGGACGCGCCGTCGATGCGGCAAACGGCGACGCGTCGCGGCGGCTCGCCGACGCTGTCGAGCGCGAGGTGCTCCCCCTGCCGCCGTACGCGACCCGGGGCGTGACGGTCGAGACGTACTTCCACGGCCTGGGGAACCTCGAGGTGATCCGCATGATCGCCCTCTCCGACGAGGTCTTCGGCTGGGACACCGACTACGACGTGCTCTTCGACGCCTCGCTCGAGGCGATCGGCGCCGACCCCTGGTGGTACGTCCGCGGCGTCGCCGACACGTTCTGGGACTTCCTCTCGCAGCGCTACGCGCCGGAGCCCCGCGAGCGGCCCGTCCCGATCCCCGGGCATCCGACGGAGCTGACGATCGACGGCAAGCCGTTCCCCGCCCCGATCACGGTGTCCCCGCTCCTCGAGGCCCTTCGCTACGGCTTCGTCTGGTGCCCGACGGACGACATCGAACGGTGCGTGGTGCCGGACCCGCTCGCGGCGCTCGGCGACGCAGGCGAGGCGAAGCGCTACGAGGAGCTGGTCGACAGGATCCGCGACTGGAACGCGCAACTGCCCACGCGCGACTCGAACGCTTCGCTCGCAAGCAAGGGCGGGACGGCGAGCGAGCGCTGGCCGCGACCCATCCTCTGGATCGCGGTGGCCGTCGTCGCGCTCGCCATCCGGCGTCCGCGCGGCTCTGCCCCGGTGCTGATCCTCGGAGGGATGGCGGCGCTCGTCCTGCTCGTACATGCGCTTTCGCAGGCGCCGCAAAGCGAGTTCCAACTGCCCTTCGTCCCGGTGTGGATCGCCGCCGCGCTCGTGGCCCTGCTCGCGCCCAGACAGGCTCGCGCATGAACCGGATCGACGTCGTCCGCACTGCGCTGGCCGGGGTGGAAAACGCGAGGTACCTCGAGATCGGAGTGAAGGACGGGGAGTGTTTCGACGCGATCGACGCGACGACGAAGGTCGCGGTCGACCCGCGCTTCGCGTTCCGCCCACCGCTCGGCCCGCGCCTGCGCTCGGCGCTGTGGGCGACCACGGGCACGCTCTACTTCCGCACGACGAGCGATGCCTTCTTCGACGGGCCTGCTCGCCGCCTGGCTCCGTTCGATGTCGTCTTCGTCGACGGCCTGCACACGTACGAGCAGGCGTACCGGGACGTCGTCCACGCGCTCTCAGTGCTGCGAGCAGGAGGTGTGGTCATCGTGCACGACTGCAGTCCGTCCAGCGCGGCGGCTGCTGCTCCGACTCTCGCACAGGCCGGCGAGATGGAGGGATACGTCGGGGAATGGAACGGCGACGTCTTCAAGGCCATCGTGCGGCTCCGGACGCACCCCGATCTCCGAGTCAGCGTGCTCGACTGCGACCAGGGGGTGGGGATCGTCACCCGCGGTGCCACCAGAGCGCCGCTCGAGCTCGCGTTGCCCGAGATCGAGCGGCTCGCATACCCTGACCTCGAGCGCCACCGCGCGCGACTCCTCGACCTGCGCCCCGCGAGTGACCTGGCGGCGCTGCTCGAGGCGCGCCGCGGCTGACGAGGCGGCCGGGATGCGCGGCGGTCGTCCCTACAATCACGCCGTGCCAAGGCCGGCGCTGATCCCTCCGGGCGAGTTCGCACGTGTCGCCGCGAGCCTCGAGCCCGATGCTCGGCTCGCGATGCTCGCCGACATGTGCCGGTTCAACGCGCTGACAGCGGTCAAGCGCGCGGGCTCCGGTCATCTCGGCTCGACGTTCAGCTCGCTCGACGTCGTGGTGCACCTCCTCTGGGAGGAGCTGAACGTGGTCGCAGTCGGCTTCGACTCGCCCGACCGGGACGTCTTCTTCTCCTCGAAGGGCCACGACGTGCCCGGGCTCTACGCGGCGCTCAACGCGCTCGGCGTGATCCCGACGGACCGTTTGCTGGGGATGCGTCGGCTCGGCGGGCTCGACGGCCATCCGGACGTCGGCGTGCCCGGGATCGAGGCGAACTCCGGCTCGCTCGGGATGGGGATCTCGAAGGCCCGCGGAATCGCGTGGGCCAAGCGCCACCTGGGTCGCGACGGTCGCGTGGTCGTGATGACGGGAGACGGCGAGCTGCAGGAGGGCCAGAACTGGGAAGCGCTCCAGGCGGCCTCGCACCAGCGCGTCGGACGGCTCCTCGTCGTCGTCGACCGCAACGAGCTCCAGTCAGACCGCCCGACGGAGGAGATCCTCGCGCTCGAGAGCCTCCAGGCGAAGCTCGGCTCGTTCGGCTGCCGCGTCGTGACGTGCGACGGCCACGACCACGCCGCCCTGCGAAGCGCGTTTCGGGACCTGTGGGAGGAGGACGACGGCACCCCCGGCGTCCTGATCGCGCAGACGGTCAAGGGAAAGGGCGTCTCGTTCATGGAGCACCCGACTGCGCTCCGCGACGGTGGGGGAACGTACCGCTGGCACGCCGGGGCTCCCGACGACGAGACGTTCGAGAGAGCCGCCGCGGAGCTCGAGGAAGGCATTCGAGCGCATGCCGAGACGGCCGGCATCGAGACGGTCGTCACCGAGCTCGTTCCTCCGTTGGAGGAAGCGGCCGGGACGAGCCTCCAGGGGGAGCCCGAGAGCGGCGCCGGCGCGCCGAAGCCGCGTCCCCGGGTGACCGGGGAGTACGTCGCGGCCGCGTACGGGGAAGCGCTGCTGGAGCTCGCAGCGCGCGAGCCACGGCTCGTCGTGCTCGACGCCGACCTTGCCTCCGACTGCCGTGTCCGCGCCTTCGAGCTCGCGGAGCCCGACCGCTTCGTGGAGAACGGCATCGCGGAGCAGGACATGGTCTCGATGGCCGCGGGGATGGCACGTCACGGGCTCGTCCCGGTCGTGAACTCGTTCGCGAGCTTCCTCGCGTCCCGTGCGAACGAGCAGGTCTACAACCAGGCGAGCGAGCGAACCAAGGTCGTCTATGCGATGCACTACGCGGGGCTCGTCCCCGCAGGGCCGGGGAAATCCCACCAGAGCCTGCGCGACGCGTCGCTGATGGCGGCGATCCCCGGAGTCACCGTCGTCCACCCGTGCAACGCGGAGGAGACCCGCGCGGTCGTCGAGTGGGCGGTGCTCGAGGCGACCGAGAGCGTGGCGATCCGGCTGGCGATCGGCCCGTCGCCCCGCCGCATCGAGCTGCCTGCCGGGCACGGGCTGGCCCCCGGTGTGGGCTCGACGCTGCGGGAAGGCGACGACGCGATGCTCGTCTCCTATGGGCCAGTGATGCTCCACGAGGCGCTCACCGCCGCCGAGCTGCTCGCGGAGCGCAGGATCGAGACGGCGGTCGTCGCGATGCCGTGGCTCGATCGGGTCGATCCCGGGTGGCTCGCGGACACGTTCGGCGGGGTGCGGGAGGTGCTCGTCGTCGAGGATCACGCCCCGGTCGGCGCCCTCGGAGACACCCTCCGGCGCGGGTTGGCGGGGCTACCCGAGCCCCCGGCGCTCGACGTCGCCGGGGTCGAGGGGTGGCCGGCGTGCGGGACGCCGGCCGAGGCGTTGCGCCACCACGGGCTCGACGGCGCCTCGCTTGCCGACCGCGTGGCGCTCGCGCTGCCGGGTCGCGCAGGCGCGTGACGACCGCGAGGCCCGTCTGGGTCGTCGTCGCCGACCCCCTCACGGCGAGGACCTTCTTCGACTGCGGGATCGTCGAGGGGCTCGCAGAGCACCTCGGTGGACGGCTGCGGGTCGCCCTCACGTTCGGCCGGCCCGAGGCAGACGCGTGGTCGAAGCGCGTGCCCGACGGCGTTCACACGTTCCACGTCGACGACCTCTTTCCCGACGCAGTGCCGCCTCCCGAGCGCGTGGCGCGTCGAGCCGATCGGTGGCTCGACGAGCGGATCGGGTACTTCCCGCTCGCGATCCGCCTCAACCTGCGTCACGGCTTCCACGGGGAACGGATGCTCCCGGGGCACCGGAACCAGCTGCTCGACTCGGACCGCGTCGGGCCGCTCCCGGTGCGCCCACGTGTCGAGCAGGCGATGCGTCGCTGGCACTTCTCCCCGCGGCGACATGTGGCGAGCGCCTTGCGGAGGCGCCTCGAGGCCGAGCGGCCGGACGTCGTCCTCTCGAACCTGCAGATGCAGTCGGCGACGCCGTTCATCGTGCTCGGCCGGAGGCTCGGACTCCGAACCGTGGGCTACGTGGCGAGCTGGGACCACACCGTCGGGAAGGGCGTGATCTGGAACGGGCTCGCGCGGTACGTGGTCCAGAACGAGCGGATGCGCGACGACCTCGTGCGCTACCACGACGTCGACGCCGACCGGGTCGTCGTGACCGGCTGGCCGCAGGCAGACGTGTTCCATGCCCGGCGTCCACGGCGGGCGTTCGAGGACGTCCTGCGCCGCTACGGGCTCGACCCGGGTCTGCCTCTCGTGATGGTGATGGGCAACACGCCGACGAACATGCCTTACGAGGGCCGGTTCTTCGAGCGTCTCGTCGACTGGTGGGAGAAGACCGGCGCCGCGCAGCGCTTCTCGCTCCTGTTCCGGCCCCATCCCCGGGACGGCGAGTGGCGTGAGCGGTTCGCGTCCGCGCTCGACCGCCGGGGCGCGGCCGTGCAGATGCCCAGCCATACCGACATCGACGTGCTCGCGACCCTCCTCCAGCACGCCGATGCCGTCGTCTCGAACGCGGGAACGGTGCTGCTCGACGCACTCGCGAACGATCGGCCGTCGGTGTGCGTCCTCTACGACGAGGGCGCCCCTGCCGGCGAGACCTGGGCTGCGAAGAGCGTGATCGGAGAGCACTACCGTGACGTCGCCATCTCGGGCGCGTTCCACGAGGCGCGGTCGTTCGAGGAGGTCGTGGCCGGCATCGAGCGCTGCTTGGAGGCGCCGGCCGAACTCGCGGCGGAGCGGCGGGCGGTGACCGCCAAGGTGGTCGGGCCGGTGGACGGCCGAAACGCGGAACGTGTGGTCGACGCGGTCGTCGACGAAGTCGGATGAGGTCCGCCGCGCTCCTAGGCGCGGGCGTCGGCGCCGCGTGACCGAACCGCGAGCGCCGCACCACCGGCGGTGACGACGACGAGAGAGAGCAGTAGACCGATCATGTACGCATCGCCGACCGGCGACGCAGCGCTCGCCGCAGCCTGGAACGTGCGGTCGAGCGACGCTCCCGTGACGGTCGAGGAACCGCCGGCCGCCACCACGTCGGGATCCAGGGTCGTCTTCGGTGCCCCGTAGTCCGACGACGTGGCGATGGTGGCGAGCGCCTTTGCCGTTGCGGCAGGCGTGCCTTCGAGTGCACGCCGCGCCGTCGGGGTGAGGGCGGCGAGCTCGGTCTCCTCGACACCCGGTGCCTTCGGGCCGCCTCCCGTCGGGACCAGCTCGGTGTACTGGCTGACCGCCGAGGAGGACGGAGAGGGTGCCGCTTGCGCCCGGGCGTCACCCGCAGCGGTTGCAGCGGCGACGGATGCGGCCACGAGTGCGACCAACGAGGTGCTCCGCCCGCTTCGTGGCCTGCTCTGCGAGAGGGCGCGCGACACCACCCGATAGCGTACCCCTCGTGTCCGGGCTCTCGAGACTTGGTCCCGGCACCCTCGTCACGGGGCTGGTCGCGGCGGCCGTTCTGTGGGTCGCGTACGACAACGGAAGCTATGGCCTCGCGAGCCGGAGCGCGCTCGCGATCGTCGTCTGGTGGGGTCTCATCGTCGGTCTCGTCTTCGGTCTCATGCCGAGGGATCCCATCCCACGTGTGTCGCTCGTCGTCGGCGCCCTGGTCGCAGCGCTCGCTCTCTGGACGCTCGCGTCCCTCTTCTGGACCGCGGACGCGGAGGCGACGTTCGACGAGTTCAACCGGGTCACCCTGTACCTGGGCACGTTCACCCTCGTCGCGCTCGGCTCCCGTCGCAGCACTCTCGGTCGGTGGGCGGACGGGCTCGCCGTGGCGATCGCCGCGGTCGCGGCGATCGCGATCACGAGCCGGCTCTTCCCCGGCTCTTTCCCCGAGGGCGACCTTCCCACCTTCCTCCCCGGGGCCGTCACCCGGCTGAGCTTTCCCCTCGGCTACTGGAACGGGCTTGCGATCTTCGTCGCACTCGGCGTACCGCTTCTCCTGCGGCTCGCGCTCGTCGCTCGAAACCCCCTCCTGCGGGGGCTGGCGCTGGCACCGATGCCGGTGATCGCGACCACCGTCTACCTCACCTCGTCGCGCGGCGGCGTGGTGACCGTGATCGTCGGGAGCCTGGTGTTCATCGCCCTCACAGAACGGCGCTGGGCCGCGACGGCCGCCCTCGGGGCGTCTCTGCTCGGCGCTGCAGCCGCTGTCGCCCTGCTGCTCGATCGCGACGAGCTCGTGAACGGCCCGCTGGGAACCGACCTCGTCGAGCGCCAGGGCAGGAGCGCAGCGCTTCTGATCGGGCTCAGCTGCGTGGCGACGAGCTCGCTCTACGGGCTTGGCGTGAGCTCGTTCGAGGGTCGAGTGCGACTGCCGGCGTGGGCCGGACGGGTCGTTGTCCTCGCCGCCCTCCTCCTGACGGCGATCTGGGTCGTCGTCTCCGATCCGATCGAGCGCTTCCGGCACTTCAAGGCACTGCCCGGCCAGGTAGCGGCATCAGGAGACGGGGGCTTCGTGCAGGCGCACCTGCTGAGCGGGAACGGAAGTGGACGCTGGCAGTTCTGGTCCGCGGCGCTCGACCAGTGGAACGCCAACTGGCTCGTCGGCGACGGGGCCGGCTCGTACGCGAGCTGGTGGTCGCAGCACGCGTCGTTCTCGTACTTCGTGCGGGACGCGCATTCCCTGTACCTGGAGGCTCTCGGGGAGCTCGGAGTCCTCGGTCTCGTTCTGATCGCGGCGGTTGTCGTCGTCGGCGTCGCGACGGGAGGGCGGCGGTCCTGGCGGGTGCCCGGAGAAGCCGGGCTCACCACTGCGTCTGTCACTGCCGTCTTCACGGCGTACGGCGTTGCCCTCGGCTTCGAGTGGATGTGGGAGCTCACTGCGGTGAGCGTGGTGGGCTTCGCTTCACTCGCGCTGATCACAGGCCCAGCGACCGAGCGTCTGGCTCAGCCGCGCATCGCGACCTCCGACCGTCCGCAGCCTCGGACGTGGAGACCGGGGTTCGGGTTCGGCGTCGCATCGCTCGCTGTCGCCTGGGGGCTGATCTGCGCTCAGGCGATTCCCCTGCTCGCGAACCGCGAGGTCGCGAGGAGTCAGAGGGCCGCCCGCGCGCTGGATCTCGAGAAAGCAGTCGGGGCCGCGAAAGCGGCCCGCGACATCCAACCGTGGGCGGCAACGCCCTACCTGCAGCTCGCGCTCGTGAGCGAGCAGGGAGGAGCGCTCTCCGCGGCGCGAATGTGGATCGAGGAGGCAATCGAGCGCGACGGTCGGAACTGGCGGTTGTGGCTGGTCGCCGCTCGGCTGGAGACCAAGCTCGGGCAGCTGGCCGCGGCGGAGCGAAGCCTACGCCGCGCCGTCGAGCTCAACCCTCGCTCGCCGCTCTTCCAGGAACTGCTCGACGAACCCGCAGGATAGGGACGGCGTCCGCACGGCGAGATGGAGCGATCCGGAGCTACGGTCCCGGG
>NZ_DASTCS010000013.1:0-29755 GCF_035710885.1 Gaiella sp. | reverse complement strand
GTGTGTGAGACTCGTGGGGCCACGGATCGAGGTCGACGCCGAGCGAGGACGCATGCAGATAGGTAGCCCAGGAAAGCCCGTCAGCCACATCGCCCAGGCATTTCCCGACCGGGTCGAGGTGCGGGGGCGCGATCTCTGCGGAGACCTGATGGGACGCCTGAGCTTCACCGAGTACTTCCACCTGCTGCTGACGGGGAAGGAGCCGACCGATGACCAGGGTTACTTCCTCGACGTACTGCTCGTGGCGATCGCCGAGCACGGGATGATGCCCACCAACGTCGCCGCACGGATCACGCTCGCCGCCGATCCCGGGTCGCTGCAGGGAGCCGTCGCGGCCGGCATCCTCGGCTGCGGCCCGGTCGTCCTCGGCACGGCGGAGGAGTGCGCACGGCTGCTCGAGGACGCGCAGGGCAAGGTGGCCGCGGGCGCGGAGCCCGCGGCGGTCGCGCGGGATGCGGCGCTTGCGATCCACGGCTGGGGCGGCAAGATGCCGGGGTTCGGGCATCCGGTGCACCGGCCGCTCGACCCGCGCGCCGAGAGGATCCTCGAGCTCGCCGACACCCGCGGCGTGAGCGGGCCGCACGTGCTGCTCGCGCGCCACCTGCGCGACGCCGTCGACGACACCTGGGGCAAGCCGCTGCCGATGAACGTCTCGCTGCCCATCGCGGCGGTGATGCTCGACCTCGGCTTCCCGGCCGACGCGGTGAAGGCGGTCCCGATCCTCGCGCGCACCGCCGGCCTGCTCGCCCATCTCGCCGAGGAGCGGGAGCGGCCCCTCGGCTTCCTCATGGCCGGAAGGGCGGAGGAGGCGATCGAGTACGAGCCGGGTGACGGCCGAGCCTGATGCTCGCACCGGAGGTCGAGACACTCCCGTGGGACGAGCAGCTCGTGCTCGACGACGCGAGCTACCGCGAGCAGCTGGCGTACGTCCTCGAGCGCTCGACGTTCTACCGCGCGAAGCTCGGCGCGGCGGGGCTTGACGCCCCGGAGGCGGCGGGGGGCCTGGCGGAGATCGCGCAACTCCCCCTCACCGAGAAGCGCGAGCTCCGGGCGACCTGCACTCCCGACGATCCGATCGGCGCGCACCTGTGTGCGAGCCCGTCCGAGATCGTCCGGATCCACTCCACGAGCGGCACCACGGGCGCGCCGAGCTACATCCCGCTGACCGGCGGTGACCTCGACAACTGGGTCACGTCGTCCGCGAGAAGCTACGCCGCCTCCGGTCTGGCCGCGGGGCAGCGGCTCGTGTCGACGTACGACGCCGGGCCGTTCGTGGCGGGCGCGGCGCTTGCCGCGTTCGACCGGATCGGCGTCTGCCACATCCCGCTCGGCACGGGGAACACGGAGCGCCTGCTGGTCGCCATCGAGCTGCTCCGCCCCGACGCCGCGGTGCTGACGCCCTCGTATGCGGCCTACCTCGTCGAACGGGCGGTGGAGCGCAAGGTCGATCTTCGGGGCTCGAGCGTCGGGCGCGTCCTCGTCGCCGGCGAGCCGGGTGGCGGCGAGCCCGCGTTTCGATCGATGCTCGAAGAGGGGTGGGGCGCGCGGGTCACCGAGGCGATGGGCATCGGCGACATCGGCCCGTCGCTGTGGGGCGAGTGCGAGGAGCAGGACGGGATGCACCTCGGGGCGCGCGGCGTTGTCCACGCGGAGCTGATCGACCCGGGCACGGGAGCCCCGCTCTCGATGGAGGACGGCGCGTCGGGCGAGCTGGTGCTGACGCACCTCAGGCACCGCGCGGCACCACTCCTGCGGTTCCGCACCCACGACCACGTGGAGGTCCGCACGAGACCGTGCGGGTGCGGGCGCACCGGGCCGCGAGTGCGCTGCATCGGACGCACCGACGACATGCTGATCGTCCGCGGCGTCAACGTCTTCCCGTCGGCGGTCCGCGAGGTCGTGAGCGGGTTCGCGCCCGACGTCAGCGGCCACATCCTCGTCAAGCCCGGGGCGCCGGGCGTCAAGCAGGACCCGCCGCTCCCGGTGGCCGTGGAGCTCGCGCGAGGCCGAGCGGGTGACGACTCGCTCGCCGAGGCGATTCGCGAGAGACTACGCAGCGTCCTCGTGGTCTCCACCCGCGTGGAGCTGGTGCCGTGGGGCAGCCTACGGCGCAGCGAGTACAAGTCGAAGCTCGTCGAGCGCTGAACAGGAGCCGAATTGCGGAAGATCCAGAGCCAGGGCGTCCACCACATCACCATCGTCGGGGCCGGCAGGCAGACGTCGATCGACTTCTGGGAGGGGGTGCTCGGGATGCCGTTCGTCTTCGAGCAGCCCAACCTCGACAACGAGTCGGAGAGCCACCTCTACTTCGATCCCGGTGACGGGCGGCTGATCACGGTCTTCACGAACGAGGAGCGGACGCCCGACCCGAGCCGGCTCTCGCGGGATCCCGGCACGGTGCACCACCTCGCCTTCTCGCTCTCGCAGGCGACGTTCCACCAGACCGTCGAGCGGCTGGACGAGCGGGGGATCCGGCACAGCGGCGTCAAGGACCGTGGATTCATGGACTCGATCTACTTCGACGACCCGCTCGGGATGCTGATCGAGCTGGCCTCGTACCGCTTCGAGCCGCCGTTCGGGTTCACACATGCGGACGTGCTGCTCGAGGCGCACAAGCTCCGGGTGGCGCGGGGCGACTACAACATCGCGCAGGGCCACCTCGCGGACGCCATCGAGGTGCTCGTCCTCCGCTCGCGCGGCTCGCTCTCGGACGATCGCTCTCCGAAAGGTCCCTACTGACCCGGGAGGTCACATGGCCACGAACACGCTGAGCATCCTCAAGCCGAGCGTCAACAACCTCACGACCCGGATCTTCGTGCGAGCGGCAGGGCTGGACTTCGAGGAGCAGGACGTGTGGGGGAAGAAGTCCACCCCCGAGTTCCTCGCGAAGGACCCGGCCGACCTGACGCCGCTGCTCGAAGAGCCCGGACTGCCCAAGGGCGCGCTCTGGGAGAGCTGCGCGATCATGCAGTACCTCTGCAACAAGCACGGCCTCGACCGCTTCTACCCGACCGACCCGGGCGAGCGGGCGATGGTCGACAGCGCGATGTTCTACCTGGTCGGCACGCTCTACCCGCTCGTCGCGCGGGCGACGTATCCCGCCCTCAACTTCCCGCAGTACGCAGGCGAGGTCGCGACGTCCGAGGCGGACGCCGCCATGAAGGCGAAGGCCCAGAGCGACGCCGAGGCCGCCCTTGCAGGGCCGCTAGACGTCTACCGGGCGTTCTTCCTCGACGGGAGGCAGTTCATCGGTGGTGACACCCCGTCGATCGCCGACATCCGCTTCGCCGCGACGCTCGAGTTCCTGCGCGCGATCGACTACGACCTTCCTCCCTGGGCCGAGGAGTACATGACCTCGATGGAGTCGACTCTCGGTGACGCGTACTCGGAGCCTGCCGCCGACGTCCGCGGCTACATCGAGTACGTGAAGTCCCAGGCCGACTGAGCGCCGACGGCGCGTTGCGGCATGGTCGGCGCGGACACGGCTGCGTTGCCGCCGCTCCGGCTGGCCGAGCTCCTCGCCTCGGTGTCGCTCGCCACCGACCTCGGGACCGGCCAGCCGATGGGTCACGCCCTGCGCACGTGCGCCATCGCCGTCGCCCTCGCAGAGGCGATGGGGCGTGCGCCCGACGAGCTTCGCACGGTTCACCAGTTCGCCATGCTGCGCTTCCTCGGCTGCACGGCTGACGCGGCGGAGACCGCTGCCGCATTCGGCGGCGACGACCTGGCCGTGAATGCGGCGATGGCGCCGGCCCTCATGGGCTCCAACCGCGAGGTGATGGGGCAGTTCGTCCGCAGCGTCGCTCCCGGCCAGCCTCGCATCCGGCGCCTGCGGCTCGTTGCGAAGGGGCTCGCGGACCACAAGGGCATGGAGCGCTCGCTCTCGACGCACTGCGAGGTCGGCGCGATGCTCGCCGAGCGCGCGGGGCTCGAGCGACCCGTCGTCGACGCGCTCGCACACGCCTACGAGCGGTGGGACGGCAAGGGCTTCCCGGCGCACCTGGAGGGCGACGCGATCCCGCTCGCGGTGCGTGTCGTCGTCGTGGCGAGGGATGCGGACCTGGCGGCGAGGCTCGGACACGACCCCGCCGCGTGGATGGGCGAGCGGCGCGGCCGGGCCTACGACCCCGCCGTCGTCGACGCCTTCGCCGAGGTGGGGGGCACCGTGCTGGCCGAGCTCGGTGACGACGAATGGGAGGCCGCCCTCGCGCGCGAGCCGGAGCCGGTGGTGACGGTGCCGCCGGAGATGGTCGAGGGGGTCCTGACGGCCCTCGCCGACGCCACCGATCTCAAGTCGCCCTGGCTGCGCGGCCATTCGCGTCGCGTTGCCTCGCTCGCCGGGGCGGCGGGGCGACACGCGGGGCTCGACGCCGCCGCGTGCGAGGAGCTCCGCCGGGCAGGGCTCGTCCACGACGTCGGCCGTGTTGCCGTCGAGAACGGGATCTGGGACAAGCCGGGCCCGCTCTCGACCTCCGAGTGGGAGCGGGTGCGTCTCCACCCGTACTACACCGAGCGGATCCTCGCGCGTTGCGGCCCGCTCGCCTCGCTCGTCGGCCCGGCGTCGTCGCACCACGAGCGCCTGGACGGGTCGGGCTACCACCGCTCGCTCCCCGGGGACGCCCTCGGCCGAGGCGACCGGATCCTTGCCGCCGCGGACGTCTACGCCGCCCTCACCGCCGCCCGGCCGCACCGTGCGGCTCTCGGAGAGGAGGTCGCCGCCACCGCGCTCGAAGGCGTGGCCGGCCTCGACTCCGACGCGGTCGCCTGCGTCCTCGCGGCCGCCGGGCAGCGAGCGGCTCCGGCGCCGAGGGGGTGGCCGGCAGGCCTGACCGACCGTGAGGTCGAGGTGCTCCGGCTGATCGCGCGTGGGCGCCCGAATCGTGACGTCGCCGGTCGTCTGGTCATCTCGCCGAAGACGGTCGGGCGTCACGTCGAGAACGTCTACGCGAAGATCGGGGTCTCCTCGCGGGCGGCAGCCGCCGTGTTCGCAATGGAGCACGGGCTCCTGGAGTGAGCGCGCGCAAGATGGGTCGTTTGCCCGATGCGCGGCGTGCCGGGGAAGTCACATACTCGTCGCATGTCCGAGATCCGAGTCAACGGTGTGTCGCTCTACTACGAGGAGTACGGCGCCGGCGAGCCGATCCTGTGCATCCACGGCACCGGGAGCTCGACGGCGCTCTGGCGCGACCCTGCTGCGGTGCTGGGGAAGCACGGGCGCGCGATCGTGTACGACCGTCGCGGCTTCGGCCGCAGCGAGCGTCCGGACCCCTTCGTCACGAACGTCCACCTGCAGGCCGACGACGCGGCGGAGTTGCTCGATGCGCTCGGCGCCTCCCCGGCCGTCGTCATCGGTCGGAGCCAGGGCGGAGAGATCGCGGTCGACCTGGCGCTGCGCCACCCGGACCGAGTCCGGGCGCTGGTGTTGTGCGAGGGCGGCGGGATGTCGCTGAGCCCCGCGTTCCAGCAGTGGCTGGCGGGCCTGCACGAGCGGCTCCACGCGGCCGCGGAGGCCGACATGGGCACCGTCGCCGAGGTGTTTCTCCGCGACGTTCTGGGCGATGCGGGCTGGGAGGGCCTGCCCGAGCCGGTGCGACAGGTCTTCACGGCGAACGGGCCGGCGATCGTCGCCGAGGAGCGCGGCGGGCTGCTCGACACGAGCCCGGGCGAGCTCGGCACGATCACGCAGCCGACGTTGATCGTGGGGGCGAGGGACTCCGGCCCCGGGTTCGCGGAGGCCACCGAGCTGTTGGCACGGGCGATGCCTTCGGCGCGTGTCGCGTGGGTCGAGGGAGGGCACCTGATCGACGCCGCCCACCCTGCCGTCCTGGCATTCGTCGACGAGGTCGTGGAGCGGGTGGGGGCGCGCACGCGGTGAGACCTGCGGCCCGGGCCGGGGCCCCGCCTCGGCCCCGGGGCGGTGTTCGCGGCGGGAGCGGGTATAACGGGCGAGTGCTCGTGACCGTCACCAGGACGAGGTCGTCACCCGACGAGCCGATCGAGATCGCGACGATCGCGGGCGAGGAGATGCTCCCGTGGTTGCGGCAGATCGACGGTTTCGAAGGGCTGCTGATGCTCTCCAGCGCGGAGGAGGCGACGACCCTGGTGCTCAGCTTCTGGAGGGACCGCGAGGTCGCCGAGCAGCACCGCGCCGCGCGGGCCCAGTTCCGTGACCGCGTCACCTCCGCGGTCGGTGTTCGGGTCGAGGAGGTGGCGGACTACGAGATCACGTTCGCCGACCTCGGCTCGTGGGCCGCGAAGCCGACGGCCCAGTGACCACCTGAAGCGGCCGATCGAGCGTCGGCGCCTCCAGGCCGTCGCATTCGGTTGCGGAAAGTCCGCGATCGTGCTCGGGCGATGCTCGGATGCGGCCGACCGCCCTGACGGTGACAGTTGATGTGCCATGTACGCGCGAGCAGTCGACGACGCCGCGGACCGCCTGCGCGAGCTGCGACGGGAGGAGTGGGGAGACTTCGGCCTCGCCGCATTCGCGCTCGGGCTCGCCGTCGTCGGCACCCAGGCGCGTCCCGCGCTCGCGATGCCGCTCTTCCTGGCGGGCCTCACCGTCGCCGGCCTCGGAGTTCGCGCTCTCTGGCGCGAGTGGGATCTGCTCGACCGGTTGGCCGGGGAGCGACACGCGTACGTGATCCCGCGGGTGCTCGCCTACGCGGCACGCGAGGCCACGACCGAACGCAGGCGGACCTTCGCCGCGCTGATTCGCGCGCGACTGCAGCAGCCGGCGGGCGCCGTGGACGTCCGAGGCGTCTCCGTGCGCGAGGAGCTCGAAGCCCTCGCCGCGGAGCTGGAAGACCCCGCGCTGTCGCTCGACCCGGCGTCTGCGGTTGCGTGCATGCGACTGCTCACGGACGTCGAGAGCCCGTTCTTCGCTCCCGAAGCCGTCGCGGATCTCCGTGCGCGGGTCCGTCAGGTCAGGGCGGGCTTCGAGCCGGCGCACCGCCCCGGCTGACGTCGCGCCGCCCCGTCGCACCGGCCGTCCACGTCCCCACGGAGGGCGTGCCCGATGATTTCTCGTCGCAGCGGCTGTCTACGAGACGACGCCAGGACCGCCAGAAGGAGGACGACCATGCAGAAGATCACTCCGTGCCTGTGGTTCGACACCGAGGGGGAGGAGGCGGCGAGGTTCTACACGTCGGTCTTCCCGAACTCGAGGATCCTGGAGATCGCCCGCTACGGCGAGGCCGGCCCGAGGCCCGAGGGAACGGTCATGACGGTGAACTTCGAGCTCGACGGGCACGAGTTCGTGGCGCTGAACGGCGGCCCGGAGTTCGCTTTCACCGAGGCCGTCTCGTTCCAGGTGATCTGCGAGACGCAGGACGAGGTCGATACCTACTGGCGCACCCTCTCCGAGGGCGGCGAGGAAGGGCCCTGCGGCTGGCTGAAGGACCGGTACGGGCTCTCGTGGCAGATCGTCCCGCGCGTGCTGCTCGAGCTGATCGGCGACCCCGACCGGGAGAAGTCGCAGCGCGTCATGGCCGCGATGCTGCAGATGGGGAAGATCGACGTCGAAGCGCTTCGGGAGGCCGCAGCCGCCCAGGCGTGAGGTGGCCGGGCGGGTCGTGTGCGCGGTCGCTGGCGTTAGGGTTGGGGGTGGAGGTGAGCCGCGATGGCGTTCACGATCCGTCCGGTCGAGTACTACTACGCAACGGTGCGCGACGAGCTCGGCGCCGCATACCGCGTCCTCGCCCAGCTGGCCTCGCGAGGGGTCAGCCTGCTCGCCTTCACCGCGGTGCCGAGCGGGCCCGCGCTGGCCCAGTTCGCACTCTTCCCGGACGACCCGAACAGGCTTGCGGCCGAGGCGCGGGCGGCCGGACTGGCGCTCGACGGCCCGTACCACGCGCTGCTGGTGCAGGGCGACGACGAGCTCGGCGCGCTCGCCAGCGTCCATGGACGCCTCGTCGACGCCGGCGTGGACATCTACGCCTCGAGCGGCGTGACGGACGGGCGCGGCTCGTTCGGCTACGTCGTGTACGTGCGTGAGGACCAGTTCGAGAAGGCCAGGGGCGCGCTCAGCCTCTGAGGTTGCCGGGCGGCGAGCGGGCTCCGCCTACCGGCCCGCCGCCGACCGCGTGAGCCAGACGGGTGCCGCAAGCGCGAGCCCGAGCCCGTCGAGCGCGCTCGCAGGGTTGCCGCGAACGATCGTGAGCCAGCCGCGCGTGTCGAAGAGCACGCCGTACTCCCCCGCGGCAAAGTCGGCATACGTGCTTCCGCGCTTGGCGTCGGCCGATCCGGAGACGGCCTCGATCAGCAGGGTCGCCTCGCCGTCGAGGCCCGCCGCGGCGAGATCGGCGGGGCGCACGTTGAGGTGCACGTTGCCGAACCGATTGAAGTCGATCACCTCGCAGGTGATCTTCCCCGCCTCGACCTCGGGCTCGGCCATCTCCACCACGGCGAGCGTCGCGGGGTCGAGAGGCGTCCCGAGCTCCGCGAGCGGGCGCCCCGCGGCAAGCGCCGCGGTCGGCGGGCAGAGGGTGTCGGGCGCGCGGAACGACTCGGCGTGCGGCGGCCGAACGACGTCCGGGGAGGTCAGCTCGATCGCGCTGCGAATCCCCCCGGCGGCGTCCCATGCGAGCGACAGGAGCCCGTTGTCGGGGCCCACGAGGTGCCGGCCGCTCTCGGTCTCGATCGCGATCTCCCGGTCCTTGCCGACGTTGGGATCGACGACCGCCAGGATCACCGCGTTCTCGGGGATGTAGGGCATCGAGTCCGCCAGCAGAAGTGCCCCCGACGCCACCTCGAGCGGGCGCACCAGGTGCGAGAGATCGGTGATCGGGCACTGCGGCGAGATCCCGCTCATGACGGCATGGCACAGCCCCACCCACTCGTTGCCGAGCCCGAAGTCGCTCAGGAAGACGATCGGCCGGGGAGACGACATCGGCGCCAAGCATGCTCGCGGCCGCGGGCCGATGCAAGCGGCGCGACGAGCATGGAAGCGCCTCGCGGATCGGGTTGCGACCTGGAACGCGAACATCGGCGCCACGAGTTGCAGCCCGAGATCCGGCGTGGGCCCCTCTGTCATCTAGTCTCGCCGGAGATCCAGATGCGCGACAGCGGAGGATCGACGACCACGTTCTTCGTCGTTCTGCGACGGCACGGCCCGCTCTGGGACCCGTCGCGGCCGCTCGAGGAGCAGAGCGACTGGCCCGCGCACGCCGACTTCATGGACGGTCTCGTCGACGAGGGCTTCGTCGTCCTCGGCGGCCCGCTCGCGGACGAGGAGCGTGTGGTGCTCGTGATCGAGGCGGAGTCGGAGGAGGCGATCCGCGCGACGCTCGGGCGCGACCCGTGGAGTGACTCTCATCTCGTGATCGGCAGCGTCGACCGCTGGACGATCCGGCTCGACGGGCGACGCAGGTAGAGGCCCTCGCGCCCCGTACGGCATCGACTTGCACGCTGCCGCGTCGAGCGCAATTCTCGGCCGGTGGACGGCATGGCCTCGGGCGGTAGTGAGCGCGCGTGGGCGGAGCCGTCAGGCGCCGCCCGGTACGACGAGGCCCGACTCGTACGCCACCACGACGGCCTGCGCGCGGTCTCGCAGACCGAGCTTGCGGAGCACGTGGCTGACGTGCGTCTTGATCGTCTCGTCGCTCAAGACGAGCCGCGCGGCGATCTCTGCATTCGAGAGGCCCTCCGCGACGAGCCCGAGGATCTCGGTCTCGCGCGGCGTCAGCGCGGCGAGCCCGTCGGGCCGGCTGGGCTGCCGTGGGCGCAGGCGCGCGAACTCGGCGATCAGGCGTCGCGTGATCGCCGGTGCCAGCAGGGCTTCACCCGCCGCGATGACCCGGACCGCCTCGAACAGCGTCTCGGCGGGCACGTCCTTCAGCAGGAAGCCGCTCGCGCCGGCGTGCAGCGCGTCGTAGACGTACTCGTCGAGGTCGAAGGTGGTGAGGATGAGGATGCGCGGCACACCGCCGTCGGTGGCGCAGATGAGCCGCGTCGCCTCGATGCCGTCCATCACCGGCATGCGCACGTCCATCAGCACGACGTCCGGCCGCTGCTCGCGGCTGAGGCGCACCGCCTCGGCGCCGTCGGCTGCGCTCGCGACGACGGTGACGTCGGGCTGCGTGTCGAGCAGCGCGGAGAAGCCCGCGCGGACGACCTCCTGGTCGTCGGCGACCAGCGCCCGGATCACGCGCTCTCCCCGGAGGTCGGCAGCGTGACCTCGACGACGAAGCCGCCACCCTCCGCCGCACCGGCCGCAAACGTGCCGCCCGCGATGGAAGCTCGGTCGCGCATGCCGACGAGCCCGTGACCGGGAAAGAGCTCGCCCTCGGCCGGCCCGGGGCCGTAGTCCCTCACGCGGAGCGTCAGCCAGGCCTCGTCGTAGGTGACCTCGACGTCCACCTTCGCCCCTGGGGCGTGTCGTCGCGCGTTCGTCAACGCCTCCTGGAGGATCCGGTACGCGGCGAGGTCGATGCCGGCGGGCAGCGGGACGACCTTGCCCTGGAGGATGAGGCGGATCTCGGCGCCTGCGTCGCGTGCCGTGTCGACCAGCTCGGTCAGCTGCTCGAGGCCGGGCTGCGGCGCGCGGTCCGCCTCGCCTTCGACGTCCTCGCGCAGGACGCCGAGCAGCCTACGGGTCTCGTTGAGGGCGTCGCGGGCGGTCGCGGCGATCGCCTCGAAACGGCCGCGAGCGTCGGCGGAGAGCTTGGGCGACGTCAGCCTCGCGGTCTCGCTCTGCACGGCGATCACGGAGAGGTGGTGCGCGACGATGTCGTGGAGCTCGCGTGCGATCCGGGCTCGCTCCTCCATCGCAGTCTGCTCGCGCAGGCTCTCGGCCATCGCCTCCTGGGTGGCGTCCAGCTCGGCGACCGCCTCCGATCGCTTGCGGGCGGACTCGGCGACGAGGAGCGCGGCGGCGACGAGCAGGAGCGGTCCGACGCTTCCAGGGCCGGCGTCGCCCCCGTCGAACGGGGTCATGGCGTGCGCGAGGAAGGGGGCGAGGAACCACCCGCCCCAGAGCAGGCCGCGGCGGACGACGACATCCCCGACCAGGTAGAGGAGCGCGCCGATGCTGGTCAGGGTGAGCGGCGCCTCGGGCGCGCCGAGCAGCACCAGGATGCAGAAGGTCGTGCCCGCCGCCGCGAGCACCGGGAACCGCGTGGACACGAGCAGCGGAAGGACGGCGAGGACGTTGAAGAAGACGGCCAGTGCCAGGTCCCCCTGCTGCTGGTCGAATTCGAAGCCCTGTGAGTCGGGCGTGTAGATGCTCGCCTCGAGCGCAGCGGTCACCGCCAGGACGAGCGTGAGCGCGATCCGCCCGTCCCGGCCCGAGAACAGCCTCCTGGCTGCGTTCACCACGCGCTGGCTTTCCTGGGCGAGCTCCACACCGGGCATTGTCGCCCTCGTCACCGGGAGGTGCCTCGCGCGACGCCGGGATCTTCGCGCTCACTCCGGAGAGTGAGGTGACGGGCCCGGGCCCACCGGCGGGTGAGGACGAAGACACCGCTCACGCGCGACGCGAGCCGCCGTCGGCGTTCGTACGCTCGCTGCCATGGACGCGACCATCGAGACCCACGGGCTGACGAAGCGCTACGGCACGACGGTCGCGGTCGACGACCTCTCGATAGCGGTGCGGCCCGGGCGGGTCACGGGGTTCGTCGGCCCGAACGGCGCGGGCAAGACGACGACGATGCAGCTCCTGCTCGGCCTCGCGGCGCCCGACGCGGGTACGGCGCTCGTCGGAGGGCGCAGGTACGCCGGGATCCCCCGCCCGCTTACGGTCGTCGGCGCCCTGCTCGACGCCGGGGCCGTCCATCCCGGCCGGTCTGCTCGAAGTCACCTTCGCTGGATCGCCCAGAGCAACGGGATCGGAGCCGGCCGCGTCGACGAGGTGCTGCGCGTCGTCGGGCTCGCGGGCGCCGGTCGCCGCCGTGTCGGCGCCTTCTCGCTCGGCATGCGGCAGCGGCTCGGGGTCGCTGCCGCCCTGCTCGGGGACCCGCCGATCCTGATGCTCGACGAGCCGACGATCGGGCTCGATCCGGAGGGGATCCGCTGGATGCGGGAGACGCTCCGCACGCTCGCAGCCGAGGGGCGCACCGTCTTCGTGTCGAGCCACCTGATGAGCGAGCTCGAGGACACTGCCGAGCAGCTGATCGTGATCGGCCGGGGACGGCTCCTCGCCGACGTCTCGGTCGACGAGCTGGTCGCGATGGCCTCGGATGGCCACGTGGCCTTCAGGTCACCCGACGTCGCGAACGCGATGACCGTGCTCGCGCGCGCAGGAGCGACTCTCGTCTCGGACGGCCGCGACCGGGTCACCGTGCAGGGCTTGTCCGCCGGGGAGGTCTCGCGGCTGCTCGCGTCGCACCGGATCCCGCTCGAGGAGCTCGTGTCGTCCAGGGCGACGCTGGAAGACGCGTACTTCCGCCTCACCGGCGACGCGGCCGAGCATACGAGCATCGCGCCCGAACCGACCGGAGACCGACGGTGAGGGCGACGCTCGTGTCCGAGTGGACGAAGCTTCGCACGCAGCGCGGAGTGCTCATCGCCGTCGCCTCGATGTGCGTGCTCATGGTCGGGATGAGCACCCTCGCCGCCTCGGAGCAGGAAACCGACGCGGTGCTCGGCGGCAACGACGACGTCGTGCAGATCGGCCTCGCGGGCGCCGTGTTCGCGGCGCTCGCCGCGGTCGTCGCCGGCGCGTCTCCCATGACGTCGGAGTACTCGACCGGGATGATCAGGACGACGTTGACCGCTACCCAGGGACGGCTCCGCGTGCTCGCGGCGAAGTCGGTCGTCCTCGCTCTCGTGGCCTTCCCACTCGCGCTCGGCGCTTCGGTCGCAGCCTTCCTGATCGCACAGCCGCTGCTCCACGAGCGTGGGTACGCGCTACCCGCTTACCCACCGGTGTCGATCACCGACCCGTCCGCGGCGCGGGCGGTCGTGGGGACGGCTCTGCTCCTCACCGCCTATTGCCTGATCGCCCTCGGGATCGGCACGGTGCTCCGGCACCCGGGGGCGTCGATCGCGGCGGGGATCGGGCTCGTGTTCGTCCCGCTGCTCATGCTCGGCGCCTTCCCCGAGCACATCCAGGAGCGCATCGTGCAGGTGACCCCGCTCGCGGGGATGGCCGTGCAGTCGACGACCGGCCGCATGCTCAGCATGTACGCGGGTGACGACTGGGGGATGCCGATCGGGCCGTGGCAGGGCCTGGGCGTGGCGTATGCGTGGGCGGTGGGCGCCCTGGTCGTCGGCTACGCGTTCCTGCGTCGGCGCGACGCTTGAACTATTCGAGCCACACCCCTCGACGCATCAGCTGCCTTCCCGCGAGCTCGTTCGCCTCGCGCCACGCCTGGATCTCGGTGGGCGTGATCCGGAGATAGACGTACTCCTCTGCGAGCGTCCTCGGGTCGAAGCCGGCGGCGTGGGCATGCGCCTCCTCGAGCGCGGGGTCGCTCCCGATCGCAACGGCCTCGACGGGTCCCTGGACGATCACGACGTCGCGGGTCGTGCCGAGCGCCACCCGCGCCCGCCCGGCGCGCATCAGGTTTCTGGCGGTCCTGCTGTCCCGCGGCGTCGCGACCGTGAGCGTCTCGTCGTCCCAGTAGAACGAGAGCGGGACGAGGTAGGCGACTCCGGCCTGGTCGGCCGAGGCGACCCACAGGTCGACGTCGGCCTTCAGCCTGGCGAGCGTGTCGAGGCGGCGCTGGGCTCTCGAACGGGCGGGAGGCGGTTCAGCGGTGTCCGACACGTGTGTCTCCTTTCAGGCTCGTGATCTCCGCGAGTTGCTGCTCCAGGAAGCGTCGCTCGGCGTCCGAGTGAACCAGCTCGAGCGCGCGCTCGTACGCGGTGCGCGCCTCGTCGATCCGGCCGAGCCGGCGCAGGAGATCCGCGCGCACGGCGTGGTGGTAGTGGTACCGGTCGAGCTCGAGCTCTTCCACGAGCGCGAGCGCAGCCCCGGGATCTCCCGCTTCTGCGATCGCGGCGGCCCGGTTCAGCTCCACGACCGCCGAGCCGGTGATCCGGCCGAGCTCGCCGTAGAGGGCAGCGATCTGGGGCCAGTCCTGAGGCGCGTCGAGGTGCAGCGCCGCGATCGCCGCCTGCAGCACGTACGGGCCGCGCCCGCCGAGCGCGAGCGCGCGGTCGAGTGCGACACGCCCCGCGGCGATCTCGTTCTCGTCCCACAGCGCCCGGTCCTGGTCGCGCAGGAGGACGACGGCCCCATCGGAGAACCGCGCCTCACGGCGGGCGTCGTTCACCAGCATCAGCGCCAGCAGGCCGTGCACCTCGGGCTCGTCGGGCATCAGCTCGGCGAGCGCGCGTCCCAGCCGGATCGCCTCGGCCGAGAGATCGCCGCGGCCGCCGTAGCCCTCGTTGAAGATCAGGTAGACGACCGCGAGCACCGCGGCGAGGCGGTCGGGGAGCAGATGGGCCGGTGGCACGCGGAAGGGGATCCCCGCGGCCTTGATCTTCCGCTTCGCGCGCACGAGCCGCTTGGCCATGGTCTCCTCGGGGACGAGGAACGCACGGGCGATCTCCTCCGTGCGCAGGCCGCCCAGCGTGCGGAGCGTGAGCGCGACCTGGGCGTCCAGCTCGAGCGCTGGGTGGCAGCACGTGAACACGAGCTCCAGACGCTCGTCCGGGATCGTCGTCTCCTCCACCACGTCCTCCACGGGCTCGGGTGCGTCGAGCAGCCGCGTCTTCGCCGCGAGCGTGCGATCTCGGCGGATGCGGTCGATCGCACGGTTGCGCGCCGTCGTCACGAGCCAGGCGCGCGGGTTCGTGGGCGTCCCTTCGCGGGGCCAGCGCTCGGCGGCGATCGCGAACGCGTCCTGCGCAGCTTCCTCGGCGAGATCGAAGTCGCCGAGGAAGCCGATCAGGCTCGCGAGGACGCGACCCCACTCCTCGCGGAAGGCCTGCTCGAGGATCGCAGGTCTTCTCAAGCTCTAGTACTCCACCAGCGGGCGCACCTCCACCGCGCCGCCCAGGCGGGCCGCCGGCACACGGGAGGCGAGCTCGATCGCCGCGTCGAGGTCGTCGGCCTCGAACACGAAGTAGCCGCCGAGCGCCTCCTTGACCGTGGCGAACGGCCCGTCGGTG
Source organism: Gaiella sp. (assembly GCF_035710885.1). Lineage (GTDB taxonomy): Bacteria > Actinomycetota > Thermoleophilia > Gaiellales > Gaiellaceae > Gaiella. Next base: position 14,698 of record NZ_DASTCS010000013.1, on the reverse strand, counting down.
GTCAGCGTCCTGCCGTCCTGCACGCGCACGGTCGTCGCGGTCTCGGGCGGCTGCATCTGCAGCCCGGGTGTGACGCCGGGCGTCTCGTTGATCCCCTGGTAGGTGGCGTACACCTCCCTCTGCTCGTCCTCCGACAGGCGCGACCAGGCCTCGGGGTCGTACGGCGTGGGGGCGTCTCCCTGGTGGATCAGCAGCAGGTACTTCATCGCTTCCTCCTTGTCGGATGGTCGCGTATCAGACGAACGAGGGAAGCGGAAGAGGACACCCCCGAGAGTCTCCGCGAGGACGTCCGGGCCTCAACGAGCTCACGACCGCTTCACGCGGTACTGGATGAAGGTCGCAAACGGAGACTGCCGCACGCCGAGGTGCTCCAAGTCCAGGGACTTCGTGAACCCGTCGAAGAGCCGTTTCCCGCCGCCCAGGATCACCGGTGCGACGACGATCGCCAGCTCGTCGACGATCCCCGCGTCGAGCGCCTGACGGATGACGTCGGCGCCGCCCATGACACTCACGTCCTTGGCTCCGGCGGCCTCCACGGCGCGCTCGACGGCCGACTCGACCCCGGAGACGAACGTGAACGCTCCGCCTTCCGGCTCCTGTTCCGGCCGGTGGGTCACGATGAAGAACGGCAGACCCCACGGGTTCTCGTCGCCCCAGTGGCCGGCTGCCTCGTAGGTCCAGCGGCCCCCGACGACGGCACCGACCGTCGCCACGGCCTCCGCGAGCCACTCCGCGTCCTCGCCCGTCGGCTCTCCGCGCGTCCCGCCGGCGTAGGTCCACGGCCCCCCGAACACCCAGTAGTGCAGCCTCTCACCACCCTCGCCCAGTCCCTTCCCGGGTCCGTCGTCCGGCCCCGCGATGTACCCGTCGACCGACGTCGTGATCGCTGCGACGACCTTTGTCATCCGAAGTCACCTCTCCTCGCGGTAGCGTCATCTCCTACAGACGAGCTGTCCGGCCGGAACTCATCGTGACGCACCCGGTCCTCGCGCTCGGCTTTGCGAGCATGGGGCCGTGGAGGAAGCCGAGGAGAGAGCTCGGGCGGCCACCGGGGTGATCGACGCACCGGTCGCGGACGAGCCGTGGCGGCGCGACGCCGCGGAGGTCGCGGCCGACCTCGGCACCGACCTCCGTGTGGGGCTGACCTCGGCGGAGGCGGCGGCCCGCCTGGAGCGCTTCGGGCCGAACCTCCTCGACCCCGCCCGGGCCGTCCCGGCCTGGCGCAAGCTTCTCGCCCAGTTCGCCGATCCGCTCATCTACCTCCTCCTCGCGGCGGTTGCCGTGTCGCTCGTCGCGTGGATCGCGGAAGGCGCGGACGGCGTGCCGTACGAGGCGATCGTGATCGCAGTGATCGTCGTCCTCAACGCGGTGCTCGGCTACGTGCAGGAGGCCCGCGCGGAGCGGGCGGTCGCCGCGTTGCAGAAGATGGCCGCCGCGACGGCCGGGGTCGTGCGGGACGGGCGCGAGATGCGCATCGCGGCCGCCGATGTCGTTCCGGGTGACGTCCTCCTCCTGGCCGAGGGCGACGCGGTGAGCGCGGACGCGCGCCTCGTGCAGGCAGCGTCGCTCACGGTGGCCGAGGCCTCGCTCACGGGCGAGAGCGAGCCGGTGCTGAAGGACGTCGCCACGCTCTCCGCGCCGGCCGCCCTGGGCGACCGGGTGAACATGGTGTTCGACGGGACGGCCGTCACCCGTGGGCGTGGCCGCGCGGTCGTGACGGCGACCGGCATGACCTCGGAGATGGGGAGCATCGCGCTCCTGCTCGGCAGCACGGAGGAGCAACGGACGCCGCTGCAGCGCGAGGTGGACCGGACCGGGCGCGCGCTCGGCGTCGCCGTGGTCGTCATCGCGGTCGTGGTCATGACGGCGATCCTGCTGACCGCCGACATCGAGGACGCATCCGACGTCGTCGACGTCCTGCTCGTCGGCGTGTCGCTGGCGGTCGCCGCCGTGCCGGAGGGCCTGCCTGCCGTCCTCTCGGTCGTCCTCGCGCTCGGTGTGCAGCGCATGGCTCGTCGGCGGGCGATCGTGAAGAAGCTCTCGTCGGTGGAGACGCTCGGCTCGGCCTCGGTCATCTGCTCGGACAAGACCGGGACGCTGACGAAGAGCGAGATGACGATCGAGAAGGTCGTCACCGCCTCGGGCGAGGTCGACATCACCGGCAGCGGGTACCGGCCGGAGGGCGAGCTGCGCGTCGACGGCCGTCCGCTCGAGGACCCCGGGCTGCTCGACGAGGTTCGGTACCTGATCGGCGGGGGGAGCCTGGCGAACGACGCGGTGCTGCGCGAGGACAGCGGCGAGTGGGTCATCCAGGGCGATCCGACCGAGGCCGCCTTCCTCGTCGCGGAGGCGAAGGTCGCCGGCCTCACCGAGGCCCGCGAGGAGCGCTTCGAGCGAGTGGGCGAGGTGCCGTTCAGCTCCGAGCGCAAGCTGATGTCGACGCTCCAGGCCGACGAGCAGCAGGGCGGGATCGCCGTGTTCACCAAGGGGGCTCCCGACGTGTTGCTCCAGCGCTGCACGCTGGAGCGCGCGGCGGGCGAGCTGCGTCCACTCTCCGACGCGCGCCGTGCCGAGGTACTCGGGACGGTCGACCGCCTCGCAGGTCTCGCGTTGCGCACCCTGGCCGTCGCCTACCGGACGCTCCCGCCGGACGAAGGGCGGCCCCCCGAGGACGAGTCGATCGAGCACGAGCTCGCATACCTCGGTCTCGCCGGGATCATCGACCCGCCGCGACCGGAGGCGCGGGCCGCGATCGCCGAGGCGACCGCGGCGGGTATCCGCACGATGCTGATCACCGGCGACCATCCCGCCACCGCGGCGCGCATCGCCGACGACCTGGGGATCCCGGGGGCGGGCTCCGGCGCGCTGACAGGTCACGATCTCGACGCCCTCGACGACGACCGCCTGCAGGACGCGGTCCGCGACCGCTCCGTCTACGCCCGCGTGGCTCCCGTGCACAAGCTGCGGATCGTCGACGCCCTGCAGGCGAGCGGCCAGATCGTCGCGATGACCGGCGACGGCGTCAACGACGCGCCCGCGCTGAAGAAGGCCGACATCGGCGTCGCCATGGGGATCACCGGCACGGACGTGACGACGGAGGCCGCGGACATGATCCTCGCGGACGACAACTTCGCCACGATCGTCGCCGCCGTGCGGGAAGGCCGCGGCATCTTCGCCAACATCCGGAAGTTCCTGCGTTTCCTGCTCTCGTCGAACATCGGCGAGGTGTTGACGATGTTCTTCGGCGTCGTCCTGGCCGGGGTGATCGGCCTCGACGAGACGGGGGAGGCGATCGCGGTGCCGCTCCTCGCCACCCAGATCCTCTGGATCAACCTGCTCACCGACACGGCGCCCGCGCTGGCGATGGGCGTGGAGGCGCCCCCGACCGACGTCATGCGGCGCCCGCCGCGACGGCTGAGCGACCGCGTGATCGACCGCGAGATGTGGCTCGGGATCTTCTGGGTCGGCCTGGTGATGGCAGTCGTGACGCTGGTCGCGCTCGACCTCCGCCTCGCGGGCGGCCTGCTCGGCGGGTCGGGCGGGATCGAGGAGGCGCGCACGATGGCCTTCACGACGCTCGTGCTCGCCCAGCTCTTCAACTGCTTCAACGCCCGCTCGGATCGCACCAGCGCATTCCGCGGTCTCTTCTCGAACAGATGGCTGTGGGGCGCGATCGCGCTCTCGGTCGCCCTCCAGGCCGGCGTCGTGCACCTGGCGTTCCTGAACGAGGCCTTTGGGACGACGCCGCTCGGGGGCGAGGACTGGCTGATCTGCGTGGCGCTTGCGAGCGTCGTGCTGTGGGCGGACGAGGTCAAGAAGCTCGCCGGACGCTGGCTTCGCCGCAGGTAGCGGATCACGCCGCCGAGAGGCCCTTCAGGGCGACTGGCGCCGTGCCACCACGATTCCCGCCCGCCAGCCCGGCGCGCGCCCGCCGGCCGGCAGCTCGACCGCACCCACGTCGAGCCCGCTCCGCGCGAGCAGCCACGAGACGAGCGAGTTCGAGTTCCACATCTCGCCCGTGCGAAGCTCGTCGCGGCCCCAGACGGCGGTCGGCACCTGTGGCACGAGCTCGAGCAGCCGCCGCGCGCGCTCCGCGTCGTCGCTGAGCCGGCGCGGGCTGTCGACGGCCTCGTCGACATCCGGGATGACGCCGTCGCGCCAGCGGCGTACCTCGTACCTGAAGAGCCGGAGGCGGCCCGCCGCGCGTGTTCCGACTGCACCCTCGGCGACGACGCCGCGCTCGCCGTCCCCGGCCCACGCCGGTGTCATCTCGATCACGAACCGTCCCTCCGGGGCGTTCACCTCGAGGCCCGCGTGGTACAGGTCGCAGCGAGCTCGTCGGGCGAGCCCGGCCGCGACCGCCTCGAAGACCCGCCCGTTCAGCCGGACCGAGTGGCCGCCGGCGCCGAGCGGCAACCAGTAGAGGTCGACGCCGGTGTCCACCGCCCCCAGTCTGCCGACTCGCGACCGGAGTCTTTCCGACACACGCGCGGACCGGGGCCCCACAGGGGCCCCGGTCGAGGCGCGTGGTGTCGGTGCGTCAGTCCTGGATCACCACGTTGTTGCCGTTTCCACCGTCCAGGACGTCGAGACCGGGCCCGCCGATCAGGACGTCGTCGCCGTCACGACCGAACAGGGTGTCGTCCCCGGCGCTGCCGATCAGGGTGTCGTCGCCTGCGCCGGCATCCATCGTGAGCTCGACCGAGCTGGACGCGAGTGCCGATGCCTCGCCGACGTCGTCGCCGGCGAGCAGGTCGACCGTCAGCCCGTCGTCGGCGGGCTCGGCGTTGCTGACCTGCACCGCCGCCGCAAGGCCGATCACGTTGGCCGCGCCGTTGGCCCCCGAGACCACGGCCACGTCGTCCCCGTTCGTGCCCTTCACGATCACCTCGTCGGGCTGGCCGTCGCCGGTGTTCCCACCGAGGGTGGCAGCAAGGTCCGACTTGACCGTCGTCACGTCCGTGCCGGTCAGGTCACCGACCGTGACGAGGTCGGCACCGCCGAGCGCACGGAGGTCGACGGTCTCGACGTCGTCCGTGTCCATCGTGATGGAGCCGACGTTGCGGAAGAAGCGCAGCCGACCCCCGTTCGCCGCGAGGTCGAAGCTCTCGCTCGCGCCCGCGCCGTTGAACACCATCGTGTCCGAGCCGACCTGGCCCTCGATCACGTCGCTGCCGTCACCCGGATCCCAGACGAACGTGTCGTCGCCGGATCCCATGAGGCCGGTGTCGTTCCCTCCGTTCCCGTCGATCGTGTCGTTTCCGTCTCCACCGAGGAGGGCCTCGATGCCCGGGCCGCCGGCGATCCTGTCGTCGTCGGCGCCGCCGTCGACCGTCAGCTTGATCGCCTGGGATGCGAGCCCGGTTGCGGAGATCCCGTCGTTCCCGCCGCGACCGTTCACGGCGAGCTCGTCGTTCGGCTCCTGGTGACGGATCGACACCACTGCGGGCAGGCCGGACACGGAGACGCCTGCTGCGTCGCCGCCGACCGCGATCGTGTCGTTGCCGTTCGTGCCGTCGACGACCACGCGGTCGGTCTGGCCGTCGGCGCTCCCGCCGCCGAGGGCGCCCTCGAGGTCGACGTTCAGCCTCGTGACGTCGGTCCCGGTGAGATCGCCGGCGGTGACCACGTCGGCACCTCCGAGCGCCTCGAGGTCGACGGTCTCGACGTCGTTCGTGTCCATCGTGATCGTGCCGACGTTGCGGAAGAACCTGAGGCGGCTCCCGTTCGCGGACAGGTCGAACTCCTCGGCCCCGCCCGCTCCGTTGAACCGCATCGTGTCGGCTCCGTCCTCGCCCTCGACGACGTCGCTGCCGTCGCCCGGATCCCAGGTGAACGTGTCGTCGCCGTCGCCCATGAGGGCCGTGTCGTTCCCGCGGTTGCCGTCGATCGAGTCGTTCCCGTCGTCGCCGAGCAGCCGCTCGGCCCCGGAGCCTCCGGCGAGGTCGTCATCGCCGTCGCCGCCGTCGAGCTCCGTCGGGAAGCGGTCGGTGAACGCCCCGTTGCTCTCGTCGACGCGCACCCGGTCGTCGCCGTCCCGGGCATCGACGGCGATGCTCGTGACGTGCTTCAGCTTGACGTCGAACTCGGCGGAGCCGTCGTCACCGACGTCGACCTGGAGAACCTCGGGGTCACCGAGCTCGAGGCGAAGCGCGATCGCGTCGCTCGCATCGGTGCCCTCGATCTTCAGCACGCCGTGCTTGACCTTCGGGCGCTTGATCTTCTTCTTCTCGTGCGCGGAGGCCTTGGCCCCGTTCGGTGAGGTCGCCGCAGCTCCGGGCCCGGCGACGATCCCGGCCACGCCGGTGACGAGAGCCAGTGCCACCGCCGATGTCAGCAGCCGCGCGGGCCGTACGGCGCGTGCCTCGTTGGGCCGATCGTGATTCGTCATGTCGCGTCCTTTCCGTGAGAGGTGACTCGTCGCACCCAAGGACGCCTTTCGCGGCTGCCTATTCCCGGGCTCTCTCAGGCGCGGGCTCGAGACGAGCCCGGAGGACCGGCTATTCGCCGGGGTCGACCGTCCCCACGAGCACCCTTTCGCCCGACGAGGCCTGATCCCCGTCGGCCTCCTCGCGGGTGACGCTCAGCCCCGGATAGTCCACGGGTGACACGCCGGCCCACAGGGTGACGGCCCTGCCCTCGTTGAAGGACCCGATCGGAACGAGCACGCCCGTCGAGTTGCGCAGCCACGCCTGGTAGAAGCGGCCCCCCTCGAGGCGTGGGAGCCCGGCGGCGTCGAGGTCGATCCGCCAACCCGAGCCCGTCTTGGTGAGCGTCGCCTCTCCGGTGGCCGCGGGCGCGAGGTCGGTGGGCGCCAGGGCTGCGTGGAAGCGCTCGGCCGAGGTGGCCGAGCCGAAGGCCGCCAGGCCGATCGCGACCGCGAGCACGGCAGCAGCTGCGCCGCCGATCACGAGACGGCGAGGCGCCGCCGGCCTCGCGCGAGCACGCTGTTGCGCGTCGAGGCGCACGCGCAGGCCGGCGGGGGCCTCCACCTCGGCCGCAGCGCTCCGCAGCAGCGAGACCGCGCGCTCCTGCTCCGCGAGCCGCCCGGCGAGCTCCGGAGACGCCGCGACGCGTTCCTCGAGCGCCGCACGCCGCTCGGGCGCGAGCGAGCCGTCCGCCAGCGCCGCCAGCTCGGCTGTCTCCTGGCCATCGGATTCGTCTCGACGACGTCTCATCGCCACCGCACCACGAAAGGTAACGACGGACAGGCTGCGCGGGCGGCGCGGCGGCGCCGGAACGAGCCCGGGGTGAATCCCCGGGACGAAATCGGGAAGCCCCTCATATCCTGGAGGACCCCGGGCCGCCCCGGCTATTCCCGTCCGGCGGCGCCGGCGGTGATGCGCCACCAGCCACGAAGGAGGACTGCATTGAGCCTCACCCAGTACTACACCGCCACCAGCCTCGACGGGTTCATCGCCGACCCGGACAATTCGCTGGACTGGCTGTTCACCCGCCGGCAGGACCCCGACGGGCCGTTGAACTACCGCGAGTTCATCGCCCGCGTCGGCGCGCTCGCGATGGGCTCGACGACGTACGAATGGATCCTCGACCACGAGTTCGCCGGCAAGGACCCGGCGGAGTGGAAGTGGCCGTACGACCTCCCCTGCTGGGTGTTCACTCATCGACGGCTGCAGGTCGTCCCCGACGCGCGCATCGAGTTCACCAGCGCGGACGTCGCCGCGGTGCACGCGGAGATGGTCGCCGCGGCAGGTGATCGGAACGTCTGGATCGTCGGCGGAGGAGACCTGGCCGGTCAGTTCGCCGACGTCGGGCTGCTGGACGAGGTGATCGTCTCGATCGCCCCGGTCACGCTGGGTGCGGGTGCACCGCTCCTGCCCCGTCGGCTCGAGCTGCAGCTGGAAGAGCTCGGACGAAACCAGGATCTCTCCAGCGCCCGGTTCACCGTCGTGCGCCGAGCCGGCTGACCTGCGGCGGGTCTCGGTCGTGGTGAGGACGCCCTCGAGCGGTCGGGGAACGCGAGCCGGCCGGCTCACCTCACCCGCCGAGGGTCATCGACCACGGTCGAGAGTCGATCCGCTCGCGTAGGCTGCGCACACGCTGCGATACCCGGTGACCGAGGACGCCGTGGAAGCGGGAGTGGGCGGCACATCACGTCGGGAGGCGAACGGGCATGGTCGAGGAGGCGCGACTCGAGCGGTTGGATGCAGGGCTCACGCCGGTGACCGACGGGTGGTTCGTGGTCAGCGTCCCCGAGGCCGCGTGGGTCAAGAACGACGCGCTCGGCAGCGCATGCGTCTTCGAGGGCGACGACGTGAGCTTCCTCCAGCTCGGCTTCACCATCGGGGTCCTCCAGCCCGGACAGTGCGGAGGCATGTACCACCGGGAGGCGAACCAGGAGGACTTCCTCGTCCTCTCGGGCGAGTGCCTGCTGCTGATCGAGGGCGAGGAGCGGCCGCTCCGGGCCTGGGACTTCGTCCACTGTCCTCAGGACACCGAGCACGCCTTCGTCGGGGCGGGCGAGGGCCCCTGTGTGATCTTCATGGTGGGCGCCCGCCGGGGGTGGCCCGACAAGGGCATCCTCTATCCCCGCTCGGAGGTTGCGCTCCGCCACGGCGCGGGCGTGGAGGTCGACACGACAACGCCCGCCGAGGCCTACGCGCGCTTCCCACCCTGGCAGCCCGGGCCCCCGGACAGCTGGGCCGGTCTGCCGTGGGCGAGAGACGCCGAGGACCGTTCGTCGACGACCTCGTAGATTGCCGGGGCGTCGTGCTCGAGCGGCTCCGCCACTCGACCTGACGACCCTCGACGGCTGACCGGAGGCGGCGCCAGAGAGGACGTGCTGGCCGGGCGTCGAACTCTGCGTTCGTGGGCAGCCGGTGGGACACCGGGAGGACCGAAGCGTTCAGCGACGGCGTGTTCGCGATCGCGATCACGCTGCTGGTTCTCGACATTGGCATCCCGGCGGACGAGTTCGACGACCTGTGGAGCGCGATCTTCCACGAGTGGCCCGCGTACCTCGGCTATGCGACGAGCTTCCTCACGATCGGCGGGATCTGGCTCGCCCATCACGGGGTCTTCCGGCGCCTGAGCTACGCGAACGACGAGGTCATGCGGATCAACCTGCTGTTGCTGATGGCGGTCTCGTTCCTGCCGTTCCCGACGAGGCTCGTCGCGGAGGCGATCCGGGACGAGAACGCCGAGCGGGCCGCGGCGATCTTCTACGGCGCGTGCCTGCTCGCGATCGCCGTGCTGTTCAGCGCCCTCTGGGGTGCAGTCGCCCGCGACCGCACGCTTCTCAGGCCGGAGGTGAGCGAGGACGAGATCGGAACGATCCTGATCGCGTCGTCGCCGAGCATCGGTTTCTACGCGGCCGCGATCGCGCTCGCGCTCGTGGCACCGCGGGCTGCCGCGTTCGGCTACCTGGTGATCGCCGTCGTGGCGGCTCTGAGAGTGCCCGGCGACGAAGTCGCTCCCGAGCCTGCCTGACCTCGTCGAGTGCCCACGGGGCGGCACCGCGATCCGTGCCTCGCCCTGTCGGGAGTCAGCCCGCTCACTCGCACAGCTCGAGGAAGCCGATCTCGAGCATCCGGCGAGCGAGGGCAAGCCCGGTAGGCCGGTCGTCGCTCTCCACGGCCGCCGCGAGCGCCTCACGAAGCGTCATCGAGCCGTCGAGCGCGCGGATCATGCGCGCCGTCGGTGAATCGAGCTCCGCGGAGAACGGCAACCCGTTCTCCAGCCGGAGCGTCAGATCCCCTGCGCGCCAACTCCCCTCCGTGAAGCGCGTGTCCTGGGTGACGACGGCGTCCTCGACGATGCGCAGCCGGCGGTCGAGAAGCGACCTGTCCGCGCCGAGCTCCGCCAGGCGGTCGTGCGTCTCGAACAGCGTCCGCACGTGTCGGCCCGCCGGACGGAGAGCCGCGCGTGGCAGCTGCCTGGCCTCCAGCCAGCCGTCACTGCCGTCACTCCGCTTGCGAAGAACCAGGCAGGCATACCCGAGCTGCTCGATCCCGAGCTTGCGGTAGTACGCGAGCCAGCGGTCGAGCGCCGCGGCGTAGGCCTCGGGCCTGTCGAGGAGATCACGGTTCCACACCGTCGCGGTCTCGACCGGATCGTCGGTCGAGGTGTGGAGGAGGAACGCGTCGCAACCCGAGCCCTCCAGCCAGCTGCGCGGGCGCTCCGCCGGGTCGTCCGGATCGAGGCCCCACGAGATCAGGACGCAGGCGAAGCCTCCGGGCGCCAGCGCGGCCGGTGCGGCCCGCACGACGTGCTCCGAGACCTCGTCGCCGGACATGCCCCCGTCCCGGAACAGGTACGCGCTCTCCGGCGACACGACGTACGGGGGGTTGGCGACCACGAGGTCGAACCGCTCGCCCTCGACCGGCTCGAAGAAGCTGCCGGCCCGCGTCTCGACGTTGGCGGCGCCGTTGAGCGCCGCATTGAACGCCGCATAGCCGAGGGCCCGCTCGTTCACGTCCGTCGCGACCACGCGCTCGGCGTGCGCGGCCAGCAGGATCGCCTGGATCCCGTTGCCGGTGCACAGGTCGAGGGCGCGCTCGCCCTCTCTGCGAACCGTCAGGTGGGCGAGGGCGACGGACGGGCGATGCACGCCCGGCACGTGGTCCGCGTGCCCCTCCGCGGCGCCCGCCGGATCGGACGCGATCAGCAGCTCGTCGTGAGGGACGAGGCGCGCCGCCCCGTGGACGGCCTCGCTGTCCTCGACGAGAAGCCCGGCTTCCGCGAGGCGCGCCCGCAGCTCCGCTCCCACGAGCTGGTCGACGCGCTCGCGTGCGACGGGGACCCCGAGCAGGAACAGTCGGAGAAGCACCGCCGGCTCGTCCGCGTCGCCGAGCCGCCGCAGGTAGGACGGCAGCTCGGGTGAGCGCGCGAGGAGCTGGTCGCCGGTCGCGAGCCGCTCCTGGATTTGCTGCGGCGCGTAGCCGGCCTCCCGCAGCAGCCGGGCGAGCTCGAGCGCCGCCGAGGGGCTCCCCGCGCGTGGGGGCGCAGGGCGCCCGGGCGGGGGGACGGCGCGGACTGGCTCCACTGGGCGCCCTCTCAGTCGCGCTAGAACGTCTTGTTCGTCTTCAGGTCGTACCCGAAGCGGATGGGCGACCCGAGAGAGCCGTCCGCCTTCTGCGGCTTGTACTCGATCTCGAGCTTCGCGAAGTTGAGCGAGACCTGATCGGTCGGAAGGTAGTCGACGGCCTCGGATCCGCCCGTCTGGAACGAGCTGACGAGGACGTCGTGGAACTTGAACGTCAGGTAGTCCTGCTGGCCCTTGCCGGCCTTGCGGGCCGTCAGCGTCGCCATCTTGATGTGCTGCCCGGTGGCACAGGCCTTCATGAGCCCGACGCTGGCCCGGTTCAGCCCCATCACGAAGTGGAAGTCCTGCATCGAGACCTTTCCGGCGCCACCGCCGCCGCCGGACGAGGCGGTACCGGCGTGGGTCTCGCCCCAGCTCCACGACTCGATGTCGATCTCATCCTTGTGCTTGGCATCGGCGCTCTCGCCCTTGATGCCGTCGAACTTGATGAAGTAGTCGACCGCCATCGCGTCTCCTCCCGGACCGGCTCGGTCGATCGTACACGGCCGGTCGCGCACCTCAAGCCAGCTCGGACCGCAAGACCTCCGCGACGGGGCGACGACCGCTGATGCGGGCGGGAACGGCGGTGAGCCCCGTCACCACGAGCACCGTGCCCGCGACCACGGCGAGCAGCTGCCAGAGCGGAGGGCTCGTCGTCGAGTCGCCGACCGCGGCGAACAGCGCGATGCCTCCGGGAATGCCGAGAACGGCGCCGGCCAGTGCTGGAATTACCTGGGCTGCTGCGAGTCCCGTGCTCACCTGCCGCGGCGTGGCGCCGAGCGCGCGTGCAATCGCCGAGGAGCGCCGGGCGTCGAGCGCCGTCGCCCACGTGACGAAGATCACGTTGACCGCTGCGAGGGCGACGAGCGTGATCGTGATCACCAGCAGAACCTGGTTCAAGCGATCGACCCGGGAGCTGTCCAGCGCTGAGACGACGCTCAGCCGATCGGCGTCGAGGTCCGCATGCGCCGCCAGCGCCGCGACGATCCCGCTGACCGTGATCGCGACACTGGCCGTGGCGAGCAGGACGCGGCGCGGCCGCCGGGCGGCCACCCTCAGCCCGAGCAGCAGCGCGAGGGGCAGTCGCGCCGAGAGCGCGATCAGCCAGGCCGTGCGCCGGGGTGCGCGAGCCGAGTCGGCCAGCGCGAGGACGGTGCTGGTGCGTGCGGCGCGGACGGCAGGAACGAAGGTCGCCGCAACCGCCACCCCGAGCGCGACGGCTGTCACGACGCCGACCGTGGACACGGTGAGCGGCGGTACACCGGCGCTGCCGAGGAGGCCGACACTGGGCTCGGTGAGCAGTGGAGCGGCCAGCCACCCGACGGCGATCCCGCCCGCTGCCGCGAGGAGGGCCACGGCGACGTACTCGGCGAGGAGCACGGAAGCGACCAGGCTCGGGGTGGCGCCGACCGCTTTGAGGAGCCCCACGCGCCGCATCTGGTCGGCCATCCGACTCCCGACGAGAACGGCGAGGCTGGCCACCGCGAGCAGGCCGAGCAGCCAGCCGCCCGTCAGCAGCGCCCGCCGCTGGTTCTCGACGAGATTGGCGCTCTGTTCGCTGATCTCCTGCCATGACCTCCCGACCGGGGCGGGTGGGTGGTTGAGGTGCGCTTCGACGAACGCCGTGGCTGCGGCCGGGTCGGCCAGCTTCAGGTTCAGGGTGTACGTGAGGGGGCCCCGCTGCGGGTCGAGGCTCCGGGCATCCGCCCGGGTGAGCCAGACCAGGCCGGCGGGGATGCAGAGGCCGCCGATGCAGGACACCTCCGGATACGGCGGCGTGGCGGCGGTGACCGCAACGCCGACGACCTGGAACGACCGGCTTCTGCCGGTGACCGGATCGCCGGCGCCGCCTTCGAGCGTGTCGCCGAAGGCGGCGCGGACGATGCCGCTCATGGTCAAGGCGTCACCGGCGTGGAGGCCTAGCGCGTCGGCGAAGGCGGCCTCGACCACCACTCCGCCGTCGCGTACCCAGCGGCCCTGGGTCAGCTCGGGCTGGTCGATCGACGCCGCTGCCGGATCGCGTCCCACTGCGTACGCCGGCACGGTGTGGCCGTTTGCCGACAAGACCGCCCCGGCGACCGGGTACGGACCGTCATGGCCGACGACGCCGGGAGCGTCGGTCAGCGCCTCCAGGCGGGCGAGCTCGGCGGACCCGCCGCCGCTCCCCGCGACGACGTCGGGCCCGGCTGTGGCTTCCCGCGTGCTCTCGTAGGGCTTGTCGGTCACCCCGTGGACAACGAGCCCGAGCGTCAGGGTGGTCGTGGCCCCCATGATCGCCAGCAGCAGGAGCGCGGCCTCGGCCGGGCGCCGGCGCAGGTCACGCGCCGCGAGACGGCAGACGAGCAGAAGGCGGCCCATCGGGTCAGCCCTCCAGCCCGGCCAGCTCGCTGAGCCGGCCGCCCGTTCCGCGCGTCAGCCTGGTCTCCTCGACGAACGCGCCGTCGCGCATGGAGATCAGCCGGTCGGCGGTGGCCGCGACCCGGGCGTCGTGGGTGACGATCAGCAGCGTCTGCCCGGCCGAACGCAGGCTGTCGAGGAGCCGGAGCACGTCCAGCGTTGCGGCGCTGTCGAGGTTGCCGGTCGGCTCGTCTGCGAGGACGACCAGGGGCTCGTTGCTCAGCGCGCGTGCGATCGCGACCCGCTGGCGCTCGCCACCCGAGAGCGCCGACGGCAGGTGCTCGGCCCGGTCGGTGAGCCCGACCTGATCCAGCAGCTCTTGGGCCCGGCCCCGTGCCTCGCGCGGCGAGCGTCCGGCCAGCAGCGCGGGCAGCTCGACGTTCTCCACGGCGGTCAGCTCGTCCATCAGGTGGAAGGCCTGGAAGACGAAGCCGATCGCGTGACGGCGCAGCCGAGCCAGCGCCTTCTCGCTGAGCTGGTCGATGCGATCGTCCGCCAGCCACACTTCCCCCGCCGACGGGCGCTCGAGACCTCCCAGCAGGTGCAGCAGGGTCGATTTTCCGCAGCCGCTCGGCCCCATCACGGCCAGTGTCTCGCCCGGGGCCACCTCGAGCTCGACCGCGTCGAGCGCACGGACGAGCCCCGCCCCCTGGCCGTATTCCATCTCCAACGCCCGCGTTCGCAAGACCACGCGCGGGAGCGACCCGTTCGCGTTCATCGTCGTCCCTTCGTCTCGGTCCAGTAGCGTGCGCAGGCCTCCAGCCAGCGCAGGTCGGCCTGCTGCCTCAGCACCACACCCTCGAGCAAGAGGCCTGCCACCGAGCCGCCCGGCTCGCCCAGGGCCGCCCGCTGCGCGGCGGCCAATCCTTCCAACAGTGCGTGGCGCTGCACGTCCACGAGCCGCACCGGATCACCCAACCCCGCAGCCGCAGCGGCGACCAGCTTCAGGTGGAACTCGGCGGGCGCGGGCTTCGGCCAGCTCGTGTCGTCGAGCCACTCCATGACCCGCGCCCGCCCCGCGTCGGTCAGCTCGTAGACCTTGCGGTCGGGACGATCGGTCTGGCCGACCCGCTCCGAGGTCACGAGCCCGGCCTTCTCGAGCCGGTTGAGCGTCACGTACACCTGGCCGGCGTTCAGCGCCTCCGCCAACGGGCCGAGCGCGAGCTGGAGCCGGGCGCGCAGCTCATAGCCGTGCGACGGCTCCTTCGCCAGCAGCGCGAGCAGGACCTCCTGCACGACGCGCAACTGGTATCCGTG
>NZ_DASTCS010000012.1:0-6508 GCF_035710885.1 Gaiella sp. | reverse complement strand
CGGCACGAAGTGTCGAGCCGATCGCCCGTCCGATGTAATCGTGCGCGACTGCTGGCTCGTCTGATCGGATGCAGACCCCACGCACGCGACTGAAGCTCACTCGGGGAAGAAGCCGTCGCCGGACGAAGCGCCGAGCTCGTTGCCGACGCGGGCCGAATGCGGACGGTGCTCGCGTGTTGACCGAGTCAGGCCCCTCGGACGGACATCCGCCGAGGAACACCATGCTCGCGGTGCAAGAATCCCGTCGGTGCCAGAAGCACAGCTCGAGGACCTGGGATCGGGGCTGACGCCCGTCACCGAGGGCTGGTTCGTCGTCAACGTGCGCGACGCCGAGTGGTTTTCCTCGGAGACGAGGGGCGCGAGGTGCGCCTTCGAAAGCGAGTACGGCGACCCGCCGGTCGAGTTCGACCAGTTCGGGATCAACGTCACCGTGCTGGAGCCCGGGCAGACCGGCCTCTACCACGCCGAGGAGAACCAGGAGGCGTTCCTCGTCCTTTCGGGGGAGTGCGGGCTGCTCGTCGAGGACGAGGAGCGACGCCTGCGGCCCTGGGACTTCTTCCACTCTTCCCCGTGGACCGAGCACGCCTTCGTGGGCGCGGGCGAGGGGCCGTGTGTGATCCTGATGGTCGGTTCGCGCTCGGGCCCGGGAGTGCGTTACCCGGTGTCGGAGCTTGCGGCGCGCTACGGCGCGAGCGTGGCGGAGGCGACCTCCGACTGGAGGCAGGCGTACGCGACGGTCGAGCGGTTCCGGCGAGAACGACCGCGGAACCGGGCTCGTCTGCCCTGGGCGTAGATTCCCTCAGGCGTCATTCGACGAACACTCGCGCAGGCGAGCGTAGGGCTCTGCGATCATTCTCCGAATGGTCGGCCTGCGTTGGGATGGGGACGAGCGCGGCGAAGGCGTCGCTGATGCGACCGGGTTTGTGGCCGGCGTCTTCGAGTTGGTCGACGCGATGCGGAGCCCGAGTTGGGTGGCCGAAGAACCCGGAGTTCATCTCCTCGCTCATATCGAGCGGGCATGCCGGACGCTGCTGCTTGAGGTCGAGGACGCTCGGCTGTCTGCTGACGGATCGTTCGATGTCCGCCTTTCCTGGACGGGGCAGGGGTGGCGGGTCGGGGAGATCCGCGCGGCGGTCTTCGCGCTCGTGGGCAGTTTTGCCGAGATCGCGACGTACGTCAGGCAGCGTCGTGTAACAAGTGAGAACAGGGATGAGACGCTCCTCTTCGAGATCGTCACCGGCATCCTCGACGACGGAGACAACGTGTTTGCCCCGCACGGGCACACGGTGCAGATCAGCGTCTCGCCGGCTCCGTAGCGCGGTCAAGCGTCGGCGCTCAGGGGACATTCCTGAACACTGGCGCAGACGACGTTCTCGCCTTGTGCCCCCCGGCGACTATCACGGGGCCCGTCTTCGGCCGGTGCGCTGCGGCACTCCGTTCGAACGCCGCGGCGCACCCGCGAGAGCTACGGCTGCTCAGCCCACGGAAGTCCGTCCCAGTGTCCTGGACGTCGAACCTCCCATCGGCCTCGGCGCTCAGGTCCGGCGTCGTACCGGAGCGCGACCTCGGATCGGGGAGAGACCCGCTCGAGATCGTCGCGCCGGTTTCCCGTGGCGAGGATCACGCACGGTCCTGTTTCCTTGGCGACGAACGCGTGCGCGGTCATCGGCGGGCAATGCACGAAGTCCCATGCCCGCAAATGCCGTTCCTGGTCTTCGATGATGAGCACGCACTCGCCCATCAGGACGAGGAAGTCCTCCTCGACCGACTCGGCGTGGTAGCCGGTTGCCGGTCGCCCCGGCGGCACGACGCGGATCGTGAACCCGGCGTTCGGCTTCTCGTAGGCGGTGAGATCGGGTCGACCCCGCAAGACGAACTCGTCGGACTCGAAGATGCAGACGCCGCCGTACCACTCGTTGGTGACCCACGCGGCGTCAGCGGTGTTGACGATGAACCATCCCGGCGTGACAGGTGCCAACCCTGATGCGACACGTTCAAGTCGTGCTTCAGTGACCACGGTTTCCTCCTGGTTGATCTCGTCGTCGGCCACCGACAGGCGTCACCGACGGCCGGTACGTGTCAGGCAGCCCAGGCCAGCCGCACAGATGTGCGGCGGAGGGCCGTACACGGGCGGGATCAACTACGCCGGGAACGCCACAGCAGTGGAGTCTAGTCTGGAAAGACCGCCCGCAGGCCGGCCTCGATACAGGCGCGGTCGTCGTCACCGCTCGCGCCGCTCGCTCCGGCCGCGCCCAGCACGCCCTCGCTGCTCCGGATCAAGACCGCGCCCGGGCCCGGAATGAGGGGGAGCCGCGCAAGCCTGCTGACCGCGTCGAAGAATCCCTCATGGGACTCGCGGCTGGCCGCAAGCTGCTCGCCGTCGCGGTGCCAGAGCGCGGTTCCGGCTGCCTTCGCCTCGGCGATCTGCGCTGAGAGCGGAAACGCGCCGTCCATGCGGCCGAGCGCGACGAGGAGCCCGCCCTCGTCGACGACCGCGACCGCGATCTTCCACCCGTTGGCGAGTGCGTGGTCGTTCGAGGCTGCGATCAGGACGTGGGCCTGCGCGAGGCTCAGCGGCATCAGCGCAACGTACCAGCGGTGGTGCTTGGCGTGACAACGGGCGCCCCCAGCATCCGGGCCGGCATGGTCGGTGGGTGGGCGAGCGGCGGTGACTGTTCCCCCGACCCGGGCAACCGGTGTCGTGGGGTGGCCGCGTTCGACACGCCGCTTGCGATGGCCCCGGCGGCCACACGCGTCCTGGAGCCGCGGCCGGCCTGGCAGATGTCATGCTCACCCGAGTGATCCCCGAGGCGCAGCTTGTGGCGACGGAGCATGGCCTTGTGCCGAAGGGCGACGGCTGGTTCGTTCTGAACGCGCGCGACACGCAATGGTGGGAGCGGAAGGGGCGCGGCGTCCTGTGCGAGTTCGAGGGCGCAGGTTTCGAGGGAGCCACGGACTTCATGCAGTTCGGGGTCAACCTGACCCTGCTCGGGCCCGGGGAGCCGATGGCGATGTACCACTGGGAATCCGACCAGGAGGATTTCCTCGTGCTTTCCGGCGAAGCGATACTCGTCATCGAGGGTCGGGAACGCAGGCTTCGAACATGGGACTTCGTACACTGCCCTCCGGGGACGAACCACACGATCGTCGGAGGTGGAACGGCACCGTGTCTCGTGCTCGCCGTCGGCGCGCGGGATCGCTCCGGCGCTCCTGACTGGGGCGCATACACCGTGGACGAGGGCGCGCTCCGCCGCGGCGCAGGCGTCGCGCGCGAAACCACGGAGGCGCGTGAGGCGTATGCCCGGTTCCCTCAGAGTGTCCTGACCCGGTACCGCGACGGCTGGCTCGCCGAGTGACACCGACAGGCTCCGTTCTCGCGCCCACGCGTACCTGGTCAACCGCCTGCGGCGCTACCGGAGGACGCGGTACTCGAGGTGCGTCACGCCGTCGTTCTGGCTGTGCCCGGTCTGTTCCAGCTCGATTCGCTGCGGGAGTTGGTCGAACAGCCGGCGGCCGCCTCCGAGCAGGACGTCGATCAGATGGATTCTGATCTCGTCCACGAGGCCCGCGGCAAGGAACTGCTGGTCGATGTCGGCGCCCATGAGCCCGATCCGCTTGTCCGCGGCGACCTCCTGGGCCTTCTCGAGGGCACGCTCGATCCCATCGGTGACGAAGGTGAATACCGGGTCCGAGCTCGCCGGCGGCGTGTGGGTGACGACGAAGCACGGGACCTCGCCCATCGGCCCCTTGCCAGCGACGGGTGAGCGATGGACCCGTCGGGACATCGACCCCGGGCCGAGCAGAACGTCCCCAGTGGCTCGGTCGCGCTGGGCGCTACGCGCCGGGCGGCCGGTACTTGACCTGCTCCGCCTTGCGCAGGGCATCCATCGTCTCGTCGACGGTCATGAGGACCGTCGTCTCGATCGAGCTCAACGCACCGCCGCCACCGATCGCCAACGCGACCGCGGCCATGGACACGTTGTCCGGAGCCTCCCACAGGGAGTAGCCGTCGTGCTCGCCGAAGGCGTACCAGAAGCCGTGGAGCTTCCCCCCGACCGACTCGATGTACGCCTCGGCGGCCGCACGGCGGTCTTCTGGATTGCCGATCAGCCTGGCCCAGGTCTCCGGCGTGTAGCTGAAACTCGACAGATAGAGCGGCATCGTCCCTCTCTCTCGTTCACCGACCCGGGCGGGTCGGCTCAGGCGTCAGAGTATGACGACCTCAGGCGTACCCGAACGCGGGCGGAAACACGATCACCACGACCGCCGCCCACACGGCATAGACGAGCAGGTAGTCCGTCTGCCACCGTTCGAGGCCCGTCAACGAGCCGCGCCCTCGCAGAAAGCGGATGTAGAGCACCGCCGACCACGCCAGGTTGACCAGGAGCATCACGTTCACGCCGAGCGCCGCCGTACGGTTCGGACTGAAGCCGAACTCGCTGATGCGCGCGCCGATCGCCCAGAGCGCCACCGCGTCGGCCACGAGCGCACCGACCACCAGCACGACCTGCATCACATCGAAGACGCCGGGAGGCGACCCGGGGTCGCGGGCGGAGACGGAGTAGAGGAGGAGGCCCAGGACCACCACCAGGAGCAGGTTGAACTGGATCAGCGTGTCCCGTTCGATGTCGAGCCCGCCTCCCGTCCACAGCAGGGCGCCCAGGAACGTGACCAGCACCGCCGCGAAGAGCGGGGTGAACAGCCGCGTCAGCACGGGCGCCATGTTCTCGATCACGCTCTGCTTGGCCTCGACCAGCCACGAGGCGACGATGACCGCGCCGACGGCTCCGCAGGGGAGGAGCCACGACTCGATGAACGGCTCGGCGTCGATCCCGATGGTCTCGAACAGCACCACCATGAAGGCCGTGAGGACGCCTCCCCCGAGGGCGATCAGCACGAAGTAGATGAACAGCTCGCCCGAGAACCGGATGAAGTCCATGCGCCCCGCGACCTGGCTCCAGCGGCCGCCGGCGTACGCGATCCCGACGACGAGCCAGAGCGCGATCGGCACGTGCAGGGCGGTGAGCGCCTCGGTCGAGCTGTCCGGGTCGAACGGATAGACGTTCGCGGAGACGGCCGCCGCGACGAACGCGGCGGCCAGCCAGGGGAGCATGCGGCGATCCAGCCGTCGCTTCCACGCGAAGTATCCGGTCAGCAGGGGCAGGACGAAGAAGCTCAGGTTGCGGGCGTAGAACTCGCCGTCCTCGTCCAGCTGCATGCCGAACAGCGAGGGCACCTTGACGGCCACGGCCGCCGCCACCGCGAGACCGAATGCGACGATGGCGTCGGTTCGCGCCGCGGCCTGCGGCTCGTCGGTCTCGGAGGGGGCTACGACGAGCTGCTTCCAGAGGCGCTCGGAGTGCTCGCGCGCGAACTCCCGCGAGAGGGCGTCGAGGTCGCCCATGCGCTTCACCGCCACGAGGAACGCCTCGTCGGAGTCGAGCCCCGCGTCGGAGAGCACCGCGACCTGCTCGCGCAGGTGATCCTCCAGCTCCGCCACGTCGACGGAGTGGATCGCCTGCCGACGGCGGAGGTAGCTCCGCCACTGGTCGATCTGCGCCTCGAGCGATACCGCGTGATCGGGAGCCGGAATCGTCAGGCTCCCTCTGGCAGGAGCATGGTCGACGGCCGGCCGGCGCCGGCGGGAAGGGAGAGCGCCCGCCAGATGCCTCGCAGCGTCTCGTCCACCGCCTGCCACTGCCTGCGTTCCTCGGCGAGTTGTGCCCGGCCGCCGGCGGTGATGCCGTAGTACTTGCGACGACGGCCGCTCTTCGCGACCTCCCATCGCGCCTCGACGTGGCCGAGCCGTTCGAGCCGATGCAGGACGGGGTAGAGCATCCCGTCCGTCCACTCCATTCGCCCTCCGGAAAGCTCGCGCACGCGCTGGAGGATCGCATAGCCGTAGCTGTCCTCCTCCGCCAGGATCGCAAGGACGATGGGGGTCGAGGAAGCGGCTATCAGGTCCTTGCTGATCTCCACGATCTACCCCTCGTCCGGCTCCGACGAGCCCGATTCCAAGTCGTGCATAGCAGCACTATACATTGAAGCGTTATGTAACGTGGGCCGGAGCGAGACCGTCTGCGTCCTGATCGCGTCCCCCGACAGATCAGTGGATGCAACACACCGATCAGTGGAACCACGGATGGCGGGCGCGGGCCGTCGAGCGAGCCTTGCACCGAGGTTCGATCGGTGTCGACAGTCGCGATACGCAGCCCGGGACGCTCGAGGCGGCGTCTGGTTGGCTCGCTGCTGCTCGCGCTGCTCCTCTTCGCGGGAGCCGCGCTGGTCGTGCGCAGCGTGCTCGTCTCTGCCGATCGGGCGTCGGCGCGGCCGGAGCTCCAGCGGATCCTCGACGGTCTGGTCACGGGCCGGGGGCAGGTCGCGCCGGGTGTGACGGCCTTTGTGTCGGGACCGCGTGGAAGCTGGGCCGGGTCGGCCGGGTACTCGAACGTGGAGACCGGCCGGCGGATGCCTGTCGATGCCCGCATGCGGCTGGAGAGCGTGGGCA
>NZ_DASTCS010000011.1:0-27883 GCF_035710885.1 Gaiella sp. | reverse complement strand
GGCTTCCCGGGTGCCCTCCCGGTCATGAACCGCAGGGCGATCGAGTGGACGATCAAGCTCGGCCTCGCGCTCGATTGCGAGATCGCCGAACAGGCGGTCTTCGCGCGGAAGAACTACTTCTACCCCGACCTGCCGAAGGGCTATCAGATCTCGCAGTACGATCTACCATCTTGCATTAATGGCAAAGTGCTACTGCCGACTGCGGACGGTGACCGTGTGATCGGCATCGTGCGTGCACACCTCGAGGAGGACGCGGCCAAGACCGTGCACGTCGGCGGGACGGGCGGCCGGATCGGCGGCGCCGCACACTCGCTCGTCGACTTCAACCGCGGCGGCACGCCGCTCGTCGAGATCGTCAGCCGGCCCGACATCCACTCCGCCGACGAGGCGAAGCGCTTCCTCCAGCTCCTGCGCCAGACGGTCGTCGAGCTCGGCATCTCCGACGCCGAGATGGAGAAGGGCACGCTGCGCGCCGACGCGAACGTCTCCGTTCGCCCGCGCGGCTCGGACGAGCTGCGCACGCGCACCGAGATCAAGAACATGAACTCGTTCACGCACATCGCGCGCGGGATCGAGGCGGAGGTCACCAGGCAGGTCGCCGTCTGGGAGTCGGGCGCCGAGGTGGAGCAGCACACGTACGACTTCGACGTCGGCACCGGGACGCTCACCGCCCGCCGGACGAAGGAAGAGGCGGACGACTACCGCTACTTCCCCGAGCCTGACCTCGTCCCCGTCGAGCCGCCCGCGGACATGGTCGAGCGCCTGCGCTCGGAGCTGCCGGAGCTGCCGGCGCAGCGGATCCGGCGGATCGGGGCCGTGCTGGACCACGAGCGGGCGCTCGTCCTGGTCACGGGCGGCCTCGACCCGTTGTGGGAGGCGACGGTGGCGGCGGGCGCAGACGGCGTCGCCGCGAGCAACGTGATCGCGAACCAGCTCGTCGGAGCCGGGGTCGATCCGGCCGTGGTGGACGCGGCCGAGCTCGCGAGGCTGGTGGACGCCCGCGAGCGGATCCCGCGGAAGGCGTTCGACGAGGCGATTGCGAGGGTCGGCGAGCCCGGCTTCTCGGTCGAGCCGTATCTCGCGCAGGAGGCCGTGTCGGACACCGCCTCGCTCGAGCCGGTCGTCGACGCGATCCTGGCGGCGAACCCGGCCCAGGTCGAGCAGTTCCGCGCCGGCAAGGACGGCTTGCTGGGGTTCTTCGTCGGTCAGGTGATGAAGGAGACGAAGGGGCAGGCGGACGCGCGCGCCGTCAGCGAGCTCGTGCGCGCCAAGCTCACGGCCTGATGGACGGCGTCACGGCGGATCCCGGAATCAGCCTCGACGAGCTGCGGCTCGCGGCTCGGAACCACGCGATGCCGCTGGAGGCGCTTCGCTGGCCGATCACGCCGGTCGGGCTGCACTACCTCTTGATCCACTACGACGTGCCGCTCGTCGACCCTGCGGCGTTCCAACTCGAGATCGGCGGAGCCGTCGGGCATCCCCTGGCGCTGACGCTCGACGATCTCCGGGACCGGCCCGCCGTCGAGGTGGCGGTGACGATGGAGTGCGCCGGCAACGGCCGCGCGCTACTCGATCCCCGGCCCGTCAGCCAGCCGTGGCTGACCGAGGCGGTGGGCACCGCACGCTGGCGGGGCGTCCCGCTGGCAACCCTGCTCGAGGAGGCGTCGCCGGCGACGGGTGCGGTCGAAGTCGTGTTCAGCGGGCTCGACCGGGGCGTGGAGGGCGGGGTGGACCAGCGATACGAGAGGAGCCTGCCGCTGGGCGAGGCGCTCGAAGCAGGCTGCGTCCTCGCCTACGAGATGAACGGCAGTCCGCTGCCGCCCCAGCACGGCTTTCCGCTCCGGC
The DNA here is from genome assembly GCF_035710885.1 of Gaiella sp. Lineage (GTDB taxonomy): Bacteria > Actinomycetota > Thermoleophilia > Gaiellales > Gaiellaceae > Gaiella. The sequence goes on along the minus strand of NZ_DASTCS010000011.1, from coordinate 26,038 downwards.
TCGTCGTGCCGGGGTGGTACGGGATGACGAACGTCAAGTGGCTCGCGTCGATCACGCTCAGCGAGGAGCCGTTCACGGGGTACCAGGTCGCGACCGGGTACCGGGTCCGGCAGACCGAGGACGAGGACGGCCGTCCGGTCACGCGGATGAGACCGCGCTCGCTGATGGTGCCGCCGGGGATCCCGGACTTCCTCACGCGCGACCGTGTCGTCGAGCGGACGCCGGTGCTGCTCGAGGGCAGGGCCTGGTCGGGTCGCGCGCCGGTCGTGCGCGTGGAGGTGAGCCAGGACGGCGGCGAGACGTGGGCGGATGCCGAGCTCACCCGCGAGCTCCACGATCGCCTCGCGTGGGTCGGCTGGTCGTTCCGCTGGGAGCCTCCTGCGCAGGGCGCCTCCATCCTCTGCTGTCGCGCGACGGACGAGACCGGCGAGACCCAGCCGCTCGAGCCCGAGTGGAACCTCGGCGGCTACGAGAACAACGCCGTGCAGCGGGTTCCGGTCGTCGTGCGCTGAGCGCTGCCGCGGGCGCCACGCCCGGTGGCGCGCCTCCCTGCGCCGAGCGCTGGCATCATCCGTGCGATGGCGCGCCGGATGCTCGCGTGGCTCCTCGTCACACCCGTGGCTGCTGTGGGCGTCCTGGGAGCCCACGCGCTCGCCTACGGGCTCACGGGAACGACCGCGGGATCCGTCCACGCCTACCTCGGGCACGTGCCTCAGGTCGTGGCCGTCCTCGCGTCGATCGGCCTCGTGGGGCTCGCGGTGCAGGAACGGAGCTTCGGCCGGCTCCCGCTGTGGCCGTTCGTGCTCGTCGGCCCGCTGGGCTTCACCTGCCAGGAGCATGTCGAGCGGCTGACGCACACGGGTGAGCTGCCGTTCCTCCTGACGACACCGTCCTTCGCAGTCGGGCTCGTGCTGCAGCTGCCCGTCGCTGTGCTCTGCGTCCGGGTGGCCCGGCGTGTCGCCGGGGCACTCGTGGGCATCCGCGTCGCGCGGACAGGCCTGCTGGCAGAGGCGTGGCTGCCGCTGCCCTCACGACCGTCGTCCCGACCGCGGGAGGCCGACCGGCCGCGCGCGACCGGTCGGTCGCCACCGCCGCTCCTCGCGTCCTGAGCCCACACGCCGCGCGCCCACTCGCGCGGCTCGGACGAGGAGTGACGATGAGGAGGATTCTCGTGATTGCCGTCGCCGCGAGCGCGCTCGCGCTCGCGGGCTGCGGAGGCGACGCGGAGACAGCGTCTCCCGATGCGACCGCCACCGAGACGGAGACGACGACGGCGACGACTCCGGCGGAGACGGCGCCGACGGTGACGACCCCCGCCGAGACGACTCCGCCGAACCCGAAGCCGACGACGATCGTGATCGTCGTCGACCAGGGCCGACCGCGCGGCGGGATCAAGCGGCCCGAGCTCGACAAGGGCGAGAAGGTCGTGCTGGTGGTCCGGGCGGACGCGGGCGAGGACGTGCACCTCCACGGCTACGACATCGAGAAGCCGGTGACGCCCGGGAAGCCCGTGCGCATCCCGCTGACGGTCGACCTGCCGGGGCGCTTCGAGCTCGAGCTCCACCATCCGGACTCCGTCCTGGCCGTCCTGGAGGTCCGGCCCTGAGCAGCCCCGGCCTCGTCGCACACGGGATCGGGGGCATCCAGGACCTCCCCGTCCCTGCGTGGATGTTCTACTGGGGGGCGGCCTCGGTGCTGGTCGTCTCGTTCGTCCTGCTCGGCGTCCTGTGGCGCTCGCCGCTCCTGGCCGCCCGGGAGCGTGGCCGCGCGTTGCCTGCATGGCTCTCGGGGGTGCTCCTCGGCCCCGTGCGCATCGTCGTGCAGGCGCTCTCCGTCGCGCTCTTCGGCCTCGTGTGGGTCTCGGCCCTCTTCGGCGACACCGACCCGTTCCGCAACCTCGCTCCCACCTGGATCTACGTGATCTTCTGGCTCGGTCTCCCCGCGCTCTCGGTCGTCCTCGGCAACGTCTGGCGGGCGCTGTCGCCGTGGCGGGCGATCGCCGACGCATTCGTCTGGGCGCGGGAGCTCGGAGGCAGCGAGGCGAGGCCTCTGGCCGAGTACCCCGCAAGGCTCGGGCGATGGCCGGCCGCCGTGGCGCTGCTCGCGTTCGTCGCCCTCGAGCTCGCCTACTCCGACCCCGCGAGCCCGCGTGCCCTCGCGTTTGCGATCGCGCTGTACACGTACATCGCGCTCTTCGGGATGGCCGCGTTCGGAAGGGACACGTGGGAGGCGAACGGGGAGGCCTTCGCCGTCCTGTACCGGCTGCTCGGGAGGATCGCCCCCTTCCACGTGGTGGACGGGCGGATCCGCGTGCGCTGGCCGTTGACGGGCCTGGCCGGCGTCGAGCCGGCTCCCGGCTCGGTCGCGTTCGTGGCCGTGATGCTCGGGTCGGTGCTGTTCGACGGGTACAGCCGCACGACGACCTGGCAGGACCTGGCCGCGAGGGTGGAGGGGCCCTTCGTCGTCGACCAGCCGGGGCTCGGCGAGCTGCTCGTCACGCTTCTCAGCGTCGGCGGCCTCCTCGCCGCGGTGCTGGCCGTGGCACTCGCCTACGAGACGGCGTGCGCCGTCGCGCGGTGGACGGTGAACGCGCCCCGCTCGCTCGTCGGCGACTTCCTCCGTTCACTCGTGCCGATCGCGTTCGTGTACCTCGTCGCTCACTACTTCACCCTCTTCGTGACGCAGGGGCAGTTCGCGATCCCGCTCCTCTCCGACCCGCTCGGCAGAGGCTGGGACCTGTTCGGCACGGCCGACTTCGCGCCGTCCCTCGGGGTGATCTCGCCGAACACGACGTGGTACGTCCAGGTCGGTGCCCTCGTCGCCGGCCACGTGGCGGGGCTCGCGGTCGCGCACGATCGCGCGGTGACGATCTTCCCCGACCGGCGCGACGCGCTGCGCTCACAGTACGCGATGCTCGCGCTCATGGTGCTCTACACGGTCGGCGGCCTGTGGGTGCTCTCGCGAGGCTGATCGCACACCATCCGAGCGGCCTGACGCTGGCGGTCGAGGCGGCGATCCTCCTCGCGCTCGTGGCCCTCTTCGGCTGGATCTGGCTTCGCGAGCGACGGCGTCGTGTCGACCGCTCACGCCGCATCCCCGAGATGAGGGAGTGACTCGCTCGACCGCCGGGGACGCCTGGTGCCAGGCACGAAGACATGGCTCGTCGCGACATGTCGCCCGCGGCCAACGGGTCAGCGCCGGCTCACGAAGCCTGCATAGAGCAGTGCCGCCGCGATCGCGGTGAAGACCGACCCGCCGCCCCCGCCCAGGCCCGCGAGGGCGCTGCCCGCGGCGGCCACGGCGACGCCGGCGATGATGGCGGTGTTGCCCAGCGGCCGCCGTCGCAGCCCCGTCAGCGCGACGACGACCGCGGCGAGCGTCCCTCCGATGTTGCCCACGAGCGCAACGGCGCGCGCCGGGAAGAAGTCGAGGTGCGCAGATGCGTCCGGGATCGCTTCACCCGTCACCTCCGGGTCGATCGGCATCGCGACGGCGATCCCGATCGCGAGCCCCGCGTAGAGGAGCGCGAGCGGTCCAGCGAGGCGCACACCGGCTCGAAGCAGCGAGCCTGCGCCCAGGAGCGCGGCGGTGAGGAGGCCGCCGAAGAGGTAGTAGGCGCGGAACGCCCGGTCGTCCCACCCGGCGGCTGCCCCCCAGGCGAGGCCCGAGGATGCGGCCGCGAAGCAGGCGAGCGATGCAGCCCAGGCGAGCAGCTCCGGGGAGCGTCGGCGATGCCAGCGCCGGATCAGCTCTGCAGCCAGCCGGAACGACAGGATGGCGGCCGCGAACGGGACGAGGACGTCCATGGAGCGACAAATGTACGGTCCTGCACGTATCCGTCCCGCGCAGGCGGCGGTAGGCTCAGGTCGTGGCGCGCCCGCAGAAGCTCCTCACGCCAGGCCCCACCTCGGTGCCGCCGGAGGTGCTGCGCGCGCTGTCGGAGCCGGTGCTGCACCACCGCTCGCCGGACTTCGCGGCGGTCTTCGAGGTCGCCCAGGAGCGGCTGCGGGAGGTCTTCCGCACCGAGAACGAGGTGCTGCTCCTGACGTCGTCGGGGACCGGCGCCTTCGAGTCGGCGGTCGTCAACCTGCTCTCACCGGGCGAGCGCGTGCTCGCCGTCTCACAGGGCGAGTTCGGGGAGCGGTGGCAGGCGCTGGCGGGCGCGTTCGGCTGCGACGTCGTGCCTCTCGCGTACGCCTGGGGGGAGAGCCCCCGTGCAGACGACCTCCGCGAGGCACTCGAGGAGAGCGGGGCCGAGACCGTCTTCCTGGTCCACTCGGAGACGTCGACCGGGGTCGTCTGCGAGCTCGAGCCGCTGCTCGCCTCCTGCCGCGACGCCGGGGCGGTGTCCATCGTCGATGCCGTCTCGAGTCTCGGCGCCGTTCCGCTCGAGACGGATGCGTGGGGAGCCGACGTCGTCGTGACGGGCTCGCAGAAGGCACTCATGACGCCGCCCGGCCTGGCCTTCGCAGCGGTCTCCGAGCGCGCCTGGGAGCGCAGCGGGAAATCCACGCTGCCTCGGTTCTACTGGGACTGGGCGCGGCAACGGCGCGCGCAGGCGAAGGGCTCGACGCCCTTCACGCCGGCGACGTCCAACGTCGTCGCGCTCGTGGAGGCGCTCGGCCTGGTCCTGGCGGACGGCCTCGACGCCGCGTTCGCTCGGCACCGCGCCCTCGGCCGCGCGTGCCGTGCGGGCGTGAAGGCGATCGGGCTCCAGCTCTACTCGCCCGACGACGACAGCGCCGCGGTGCTCACGGGGGCGCTGACGCCGCAGGGGATAGACGCCGTCGAACTGCGGCTCGCCCTGCGCGACCGCCACGGGATCACGATTGCAGGCGGGCACGGCGACCTCGTGCAACGGCTGTTCCGGATCGGCCACATCGGTCACGTCGGCATCGAGGACATCGCCGAGGCGCTCACCGCGATCGAGGAGGAGCTCCGCGCCGCCGGAGCCGAGGTCGAGCCCGGCCGCGCGGCCCCGGCGGCGCTCGAGGCGTTCGGCTCCGTCGCCGCCGCGTAGATGCGCGTCCTCGTCCGCGAGCCGATCGCCGAGGCGGGCGTCGAGCTGCTGCGCAGCCGCTTCGACGTGGACGTGGATCCGGATTCGCCGCTCGAGGACGTGATCGACCGGTACGACGCGATCGTCATCCGCTCGGCGACGCGTCTGACCGCCGACGTCATCGACCGCGCTCAGCGGCTCAAGGTGATCGGCAGGGCGGGCGTCGGGGTCGACAACGTCGATGTCGACGCGGCGACGCGCCGCGGGATCGTGGTCGCGAACGCGCCCGAGTCGACGATCGTGTCGGCCGCGGAGCAGACCATCGGGCTGCTCGTCGCGCTCGCGCGCAACATCCCGCAGGCACATGCCGCGCTGAAGGAGGGCCGCTGGGAGCGCTCGCGCTGGAGCGGCATCGAGCTTGCGGGCAAGACGCTCGGTGTGATCGGGTTCGGCCGCATCGGGCAGCAGGTGGCGCGGCGCGCCCTGGGACTGGCGATGAACGTCGTCGCCTACGACCCTTTCGTGGGGCGCGAGCGGTTCCGCGAGCTGGGCGTCGACCAGGTGGAGACCGTGGAGGAGCTGCTCGGCGCGGCGGACGTGGTCACTCTTCACTCACCGCTCACGGACGAGACCCACCGCTTGATCGACCGTGACGCGATCGCACAGATGCGCGACGGCGCTCGCCTCGTCAACGCCGCCCGCGGCGCCCTCGTCGACGAGGACGCCCTCGTCGAGGCGATCCGGTCGGGCAAGCTCGCGGGCGCCGCCCTCGACGTCTTCTCGGCGGAGCCCTACGCCGGGCCTCTGCTCGAGCTCGACCAGGTCGTCGTCACGCCGCACCTCGCGGCGTCCACCGGCGAGGCGCAGGATCGGGCCGGAGTGATCGTCGCCGAGCAGGTCGTCGCCGCGCTCGACGGCGGCGTCGTCACGAACGCGGTCAACATCCCGATCGTCGACCAGGCCGATCTCGAGGTGCTCGGCCCGTTCATCCCGCTCGCGGCGCAGCTCGGCCGGATCGCCGTCGGGCTCGCGGCCGGGCCGCCACGCAGGATCGCCGTCGCCGCGTACGGGCCGCTCTCCGAGTCCGACACCCGCCTGCTCACGGCGGCGGCCCTCAACGGCGCGTTCCAGGGGCGTGTCGACCAGATCGTCAACGTCGTCAACGCCCCCGTGATCGCCGCCGAGCGCGGGATCGAGGTCGTCGAGGAGCGCAACCGGGCGTCCCGCGACTACACGAACACGATCGAGGTGAGGCTGCTCTCGGACGGTGAGGAGATCGCGGTCTCGGGCACGACGATCGGGCCGGAGCCACGCCTGTTTCTCGGCGGTGCGCTCGGCTTCGGGATCGACATGGAGATCGCGCCGCACATGGTGTTCGTCCGCTATCCCGACCAGCCCGGCGTGATCGGGCGGGTGGGCGCGATGTTCGGGGACGGAGGCATCAACATCGCCAACATGGCCGTCTCGCGGACGAAGGAGGGAGGCGAGGCGCTGATGGTGTTCTCGATCGACACCGCCGCCACCACCGAGCTCGTCGATGCCCTCCGCGACATGGGCTTCGACGACGTCCGCTTCGTGGAGCTCGGGTGAGCATGGACTGGCCGGAGCCGGTCGAGCGGGTCGCGGCCTTTCTCCGGGACACGGGCGCAGAGGCTCGCCTCGAGGAGCTTCCGACGGAGACGGGGAGCGCCGAGGCGGCGGCCGACGCGATCGGCTGCACGCTCGGCCAGGTCGTCAAGTCGCTGGTGCTCGTCTGCGACGGCGCCCCGGTCGTGGCACTCGTCCCCGGCGACCGAAAGGCGGACACGGGGAAGGTGGCGCGTCTCGTGGAGGCACGCCGCGTGGCCGTCGCGCGTCCTCAGGAGGTCGTCGACGCGACCGGGTTCAGCCCGGGAGCGGTGTCGCCGTTCCCGCTCGAGCGCGTGAGCGCCGTGCTGGTCGAGCGCACGCTCCTGCGCCACGGCACGCTCTTCGCCGGCGCGGGCTCGGACCGCCACATCGTCGCGCTCTCTCCGGCTGAGCTCGTGCGGCTGACGCGCGGTCGGGTCGAGGACGTCGTGCTGGAATCTCCATAATCTTCGAAACGGCCGAGACGGAGGAAAGCGATGCAGGAGACTGCCAAGATCTGGATGAACGGGGAGCTCGTCGACTGGGCGGACGCCACCGTTCACGTCGGCGTCCACGGTCTCCACTACGGCACCGGGGTGTTCGAGGGGATCCGCGCCTACGAGACGCCGAAGGGGCCGGCCGTCTTCCGCCTCGCCGACCACCTGCAGCGACTCCACGACAGCGCCAGGCTCCTCTACATGGAGCTCCCGTACACGGTCGAGGAGCTCCGCACGGCGACACACGAGCTCGTGCGGACGAACGGGTTGCCTGCGGTCTACATCCGGCCGATTGCGTTCTTCGGGTACGGCTCGCTCGGGGTGCACACGCGCGGGAACCCCATCGAGACCGTGATCATGAGCTGGCCGTGGGGCGCCTACCTCGGCGAGGACTCGCTCGCGAAGGGCATCACCGCCAAGATCTCCTCCTGGACGCGTGTCGGGCCGAACGTGATCCCACACGTGGCGAAGGCGACCGGGATCTACCTGAACTCGATGCTCGCGACCACCGAGGCGCAGCGCGGCGGCTACGACGAGGGGATCCTGCTCACCGACCAGGGCTTCGTCGCGGACGGGCCGGGGGAGAACATCTTCGTGGTCAGGAACGGGCGCATCCTGACCCCGCCACTGTCGACCTCGATCCTGCCCGGGGTCACGCGCGACAGCGTGATCCAGATCGCCCAGGACCTCGGGTACGTCGTCGAGGAGGCGGACATCATCCGTACGGAGCTCTACCTCGCCGACGAGGTGTTCATGACCGGAACCGCGGCGGAGGTGACACCGGTGCGCGCGGTCGACGACGTGGAGATCGGCGTCGGAGAGGTGACACTCGAGATCCAGCGCGCGTACCTCGAGGTCGTCAACGGCCGCTCCGACCAGTGGAGTCACTGGCTCGACGTCGTCGAGACGGTCCCCGCTCCCGCCTAGCCGCCGCGGGACCGCTCTCAGCCTCGGGCGGCGAGCAGCGTCGCGACGACCCGGTCCTGGTCGGCGTCCGTCAGCGACGATCCGCTCGGCAGGCAGAGCCCCTGCTCGAACAGCCGCGCCGAGACGTCTCCGCCGAACACCCGGTGGCCCGCGAAGATCGGCTGCAGGTGCATCGGCTTCCAGAGAGGCCGCGCCTCGATGTCCTGCGCCTCGAGCGCCAGCCTGACGGCCTCGCGATCGATCCCGAAGGCCGCAGGATCGACGACGACGCAGGTGAGCCAGGCGTTGGTCGTCCCGTAGGGGGCCTCCGGCATGAACGTGAGCCCGGTCGCGCCGTCGAGCAGCTCGCGATAGCGGTCGCGGATCCGCCGCCGGCTGGCCACTCGCTCCGGGAGCGACTCCAGCTGCGCGCGCCCGACCGCGGCGAGGATGTTGCTCATCCGGTAGTTGAAGCCGACCTCGGTGTGCTCGTAGTGGGCGACGGGCTCCCGCGCCTGCGTCGAGAGCTTCCTCGCGTGCTCGACGAGGTCCCGGCTCGGAGAGACGAGCATCCCGCCTCCGCTCGTCGTGATGATCTTGTTGCCGTTGAAGGAGAAGGCGGCGAGCGCGCCCTGCCCGCCCGACGGCGCGCCCCGATACGTCGCCCCGAGCGACTCGGCGGCGTCCTGGACGAGCACCACGTCGTGCCGGGCGCAGACCTCCGCGAGCACCTCGTAGTCGCAGCACTGGCCGTAGAGGTCCACGGCCACGACCGCACGGACGCGCGCGCCTGCGTCGCGGCGCTCCGTGATCGCGCGGTCGAGCAGCTGCGAGTCGAGTGTCCACGTCGATTCGTCCGCGTCGACGAAGAAGGGTGTCGCCCCCGTGTAGGTGATCGCGTTCGCGCTCGCCGCGAACGTGAAACCGGAGCAGGCGACCTCGTCGCCGGGGCCGATCCCGAGCACGACGAGCGCGAGATGGAGCGCTGCCGTCCCGCTGGACAGCGCCACGGCGTGCTCGACGCCTACGACGGCCGAGAGCTCCGCCTCGAACGCGTCGACCTGGGGCCCGAGCGGCGCGATCCAGTTGGACGCGATCGCCTCCCCGACCAGCTCTGTCTCACGGCCGGTGACGTGGGGAGGGGAGAGGTAGATGCGCGCCACGGCCCGGCGAGCCTACCCGTGCGACCACGCGCGATCGCGAGCGTTACCGACGCGGCCCTGTGGGCGAGTGGGCACAGAATCGGCACAGGTTCACCCTTGACAGAGAACGGTGTCTGACACCGATTCCTGTCAAGTGGCCACTCGGGCCATGGCCCTCGCGTCCGCCGAGTCGTGGCACGCAGGCGCGCGGGAGGGCGATACTACGGCCCATGGCGGGCCACGGGATGGTGTTCCTGGGATTCGGCAAGTACGTGCGCGCCGACCGGATCTATGCCCTCGAGCCGATCACGGGAGACGACCGCGGCAGCGGCCGGCGCACGCTCGTGTGGGTCGAGGGGATCCCCGAGCCGGTCGTCGCCTCGCGCACGCAGGAGACGATCCTCGAGGAGATCGAGAGCGTCGCCGAGCCGGCCTCGCGGCGACGCCGCGCCGCACGCGGTACCGTCGCGCGCCATCCGCAGCTGTTCGAGTCCTCGGAGTGACCTTCGCCGAGCTCGTCGCAGGGAGCGTGCACGACGCTGCGCCTGCGCTGATCGGGTGGACAATCCTCCTCGACGCCGTCGGCGGGCGGATCGTGGAGGTCGAGGCGTACGACGCCGACGACCCGGCGAGCCACTCGTTCCGCGGCCCGACGTCCCGGAACGCCGTGATGTTCGGCGAGCCCGGGCGGCTGTACGTGTACCGCTCCTACGGGATCCACTGGTGCGCGAACGTCGTCTGCGGGCCGGCCGGCCACGGCTCCGCCGTCCTCCTCCGGGCACTCGAGCCGACCCACGGGCTCGACCGGATGCGCGCCCGCCGGGGCACCGACGACGACCGGCTGCTCTGCTCGGGCCCGGGGCGGCTGACGCAGGCGCTCGGGCTCACGGGCGCGCACGACGGGGCCGACCTCGCCGTCCCGCCGTTCGAGCTCGTCGCGCCCGACCGTGTGCTCCCGGTCGAGCGGACGACCCGGATCGGCATCACCCGCGCCGCCGACCACGACTGGCGCTACGTCGAGAGAGGGACTAGCTGGTCGAGCCGCGGCCGACGAGCAGCGTGAGCGGCAGCCCCGGCTCGACCGCGACACCGGCCTCGAGGCTCTGCTTGACCACCGTCCCTGCCGGACCGTCCCCGTACTGGACCTTCAGCTTGAGCCGCAGCTTGCGGCTCCGCTCCCGCGCGTCGGGCAGGCTCGAGCCGATCAGGTTCGGTACGAGGCCGTCCTGCGCGGCGGAGACCCAGAGGCGCACCGTCCCGTTCGCGGAGAGGAAGCCGCCTCGCGGCGTCTGCTTCATCACCTCGCCCGGGCGCGTGCGGGGCTTGGCGGGGACGTAGACGACGTCGGCTGCGAGCGGCACCGACCGCAGGGCAACCCGGGCCGACTCGACGGAGCGGCCGACCACGACGGGGACCGAGACCTCGTTCGCATAGCACGTCGCGGTCGACTCGGGCAGGCGCCCCGCGAAGTACCTGATCACGCGGGTGGCGGGGCAGAAGCCGTTGTCGAGCCGCCACTTGCCGCCGCGGAACACGACCCGGGCGTCGTACGAGGGCAGGTACGGCGGGGGCCTGAACGACGTCGGCGACCTCGTGTCGAGCGCCCGTGTCATGAACGCCTTCCAGATCAGCGCCGGCAGCGTGCCGCCCGCGACGGGCTCGCCGTTGAACTCCGTCTCCATCGGCCGGAGCTCGTTCGGGTACCCGACCCACACGGCGACCGCGAGCTCGGGCGTGTATCCCACGAACCAGGCGTCGGCGTAGTTGTCGTTCGTGCCCGTCTTCCCCGCCGCGGTGCGGTCGGCGAGCTGCGCCCGCTGGCCCGTGCCCTGCTCGACGACCCGTTCGAGGATCGTCGTCATCGTCGCCGCCTCGGCGGGCGCGAGGACCTGTCGGGCAACGGGCTCGTTGTCGACGACCTTGCCGCTCTTCCGGAAGCGAACGCTGCGCACCACCCGGGGACGGTCCTTCGTGATCGAGCCGTCCACGCGCTTTCCCTCGTTCGCGATGGTCGCGTACGCGCGCGCCATGTCGAGCGGGTTGACCGCGACGAAGCCGAGGCCGATCGAGAAGTAGGCCGGGAGGTTGGAGCGGATCCCGAGGCGATGCGCGGTCTCGACGATCGCCTTCGGCCCGACGATGTTCGTCAGCTGCGCGTACACGGAGTTGTCGGACGAGACCATCGCCCGTGCGAGGTCGACCTGGCCGAGGTAGCTGCCCTCGTAGTTCTTCACGGGCCAGATCCGGTCGCCCGCCACGATCTCGATCGGCTTCGAGGTGATGCGCGTCCCCGGAGCGATGCCCTTGCGGAACGCGGCTGCGAGCACGATCGGCTTGAAGGACGACCCCGGCTGGCGCTCCGCCTGCGTCGCCAGGTTGAACTGGCTGCGCCGGAAGTTCGTTCCTCCGAACATCGCCTTGACGGCGCCCGTCCGGGGATCGATCGCGACCAGCGCCGCCGCCGGCCCGTCCGGTGTCCGGAGCACCTTCTCGATCGCCTCCCGCGCCTTCTCCTGGAGGTCGAGGTCGATCGTCGTCGTCACCTCGAGCCCGCCGCCGAACACACGCTCCGCGCGGTACTGCGCGACGAGCTGGTCGGTGACGTAGTTGACGAAGTACGGCGCCGGCCCCCGCGTCCCGGGCAACCCGACGTCCTCTGGCTTGGGCAGGGGCGTCGCATTGGCCTTGCGCTGCTCGGCGGCCGTGATCCGACCCTGCTCGTGGAGCTGATCGAGGACGTATGCGCGCCGCTGACGGGCGGCCGCGGGGTGTTGCACCGGGTCGTAGAGCGCGGGGCTGGAGGGGATTCCCGCGAGGAGCGCCGCCTCGGGGAGTGTCAGCTCCTCCGCGCTCTTGCCCCGGAAGTACGTCCGGGCTGCCTGGAGGATCCCGTAGGCGCCGTTCCCGAAGTAGATCGTGTTGAGGTAGGCGGTCAGGATCCGGTCCTTCGACCAGCGCTGGGTGAGCTGCCAGGCGAGCGCTGCCTCGCGCACCTTGCGCGCGATCGTCTGGTCGTTGCGGCTGTACGCGTTCTTGACGTACTGCTGTGTGATCGTCGAGCCACCCTCGACGACCGCCTTGCTCCGGATGTCCTCCCAGGCCGCGCGGAGGATGCCGCGGACGTCGACGCCGTTGTGCTCGTAGAAGCGCTTGTCCTCGACCGCCACGATCGCCTGCTTCATGATCGGCGCGATCTCCTCGGAGGGGACGAGCACCCGGCTCTCCTCCCCGCGCAGGATCGCCAGCACGCGGCGCTGCCCCGACTTGTTGGGCGCCGAGTAGATCACGGTGTCGACGTCACCCCGCGGGTTGGAGGGGTCGAGGGCTCCGAGCTCGCTGCGGATCGCGGTCACGAGCCCGTAGCTGAACGCCACGCCGGCGAGCGCGAGCAGGACGAGCAGCAGCGCCAGGAGTCGCAGCTTCCGGATCCGGCCGCGCCTCGGCGCCGCCTCATCCGTACGTCGTCGAAGCCGCACTGCGCGGCGAAGTGTAGCCCTGACCAGGGCGAATCGGCCGCGCTATGCGGTTGCGAGCACGGCCAGCAGCTCGGGGCCGTAGCGCTCGAGCTTCGCGGGCCCGAGCCCCCGCACCCCGGCCAGCTCTGCGGACGAGGCAGGTCGTCGGGCCGCGAGCTCGTGGAGCGTGGTGTCGTGGAGCACGACGAACGCCGGGACGCCGTCCTCCTGTGCCCGTCGCGACCGCCAGGCGCGAAGCTCCGCCACAAGTGGCTCGCTCCCCTGCGAGACGAGGGGGCGGCCGAGTGACGGGAGATCGGCGGACGGCCTCGTGTGGAGGACGCGGAACCCCTCGCTCTCGACCTCGACCAGCGCGCCGGCGGCCTCGAGCGCGCGCACCCAGCGGGTCACCTCGGCCTCCGACGCGGCCGCCAGCGCACCGTACGCCGTGGAGCGCCGGGCGGAGGGCGGCGCCTTCACGGAGCCCCGCAGCATCGCGACGAGGCTGCGCCGTCCCAGCGGCCAGGTGAGGGCATCGACGGCGTCGACGATCGTCCGGGCCGGATCCTCCGGCAGCGGCCTGGACGCGGCGGCGACCGGTGCCGTACGGCTCTCGTCTCGGGGCGCGCAGACGTCGCACGCCCCGCAAGGCCCGTCCAGCGTCTCGCCGAAGTGCTCTGCGACCTGGAGATGGCGGCAGCGCTCGACCTCCGCGAAGGCGACGATGCGCTCCACGCGCGCGGCGGACTCGCGGGCATAACGGTCCAGGAGCATGTCGACGGCGCCGCCGGCGCCGGCCGCGACGGGAAGGAGCTCGACCCGCAGCGCACGTCCCGCGTCGTAGCCGCGGCGGACGATGCCTGCTTGCTCGAGCATCCCGACGAGAACGCGCGGATCATGGCCGTCCCCCGCCGTCCGGTCGAGCGCCTCCGGCTCGACCGTGCCGCCTGCGTCACGCAGTGCGCGGTAGACGCGTCGCAGGAGCTCCGGGGTCGGGACGTCGCCGAGCGCGAAGCGCCGCAGCGCCGCAGCGTCGGCGTCCCCCGCCAGGAGCACGGTGTCGCTGGGCCGGCCGTCCCGCCCTGCTCGGCCGACCATCTGGACGTAGCTCTCCAGGGAGTCGGGGTGGTTGGCGAGCGCGACGAGGCGGACGTTCGCCTTGTCGATTCCCATGCCGAACGCCGTGGTCGCCACGACGACGGGCGTGCGCCCGTCGACGAAGGCCTCCTGGACGCGCGTCCGCTCGCGCGCCTCCAGGCCGGCGTGGTAGTGCTCGGCACGGATCCCGTGCCCGCGCAGCGTCCGGGCGATCTCCTCGCAGGAGCGCCGGGAGCGTGCGTAGACGATCGCGACTCCGTCCGTCAGCCCCCGTAGGCGGTGGAGGAGCGCGCGCAGCCGCTCCTCGGCGTTCTCCGCCCGCTCCACGTCGTAACGCAGGTTCGACCGGTGGACGCTCGTCCGCACGAGCTCGAGCCGACGACCGAGGGCGTCGGCGATCGCAGAGGCGTTCGCAGGCGTCGCGGTGGCCGTCATGCCGAGCACGGCCGGCCCGGCGAGCTCGTCGAGCGCACGTCGGATGAAGAGGTAGTCGGGGCGGAAGTCGTGGCCCCACATGCTGACGCAGTGCACCTCGTCGATCACCACGAGACCGACGCCGATCGACCTGAGGGTGCGGACGAAGGACTCCTGGCGCAGCCGCTCCGGCGCCGCGTAGAGGATCCGCGTCGCACCCGAGCGGACCGACTCGAGCCGCTCCCCCGCCTCGGCCGGGCCGAGCGACGAGTTGACGAAGGTCGCCGTCGCGCCGATCCGGGGAGGGAGCTTGTCGACCTGGTCTTTCATCAGCGCGATGAGCGGCGAGAGGACGAGCGTCGGAGAGGGCCGGAGCATCGCCGCGAGCTGGTAGGTGAGCGACTTGCCGGCGCCCGTGGGCATCACGGCGAGGGTGTCGACGCCGGCGAGCGCCGCCCGTACCACGGCCTCCTGGCCCGGGCGGAAGTCGTCGAAGCCGAAGAGCTCCCGGAGAGCCGGACGCAGGTCGCTCACCCGAACGAGTGTACGGGTCGGGTCGGAGAGCCTCTGTGACCTCTTCGTGCCGAATGCGGCTACGAGAGCGTGATGGGCTCGGAAGCGATCACCGGCTCACCCGAGGGCGATTCAGCCCCGTCGCCGTCCTCGACCGTGACGGCCACGACCGAGCCTTCGGCGACGCGGCCGTCCACCGGGATCGCAAGCGTGCCGTCGTCCGGCGCGAAGAGGCCGCCCGAGACCGGCTTGCCGTCGTCGATGACCCACATCTGGTACGTCTTGCCGGCCGGCACCGGCGGGGGGCTCGACAGGACGAGCACTGCCCGTCCGTCCTCGCCGACGACCAGCCGGCCCGTGTTGCCCGTGAGCGACGACTCCGACACGGGCTGGGCGAGCACGGCCGCCGCGGTCCGCTCCCGCTCGAGCGCGTCGCGCGCGTCGTCGAGGTCGGACGAGACGGAGGCGCCCCAGAGCCCGGCCGCGAGCGCCGCGCATGCCGCGAGCGCAGCCGCGGCGCCGAGCACGGGGACGAGGCGGGAGCGCCGCCGCTCCTCCAGCGAGACGACGTTCTGGGGCTCGGCGCGCGCGCCCTCGAGGATCCGCTGCCGCAGCTCGGGCCGGGGCGTGGGACCGGCCGCTGCGGTCGCGAGCGCCGAGGCGACCTCGGTGAGCGACCGGAGCTCCTCGCGCGCCTCCTCGGAGGTCGCGAGCAGCTCCTTCGCGCGCGCCTGGTCGGACTCGTCGAGCGCGTCGAGCGCGTATCCGGCGATCAGCTCGTGAGCCTCGGCGTCCATGATCCCTCTGATTCGGCGTCGTCCAGCACTTCGCGCAGCCGCGCGAGGCCGGCGAACATCCTGCTCTTGATGGTACCCAGTGGTAACCCGAGCCTCTCGGCCAGCTCGGACTGCGAATAGCCGCCGTAGTAGGCAAGCTCGATGGCCTCGCGCTGAGCGTCGGGAAGCGTCCTGAGCGCTGCCTGCACGCGGTCGCGCTCGAAGCCGAGCCACGCGGCGTCCTCCGCCGACCCGGAGGGATCCGGCGTTTCCGGACGGGCCTCCGCCTGGAGCGGCTCGGCTCGCCGCCGCTCTTCCTTTCGCACGATGTCGACGGCTCTGCGGTGCACCAGTGTCACGATCCATGTGCTCGCCTTGGCCCGCTCGGCGCGGAACGTCGCGGCCGAGCGCCACACGGCCAGGAATCCCTCCTGCACCGCGTCCTCGGCAAGCCGCTCGTCGCGCAGGATGCGATACGCGATCCCGTACGCGACCCGGCCCACGCGGTCGTACAGCTCGCCGAGCGCGCTGTCGTCGCCGCGCGCCACGAGCGCCACGAGCGCCTCGTCGGACATGTGCGTGTGCCGGGGCAACGCCCGTTCATCTTGGCGCATCCGGGCAGGCCTGGAGAGCGTGTCGGCGAGCACGCCCCTGATTCGCCTGCCCCCGCCGGCCGGTTCGGTGCACTCGGCGCGCGGTCCGAACCGGGGTGGTGGGGGCCGCGAACAACGTCGCGATGACCGATGACCCCCACAGAAGGAGCACGACGATGCGAAAGGCCATCGCGATCGTGGCACTCGCTGCCGCGGTCGGCACAGCCGCTCTCGGAGCGGCCATCACACTCGGTCCCGGGGACGGAACCGCGTCCAGCCACCGCGAGGCGCCGGTGATCGCCGACGATCCCGCAGCGGACCTGACGGACGTCTACGCGTTCCGGAGCCCCGACAAGCCGGGCACGGTGACCATCCTGGCGAACGTGATCCCGGGCGAGGATCCGGGCGCGGGGCCGCTGTACTACACGTTCTCACCGAGCGCGCGGTACAACCTCAAGATCGACACGACCGGCGACGTGCAGCCGGACGTCATCTACCGGTTCCAGTTCCAGCGCAGGACCGGCCAGTTCTTCCTCGGCGACACCGCCCAGCCGTTCACGGTGACGCGGATCGCGAAGGGGAAGTCGACGGTCGTCGCCCGCGGGACGACGGCGCCGAACAACATCGGCAAGCGCTCGACGCCGAACTACCGCGGCCTCGTCACGAAGTCGATCGCATCCTTCGACGGCGGCGCCTCGAAGGCGTTCGCCGGGCAGAGGGACGATCCGTTCTTCGGCGACATCGGCGCCATCTTCGACCTCGTCGCCATCCGTAAGGGCACGGGGAACATGGGCGGCGGTAAGGACTTCTTCGCCGGCTACGGCGTCCACACGTTCGCCGTCCAGGTGCCGATCGCGGCGCTCGGTGCGAAGAACGGCACGATCGGCGTCTGGGCCTCCGTCGACCGGCGGAAGGTCACGACCCGCGGGGCTGCGACCCGCGACACCGGTGCCTGGGTGCAGGTGAACCGCCTCGGCAACCCGCTCGTCAACGAGGTGGTCATCCCGACCGGCCTCAAGGACCGGTGGAACGCCCTGCAGCCGTGGAACGAGAAGGAGTTCGAGCGCTACTACCGGACGCCGATCCTCGCTGCGGTGATCAACAAGCTCTACAAGCTCGGAGCCCCCGAGACGGGACGCGACGATCTCGTCGCCGTCCTGCTCACAGGCGTCCCGAAGCTGAACTTCACGGGGCCGAAGCTCGCCGACGTGCTCCGGCTCAACCTCGGGATCCCCGTGACGGCAAAGCCCAGCCGGCTGGGCGTGCTCGGGGGTGACAACCAGGGCTGGCCGAACGGTCGCCGCCTGGGGGACGACGTGATCGACATCGCCGAGCAGGCGGTGGGCGGCTTCCTCAAGGACCGGAAGCTGCCGCTCGGCGACGGCGTCGACGGAGACGACGTCGCGCTGCTCGGCGCGTTCCCGTACGCGGCCGACCCGAAGTCCGGCTTCGACAACACGAAGGGCCTGCTGCAGAGGTAGCAGCCCTCGCCGCGAGGCCGGTCCGATCCGGACCGGCCTCGTCGGCGAACCAGGCCCGAGGATTCTCGTGCGTGCCCCAAAGCTCATCCTTGCCGCCGCCGTCCTGTCGAGCCTCGCGATCGGCTCGCTCTTCGGCGGGCTCCTGTGGGACGGCGAGGGCGTGGTTCGCGAGCCGGCCGGCGCGAGCCCGGCCCTCGCCGCGGATCGCGTCCTCGCCGGGATCTCGGCAGCGGGAGGCACCGACGTCCGCGAGCTCGAACGCGCGGTGCGTGAGGGCCCGGCCGACGTCGAGTCGCTCGTGTTGCTGGGCTACGCGTACCAGCAGCGCTGGCGCGAGACGGCGGACGCCTCGACGTTGCCTCGCTCCGAGACGGCGCTGCGCCGGGCGCTCCGGCTCGAGCCGCGCGACGCGCTCGCGGTGACGGGACTCGGGTCGCTCGCCCTCATCCGCCACGACTTCCGCGCAGCTCTCGAGCTCGGACGCCGCGCCCAGCGGCTCGCGCCCTCGAGCGCGCGTCCCTTCGGGGTCGTCGGCGACGCGCTCCTCGAGCTCGGCCGCTACGAGGAGGCCTTCCGTGCGTTCGAGCGGATGGTGGCGCTGCGGCCGAGCGTGGCGTCGTACGCCCGGATCGCCTATGCACGCGAGCTGCTCGGAGACCTGAGCGGCGCGCGCGCAGTGATGCAGCTCGCGGCGGACGCCGCCTACGGGCAACGCGAGCCTGCGGCGTGGGCGAACGTGGAGCTCGCGAAGCTCGACCTGCGAACCGGGAACCTCTCGCGTGCGGAACGACACCTCCGGGTTGCGCAAGCGCTCCTACCGGGCTACGTCTACGCGGCGGAGCAGCTCGCGCGTGTCGAGGCGGCGCGCGGGAGGCTTCCGGGTGCGATCCGCCTCGCGCGTCGCGCCGCGGAGGCCGTCCCGCTACCCCAGTTCGTCGCGCTCCTTGCCGATCTCCACGAGCAGGCGGGAGATCGCCCGGCCGCGCGGCGGCAGGTCGCGACCGTCCGGGCGATCGACCGGCTGCTCGCCGCGAACGGCGTGCGCACCGACGTCGAGTCGGCGGTGTTCGACGCCGACCGGCGGATCGGCACGGCAACCCTCGTCGCGCGTGCACGCGCCGCGCGGGCTGCGCGGCCGTCGATCCTGGGCGACGACGCGCTGGCCTGGGCGCTGGCCCGAACCGGCCGGTGCGACGAGGCGCGTCGGTGGTCCGAGCGCTCGCTCAGGCTCGGCACGCGCGACGGTCTCCTCTTCTTCCACCGTGCGGAGATCGAACGCTGCGCGGGCGATCGGGCCGCGGCGCGCCTGTGGGCCCGGAAGGCGCTCGCCCTCGACCCCGCCTTCTCGGTCCGCTGGGCGCCTGTCGCGCGGCGGCTCGCGGCCTGATCCACGAGGGGAGCCGCAACTCCGGGACCTCGGCGTGAACCGCCACCCCCGTCGGATGCGAACCACCGCCGACCGCCACGACAAGGAGGACACATGACCCGTAGGAACATGACGGCCAGGAGAGGAGGGCTCGCGCTCGTACTCGCGCTCGTCACGGCCGCCGCGATCGCAGCCCTGTTCGCCGGCCGCGCCGCGCCCGACGGTGCCAACGCCGCCAGCCACCGCGAAGCGCCGCTGATCTCGCTCGATCCCGCAGCGGACATCAGCGACTTCTTCGCGTTCCGAAGCTACGAGCCCGGCAAGAGCGACCGGGTCGTGCTGCTGATGAACGTCAACCCCGGCGAGGAGCCGAGCTCGGGACCGAACTACTACGGCTTCGACCCGAGCGTCACGTACTCGATCGGGATCGACAACGATCGCGACGGCAAGGCGGAGGACGTCCGCTTCGACGTCCGCTTCCAGAACGAGATCCGTGGGCTCACGAAGGACCTCGGGCTCCCGCTGCGTTACATCGGCGGCGGCCCGCTGCCCGTCGTGGACGACGTGGACGACCCCGGCAACGGGCTCCGGCAGACGTACGAGGTCTCGATGAACGGCAGGAAGCTCCACAACGGCTCGCTGCCCGTGCTGCCGGACAACGTCGGGCCGCGGACGACGCCCAACTACGAGGCGAACTTCCTCTCCGAGGGCGTGAAGCAGCTCGACGGCGGGATCCGGGTCTTCGCAGGGCCTCGTGACGACCCGTTCTACATCGACCTCGGAGCAGCGTTCGACACGCTCAACCTGAACCCGTTCGTCCGGGGCTCGGGGATCGACATGCTCGCGGGGCACAACGTGCACACGATCGCCATCGAGGTGCCGATGGCGATGATCTCGAACGGCTCGAGCGTGATCGGGGCGTACGGGTTCACGACTCGGCCGAGGGTCACGATCCGGACGGAACGAGGCATCGACCTGTCCTCGGGCGGCCTCGCCCGCGTCCAGGTGCAGCGGCTCGCGAATCCGCTCGTGAACGAGCTGGTCATCGGCACGGTCGACAAGGACCGCTGGAACGGGACGAAGCCCGACGACGAGTCGCGGTTCCTGAGCTACTACCTCAAGCCGCGGTTCGCGCTCGCCGAGCAGCTCGTGTTCGGCGTCCCGACCGGCTGTCTGATCCCGGTCGACGGCTGCACGCCCAACCCACCGGCCAACACCGGTCTCGACCTGGCCGGGTTCAACCGCACCGACCTGCAGGCGCTGCTCCTGCAGTACAACCCGATCGTCTACGGGGAGGGACGGGCCGGGGAGAACTCCGACCTGCTCCGGCTCAACCTGACGACGCCGCCGACCCCGCTCGCTCAGCAGTCGAGCATCCCCGGCGCGCTCGGCGGCGACCCCGCCGCGTGGCCGAACGGCCGGCGTCCCAAGGACGACGTGACGGACATCGCCGCGAAGGCGGTCGGCGGCCCGAACTACGTGCCGCTGGCGACCATCGACGGCGTGGAGTCGAACGACAAGGCATATCCGACGGCGTTCCCGTTCCTCGCCTCGCCGCACGACGGCGTGACGCGAGTCCACGCGAACCGCTAGACGCCTCACGGTGGACGGGGCCGGCATGGCGTCGGCTCCGTCCACCGAACCGCCCTGCCCTCGCGTGCGAACAGGTCGTGTCGGACGCGATGAAAGGAGCTCGTCGATGCTTCGCCGGACCGCCGTAGCGCTCGTCGCCGCAATCGGGCTCGCCCTGACGCTGTCGGGCACCGCGAGCGCGCATCCGCTCGGCAACTTCACCACCAACCACCACGCCGAGGTCGTGCTCTCCGGCGATCGCGCGTTCGTGCACTACGTCCTCGATCTCGCCGAGATCCGTACGTTTCAGGAGCGCGACCGCGTCGTCGCGCTGGGTCGCGGACGGTACGCGGCCGAGCTGAGCTCGACGATCGCCGACGGGCTGGCGGTCCGCGTCGACGGCGTGCGGCGCGCCCTCGCTCCCCTCCGCCACAGGCTCACCTTCCCCGCAGGTGCCGCAGGTCTCCGGACGACGCGCTTCGAGGTCGTCCTCGACGGTGGTGTGCTGACGACCGGCGAGGAGCACACCGTCACGATCCGTGACGAGGTCTTCGCCGGCCGGCTGGGCTGGCGCGAGATCGTCGTTCGCGCCGAACGAGGAGCCCGGCTCGCCTCGTCGACTGCGCCCGTTCGCAGCGTGAGCGATCGGCTGCGGACCTATCCGGACGACTTCCTCTCGAGCCCGCTCGACGTCCGAGCGGCGAGCGCGCGCTATACGCCGGGCGACGACGGAGTGGCACCGGCCCTGGGCCGGTCGGTCGCCTTCCCACGCGCCTCGGAGGCGGCTGTCGATGACGGCTTCGCCGCCCTTGTCGAGGATCGGGACCTCACGCTCGGCGCGGTGCTCGTCTCGCTCCTCGTCGCCGCCTTCTGGGGCGCGGCGCACGCGCTCACCCCCGGCCACGGCAAGGCGCTCGTGGCGGGCTACCTGGTCGGGACAAGGGGACGCCCGCGGCATGCGTTCGTGCTCGGCGCCACGGTGACGGTCACGCACACGGCAGGGGTGTTCGCGCTCGGGCTCGTCACCCTGCTGCTCTCGCAGTTCCTCGTGCCGGAGCAGCTCTATCCCTGGTTGACCCTGGTCTCCGGCCTGCTCGTCGTCGGCGTGGGGGCGGGCGTGCTGCGAAGCCGCCTGCGCGATCGGCACCACGGCCATGCCCACGATGGGGGCGGCGACCACCACGCCCACGAGCACGGCCACCACCACGACCACCGCGTGCACGTGCACGGCGACCACCACCACGACGACGACGGGCTCACGTCGCGCGGGCTCCTCGGGGTGGGGATCGCGGCCGGGCTGCTTCCCTGCCCGTCGGCGCTCGTCGTCCTGCTGGGCGCGATCGCCCTCCACCGGGTCGCATTCGGGCTGGCGCTGATCGTCGCGTTCAGCGTCGGGCTTGCCGCCACGATCACGGCGATCGGGCTCGCTGCGGTGCTCGCGCGGCGCGCCTTCTCGAGAGCGCACTTCGACGGCCCGGTGATCCGCGCGCTCCCCGCGGTCAGCGCGGTCGTGATCCTGGCCGTCGGCGTGGTGATCACCGTCCGGGCAATCCCCGGCATCACCTGAGCCCCGACCGAACCGCGCGGGCGCTCCCGGCGAACCACACGCGTCACCGACCGACACGGAGAGGAGCAACGAGGATGTTCGGCATGGACGAGTGGATCGCAGGACTGTCGGAGGGAGCGTCGATCGGAGTCGTCATCCTCGTCGCCGTGCTGCTCGGCGTCCGGCACGCCACGGACCCGGACCACATCGCGGCGGTCTCGACGCTCGTCGCGGCGGGCCGTGAGCGCGCAACCGGTGCGGCTGCACGCCTCGGGCTGTGGTGGGGCCTGGGGCACGCCGTCACGCTCGTCGTCTTCGGCATCCCGATCCTCGTCGCCGAGCGGTACCTGCCCGAGAACGTCCAGCGCGGCGCGGAGTCCGCGGTGGCGGCCCTGATCGTGTTCCTCGGCGTGCGTCTGCTCGTGCGCTGGCGTCACGGCGCCTTCGAGCGCCTCGGCGCCGAGAGCGACGACCACGCGCACCCGGTACGCACCTCCCACGGCGCCTTCGGGATCGGGCTCGTGCACGGGATGGGCGGGAGCGCCGGTGTCGGCGTGCTCCTCCTCGCTGCGATCCCGAGCCGCGACGTCGCGATCGCAGCGCTGCTCGTGCTCGCTCTCTTCACCGCCGTCTCGATGACGCTCGTCACCACCGGCTTCGGCGCCGTGCTCGGTGCCAACGGGACGCGGGGCGCCGTCGCGGCTGTCGCTCCCGGTCTCGGCGTTGCCAGCCTGGCCTTCGGCCTCTGGTACGCGGCGGCGGCCTGGAGCCTCGCGCCCTACCCGTTCTGACGGAGTCTTTGCCTGCCGAGCCTCGAGGCGGAATACTCGCGGCATGGCGGTCGAGGCCGGGGGGCGCGATCTGCACGTGCTCGCGGCGGCGATCGGGCTCTCCGCGCTCGGTGACGGGATCGCGCTGGTCGCCCTCGGGCTCCAGGCGAAGAACATGTCCGGGGAGGGGATGGGCAGCGGCGTCGCAATCGCAGCGATGTTCATCTGCCTGTGGGCGCCGGTCGTCCTGCTGTCGGGGCATGTCGGCCTGCTCGTCGACCGCGTCGAGACGCGCTCCCTGCTCGTCGCCACCTCGCTCGCCCAGGCGGTCGTCGCGATCGGCCTCGCTGCGGCCGGGTCGTTGTGGCTGCTGCTCGGGCTCGCCGCGCTGCTCGGCTCCGGCATCGCCGTCGCCCAGGCCGCGGAGTTCGCACTCGTGCCGGTCGTCTCGGGGGAGCGCGAGCTGCAGCGCGCCAACGGGCTCGTCGAGACCGCCCGGTCGCTGGGCCTCGCGCTGGGTCCCTTGTCCGGGAGCCTGCTCGTCACGGCGGGCGGCACCGCCGCCGCGATGCTCGTCGACGCGGCGTCCTTCGTCGTCGTCGGCCTCGCGGGGCTCTCGCTCGCAGTGCGGCGGCGCTTCGACACCCACGTCGAGGGCGAGCGCCGGCGGGCACGGGACGGGCTCGTCTTCCTCCTCGGCGACCGGGTCGTCGGGCTGATGGTCGTCGTCGTCTTCGTCTCGCTGCTCTTCATGTCGGCATCGATCCCCGCCGACCTCGTCTACGTCGAGGACGTCCTCGATGTGGAGGACATCGGGATCGGCGTCGTCCTCAGCGCCTGGATGCTCGGGATGCTCGTCGGCGCGAACGTGGTGGCGCGGCGCGTCGCGATCCCGGCCCTCGCGGGCGCCGCGCTCGTGGGCGTCACCGTCCAGGGCCTGGGGAAGTTCGTCGCCCCCTTCTGGCTCGTCTTCGGGTTCATGCTGGTCACGTACTTCGTCGGGGGAATCGGGCACGGCCTGAAGAACGTCGCGTCGAGAACACTGATCCACGTGCGTATCCCGCCGGAGAGGCACGGCCGGGCGTTCGCGGCCTGGAACGGAGTGCGGAACGCTGCCGAGCTGGGCGCGCTCGCCGTCGGCGGCGTCGTGGTCGGGCTGCTCGGCCCTCGCCCGACCCTCTGGCTGGCCGGCGGGCTCGCCGCGCTCGCCGGGATCGCCGGGCTCGGAGTCCTCGCCGCCTGGCGCGGGAGGCTCGCGGAACCGGGCCCGGAGCCGGGCACGGGTACGATCGGCTCCCGGTGAGCACGAGCACGCCACTCTCCGTCCTTGCGCGCAACGCGGTGCACCTGCTCCCGGAGAACGGCCTCGCGGAGAAGCTCGAGCTCGATCGCCCGTTGCGGGTCAAACTGGGGATCGACGTCACCTCACCGGATATCCACATCGGTCGAGCGATCCCCCTGCAGAGGATGCGCGCCTTCCAGGACGCGGGCCACGTCGGTGTCCTCATCATCGGCGACTACACGACGCGGATCGGCGATCCGTCGGGACGCTCCAGCGAGCGTCCGCTGCTCGACCCCGAGGAGATCGACCTGAACGCGCAGACGTACATCGACCAGGCGATGATCATCCTCGACCGGGACCGCACCGAGGTGCGCTTCAACGGCGAGTGGCTGTCGGGCCTGGACTTCGCGGACGTCCTCCGCCTGACACGGACGACGACCGTGTCGCAGATCCTCGAGCGGGACGACTTCGCGAACCGGTACCGGGCGAACGAGCCGATCTCGGTCTCGGAGCTCCTCTACCCGCTGATGCAGGCGTACGACTCCGTCGCCGTCGAGGCAGACGTGGAGCTCGGCGGGACCGACCAGCTCTACAACCTGCTCGCCGGGCGGACGGTCATGGAGGCGTACGGGCTCGACCCACAGGTCGTTCTCACGACGCCGCTCCTGCTCTCGTGGGACGGCGCGAAGATGAGCTCGTCCGTGGGGAACAACGTCCCCCTGACCGCTCCTCCGGAGGAGCAGTTCGGGAGGACGATGCGCATACCCGACGACATGCTGGAGCAGTGGTGGACGCTCGTCGCCGAGCAGCCGGTTCCCGACGTCGAGCCGATGGAGGCCAAGCTCGAGCTCGCGCGCTTCGTGGTCAGGCGGTCGCACGGAGAGGAGGCCGCGCGCGCGGCGGAGGCGCACTTCACCAGGGTCGTCCGTGAGGGCGGCACCCCCGCGGACGTCGCTGAGCATCCGCTCCCCGAGGGCGACCCGGTGCATCTCCCGGCCGTGATCTCGGCCGCCTTCGGGCTCTCGACGAGCGAGGCGAGGCGCCTGATCGGGCAGGGAGGCGTGAAGCTCGACGGCCAGCCGGTCGCGGAGCTCGACCTGCCACGAGTGCGCCTCGACGGGCGGCTTCTGCAGGCCGGCAAGAGGCGCTTCGCGCGGCTCACAGCCTCGGTTTAGGCCGTCTTGACACCCCTTCGGGCTCTGCTACACTCCCTCGGCCGCCCGAGAGGGAGGCAATGGAAAGCCCTGCGACTCCAGGAGCGCCTTCGCTCGATTCGGATACGACCTTTTCGTAGCCCGTCGAAATTGAAGGCCTCTGGCGCGAGCGGAGGCCTTTTCGTTGCCCGTCCTCCCCGGCATCGGTCCTTGAAAACTCAACAGCGTGCGTGTGCGACGAGAAGCGATGTCGCGTCGATCCCGTCCGGTCCGCCGGCCGGGCCGACAAGACGTCGTCTATCCCGTCATTACTCGTCCTGCCATCCCGGCAGGACGGGAACTGACGCCTTTGAGCGGCGTCCCTCCGTGTTCCTGCCTTCGGGCCGGCGCGGGAAGGACGGCGTTAGAGCTCGAAGGGAGACAACAGTTCGCCTGGTTCACCAGGCAGCCTGTTTCTTCACGGAGAGTTTGATCCTGGCTCAGGACGAACGCTGGCGGCGCGCCTAACACATGCAAGTCGAGCGAGAACCGGGGCTTCGGCCCCGGGGACAGCGGCGAACGGGTGAGTAACACGTGGATAACCTGCCCTCGGCACCGGAATAGCCCGGGGAAACCCGGATTAATGCCGGATGGCCCCACATCCCTGCGGGGAACGTGGGAAAAGGTAGCTTCGGCCTCTGGCCGAGGATGGGTCCGCGGTGGATTAGCTTGTTGGTGCGGGTAATGGCCCACCAAGGCGACGATCCATAGCTGGTCTGAGAGGACGATCAGCCACACTGGGACTGAGACACGGCCCAGACTCCTACGGGAGGCAGCAGTGGGGAATCTTGCGCAATGGGCGAAAGCCTGACGCAGCGACGCCGCGT
>NZ_DASTCS010000010.1:0-6715 GCF_035710885.1 Gaiella sp. | reverse complement strand
ACCCGGTACCACTACTCGAACATCGGCTACGAGGTAGCCGGGATGATCGCGGAGGAGGTTGGCGGCATGCCGCTGGAGCGCCTCTTCGAGCACCGGATCATCCAGCCGCTGGGGCTGACGGGTGCCGCCTACGACCCCCAGGGCGAGATCGAAGGGCCTCATTCGCGCGGATACAGGGTGAGCGCGGACGGCGGCCGAGTCGACGCCACCGCCTGGCACGGAGGCACGGGGGCCGAGGGTGGGATCGTCGCGAACGCCGAAGACGAAGCGCGGTTCCTGATGGCGCTCATGCAAGGCAAGCTGCTGCGACCCGCCGAGCTGACCGCGCTGAGGACACCGGCGTCGTCAATCGGCAGCGACTACGCGCTGGGCTTCGTCGTCGCGCAGAGCGGCTGCGCCGGCGTCGACTACGAGCACGGCGGAGCCGGGCCGGGCTTCAAGACGAGCGTGCTCACGTCGGGTGACGGGAGGCGCGTGGCCGTCCTGCTCGCGAACGGAAACCGCGAGAACGACCCCGCGTACTACGCTCGCATCGACGCGGCGGCGAAGCGCCTCTACTGCGCCGCCTGACCGTCGCCGCTCGGGCGACCGCTCCACCCTCGGAGACGACTCCGGAACACCGGCTCGATCGCTCGGTGGCTTGGGTTACCCGCGCGGCGCGTAGCGCCGGTGGAGGATCAGCGTGTTGCCGTCGGGATCGCGGAACGCGGCGAAGTGACAGACCCCCGAGTCCCACGTCTCGGCGATGAACTCGACACCCTTCGCCTCGAGCTCGGCGCGAGCCGCGGCGACATCGTCGACGCGTAACGCGAAACCGGCGTGATTGGCGACGAACGGCAGTTCCTCGCGTTCTGGCTCCCAGAAGCTGAGCGTCACGTTCGGCGTCTCCAACTCGCCCTCCGTCACGCGGCTCTCCGGGACTCCCAGGACATCGCGGTACCAGGCGATCGCTCGCCTGCTGTCGCGCGTCGGGATCGAAATGAAGTCGACACCGTCGACCCGCATCCTGCGGCGAAGCTAGCAGCGCGACCCGGCTCGTGGCGCCGGCCCCCGGCCGGTGGCACCGAGCAGGCTCGGCCGGTGAGTAGTGTGGCTCCATGGCCGAGATACTCCTGTTTCACCACGCACAGGGGCAGACGCCCGGATTCGCGGCGTTCGCCGACGAGCTCCGCGGTGCCGGGCACACGGTGCACGCCCCGGATCTCTACGACGGCAAGACCTTCGCGACGCTCGACGAGGGCGTCGGCTACGCCAAGCAGGTCGGCTTCGACACGATCCTCGAGCGAGGCCGTCGCGCCGCAGAGACGCTGCCGAACGAGCTCGTCTATGCCGGCTTCTCGCTCGGGGTGATGCCGGCGCAGCTGCTGGCGCAGACGCGTCCCGGCGCCCAGGGAGCCTTGCTGTTCAGCGCCGCGCTCCCGGCCTCCGAGTTCGGCGGGTCGTGGCCGCAGGGAGTCCCGCTCCAGATCCACATGATGGAGGCCGACGAGTGGGCGATGGAGGACCTCCCCGCGGCGCGCGAGCTGGTCGAGACGATCGAGGGCGCGGAGCTGTTCCTGTATCCCGGCGATGGGCACCTGTTCGCCGACCAGAGCCTGCCCGACTACGACGAAGGTGCCGCGAAGCTGCTCGAGGAGCGCGTCCTCGCGTTCCTCGAGGCCATCGGATGACGGCGAATCAGCGGCCGAGAAGCTCCTGGAACGCGGGCTCGTCGCGGATCGGATCGAAGTCCGAGTCATCCTTGGCCATGTCGCGAGCGCCCTCCCACATGTCGATCACCCGGCGTAGGTGCTCGATGGCGTCGGCTCCCTGGCCGGCGAGGCTCTCGCAGCACGCCACGTTGTAGTAGAGATCCCCCTGGTCGGGGTATGCCTCGATGAGCTCGCGGCCCCTCGTTGCCGCCTCGGCGTACCTGCCGGCGTCGTACAGCGGCCGCACGGAGTCCCATACCTCGGGGGCGAAGCGCTGCATCGAGTCGGGGAGCCCCACCCAGCGATGACGGCGGGAGTCGTAGCCCGATTCCGTGGGCGGCGGAAACGACGGATCGGCGAACGAGCCCACCGAGACGACGATCAGGTCCGGCTCGGTCGGCTCCGTGTAGAACACCTGCGATCCGCAGTCGGGGCAGAAGTGGAAGACGTGCTCCTTCTTGTCGGCTTCGTCCGAGATCCGCGCGAAGTCACCGAAGCGGCCGTCGACCCGAACCTGGCCCGCCTTGAACCCAGCCTGCATACCGAAGGCGCTTCCGGTCCGCCGTTGACAGGCGAGGCAGTGGCAGATCGAGACGGCAAACGGATCGCCCGCGACTTCCAGGCGCAGTTGCCCGCAGTGACAGGCGGCTTCGCGGGTGGCCATCGCGACGAAACCTACTGAAGCATGGTCGCAGTGTCACCGACGGACGATGCGCACATCCCGGGGCCGGTCCAGACGAGGGCGCTCCGGCGTAGGATTGGCTTCTTGATCCGCTACGGCGACCTGGAGCTGCCGCACGGTGCGATCGCGCAGCTTGCCGTCGCGTTGAGGGACATCGGCGACGACGGTCTCGCCCACAAGCTCGGTCGCGCGATCGACGCCGACGTGGACGAGCTTCTGCTCACACCCGAGGATCACGCCCCGATCCTGCGAGCGCTGTCCCACAGGCCCATCCCAGAGCTGGCGGACTTCTCGCGGGTGCTCGAGACGCGATCTGCCCCGCCCGCAAGCTCCGAGGAGCTCACGACACTCCGCGCGAAGCGGCTGGCCGCGAACGAAGCGTTCTTCCGCGAGCTCAACCAGCGCCTCGAGCGCCAGACCCCCGACTCGGAGATCTTGATCGTGGTCTGCGAATGTGCCGAGGAGGACTGCGCGGAGCGGCTGGAGCTCACGCATCGCGAGTACGAGGGGATTCGCTCCGACCCGACACAGTTCGTCGTCGCGCACAGACATGCCGACCTCGAGATCGAAGACGTGATCGCTCGCACCGACCGGTTCGAGGTCGTCCGAAAGCTAGGTGTCGGCGCAGACGTCGCGACCCGACTCGACAGCACCAGCGAGCACGAGAGCATTGCGGCGCCGCTCGATCGCGAGGATCTCTAGACGGCCTCGCCGAAACACTCACCCGCCACCGCCACGATCCGGAGCTGCGGTCGCGCTGCGGGTGTTCCAGGACTCGCGCGGCCCGACAGGGTCGCCTCCCCGGGCCGCACTCGTCGCCCGAGAGCGTCTGCTCCACCTGCGAGGAGCTCAGCCGATGTGCTCGGCCCTGTCGGGCAGGCCGACCTACGGGTGCATGGGGTCCTCCCACACCGAGACGCGCGGCGCGGGAAAGCTCGGGTCGAAAAACGCGCCGACCGGCGCCGCGATGCCCTCCGGGCCGGGCCGGTAGCAGACGGTCGCGCCGCAGCGGGCGAAGAAGAGCGAGCGCTCCTTCGCCCTCGTCGGAGATCCGCACGTATTCGGTCGCGACGCTCTCGATCCGCACCCGCTCGGCGGGCCAGCGCGCCTGCACCCCGAACACGCTCCCTGTGCGTCGCTGGCAGGCGAGGCAGTGGCAGGTCGAGACCCGGACAGCCCCGGCTCAGTAGCCGGTGTAGCCCTCGGCGATGACGTTCTCCTCCCTCACTCCCGCTTCGCCCAACGCCTTCTCCATCGCCTCGGTCATCGCCGGCGGGCCTGCGACGAGGAAGGTGTACCGGTTCAAGTCGCCTTCGAGGCACTCCTCGAAGAACTGCCGGTCGAGCCTGCGCGATTCGCCGTCCCAGCCCGGGTCGTCGGTCATCGTCAAGACGAGCCGGAAGCCGGCGAGCTCGCGTTCGAGCTCCACGAGCTCGTCCAGAAAGGCCGTCGACTCGCGGTCCCGATTCGAATAGATCAAGGTCACGCGATACGGAAGGTGCTCCTCGGCGATATGGCGAAGCATGCTGCGAAAGACGGTGATCCCAATCCCGCCTGCGACGAACACGAGTGGGCGCGAGGTGTCGTCGGGCAGCCTGAAGTTGCCCTTGGGCGGCTCGACGTCGACCTCGGAGCCCACCTCCAGTTCGGCCAGCGTTCGCTTGAAGGCCGTCTCACGCATTCTCGTGGCGAGGCCGAGAGTGCCCTTCTCGTCAGGAGACGTCACGACGCTGATGTGCCGGCGAAGGCCTTTCTCGTCCTGGTGGCCGACGTCGGGCAACGTGACGAAGAAGTACTGCCCCGGCGCGAAGTCGACATCCTCGCCCTGGAGGTCGAAGGTCACGAACAGTGTCCCCTTCGCGACTTCCCGCTTCTCCTTGATCGTCGCACGCACGTCTCTCACCTTTCAGTTCGGAGCCGTCGCGTCGGGTTCCCGTTGCCCCGCTGGGACATTACCGCGCTCCCCCGGAGACCCGGCTCGGACCGGTATGCCGCGGGCCTAGTCAGCTCGATGCTTCACGGCGCACAGCGTCAAGCGTTCTTCGGTCGGCCGCGTCAGCAATGCTGACGCCCTGCGCACCGATCTTCCTTCCGGCACTGTCACCTTCCTCTTCACGGATGTCGAAGGCTCGACCGAGCTGCTCGAAGAGATCGGCGACGAGGCCTACGACGAGGTGCTCACCGAGCACCGACGGATCGTGCGGAATGCCTGCACCGAGCATGCAGGCGTCGAGGTCGACAACCAGGGCGACGCCTTCTTCTTCGCCTTCCCGACGGCGCCCGGGGCACTCGCGGCTGCGTCCGGGATCACGAGTGCGCTCTCCTCGGGTCCGATTCGCCTTCGGATCGGTCTACACACGGGTGAGGCGCGTGTGAGTAGCGAGGGCTACGTCGGAAGGGAGGTGCACTTCGCGGCTCGGGTCGCAGCGACGGGGCACGGAGGACAGATCGTCCTCTCGGGCGCAACCGCGGCGCTGGTTCAAGCGGAGTTGACCGACCTCGGCGAGCACCGCCTGAAGGACATCGCCGAGCCGGTCCCGCTGTACCACCTTGGTGATGGAGCCTTCCCGCCGCTCAGGACGATCTCCAACACGAACCTCCCCCGCCCCGCAAGTTCTTTCGTCGGCCGAGAGGCGGAGCTCGCCAATGTCTTCTCGAAACTCGAGCAAGGCGCACGTCTGCTCACCCTCACCGGCCCCGGCGGCTCGGGGAAGACGCGGCTCGCTCTCGAAGCAGCGGCCACCCTCGTGCCGAAGTACAAGGCGGGCGTCCTCTGGGTCGGCCTCGCCGCTCTCCGCGACGCCGCGCTCGTCACCGAGACGATCGCCCAGACCATCGGCGCAAGAGGCGGTCTCGCCGAGCACGTGGGCGAGCGCGAGCTCCTGCTCCTTCTCGACAACCTCGAGCAGGTGGTCGAGTCCGCCCCCGAGCTCGCCTCCCTTCTCGAGTCGTGCCCCAACCTCACGTTGCTCGTGACGAGCCGTGAGCTCCTGCGCGTGCGCGGTGAAGTCGAGTATCCCGTGCCCCCGCTTGCGGAGCCGGAAGCAGTCGAGCTCTTTTGCGCGCGCTCGCAGCTCGAGCCCTCCGAGGAGATCGCCGAGCTCTGCCGGCGCCTCGACTTGTTGCCGCTCGCCGTCGAGCTCGCGTCCGCCCGCATGAAGGCGCTCACCCCGAAGCAGATTCTCCAGCGCCTTTCCCGTCGCCTCGACCTCTTGAAGGGCGGCCGCGACGCCGATCCCCGCCAGAGGACGCTCAGAGCCACCATCGAGTGGTCTCACGAGCTCCTCTCGGAGGCGGAGCAGCGACTTTTCGCTCGCCTCTCCGTCTTCGCCGGCGGCGCGACGCTCGAGACCGCCGAGTCGGTCACAGGCGCCGACGTCGACAGCCTGCAGTCGCTTGTCGAGAGGAACCTCTTGCGCTTCAGCGACGGCCGTTACTGGATGCTGGAGACAATCAGGGAGTTTGCCGCCGAGCGGCTCGGCAACGTGGAGCGCGTCGTCCTTCGCGAGCGGCTTGCGGGCCATGTGGTGGCCAGCGCGAGGGGCCACGGATCCCCCCTGTTTCTCGGGCGGCAGGTAGATGCGGCGGCCGAGCTCGACGCAGAGCATCCCAATGTGCGGGAGGTCGTCCTCTGGGCGCTCGACTCCGGTCGGCCGGAGCTCTTCGTCGCGCTGTGTGCGGAGCTCTGGCCTGTGTGGATAGCGCGCGGGCACGCGCCCGAGGCCAATACGTGGGTTGCACGCGCCTTCGACGAGATCATGGCCGGGGACGACCCGGCAGCGCTCGGCGGCGCCGGGAAGATCGCTAGCCACGCCGGCGATCGGTCTCGCGCGATCAGCCTGATGACCCGACTCCTCGACCTCCTCTCGAACGGAGCGCAGGCCGCGCCGTACTGGGAGACGGGCGCGCTCGCTGACCTTGCCGACCTCGCCGTGGACGACGGCGACCTGGCACGGGCGCGGGCATATGCGGAGCGCAGCCTGCAGCTCTGCCGGCAGTCGGGGCGGCCTTATGCGCGCGCGCTGGCGTCGCTCGGCGACATCGCGCTACGCGAGGGCGACCTGGATGCCGCGGAAGCGGCGCTCGAGGAGGCCGCCTCCGGTTTTCGTGCGTTCGGGAACGAGAGCTTGTACGCGAACGCGCTGGCGCTCCTCGGCGAGGTTGCCCGCCGCCGAGGTGACGGCATCCACGCGCGGAACCTGCTGACGGACGCCGTGAAGCGGTTCGCGGCCCTCGGCGCGCAGGGTGCGGTCGGCGACTGCCTGCTGGAACTCGCGATCGTGCATGCCGACGAGGGCGAACTGATGCACGCGGGCAGGTTGTGGGGCGCCGGTCAGGCTCT
>NZ_DASTCS010000009.1:0-86060 GCF_035710885.1 Gaiella sp. | reverse complement strand
TTCCAGAAGTAGAGGATGCCGGCCGGATCCCTACGCTCCTTCGCAGCCTCGCTCCAGTAGCGGGCCGAGAGGGTGCCGTCGTCCTGCCAGGCCCTGCCGGTCACGTTCAGGTCACCGTCGCGGTCTCGTGAGATGCGTAGGAGGCTCACCGCCGAGGGCTCGTCCTCGGTCCGCACGGTGAGCGAGAGCTGCCACCACAGCCCCTCGACCGCGCCTCGGCGACCCTCGGTCTCGATCGCCTTGCGGAGCTTCTGGTTGATCGCGCGAACCTCCGCCGGGCCGGCGGCCGGGTCGTAGCGGACAGAGGTCAGCCCGAGCAGGTCGCTCGGCAGCTTCGAACCGTTCGCGTGGAGGATGAACGTGCGTCGGATCCCGAGCGCGCCACCGAACAGCCCGGCCTCGAACACCACGTTGTCGCGCGGCGACGCCTGGCCGGACTCGGACGCGTCCGTCGTGGTCCAGTCGTCCTGGGCGAACACGAACGCGGCGAAATCGACCTCCTGGGAGAGCTCGACGAGTCGGTCGAGGGTCGACCGCCCCGGGTTGAACGTGGTCGTCCAGGGCTCGACGTCGGCGACGTCCTGGAGCCCGCGCGTGATCGCCTGGAGCAGCTTGGCCTGCTTGCCCGAGGACCCGAGGAAGATGCGCGGCTTGTTCATGCGCGATTCACGCTCCCGGTCACGAGACGAGGTCAGCGTACTCGACTCGACTTCGCGTAGCACCGTGGCCATGCGCTCCCGGTGTGCCGAGAGCTATGGAGCGGAGAGAGCTATGGAGCGGAGAGCAGTTGCCTGACCGCGCGGGCGATGACGAGATCCTCGCGGGCAGGGACGACCTCGACCCGTGGCTCGCCGAGGAACCCCAGGAGCTCCAGGACTGCACCGCGGACGTCCGCGCGGTTCTCCCCGACCCCGCCCGAGAACGCGATGACGTCGACACCCCCGAGCGCCACGGCCATCGCGGCGACCGCCTGCGCGATTCGCCGCGCGAAGACCGCGAAGCCAAGGTCGGCATCGAGTCCACCCAACGCGTCCAGCCCGGAGTGCCGTTCGAGCGCCTCGTCGACCTCGTCCGGGGCGAGCCCTCTTTCCCGGAGCGCATAGAGCAGGATCCCGGGATCGATCGACCCCGATCGCGTCGCCATGGGAACGCCGTCGAGCGGCGTGAAGCCCATCGTGGTGTCGACCGACCGGCCGTCCAGCACGGCAGTGACCGAGCAGCCACCGCCGAGGTGGCAGACCACGAGACGGCGTGCGTCGAACTGCTCGGCGACCGATTCCACCGCGATCCCGTGGAAGCCGAAACGTCGCACTCCCCACTGCTCCCGCCACGCGCGGGGCACGGCGTACGTCGACGCCGCCTCGGTCAGCGTGGCGTGGAAGGCGGTGTCGAAGACCGCAACATGCGGCACCGCGGGCGCCGCGGCGCGTGCGACCGCGAGCGCCTCCAGCGCCGGCGCCTGATGCAGCGGCGCAAGCGCTATCAGGCGCTCGAGCGTTGCGACGACCGCGTCGTCGACGCGCACCGGGTCGAGGAAGACCCCACCGCCGTGGACGACTCGGTGGCCGACCGCCTCGAGGCCCGCAGGGAGGGCGTCGAGCGACTCCACGGTCTCCGCCCGGCCCGCGTCGTCGACGAGCGACAGCTTGAGGCTCGTCGAGCCCGCGTTGACGACAAGGACGCGGCTCAGAACGGCCAGACCCAGTCGCCCACGTCGGGGTGATCCTCACCGTGCGACCGCGTCCAGGCGCGCGCCTCGAGCCGGCGTTCGTCCATCTCCTGACGCAGGTGCGCTGCCCTGGTCGCCAGCCCGGGGACCCTGTCGACGACGTCCTTCACGAGGTGGAACCGGTCGAGGTCGTTCAGCATCACCATGTCGAAGGGCGTCGTCGTCGTCCCCTCCTCCTTGTAGCCGCGCACGTGGAGGTTGCGATGGTTCGTGCGCCGGTAGGTGAGCCGGTGGATGAGCCACGGGTAGCCGTGGTACGCGAAGACGATGGGCCGATCCGTGGTGAAGAGCGAGTCGAAGTCGACGTCCGAGAGGCCGTGCGGGTGCTCGCTGTCCGGCTGCAGGCGCATGAGATCGACGACGTTGACGACCCTGACCCTCAGGTCCGGCAGCCGCTCGCGAAGGATCGCCGCTGCCGCCAGGACCTCGAGCGTGGGGACGTCGCCGCAGCATCCCAGCACGACGTCGGGGTCGTCGCCCGCGTCGGTCGACGCCCATTCCCAGATGCCGAGGCCGCGGGTGCAGTGGACGACTGCTTCGTCCATCGAGAGATAGGTGAGCGCCGGCTGCTTTCCCGCGACGACGACGTTGACGTAGTTCCTGCTCCGCAGGCAATGGTCGGCGACCGACAGGAGCGTGTTGGCGTCGGGGGGCAGGTAGACGCGGATCACCTCCGCCTTCTTGTTCACGACGTGGTCGATGAAGCCCGGATCCTGGTGGGAGAAGCCGTTGTGGTCCTGGCGCCAGACGTGCGAGCTGAGCAGGTAGTTCAGCGACGCGATCGGCCGGCGCCAGGGGATGTGGGGCGTGGTCTTCAGCCACTTCGCATGCTGGTTGAACATCGAGTCGACGACATGGATGAAGGCCTCGTACGAGTTGAAGACGCCGTGCCGGCCCGTGAGCAGGTAGCCCTCGAGCCACCCCTGGCACAGATGCTCGGAGAGAACCTCCATCACGCGGCCGTCGGGTCCCAGCCTGAGCTCCGTATCGACCGCCTCGACCGCTCCGTCCCATGCACGTCCCGTCACCTCGAACACGGCGTCGAGCCGGTTGGAGGAGGTCTCGTCGGGGCCGAACAGCCGGAAATTGTGCGGATTCCGGGCAATCACGTCGCGCAGGTAGCCGCCGAGCACACGCGTCGCCTCGGCCGTGCTCGTGCCCGGCTGCGGTACGTCGACCGCGTACTCGCGAAAGTCGGGCAGCACGAGGTCGCGGAGCAGCTCGCCGCCGTTCGCGTGGGGGTTGGCGCTCATCCGGCGTCGACCGACGGGCGCCAGCTCCCGGAGCTCGGCCACCAGGCGTCCGTTCTCGTCGAAGAGCTCCTCGGGCCGGTAGCTGCGGAGCCATTCCTCGAGCTGCCCCAGGTGCTCGGGGTTGTCGCGCACCTCCGCGAGCGGGACCTGGTGGGAGCGCCATGTGCCCTCCACCGGCTGTCCGTCGACTTCCTTCGGGCCGGTCCACCCCTTCGGCGTCCGCAGGACGAGCATCGGCCAGCGAGGGCGCTCGACGGCCTGCTCCGCCCTGGCTCTCGCGCGGATCTCGGCGATCCGGTCCAACGCCTCGTCGAGGGCGACCGCGAGTCGCCGATGCACGTCCACGGCACGCTCCCCGTCGAAGCCACCCGAGACGACGAGCGGCTCCCAGCCGTAGCCTTCGAGCAGAGCCAGGAGCTCCCTCTCAGGGATCCGCGCAAGGACGGTCGGATTCGCGATCTTGTACCCGTTCAGGTGCAAGACCGGCAGCACGGCGCCGTCAGAGCGCGGGTTGAGGAACTTGTTCGCGTGCCAGCTCGCCGCCAGCGGCCCGCTCTCTGCCTCCCCGTCGCCGACGACGCAGACGACGACCAGCTCGGGGTTGTCGAAGGCCGCGCCGAACGCGTGGACGAGTGCGTAGCCGAGCTCGCCCCCTTCGTGGATCGAACCCGGTGTCTCCGGAGCCGCGTGGCTCGGGATGCCGCCCGGAAACGAGAACTGTCGGAACAGCCTGCGCAGCCCCTCTTCGTCCTCCGAGATGTCGGGATACAGCTCCGCGTAGGTCCCTTCGAGGTACGCGTTCGCGACGTTCGCAGGCCCGCCGTGGCCGGGACCCGTCACGAAGATTGCGTCGAGCTCTCGTTCCCGGATAGCCCGGTTCACGTGGGCGTACACGAGGTTGAGACCAGGCGCCGTGCCGAAATGGCCGAGGAGTCGCGGCTTGACGTGCTCCGGCGTCAGCGCGCCGCGGAGAAGCGGATTGTCGAGCAGGTAGATCTGCCCGACCGAGAGAAAGTTCGCGGCGCGCCAGTAGGCGTCGAGTCGGCGCAGCTCCTCGTCGCCGAGAGCCCTCGGGTCGCCCACGCGCGCCTCGCTCATCCAGTCAGTTTGCCGCGCCAGATCGGGTACGAGGTCGGCGTTCGCGTGTGAAGGGCGGTGGTTCGACGAGGTCGCCGCGTTCGACTCGCTGCCCGCAATGCGGACTACGGGCCGCTGGAGTGGTCGCGGCGACCTCGATCGGTCGGATCACGTCGTCTCGTCGACGGCGGAGAGGATCATCTCGGTGACCTCGGCCGGATGGGTGATCAGCGACAGGTGGCCCGCACTGACACGTCTGACCTTGGCGCCGGCCCGGTCGGACATCTCCTCCTGCAGGGCCGGCGGGATCACGAGGTCCAACTCACCGATGAGCGACCAGGACGGGATCGTCTTCCACGCCGGCGGCCCGGAGGGCTCTTCGAACTGAGCGGCGGCCGCGGGCCGCTGCGCGGCGGCGAGGACAGCGGCCTTCTCCGGCTCGACGCCGTTGGCGAAGCCCTCGGCGAACCCGGGATACGGTGGGTTCGCCTCCCAGCGCAGGTACAGGTCCACGCCTCCGTCGGAAGGCACAGGATTGAGGGCGGTCTCGCCGATGGAGGAGCCCCAGCGTGCGGCGAGCTCGCCGAGGATCTCGCCCTCGTCGGGCATGAAGCTGTCGATGTAGACGAGCGCCTCGACGTTCGGGTTGCCCGTGGCGGCATTGGTGATGACGAACCCGCCGTAGGAGTGGGCGACGAGCACGATGGGGCCCGAGGTGGTCCGGAGGTAGCTGGCGAGGTACGCCGCGTCCGCGGCAGGCCCGCGCAGCGGATTGGGCGGAGCGACCACCTCGAGGTCCCTGGCCTGCAGGCGCTCGATCACGCTGCTCCAGGACGACGCGTCGGCCCAGTCGCCGTGCACGAGAACGATCGTCGGTTCCATGAGGGACCTCCTTTGATTGGGGACGTCTACCCGGCCGCGGACCGGCTGAGCCAGTCCTCGAAGCGGGTCGGGGTGATGCGTGCGCTGCTGCCGGGGGTGAGGGAATTGTCGTCGAGTTCAGTGCCGAAGTACCGGGCGTGGACGTCGGCCGTCACAGGACGGGGGTCGTTGTTGGCACGGAGAACGCGGCGGGCGAGCTCGTCGAGCCGGAACTGCTCGGGACCGGCCAGCTCGACGATGCCGTTCACCGGGTCGCTCACGGCGACGTCGGCGAGTGCGTCGGCGACGTCGTCGGCCGACTCCGGCTGGACGAGCACGGGCGCCAGGCGAACCGTATCGCCGTCGATGCTCGAATCGGCGATGCGCCCGATGAACTCGAAGAACTGCGTCGCCCGGAGGATCGTGTACGGGACGGAGCCCGTCTTCACCGTCTCCTCCTGCGCAAGCTTCGCGCGGAGATAGCCGCTCTCCGGGAGTCGGTCGGCGCCGACCACCGACAGCGTGACGTGGTGTCTCACACCGGCGGCCGCTTCCGCGGCCAGGATGTTCTGCGACGAGGTCTGGAAGAAGTCCAGCACCGCGGCGTCGTCCCAGACGGGCGCGTTTGCGACGTCGACGACGACCCGGGCACCCTCGAGCGCTTCGGCCAACCCATCGCCCGTGAGCGTGTTGACGCCGGTGTCCGGCGACGCCGCGAGCGGCTCGTGGCCGTCCTCGCGCAGTCTTTCGACGAGCTTCGACCCGATGAGGCCGGTTCCGCCGATCACGACGATCTTCATCCCGTCTCCTTTCGCTCGTGCGATCGGCTCACCAACGTGCGTGGCGACCGTCTCTCTCCGTCCTGGCCGAGGATCGCGGCCAGGAGTGCTCTCGAATCCGCCGACGCGCCAGCGCGGATCGCTGGTGGGCCGACATGAGTCGGGCTTGGCACGGCAGGAATCCGTGCCTCGGGCGAGCGGCGCCCGGCCCTGTCTCAGCCCTGCAGAACCCCGCTCGCCAGGAGGTGGGACACCCCTTCGACGATTCCGAACACGAGCAGTCCGATGGCCACGAAGAACACGATCAGGCCGGCTATGGCGATCCACGGCGTCCATTCGCTCTCGCCCGCACGCTCGAGTTCGTGAACGTGTCGCACCTCCCGGGCGGCTGCCCGAATCGGCCGTGAGCCCAGATAGACCTTCTGAGTGGACATCGAAGCCCCCTAACGTCGGAGTGGTGTCGCGACGAGCGTCGCAGGGACGGGCGGGTCTCGAATCCGCCGACAGGCTGGTCCGGTCACCAGTCCGTTGCTCGCAGCCCGGGTGCTCCGTCATGAGTGGGTGAACGCGCCGCGACTGGCGACTCGCGCTGGCATCTCGGCGGATGCGAGTGCGGTCCGGCGGGGCGATCGTGCTCGATGACAAATGCGGGCACCAGTCCGGTGTCCACGCAGAGCGCAGGCGCCGACGACGACCGAGCCGGATGCCGGGCGCAAAGGAGGACGAGATGAGCGCGACCGTTTCCCCACCGCCGTTCACCGAGCAGGAGCTCGAGCAGGTCGAGCGTGCGAATGCGACCACGGCCACACCGGTGGTCTTCGTCCACGGGCTGTGGCTGCTGCCCTCGAGCTGGGAGCGCTGGGCCGAGCTGTTCGAGGAGGCCGGATACGTCGCGCTGACGCCGACCTGGCCGGACGATCCGGAAACGGTCGAGGAGGCGCGCGCGAACCCGGACGTCCTCGCGAAGAAGACGCTGAAGGAGGTTGTCGACCACACGGCCGACGTGATCGGCAAGCTCGAGAGGAAGCCCGCCGTGGTGGGGCACTCGACCGGCGGATTGGTCGCCCAGATGCTCGCCGGCCGAGGGCTTTCGGCAGCGACGGTCGCCATCGACCCGGGCGTGTTTCGCGGCGTCCTGCCGCTGCCCCTCTCCACGCTCAGGGCGAGTGGACCTTTCCTGGTGAACCCCCGGTATCGCGGCCGCGCCATCACGCTCACCTTCGACCAGTTCAAGTACGGCTGGACGAACGCGCTCGACGAGGACGAGGCGAAGCGCCTTTACGACACGTACCACGTGGCCGGGTCCGGGATCGCCCTTGCCCAGATGGCCAACGCCAACCTCAACCCCCGGACCGAGTCGAAGGTCGACACCAAGAACCCCGATCGCGGCCCTCTGCTGATCCTCGAGGGGGAGAAGGACCACACGGTTCCCTGGGCGATCGCCAACGCCTCCTACAAGCGGCAGAAGCGCAACCCGAGCGTCACCGAGATCAGGAAGATGCCCGACCGCGGCCACTCGCTGACCATCGACCACGGCTGGCGCGACGTGGCCGAGACCGCACTCGCATTCGTCAAGAGGTTCGCTTGACCGTTCCGACGGCCGGTGGTCTCGAGGCTTCCGCGGCTGGCGCCGGGTCGACGTCGACCCGGCGCGCCGCGGGGCCTGGTCTCACTCCTGGAGCGAGGCGAGCTGGTCCGCGAAGTGAGCCATCGCGTCCCGGTACAGGAGGGTTGCCCAGCTCACCCGGGCCACCCCCAGCGTGGCCAGCTCCGCGAGCGAGGGCGCCTGCGGCAGGCGTGTGACGTTCACCGGGCCGCGGACCTCCGAGGTGAACCGACGGAGCGCCTCTGGCTCCCATAGGGCGATCGGGTAGACGCAGTCGGCGCCGGCTTCGAGGTAGGCGTTCGCGCGCCGCAGCGCTTCGGGAACGAGCTGCTCCTGGGTCCCGGGTCCGGCGCCGGTGAGGAAGCCGCTGAGAAAGACGTCGACCCGGGCGTTGACGACGAGCGGGTAACCGTTCTCGGACGCAGCCTGGCGAACCGCCGAGAGCCACTCCGCTTGCCGGTCGAGATCGCGAAGCCTGGCCGCGGCGTGGTCGGTGTCCTCGAGGTTGCACCCGGCCGCCCCCACGGTACGCAGGGCAGCCACCAGCTCGGTCGGCTCCATGCCGTAGCCGGCCTCCGCATCCACCGTCACCGGCGCCTCGACGCCCCTTACGATCCGCGCGGCCGCCGCGAGCATCTCGTCGGCCGGTGCGCCCTCGTGATCCTCATAGCCGAGCGTGGCGGCCACGCCGCCGCTGGTGGTCGCAACCACCGGATACCCAGCCGCGACCACGGCTCTCGCTGTGGCCACGTCCCAGGCGTTCGGAAGCAGAAGGGGGTCGCCAGGGCGT
This sequence comes from Gaiella sp., assembly GCF_035710885.1. GTDB lineage: Bacteria > Actinomycetota > Thermoleophilia > Gaiellales > Gaiellaceae > Gaiella. Next base: position 77,965 of record NZ_DASTCS010000009.1, on the reverse strand, counting down.
TGTAGCGACCGCAACAGGTCACAACCGCTCTGAAGCCGGCTCGTCTGGGAGGCGGTCATGTCACGAATCTACGCCAATGGGTGGGTACAGCAGAGCGCTCAACGCTGCGGGTGCCATCCGGCCGCCCGGGTGAAGTGGTCGTTCGCGACGCGCTCCCCGTCACGGCAGACGTTGTAGATGCCGCTGGGCAGCGCCAGCGCCGCGAGGAGCGCGCGCCCCGCATCGGAGACGTGCAGCGTGGCCCCGAAGCCGGCCAACGGCGGGTACTCGCCGGTGCCCGGGCCGTCGAGCAGCCCGAGTCGGAGGACGACGCCGCGTCCGCCGGCGCGGGCGAAGCGTCCAGCCTGCTGCTCGCCGGCGAGCGCGGAGCGCAGAAGCGGCGGGACCTCGCCGACCGGTGTGTCCTCGGACACCGGGCCGTTCGGCGGGTAGACGAACGCGACTGTGGGCTGGACGTAGACCGCCACCCCGGCCGCGATCGCCGCGTCGACGAGGATCCTCGAAGCGTCCGCGCGAAGCCGATCGTTCTCGCGCCACGCCTCCGGATCCGAGAGCAGCTCGACCGGGCGGATCCGGGTCGCCAGGTGCAGGATGCCGTCGACGTCGCGCACGGCGCCGGCGACCGCAGGGGGATCGAAGAGGTCGAGCGCCTCCCGCTCGGGCATCGTGATCTCGTGGCCAGCGGCCTCCGCGAGCGGCCGCAGCACGCGGCCGAGCACGCCGGTTCCCCCAGTGACCAGCAGCTGCAGCGGTGACCGCTCCGCATGAAGGACGCGACGCACCATCTATGCCGGAGGCATGATGATCGATGCCGCCTCCGGCTGCCGCATCGAGCGTGGCGGTCGATTAGCGTTGCGGGTGGGATGGTCGCCACCCTCGCGTCCGGGTTTCTCGACCGGACGAGCGAGCGCGAAGCTCTCGACCGGCTGCTGGGGCGCGTGCGGGAGGGTGAAAGCGCCGTCCTGGTCATCCGCGGCGAGGCGGGCATCGGAAAGACGGCTCTGCTCCAGTACGCCGCTCGTCGTGCGTCGGGATTCCGTGTGGCGCACGTCACGAGCGTGGAGGCCGAGATGGAGCTGCCGTTCGCCGGGATCCATCAGCTCTGCGCGCCGCTGCTCGACCAGCTCGACGCGCTCCCGCAGCCGCAACAGGACGCGCTCAATGTCGCCCTGGGCCTCGCATCCGGTGACGCTCCGGACCGGTTCCTGGTCTCACTCGCCGTGCTCGGCCTGCTGGCTGCGGCAACCGAGGAGCGGCCGCTGCTCTGCCTCGTGGAGGACGCTCAATGGCTGGACGTCACCTCGGGACTGATCCTCGGCTTTGTCGCACGGCGGCTGCTGGCGGAATCGACGGCGATCGTGGTCGCCGTCCGCGAGCCGAACACGAGGCACGATTTCGACGGGTTGCCCGAGCTGCTGCTGCACGGGCTGGCCGAGGACGATGCCCGCACCCTGCTCACGAGAGTCGTGCCCGGTCGGCTCGACGAGCGCGTTCGCGACCGGATCATCGCGGAAACCCGCGGCAACCCGCTCGCGCTGCTCGATCTGCCGTGGAGCGTGAGCGCGGCGGAGCTGGCAGGCGGTTTCGAGCTTCTCCCGGCGACAGACCTCCCGCGCCAGCTCGAGGATCACTATCTCCAGCGCGCCGGTGAACTGCCCGAGGCGACGCAGCGACTGCTACTGCTGGCTGCGGCCGAGCCGATCGGTGACGCGACGCTCGTCTGGCGCGCGGCGTACGGGCTCGGCATCGAAGAGAGCTCGCTCGCCCCGGCAGAAGACGCACAGCTGGTCGAGGTCGGCGCCCGTGTCCGCTTCCGGCACCCACTGGTTCGATCCGCGGTGTACCGGGCGGCGACCGTTTCCGAGCGGCGAGCTGCGCATCGGGCGTTGGCCGAGGTGACCGATCCGGATACCGATCCCGATCATCGAGCGTGGCATCGTGCTCACGCGGCCGTGGGTGTCGACGAGGAGGTGGCCGCGGAGTTGGAGCGCTCGGCCGGCAGGGCGCAGGCCCGTGGGGGCGCGGCGGCTGCTGCGGCGTTCCTCGCGCACGCGACGAAGCTGACCCCCGATTCGGCGGAGAGGGGCCGGAGGGCCCTGGCTGCCGCGCAGGCCAAGCTCGATGCTGCGGCATCGGACGCGGCGCTCGACCTGCTGGCGACCGCCGAGCTCGCCCCGCTCGACGAGCTTCAGCGCGCGCGGTTGGAACGCCTGCGCGCCGAGATCGCGTTCGCCCGCACCCGCGGCGGCGACGCTCCCTCCCTCTTGCTCCATGCCGCCCGGCGCCTCGAACCGCTCGACGCCGCGATGGCTCGCGAGACGCATCTCGAGGCGATGGCTGCGGCGATGTTCGCCGGTCGCTTCGGCGACGATCCAGGCGTCCGCGAGGCTGCCGAGGCCGCTCGGGCTGCGCCGGCGGCACCGCAGCCGCCACGCGCAATCGACCTGCTCCTCGACGGCCTGGCGACGAGATTCACCGAGGGCTACTCGGCCGGCCTACCGCCGCTCCGAAGGGCACTCGACGCGTTCCGCGACGTGGAGGGATCGACCGCAGGCGACGTGCGCTGGCTGTGGCTGGCGTGTCGCCTGGCCCAGGATCTCTGGGACGACGAGCTCTGGGACGTGCTCGCGACCCACGGGTTGCGTGTCGCGCGAGAGACGGGGGCGCTCAGCATGCTCCCGATCGCGGCCACGTATCGCGCGTCCCTCCACGTTCATGCGGGAGCCTTCGGCGCCGCTTCCTCGCTGATCGAGGAGGCCGACGCGATCACGCAAGCGACCGATCTGGCACCGCTCAAGTACGCCTCGCTGATGCTGGCCGCCTGGCGCGGGAACGAGGCCGACGGCCTCGAGCTGATGGAGGGTGGGAGGCTCGAGGCGACGGCGAGGGGCGAGGGCATGGCGCTGGGCGTCATAGAGTGGGCCACAGCACTGCTGCACAACGGGTGCGGCCGCTACGCAGAGGCGCTCGCGGCCGCCCAGCGCGGCTGCGAGCACGACGATGTGGGACTCTTCGCATGGTCCCTCGCGGAGCTGATCGAGGCGGGCGTCCGCAGCGGCGCGACCGACGCGACCTCCGCCGCGCTCGATCGCCTGAGCGAGCGCACGCGGGCGAGCGGCACCGACTGGGCGCTCGGCATCGAGGCCGGCTCACGCGCACTGCTGAGCGACACACGAGACGCGGAGCCCCTCTACCGCGAGGCGGTCGAGCGGCTCGCGCGCAGCAGTGGCGTTGTCCACCTCGCCCGCGCCCGGCTCCTGTACGGCGAATGGCTGCGTCGCGAGAACCGCCGTGCCGACGCGCGTGAGCAACTGCGAGCCGCCCACGAGATGTTCAGCGGCATCGGGGCCGAGGGGTTTGCCGAGCGCGCCCGCCACGAGCTCCTGGCCACGGGAGAGACGGTGCGGAAACGCACCGACGACGCGCGCGGCGTGCTCACACCCCAGGAGGCACACATCGCCCGGCTGGCCAGAGACGGTCTCTCCAACCCCGAGATCGGCGCACAGCTGTTCATCAGCCCCCGCACGGTGCAGTACCACCTGCGCAAGGTCTTCCTGAAGCTGGAGATCACCTCGCGCAACCAGCTCGGCCGCCTTCCCGAGAGCCGCCTCGGCTCGGCCTGACCCTCGCCACGGTCGCGCAGGTCGTCGACGCCTGACGGGGAGCGGTGGCGGGCGACCTGCGCTGCGACCAGCGAGCCGCACTGGCGCCTCGGCGGACGCGAGTGCACCCCCCGGCGCGCGATCCTCGCACCGTGACACAACCACTCACGAACCGGGAGGAAAGATCATGGTGAGGTACTACTACGCATGGGCGCCGCTCGTCGTCGCCGGGACGGTCGTCCTCCTGTCGCTCCCCTGGCTCGGGCTGATCGCGCTGATGATCTTCGCGCTCGTCGCGCTCATCGCGCTGCCGGCGCTCGCAGTGGCGGTCGTCGCAGTGCCGTACTTGATCGGCCGGGCCATCAGTCGCCGATGGCGTGAGCGGAGTGGCGCCAGGCAACCGAGCGCCGCCCTGTCGCTGGCGGCCCGCAGGAACGCCTAGCCCGCCGGGTTGGCGGAACGTGTGTGACAGGCTTAGGGAGGGAGACCTCTGATGTCCTTCGTATCACGTGGATTCCGTGGCCGTCGTCGTGAGGACGTCGACTCCTCGCGAGTCCCTCCGGGTCAGTACGTCACGGGCGACTTCCCCGTCCTCTCGGCCGGCCCCACGCCGCGCACGTCGATGGACAAGTGGGACTTCTCCATCGTGGGGGAGGTGGACGAGCCGCGCCGTTGGACGTGGAAGGAGCTCCGCGAGCTCCCGAGCGAGGAGGTCACGGTCGACATCCACTGCGTCACGAAGTGGTCGAAGCTCGACACCGTCTGGCGGGGCGTCTCCCTCGACACGCTGCTCGACGGCGTCGAGACGAGTGCGGAGTACGTGACCGCGTGGTCGGACGGCGGCTACACGACGAACATGCCGTTGCAGGACGTTCGCGACGGAAAGGCGTGGATCGCGTTCGAGTTCGACGACGAGCCGCTCGATCCGGAGCATGGAGGGCCGGCGCGTCTGCTCGTCCCACACCTCTACTTCTGGAAGAGCGCCAAGTGGGTGCGCGGGATAGAACTAACGCTCGAGGACGAGCCCGGTTTCTGGGAGTCCTACGGCTACCACAACTACGGAGACCCATGGCGCGAGCAGCGGTACGGGGGAGACTGAGCTGGCAGGTCGCACGCGTGAGCGCGTTCGTGGACGAGACCCAGGACGTCCGTAGCATCGTGCTCGAGGCGCCTGCATGGCCGGGGCATCGCGCAGGCCAGCACGTCGACATCCGACTGACCGCGGAAGACGGCTACCAGGCTCAGCGGAGCTATTCCATCGCCTCGGCGCCCGAGGACGAGGAGCTGGTGCTCACCGTCGAACGCCTCGACGACGGGGAGGTGTCGCCGTACCTGGTCGACGAGCTGCGTCCGGGCGACGAGCTCGAGCTTCGCGGCCCTGTCGGGGGCTACTTCGTCTGGGAAGAGCCCCTCGGCGGCCCGTTGCTCCTCGTCGGCGGCGGCTCGGGTGTCGTCCCGCTGCGCGCGATGCTCCGCCATCGCCGCGCGGTCGGGAGCACCGTTCCCGTGCGGTTGCTCTACTCCGCGCGCACGCTCGACGACGTGATCTACCGGGACGAGCTGACCGGGCTCGGCGCCATGGACGCTGTCGACGTCCGCTTCACGCTGACCCGCGACCAGCCGGAGGGCTGGGACGGCTACGCCCGCCGGATCGACCGCGATCTCCTCGAAGAGGTCGCCTGGCCCGCGAGCGAGGAGCCGCTGACGTACGTCTGCGGCCCGACGTCGTTGGTCGAGACCGTGGCGAGCGCTCTCGTCGACCTCGGCCACGATCCGGCGCGCATCAGGACCGAGCGCTTCGGCCCGACCGGAACGTGATGGCGGACGTCGCCGTGACGACGCTCGACGGCAACGCCATCGCCGGCCTGCTCGCAGACGTCTTCGGCCAAGAGATGACGCTTGCGACGGGCACGTGCGCGTCGTGTGGCGCATCGGGCGAGGTCGGGACATTCGTCGTGTACACGCGGGCGCCGGGAACGGTCGCGCGCTGCCCGGCCTGCACATCCGTGCTGATGGTCCTCGTCACGGTCCGCAACGTCACGTGCGTCGACCTCCGGGGCCTGGCGGCGCTCGACCTCACGAGGTGACCTTCGGCAAGAGCACGCTTCCCGACGGCCGGCGCTCGTCGTCGAGCTGCTCTGATGCAGTCGTGCAGCTGCGCGGAGTGGTGCTCGTCGAGGGCACGAGCGATCGCCGCGCCGTCGAGACGCTGGCGCGTCGCCGCGGTCTCGACCTCGAGGCCGCGGGCGTCGCCGTCGTGCCGATGGGCGGCTACGGGAACCTGCCGCGTCTCCTCGGGCAGTACAGCGACGTCCGACTCGCGGGGCTCTACGACGTCGGGGAGGAGCGGCATTTCTTGCGGGCGTTCGGGTGCGACGACCGCGGCGAGCTCGAGCGCGTCGGGTTCTATGCCTGCACGCGCGACCTCGAGGAGGAGCTGACTCGGGCGGTGGGGCCGAGCGGGATGAAACGCGTGCTCGCGAAGCAAGGCGAGCTGCGCGCCTTCCGGACCTACCAGAAGCAGCCCGCGCACCGAGCCCGGCCGCTCGAGGAACAGCTGCACGGCTTCATGTGGAACCGCAAGCAGAGGTACGCAGTGCTCCTGGTGGAGGCACTCGACCTGGCACGCGTCCCGCGGCCGCTCGATCGCGTCCTGGCGCACGTGAGGGAGACAACGGGGTAGCGGCGGCGCAGCGCGTCGCGTCAGGGTGATCCGAACCAGGTCGTCAGCGCGTCGCGCAATCCGGTATCCGTGCCGTCCCCCACCCAGGCGACGTAGCCGTCGGGTCGGATCAGCACGGCAGCCGGGGCTGCTACCCGGCCCAGGACCGGAAGCTCCCAATCGCCCTCGTAGTCGGCGTCGAGGGCCGACAGTCGGTGCGCCCATGGGGAGGTGTCGAAGCTCCCGGGCTGGTCGCCCAGGTTCAGAAAGACCGGGCGGGCGTCGTGGAGGAGCGTGAATACCCGCACCGTTCCACCAGGGGTGACCAGGTCGAGATCGGGCATTCGGCGCCCGAGCAGCGGGTGGCCCTCGCCGAGGTCGTAACGGATGTCCAGGCCGGACTGCATCGCGCCGAACCGCGTGCGCGGCTCGTTCATGCTCAGCAGCTCGGACACGGTGTCGCGCAAGGCGCTGGTGCGGTCATCCATGCGGTGCATGAGCGCGACCTGCGCCATCGTGTTCTTCAGCACGCGGGCACCGACCGGGTGACGCTCGGCATGGTAGGTATCGAGGAGGCTCTCCGGTGACGTCCCGTTGACCACCTGAGCCAGCTTCCATCCCAGATTCACCGCATCCTGCACACCGGTGTTGAGGCCCTGTCCACCGACCGGGGAATGCACGTGCGCCGCGTCGCCGGCCAGCAGGACCCGTCCCTTGCGGTAGGCGGCGGCCTGCCGAGTCATGTCGGTGAACCTGGAGATCCAGGTGGGACTGTGGATTCCGTAATCGGTCCCGTAGACGGCGATGAGGCCCTCGCTGAGATCGCGCAGGGTGGGCTCGGTCGTGCCGACGTGCGACTCGGTCAGCATGACCCCCACCGTCCCTCCTGTCCCGTAGACCACCTCGCCGTCGCGGATCTCGTACTCCACCTTGCCCAGGGCATGCATGCCGGAGGGAGTACGGCGGATGCCCAACTCCGGCTCGTCGGTCATCTCGACCTGGGCGACCAGGGCGCTCATCGTCGGAGCCCAGCCGGGGAAGTCGATGCCGGCTGCTTTACGGATCACGCTGCGACCTCCGTCGCACCCGACGAGATACTCCGCCCGCCACGACCGGCCGTCGGCCAGCCCGACGTCGACGCCGGTGTCGTCCTGCGCGAAGCCGGTCACTTCACTGCCGTAATGGACCGGCACCGCCAGCTCGCCGACCCAGCCCGCCAGGATGCGCTCGATGTGGTTCTGCCACAGCCCGAGCCCGTAGCTGTGCCGGGTGGGAAAGTCGCTGATGTCCAGCGTGGTGCCGGCGAAGCCCGCGACCTGGGCCACCTGTCCTTCCGAGAGGAACCGATCGGCGATCCCACGCTGATCGAGGACCTCGATGGTGCGTGCGTGCAGACCGCCCGCGCGTGCGCCGGCGAGCTCCTGGCCGGCGCGCCGCTCGATGACGGCAACGTCGACCCCGGCCAGGGCCAACTCACCCGCCACCATCAGCCCCGTCGGGCCGCCTCCGGCTACCAGCACCGCATGTTCGGCCATACGCCACCCACCCCCCATCCTCTCGGGAGCTGTCTCGGCCGGAGATTCTGCAGCACAGCCCGGGTCTTGCCGCGAGCGCCTGGAGCGCCGCAGGGGACAACAGCCGGGGTACGGGGCGGCGATCACCACGCCCGGTCCTCGGCGGCGCACCGTCGGCGCCGCGGGGGACGTTCCGCCGGAGGCTACGGTGCGACCACCCCCGGTGGTGTCCAGCCGGGAGCCAGCCCGCGGGCCGTTCCGCACGTTGCCTCCAGCTATCAGCCGCCGCCGGCCTCTGGAACCTCGACCCATGCGGGGGACAAGACCCCTCGTTCAAGGGGCAGCGCTCCCCCCGATAGGGCATAACCTGAGACGCATAGGGAGTGCCTACAGAACTCGTCTCCGAGTCGAGGAGACGAGACCGAGGGGGAGGAAGTGCGACTCATCACTGATGGACGGCTACGCCGTCTCGTGCTCACGACGAGCCTTGTCGTGATCGCAGCGCTCGCGATCGCCGGTGCAACGTCGGCACGCGTCGACGTCGGCTCGCCGGGGGCGACTTCGGCCTTCGCAGTCGCGACAGACGACGGCTCGCCGAAGAAGGTGTTCGTCTGCAAGTACGTCGGAACACCCGGCGTGAACGAGCGTCTGCAAACCGGCGACAATCCGATCAGCGTCAGCGTCAATGCGATCCCGGCTGGAGCGTCGGTCGGAGCGTACTTCGCTGACTCGCAAGGTCGGTCGTTCGTGCTGGCGTTCGATACCGGACAGCCGGAGCCAAGCGTGTCTGCGTGTCCGCAGCCTCCGCCGCCGCCGACCCAGGTGACGGCGAGCGTTTCGTTCACCGATCCGACCTGTGAAACCCCGGGGGGTTACGTGGCATCCACCACGGGCGTCACCTACACGCTCACATCAGGCACGGTCGGCCCCGGAAACACGATCACGGTGACGGCGACCGCCAACACCGGGTTCGTGCTCTCAGGACAGTCGGTGTTCACGCACACGTTCGCTGCCGCACCGATGGGCTGCGACGAGGAAGAGGACATTCCTCTAGCGACCGGTGTGACGTTCAACGAGGCGACTTGCACCACGGGGCCGTCGTTCCAGTTCGTGAAGACGGCAACCGAGTTCGGCCCGCGTCCGTTCTACAGCGTGGAAGGCCCGCTCGTCGACGGCAAGCCCGTCGCCGGTGCGTCTTACACGGTCACGGCGCTACCGGTCGAAGGCTACGTGTTCGAAGGCCAGACGGTGTGGGAGCACACGTTCGCGGTGGCACCCACGAACTGCGGGACGCCGCCGCCGCCGCCTCCGCCTCCGCCGGTGAAGTCGGACGAGTTCATGGACGTGCAGGTCGTGAAGGATGCGACGCCGCAGGTGCAGCTCGTGAGCGGGCAGGCGGAGATCGCCTACAGCGTGCGCGTGAGGAACAACGGCCCGAACCAGGCGCACAACGTCGTCCTGACGGACGCGGCGTCGAGCGGGGTCACGTTCCTCGCGGTCACGCAGCAGCCCGTCGCCGGCAACTGCACGATCTCGGCCGCTCTGCTCAGCTGCACGCTGGGCACGCTCGGCCCGGGGGTCGAGCGGACGATCGGGCTCTCTGCCCGGGTGACGCAGACCGGGACCTACGTCAACTCGGCGACCGGCACGGGTCAGGGCACGGACACGAACGGGGCGAACAACACGGACGACGCGTCGACGCTCGTCACCGCCCCGGTGACGCCGCCGACGACGACGCCGACGGCGCCGAAGCCCCAGGTCAAGCCGAAGCCCAAGCCGGTTGCGAACATCTGCCGCGTGCTGAAGGTGACGCCGGGGATGGTGAAGGCGAACGGCAGGCGGTACGTCGTGCTCGCGAGGGTGACCCGCTCCAAGACGCCGGTCGAGGGTGTCCAGGTGCGGTTCACGGGCACCGGCCTGAGCAAGGCCGTGACGACGGACAAGCAGGGTGTTGCCCGTCTGAGTGTGAGGCCGAGCAGGGCGGGGATCATGCTCGTGAAGATCACGAGCGTGAAGGCGTGCAACAGCGCCCGGATCGGCGTGATCGGCGTGTTCGAGCCGCCGGTGACGGGCTAGGGACTCCCCGAGCCGGCACTCGGTCGTGTGTCCCCCTGGGCTCGAGGCCCGGGGGGACACCGATGCCTCGGGGGAGGGTTGGCGGGGCCGCAAGGCCCCGTCGGCCTGTGCGGGCGGCTCCCTGTACGCCCACGACGCGTGCGAGAGGGCCTCATCGGAGCCCGTCGAGGCTTCCAACGTCGTGCGGAGTGAGCTGGAACTCGAAGATCGCCGCGTTCTCGGAGATCCGCTCGGAGTTCGTCGACTTCGGGATCGCGACCACCCGGTGCTCCAGGTGCCAGCGGAGGACGACCTGCGCCGGGGTCACGCCGTGCCTCTCCGCGATCTGGACGAGTCGGGGGGCGCGGAGGTTCATCGTCCTGAGGGGGCTGTACCCCTCGACCTGCACGCCGCGGCTGCGATGGCCCTCCAGCACGTCCCGGTCGAAGAGCGCGGGGCTCCACTCGATCTGGTTGACCGCCGGCAGGCGGCCCGTCGCCCGCTCGAGCTCATCGATCTGACGGAGGCTGTAGTTGCTGACGCCGACCTCGCGCGCGAGGCCCTCCCCCTGGAGCTCGAGAAGCTGCTCCCAGACGTCTGGTCGAGAAGACCCGCCCGGCGGCCAGTGGATCAGCCACAGGTCGACGTGCTCGAATCCCAGCGCGGCGAGGCTCTCCTCCAGGGTCTCCCGTTCTCGCCCCGCGTGACTCTGCGGCAACTTCGTCGTCACGAAGAGCTCCGCCCGAGGCACGCCGCTCTCCGCCACGGCCTGCCCCACCTGCCGTTCGTTCCCGTACATCGTCGCCGTGTCGATGTGCCGATACCCCACCTCGAGCGCGTAGCGGACCGCATCGACGGCGCCGCGGCCCCGCGCCTGCCACGTCCCGAGCCCGAGCAGCGGCATGGTCGCGCCCGACGCGAGCTCCACGTTCCTGTCCGACGACCGATGCTCGCTCATCGCTCCATTCTGGTGGCGCGGCACATGCCGCGGCCGCGCAAGCCTGCGGGGTGACCGGCGAAAGCGCTTGTCAGACGCTCGAGACGAGACGCGCCATTGCGTCGGCCGCCTGAGGCTGCGAGAGGCCCTGCCTGCGCACGAGTGAGCGCCAGGTCTCGAACTCGAGCGCATGCCCGATCGCCGCTCTGACGCTCTTGCGGCGCGGCCACGACCGTGAGACCGCATCGGCCATGGTCGCGAGATGGGCAGGCCTCGGCGCGGCGATCTCCGCCGGGATCACGGAAGCGTCTCGAACCAGGACCGCCAATTCGTCTTCGACGGACTCGTACCACGCGTACATCTCGCCGAGCGCACGGCGAAGGCGGCGCACCGGGTCGTCGATCCCGTCCAGAATCGCGATGTCCGGCAGCGGATGCCTTCCAATCCAGTGCTGCGAGCAGGCGCGGAAGAGTGTGAGCTCGTCGGGGAAATGCGCATAGACGGTGTGCCGCTCGACGCCTGCCCGCTCGGCGATCCCGCTGATCGTCGTCCTAGCGGGGCCGATGCTCGTGTGAAGGTCGACCGCGGCCTCGACGATCCGCTGCCGCGTCTCCGCCTGGCGCCGCGCCCGCTCCTTCAGCTCGTACTTACGATTCATTGCACAGAAGTGTACCGCGAATCTTGACAGGCACAACGTCGGCCCCTATATTCGTTGCACACTACCGTGCAACAAAAGGAGAAGAGACGTGATCGCCTTCGACATGGACGACTTCGAGCTTGCTCCCATGGCGCCCGGCCTGCGGGTCAGCTTCCCGGTCCACAGCGCAACCGGCACCGCCAGCACCGCGACGGTCCTCTTCGAGCTCGATCCGGGCGCCGAGCTCGGCGTTCACACTGACAGTGCGGAAGAGCTCCTGATCATCCTCCAGGGCACGGCCGAGGCGCGCGTCGGCGACGAGGTCGGCCGGCTCGAGAGGCACCAGGTGGGGCTCGTCCCCCCGATGGCGCCGCACGGGCTGCGCAACATCGGCAACGACGTGCTCCGCGTCCTCGGGACGTTCTCCGCCTCGACCGTGGTCTCGACGTTCGAGCATCCGTTCGAGGAGGACGGCCCTCAGGTGCTCGTGATCGGCTCGCCCGTCGCGCTGGCCGGACGGCTGGAGGAGGCGGTGCCTGCCTAGCCCGTGCGAGACGGTCGGCGCGTCAGCGCGCCGGGCCGTCCTGCCGGCGGCGCGGTCGCGTTCCTCTCGACCGACATCGAAAGGGTCCGCACGTCTCCGATACCGACCCTCCCCGCGGAGCACTGGAGCCTGCGCCGCGAGGAGGGTCGCGCGGCACGACGGCGCCGAGCCTCACCGAACGCGCCGAGCCGCGTCCGCGCCGAACGATGCGCGTCGAGTCGAGCACGCATCGCGGCGATTCTCGCGCGTCGGCTCGGTTCTCTCGGCGTTCAGCCCGTGGTCGAGACGATCGCGCCACTGCCGGTGATGCTCTTCGTCACCTCCTGCGGACTGCCGCCGTACATGATCGCGCCGGAGCCCGACACCGACGCGTCGAGGCTCTTCGTGGCCGTGAGCACGATCCGGCCCGAGCCGCTCACCTCTGCGCGCACGTCGCCCGCGATGAGCTGCTCGAGTTGCGCATCGCCGGAGCCTCCGAGGATGACATCGAGCTCGGTCGCGGTCCCGCCCGCGCGGAGGACGCCACTGCCCGGCAGCCTCACCGACAGGCTCGAAGCCTCGATCTCGGTGACCGTGACGACCCCACTGCCGGTGAGGGTCAACGCGTCCAGCGACGGCACGCTGATCGTGACGCTCATCGGGCTCCTGGTCGTGTAGCTACCCGGGATGTTCCCGATCACCAGGCCGCCGTCCTGCACGGTGGTGGTGACGCGGTCGAGGAGGTTGCTGTCGGCGCGAACGACGACCGATTGCTGCTCACCGACGCCGATCGTCACGATGTTGCTGCCGGCAAGCTCGACCGAGCTGAACGGTGGCAGGTCACGCGTCTCCGTCGCGGCGACACCTGATCCCTCCACGCCGGTCGCGCTCGAGGAATCGTCGAACACATCCGAGCCGACCAAGAGCCCAACGGTGCCGCCGACGATCAGGCCGATCGCCAGTGCCGCTAACGCCCACAGGTAGTTGGGCGGCATCCGACGTCCATGGAGTGGTGTGGGGGCGGTAGTCATGGCACCTCCCTTCGAGTGCCCTCGCGGGGAGGCGACCCGAACCCTATGAACCGGGGCCGCATGCGAAGCGACCCGGGGGATCCGGCCCACAGGCTCGAGAGCGGTCTCCCTTCCAGGGGATACCGGGAGCCTCCTACGCGGGACGGCCGCGGCCATCGGGGCGCTCACTGGCGTCGGGTACGGGAAAGCCGCACGACCCAGTCCACGTAGAGGTGCCGGGGTCGGTGAGGCATAGCTCCGACGTGGCCTGGGTACATCCCGACAACCGACAGGAGGACCATGGCCACCGAACACGACAGCCAAGAGGTGCACGACCACCTGGGCGACGAGCCGGTGCAGGCCCCACTCGCCGAGCAGCTCGAGGAGGAGAACCCGGTCGACAGCCCAGCACAGCCGGCGGACGGAGAGAACCGGGCCGACCGTCAGACGACACGGGAACACGCCTCGACCAGCATCGACCCGGAGAGCCGACCGGCCGAGAGCACCGAGGGGCTCACCGTCGGCGGCGCCGAGAAGACACCCTCCGACTGAGCCGCGAGTGACCCGGGCTCTCCAAGCAGGCGGCCGCTGTGCTTAGCGGTGGAAGAGGGAGGCGGCGACGCCCGACGTTCACGGCCTGGCTGTGGCTGGCTGCGGCGGGGGTCGCGTGCTTCGTCGCTGCCGCGGCCGTGATCGCCCGAATCTAGCGACGGCTGGTACCGCGCGCTCCCGCCGCGGGTTGCGCGCACGTCGATCCGAGAAGCGGCTGCGTAGTTCGCAACCGGTGGATCCGGACAAACGCGGATGGCGCCTCGAGCGCCCTGGGTCACATTGGCTTCGAACGTGCGGCGTGCCGGCCGTCCGTCGAGGAGGTGGTCTGAATGACCGCGACGATGACCCGAGAGGCTCCGGTCGAGCTGTCGGCAGTGGAGCCCCTGATCGAGCTTTCGGCGGTGGTGAAGGTCTACCGAACCGGAAAGCTCGAGTACCCGGCCCTGCGTGGGGTCGACCTGTCCATCGACGCCGGCGAGATGGTCGCGGTCGTCGGTCCGTCGGGTAGCGGCAAGTCGACGATCATGAACATGATCACCGGCATCGACCGGCCGACGGACGGGTCGGTGACAGTGGACGGCCAGCAGATCCATCTGCTGAGCGAGGAGCAGCTTGCGGCCTGGCGCGGCCGGAACGTCGGCATCGTGTTCCAGTTCTTCCAACTGCTGCCGACGCTGACTGCGGTCGAGAACGCGATGCTGCCGCTCGACTTCGCGCGCCAAGTCCCAAAGCGTGACCGGCGTGAGATCGCACGCCACAACCTCGAGCTCGTCAGTCTCGGAGACAAGCTCGACCACCTGCCGAGTGAGCTCTCGGGCGGAGAGCAACAGCGGGTCGCGATCGCACGCGCGCTCGCCTCCGACCCGAAGCTGATCATCGGCGACGAGCCGACCGGCAACCTGGACACGCAGACGGCAGCGGAGATGTTCCAGCTGCTGCGGCGTCTCAACGACGAGGGCAAGACCGTGCTCTACGTGACCCACGATCTGGAGCTGGCGGCGCGCGCGGGCCGTGTGGTGACGATCCGCGACGGCCTCGTCGTCGATCAGTGAGGAGGCGGTCATGGCCTCCACACTTCTCAAGAAGTCGATCACCGACCTGACCAGGCGCAAGGCGCGAGCGGTCTTTGCCGTGCTCACGCTTGCGATCGCCGTCGCCAGCATCGGGATCTTCGCGGCCTCGCCTCTGATGGACCGCGCGATGCGGGACGAAGTTCGGGCCAGCCGGCTCGCCGATCTGACGCTTCAGACGAAGCCGCTCGTGGTGACACCGGCACAACTCGCTGCGCTCCGTCGGCTGCCGAACGTCGAGGACGTGCAGGCGCTGAGCGTCGTCCAGACCCGGGTCTGGATCGGCGAGCGTCGCCAGAAGGCGCTCGTCGTCGGCATCCCGGACTACGGGCGCCAGCCGGTCGACCGGGTCACGATCGCGTCCGGGACGGCGCCGCGAGCGGGCACGGTGCTGACGGACGTCCAGAACTCGAGCGGGGGCCGCTACGACGGCGCTCCGGGGGACAGCATCCGCGTCGTCGGTGTCGGCGATCGCACCCACACCCTGCGTGTGAGCGGTGTCGGTCGGAACCTCGAGTGGAGCCAGATGGGGGTGAACGGCGACTTCGTCGTCCTCTACTCCACACCGGCGACGGCTGCGGAGCTGGCGGGCGAGCCTGGATACAGCTTGCTCGCATTCCGGCTCGCCGACGCGGCCACGGCGGCCGCCAACCGCACAGCGGATGACATTCGGGATTACCTGCGCGGCAACACCTCGTTCACGGGCTTCTCCGAGCTGCCGAGCGTGCGCGAGCCCGGTACGTACCCCGGCAAGGAGCTGTTCGACCAGCTCGCGTCGCTGATGAACGTGTTCACGGTGCTCGCGCTGCTCGCGGCGAGCGTGCTCGTGGCGAACACGATGGGGACGCTGATCGGGGAGCAACGCCGTGAAATCGGGATGATGAAGGCGATCGGCGGCACGCGCCGTCAGATCAGGCGCGTCTACCTCGTGACCGCCCTCCTGCTCGGTGGAATCTCGGCAGTGCTGGGGGTCGGCCTCGGGGTGGTGATCTCGAACGCGATCGTGGGCTTCTTCGGCTCGTCGTTCTTCGCCATCTCGCCAGGCTGGGCGGTCAGCGTGCCCGTGGTCGTGGTCAGCCTCGTCCTCGGTCTGGTTGCTCCGCCTCTCATGGCACTCCCCGCCATCCGCCGCGGGACGCGCGTCCCCGTGCGCGAGGCGCTCGAGGAGGTGCCCTCGCTCGGGGGCGGCGCCCGTATCGCCGACAAGGCGCTCCGGCGGGTGACGTTCCTGCCGCGCACGGCACAGATCGGCGTCCGCAGCGTCACTCGACGCGCCCGCCGAACCGTCGCGACGGTCGTGCAGATCGCGCTCGCGGTCGGGACGCTGATCGGCGTGCTGGCGCTCATGAACAGCGTCACGTCCACGACCGAGGCGGCCTGGAACCAGCTCCATTACGACCTCGACCTGAACACGGTCGTGGGGAAGCCCCTGGACGCTCAGGCCCATCGCGTGATCCGGACGACGCCCGGCGTGGCGACGGCGCAGCCGGTGCTCATGAACATGGTGAAGGCGGACGGCAAGGACGCATCGGCGTGGGGGCTCCCGCCGCGGCCGATGTTCGATCGGAAGGTCGTCGACGGGCGGTGGTTCACCCCGGGCGAGGAGACCGAAGGCGCCGCCGTGACGGTGATCGCCAAGAACATCGCCAGGGCGATCGGGGCGGACGTCGGCGACACGGTCACGATCCAGACCGCGTCGGGCCCGGCCAGCCTTCGCATCGTCGGGATGACCGGGACACAGATGCAGAACGGCCTTCTCTTCCTGGCGCCGCTCTCGACGCTCCGGGAGATCCTCGACAGTCCCGACACCGTCAACGCCTACTGGGTGCGCACGACCTCCCTCGACCACGGCCTGATCGACCGAACCACGACGCAGCTGGAGGACCGCCTCGCCGCGGCCGGCTATTCCATCGGCACGAACATCCGCTACGTCGATCAGGCACGGAACGTCGACGCGAACCGCCAGATCAGCTCGGCCATCGGCATCCTCGGCTTCCTGATCGTGGCAATCAGCATGGTCGGGCTCGTCAACGCGATCACGATGAACGTGCTCGAGCGGACGCGGGAGATCGGCGTCCTACGGTGCATCGGGGCACGCGCTCGCGACATCCGGCGGATCTTCGCCGTGGAGGGGCTGACCGTCTCGCTGCTCGGCTGGCTGCTCGGTATCCCGGTCGGCTACGCGCTGGCACGGGTGCTCAACTGGCTGCTGCTCGAGTTCGTCAAGATCGAGTTCGCATTCACCTTCCCGCCGCTGAACGTGCTCATCGCGCTCGTCGGCACGGTGGTGCTCGCGCTGCTCCTCATGCGGATCCCACTCCGGCGTGCGGTTCGCTACAAGCCCGGGGAGGCCCTCCGCTATGCATGAGCCCGCGATCGGGCTGCCGCGCGTCCTCCGGGGCGCGCGGCTCCCGCTCACGCGACACGTCGAGTCGGCTGGCCTCGACGTGCTCCTGTTCTCCGGGGCGACTGCGATCGTGGCCGTGCACGCGATCGTCGACGCGTTCGTCACGCCCGAGCCCGGCACCGGGCCGGAGGAGCACCTGCTGCGAGGGTCGGTGTCGCTCGCGATCCTGGCTCTTGCCGCGGTCGCCTACCCACGCCTGCGCGACGGGGCGCGCGCCGCGCTCGCGGCAGCGCTCGGGGCGCTCGCGCTCGAAGGCGCGGCGCTCGCGATCGCGGACGCCCGTGCGGTCGGCGCCCGGGGAGAGGACTGGACCGGCTTCCTGCTCCTCCCGGTGGGCCTGGTGCTCCTCGCGCTGGCCCTCGTGCTGCTGTGGCGCTCGCGGAAGCCCGGCCGGTTCCGCAACCTCCGCCGCGGCGCGATCGTCATCGCGACCGTCGTTGCGGCATACGTCCTCGTCTCGCCGCTCGCGATCGGCATCCTCGCGACCCACCGTCCCCGTGCGGCGGTCGCTCCGGTAGAGCTCGGACGGCCGTACGAGGAGGTGACGGTGCGAACCGCCGACGGACTCGACCTCGCCGCCTGGTACGTCCCCTCGCGAAACGGCGCCGCCGTGCTCTCGTATCCGACCCGGCAGGGGAGGCTGCCGCAGGCGCGAATGCTCGTCCGGCACGGCTACGGCGTGCTCCTGCTGGACGCGCGCGGCTACGACGGGAGCGAGGGCGACCCCAACCTGCTCGGCTGGGAGGGCGCGAAGGACATCGACGCGGCTGTCGCATGGCTTCGGCGCAGGCCCGATGTCACGGAGGAGCGGATCGGCGGCATCGGCTTCTCGGTCGGCGGCGAGACGATGCTGGAGGCCGCGGCGTCGAACACCGGGCTACGGGCCGTCGTGTCGGAGGGCGCCGGCACGCGCTCGGTCCGGGAGGACGTGCTCCGCGGGCCGCGGGGCTGGCTCGCGCTGCCGC
Source organism: Gaiella sp. (assembly GCF_035710885.1). GTDB lineage: Bacteria > Actinomycetota > Thermoleophilia > Gaiellales > Gaiellaceae > Gaiella. The sequence goes on along the minus strand of NZ_DASTCS010000009.1, from coordinate 60,031 downwards.
AGGCCGCCCTGCAGACGGCTGCGGTGGCCGTCATGAGCGGTACGGCGCCACCACCCGCACTCGACGACCTGGTGCGGCGCATCGCGCCACGGCCAACGTTCCTGATCTACGCCGGGCACGGCGGCGGCGGCGAGGAGCTGAACGTCGAGTACTTCCGTGCCGCCTCTGCCCCGAAGGTCCTGTGGAGGATCGCCGAGGCGGGGCACGTGGGCGGGCTCGACGCACGCCCGCAGGAGTACGAGCGGCGCGTCACCGGCTTCTTCGACCGGGCGCTGCTCGGAGAGTAAGCGGCCGCGCACCGAGGTTCGGTCGGTTCGACTCCGGCGCCTCGTCGGTGGAGGTCCGGTCGGTGACGCGGCGGTATCGTCGGTGCGTGCTGCCCGTCGCGATCCTCGACCTCGCGCCGATCGTCGTGGGCGGAACGCCCGGGCAGGCGCTGCGCAACTCGTTGGATCTCGCGCAGCACGCGGAGCGACTCGGCTACAGCCGTTACTGGGTCGCCGAGCACCACAACCTGAGCGGGATCGCGAGTGCGGCGACGTCCGTGGTGATCGCCCACATCGCACAGGGAACGCAGGCGATTCGTGTCGGCGCGGGTGGCGTGATGCTGCCGAATCACCCACCGCTCGTGATCGCCGAGCAGTTCGGAACGCTGGAGGCGCTGCACCCGAGCAGGATCGACCTCGGGGTGGGGCGTGCGCCGGGCACCGACCAGTTGACGCTGCAGGCCCTCCGGCAGGATCCGAGTGCCGACTCGTTCCCTCAGGACGTACTGGAGCTGCAGGCACTGCTGGGCGATCCGCGGCCGGGCCAGCGCGTGTTCGCGATCCCGGGTGTGGGATCGCACGTTCCGATCTGGATCCTCGGCTCGAGCCTCTACGGCGCGCAGCTCGCGGCGGCACTGGGGCTCCCCTACGCGTTCGCGTCCCACTTTGCGCCCGAGGCGTTGCTTCCCGCGCTCGATCTGTACCGGGCCCGCTTCCAGCCCTCCGCGCAGCTCCAAGAGCCGTACGCGATGGTCGCCGTGAACGTCGTCGCAGCGGACGACGACGCGACCGCGCGCCAGCTCTTCACCTCCGTGCAACAGTCGTTCACGAACGTGTTCCGGGGCGCTCGCGGCCAGCTGCCGCCACCCGTGGACGACATCGAGGCGTACTGGTCGCCGGACGAGAGAGCGCGCGTCTCGCAGATGCTGAGCCGCTCGTACGTCGGATCGGCGGAGACGGTACGAGAGGGCCTCGAAGGGGTCATTGCGGAGACCGACGCGGACGAGCTCATCGTTGCCGCTGCGATCCATGACCACTCGGCACGGGTGCGCTCATACGAGATTCTCGCGAGCGTCCGGCAGGCACTCCGGCGCTCACGATCGCGACCCGAGCCGGGCGGTGTCAGGTCGCGCTGACGGTCGGGACTCGCGAGCCGTCGGTGACGACGTCGAGCCACGCATCGATCAGCGACGACATCGTCTGGAGCGCCGCGAGGGCGATCAGCTGCTCCTGCTCCCGCTCGAGGGGCAGCGTGTCGAGCACGCGGTGCAGCTCCTCTGCATGGTGGGCGTCGAGCTTCGCGTGCAGGAGGAGCTGTCTGAAGCCGTCCCGCGGGAGGCCCGTCTGCTCGACGAGCCGCTCGACCGTCGGCCCATGCGGGTGGAACCCCTCGAGCGCGAGCAACCCGAGGATCGCCACGGGATGCCGGTGCCAGATCCAGAAGGCGAGGGTGCCGACGAGCGCCGCCATCTTCGGCGGGGGCGGCCCGGTGCGCAACGCGACGGTGTCGATCCCGAGCGCCTCGAGATCGTCGAGCGCGGCGCGTCCGGGCGCCCCGCCATGCAGCTCCTCGGGGATGTGGCGCTCCAGGTAGACCACGAGGCCCGCGGCGACGGCATCCTCGGCGGCCAGCTCCTGGGCACGCCGGAGCGCCGCCTCCATCAGCGGGACCATCGTGAGGGTCACGTAGGAGCCCGCCGCGAGAAAACACGGCGTGAGCTCGCGCGCGTCGGGATCGTCGAGCAGCAACTGTCCCGGCGCCGCGAATGCCGGCGCGGCCAGATCGAGCTTGCGCCGAAGGCGGGCGCTGGCCGTCGGCATGATCGGCTCAGAAGACCATGAACGTCGTCCAGGGCGGCAACTCGCCGGTCGTCCCTTCCCCGAGGCCGTGCCAGGCGCCGGCCGCGTCGAGGCGCTTCTTCATCGCCACGAGGGTCTCGACCTCGTGCCTGGTCAGACCGTCCACGAGACGAGCGAACGGCTCAGGCAGATCCTGCCGGATCAGGCCGTGCTGCGTGAGCTTGTCGAGGTTCGAGCCTCCGTTGGTGGGCATGACACGCCTCCCTTTCCGTCGCCGTCTTCTGCCGCGCCGGCGCCGACATAGCGAGCTCCGCGGCGGCCACTCCCGGGCGTCGATCCTATGCCCCGGCCGGGCATCCGACAAGCACGCCGTCCCGAACCGACACGACCGAGATTGTCAGGCGCGCACGGGGGGTCTACGCTCGTGACGTGCCGACCTGCACGCGTTGCGGCCGCGACAGTGGGGGCGATTTCGCCTTCTGCCCGCATTGCGGCGCGCAGCTCGCCGGCCGGACGCCGGCGCGTGAGCTTCGCAAGACCGTCACCGTCCTCTTCTGCGACGTGGCCGGCTCGACGTCGCTCGGTGAGTCCGTCGACCCCGAGGCGTTGCGCGCGATCCTCCTTCGCTACTACGAGCGGATCAAGGGCATCGTCGAGCAGCACGGCGGCACAGTGGAGAAGTTCGTCGGCGATGCCGTGATGGCGGTGTTCGGGGTGCCGGTCCTGCACGAGGACGATGCATTGCGCGCGGTGCGGTCGGCGTCGGACATCCTGGAGGCGCTCCCCGAGCTCGGCGTCCAGGCGCGGATCGGCGTCAACACCGGCGAGGTGGTGACCGGCACGGAGGAGCGGCTCGCCACGGGCGACGCCGTGAACGTCGCCGCGCGGTTGGAGAAGGCGGCCGAGCCCGGCACGGCGCTGCTCGGCGCCGAGACGGCCCGGCTCCTGCGTGGTGTCGTCGACGTCGAGCCGGTGCCGCCCCTCGAGCTCAAGGGGAAGTCGAAGCCGGTGGCGGCCTACCGCCTGCTCGACATCGGCGAGGAGGCGCCGCGGCGTCTCGACATGCCCATGGTGGGCCGGGAGCGCGAGTTGCGGGCGCTGCGCGACGCGTTCGGCCGGACGGTGGCGGACCGGTCGTGTCAGCTGTTCACGGTTCTCGGCGCTGCGGGCGTCGGCAAGTCGCGCCTTGCGATGGAGTTCTTCACGCGGGTCGGGGCGCGTGTCGTTCGCGGCCGGTGTCTCTCGTACGGCGAGGGAATCACCTATGGCCCCGTGGTCGAGATCGTCAATCAGCTGGGGCCGCTGCCTTCCAACGGCGCAGTCGCCGCTCCGCTCCGTTCGCTCCTGGGCGAGTCGGACGAGCCGACGTCGTCGGAGGAGATCGCGTGGGCGTTCCGCAAGCTGCTCGAGGAGCGGGCGCAGGAGCACCCCGTGGTGTGCGTGCTCGACGACGTCCACTGGGCCGAGGAGAAGCTGCTCGACCTCGTCGAGCATGTCGCAGACCTCAGTCGAGGCGCGCCGATCCTGGTGCTCTGCCTGGCGCGCCCGGAATTCCTCGACCGCCGACCGGGTTGGAGCGGCGGCAAGTGGAACGCGGCGACGGTCCTCCTCGAGCCGCTCGATGCCGACGAGACCGACCGGCTGCTCGACGCGCTCGGCGGCGGCGAGGGGGAGCTGCGTGACCGGATCGCCCGGGCAGCGGAGGGAAACCCGCTCTTCCTCGAGGAGATGGTGGCGCTCGTGCGCGAGTCCGGGGACGCGGACGTGGCTGTCCCACCGACCATCCAGGCGCTCCTGGCCGCACGGCTGGATCAGCTCGACCCGGGTGAACGCAGCGTGCTCGAGCGGGGCGCGGTGGAGGGGCGCGTGTTCCACGTGAGCGCCGTGCGGGCTCTCGACGGAAGTGAGCCACAGCTGCCGGCCCGTCTGATCTCGCTCGTTCGCAAGGAGCTCATCCGGCCGGAGCCCTCTCAGGTGCCCGGGGACGAGGCGTATCGCTTCCGCCACGTCCTCATCTGCGACGCCGCCTACGATGCGCTCCCCAAGGCGGTCCGTGCGGAGTTCCACGAGCAGATCGCAGCCTGGCTCGACGAGCGCGGCTCGGAGCGCGAGGCCGACGACATCGTCGGCCACCACCTCGAGCAAGCCGCCCGGTACAAGCAGGAGCTGGGTCGCCCCGACGCGGCGCTCGCGGTTCGCGCGGGTGAACGGGTCGCGGCGGCCGGACGTCGCGCCCTCTGGCGGGGCGACGACCGTGCAGCCGCGGCTCTCCTCGAGCGCGCACTCGAGCTTCTGCGGCCGACGCGCCTGGACGTCGCGCTCGAGCTCGACCTGGCGAGCGCGCAGGAAACCCCTCAGCAGGCCGCGGCGATCGCAGAGGCCGCGGCCGAGCGGGCCCACGCCACCGGTGACGTACCCGGCGAAGCCGGGGCCCGCGTCATGGTCGCCTTCAACAGGCTGCTGTCCGGCGAGGGATCTCCGGACGAGGTGGACGCCTGCGTGAACGAGGCGTTGCCGCTGCTCGGCGAGGCGGGGGATCACGCCTGTCTGAGCCACGTGTGGGCTGCCTTCGGATGGGGCGTGGCCAGCGTACGCGGCCAGTACGCCGAATGGACGCGCGCCGCCGGCGAGGCGCTCCGTCATGCCCGGCTCGCCGGTCAGCGCCCGACGCATCTCTTCTTCCTCGAGGTCGCCCTCGTCGTCGGGCCGATGCCGGCCGACGAGGCGCTGGAGACGCTGGACGCGGCACTGGAGGACGCGCCACACGCGTCGGCGCTGGTGGTTCGATCCGACCTCCTGGCGATGCTCGGCCGCTTCGAGGAGGCATGGCCGAGCGCGCGCGACGCGAGCGATCGGCTCCGGGAGCTCGCCGCAGGCCCGCAGGGAGCCGGGGAGTACACCCTTGCGGAGATCGCGGGGCTGGAGGGGAACTACGCCCTGGCGGCGCAGTACATGCAGGACTACTGCGACTTCCTGTCCGAGCACGGCCAGCACGCGCTGCTCTCGACCTTCGCCCCCTGGCTCGGGCGCTTCCTGTGCGCCCTCGGCCGCTTCGACGATGCGGAGCCGCGCGCAGAGACGGGACGCGAGCTCGGAGACGAGCACGATGTGCTCTCACAGTCACTGTGGCGCCAGGTGCAGGCACGCGTCGACTCGCACCGGGGGCGCCGCGAGAAGGCGGAGGCTCTCGCGCGCGAGGCCGTTGCGATGATCGAGCAGACCGACGCCCTCAACTTCCAGGGCGCAGCGCTCTCCGACCTCGCCGAGGTGCTGGTCGACGCGGGTCGCCTGGACGAGGCCGTCGCCACGCTCGGAGAGGCCCTCGAGCGGTACGAGCGAAAGCGAAACGCCTCCGCGGCCGGCCAGGTCCGCGCGCGCCTCGAGGCGTTGACCGGCAACAGCCTGCCGGTCTGACGTGGCCGGCCGCCACCTCGGAGCGGGCTGACTCCGAGGTGGCTCCGGGCCCTCGCCTGCGCGCTCAGCTCACATCGTCCCGCCGCGGTGCGGGCCCTCCGACCAGAGAGCGGACGGAGGGCCGCCGAACCGGCGTAGCCCGTGCTGCGGCATCTCGCCGTTCACCATGTCGGTGTACCGCGCCTCGGCGTTCTCGAGGATCTCGTCCGCCTGCGCCCGCGTGAGGCGCCCGGACGAGACCGCCTCGGCCAGTTCCTTCTTCTCGTCGGCCAGGAGCGCCGCCACGAGCCCGTCGACGGTCTTGCCCTCTTCCTTCGCGACCTCGGCGAGCGTCTTGCCCTCGGACAGCTCCGCCCGCAGTTCCGCCTCGGTGAGGCCGAGATACGTCGCCGCCGCATCCAGGTGGCCGAAGCCGTGCCCGCCCGGGCCGCCGTGGTGACCGAGGCGGAAGCCGCCTCCGCCGAGCAGGGGAAAGTCCTGCGACTCGATCCGCGCCTTCAGGGCCTCGCCCTGCTCCTCCGTGAGCGACCCGGCCGCGACCGCCGCGTCGACACGGTTCTCGAGCGCCGTCTTCAGCGCGTCGCTCAGCTTGTCCGCGTCGACGCCGAGTTGCTCGGCGGCATCCTCGACGACCGCCTTGCCCTCTTCCTCCGGCGTGCCGAGGCCGTTGGCGGCGAGCGCGGCCCCACCTCCGGCGACGGCCAGCGCCGCCGCACCTACCGAGATCATTGCGCGCTTCACGCGTTCTCCTTCCGATCGGGTTGCCTGCCTGCCGACCCATTCAGCCCCACGCCGCTGAGAACACGCTGAGACGCGACTGGGAATCCGGCGAGAGCCACTCCCTCCCGGACCACCCCTCCGGTGCTCGTCCACACAGCGCGGCAGCCGATTCGCGAATCAGTAGTGATCCACAGGAGGTCGGCGCGATCTCCCGATGCCGCCGGCTGCGGCCCGCGCAATGCTCGGCTCGAGGATCGCGGCAGTACAGGTGAGGCGATCTCGAGGAGCGGGTAACCGTGCTTTCGGTGACGCAGACTGCGGACGGACGTGGCACACGGGGGCAGCTCGCGACCGACGCAGTCGGCAGAACACGCACGGCGCGGCCGGACGTTCGCGGCCTCGAGCTGATCGACCTCCGAAAGGGCTTCGACGAGGTCGTGGCGCTCGACGGGCTGAGCCTTGCGGTGAAGCCCGGCCGTATGGTCGGGTTCCTGGGCCCGAACGGCGCGGGCAAGACCACGGCGATGCGCAGCGTCTTCGAGCTCGTGGAGCTGGACACCGGGGAGGTGCTCTGGGACGGGCGGCCCGTCGGCCTGGCCGAGCGGCTCGAGTTCGGCTACATGCCGGAGGAGCGGGGCCTGTACCCGCGGATGCAGGTCGGCGAGCAGATCGAGTACTTCGGACGCCTGCACGGGCTCGACGCGGGCCGGGCGCGCGCCGCGTCAGCCCGCTGGCTCGAGCGGCTCGGCCTGGAGGATCGCGCTCGCGCGAAGGTCGAGGAGCTCTCGCACGGCACCCAGCAGCGCGCGCAGCTCGCGGCAGCGCTGGTGCACGAGCCGAAGCTCCTCGTCCTCGACGAGCCGTTCGCAGGGCTCGACCCCGTGGCGGTGCTCACGCTCGCAGAGGTGCTCCGGAGCGAGGCGGAGCGCGGCGCCGCCGTCCTCTTCTCCAGTCATCAGCTCGAGCTCGTGGAGGACATCTGCGAGGAGGTCGCGATCGTCGACCACGGGCGCATCGTCGCCACCGGGGACGTCGACGGCTTACGACGTGCCTCGCAGCATCGGCGGATCGAGCTGCAGCTCGACGACGCGCCGCCGGGGTGGCTGCCGGACGTCTCGGGCGTCGAGCTCGTCGAGCGGCGCAACGGGAGCGTGCGTCTGTCGGCCGGCCGGGAAGTCGACCCGGAGCAGCTGCTCGCGGCAGCGGAGCGGGCGGGGCGGGTGGTCGCCTTCAGCTACGGCCCGCCCTCGCTCGCCGAGCTCTTCGTCGAGCTGGTGGCGCCATGAGCGGGCGCACTGCGATCGCGCTCATCGCCTGGCGGGAGATCCGCGAGCGCACGCGCAGCAAGGCGTTCCTCGCCTCGACGCTCGTCCTGCTTGCGCTCGTGGGTGGATCGGCCGTCCTCGGGCGGATGTTCGACCCCACGACGACCTACCGCGTCGCAGTGGCCGAGCCGGCGCCCCCCGGGCTCGGCGCCGCGCTCCAGCACGCGGCCGAGCCGTTCGACGACGCGAAGGTGCAACTTCGGGTCGTGGCGTCACCGGCGGCCGGGCGCCAGGCGCTCGAGGCCGAGGAGGTCGATGCGCTGCTCCTCCTCTCCGACGACCGGCTCGTCTTCCGGGCCAACGTCGATGCGAAGGCGGCGGCGGTCGCGGACGCGGCGGTGCGGGCGCACAGACGCCAACTGCCGCCCGCCCCCGAGCTGGCGATCACGACGCTGCACCCTCCCGACGAGGAGACCACCGACGCCGCGATCCTGGTGGCCTACGTCGGGTCCCTGCTCCTCCTCACGTCACTCGCGTTCTACGGCCAGTGGGTCGTCACCGGCGTCGTGGAGGAGAAGAACAACCGCGTCGTGGAGCTGATCCTGTCGACGGTGCGCCCGCGCCACCTGCTCGCCGGGAAGGTGATCGGGATCGGCCTCCTGGGATTCGCCCAGCTGGCGCTCGTGGCCGGGCTCGCCGCGGCGCTGCTCGTCTCGGGGGTCTTCGACGCGCCGGCCGAGCTCGGCGGCGACGTCGCCCTCGTCATCCCCTGGTTCGCGCTCGGGTTCGCGCTCTACGCGGTGGCCTATGCGGCCGCAGGCGCGCTGGCCTCGCGGCAGCAGAACGCGGACACGGCAGGGCAGCCCGTCACGTACACGCTGCTCGGCGTGTACTTCGCCGGGTACGTCGCCCTCTCGAGCGCCCCCGACGGCCTTCTCGCGCACGCGCTCACGGTCTTCCCGGTGAGCGCGCCCCTCGTCCTTCCCGCCCGCAGCGCACTCGTCGGCGTGCCACTCTGGGAGCACGCGCTCGCGCTCGTCCTCGTCATCGCCTCGATCTACGCGCTCGTCCGCTTCGCCGGGCGCGTCTACGCCCAGGGTCTCCTCCACGGCGGCTCTCGCCTCGGCGTCCGCGCGGCCTGGCGCCTCACACAGCAGCGCTGACCCGAGGCTCGGAGGGCGCCCGTCAGGTCGTCAGGACGTGCTCTGCTTCCGCCAGCTCGTGAGGTCGTACTTGCGGTTGAGCTCTCTCAGGACCACCCGGGCGATCATGTCCCCGCCCTCACGCTCGAAGTGGACGCCGTCGTCGGCGCGCACCTCGACGAGCCCGCCGCTCCCGTTCGGGAGGAACTGCGTGTAGCCGCCGTCGTCGCCCGCGAACATGGTGTACGTGTCGATGAAGGCGGCGCGCCCCTCGCGCTTGCGCGCCTCCCTCTGCACGACGGCGTTGACGACGTCGAAGCGTTGCGTCTGCTCCGGCGATCGCGTCTGCGGGAGCCCGATCCAGATCACGAACCCGCCGGCACGGTTGATCGCGTCCATCAGCCCGCCAACACGGCGTCCGTACTCCCGCCGCCACACCGACCCGCCGAACGCGTCGATCGAGACCCCTTCGGGCAACCCGGTCATGTACGCCTTGTCGTCGTTGCCGCCGAACCCGAGCACGACCGCTTTCGGTCGCAGCTCCTTCATCTTCTTCCTGATCTCGTCGAACCAGTTCACGACGTCCGGGCGCGTGAGGCCGGTCGCCACCCTGCCGTCGACACCGCCGACCGACTCGATCGCCGGGCTCCCGCCGGCGGCCCGGACGATCGCGTAGCCGGGGGTGATGATCAGCGAGTCGCCGGCGACCCACAGGCGGAGCTTCTTCTTCGGGGAGAAAGCGACCTTCGCCGGCGCCTTCGGTGTCGTGGGATTCCCGGGGCTGCCGGGCGGCGGAGCCGGCGGCGAGGCGGGCGCGGGCGCCGCGGGGAGTCCGATGTCCGTGTCGATCTCGTCGGCCCCCGACCGACCGATGACCGCCTGGACGCCCTTCCGCGGCCGGTCGAGGAGAAGGGCGTGGCTCACGTCGGCGAGCGGGCCCGTGAAGGCGAGCGCGACGTCACGCTGCCAGCCGTCGGGCTTGTTGTAGGCCGACTTGTGGACGCCCGGCGCGTTGAGCAGCACTCCGATCGCGAGGGCCAGGACGGAGACGATCAAGGCATGGCCTGCGCTCCACTGCCGCCGCCGTGGCCGCTCACCGTCGCCGCCCGCCCGCCTGCGCTCCTCCCGCGGCGGAGCCGACGGAGGCGGTGGAGGCGCGGGCGGCGCGTGCTCGAGCGTCCGCGTCTCGTCGTCCGGGAGCGGAGGCAGGGGTGGCAGCGGTGGAAGGTCGCGCGGCGGGTCGGCCATCAGAACTGGAAGTAGATGAAGGGTGCCACGCCTTCCGGCCCCATCACGCTCGTGAGCATCAACGACAGCGCGAGCACGGTCGCCTGGCCCAGCACCGGCAAGCGGGAGAAGCGCGCCATCACGACCCGCGGGAAACGCGCGGGGAGGTACTGCGAGCCGATCCCCACCAGGATCGCGAGCAGGACGCCACTCGTGACGAGCGGTGAGGCTTCGCCCCAGCCGGTGAACAGCCCCTCGATCATGTCCCAGGCGGCGCCGAACGAGTCCGCACGGAAGAAGATCCACGCGAGGCAGACGAAGTGGAACGTGATCACACGCGCCCGCCAGCGCCCCCACCCGGTCGGCGCGCTCGCGGGCAGGCCGCGGCGGTCGGCCCGCCAGCGTTCCCCCACGAGAGCGATTCCATGGAGGCCGCCCCACACGACGAACGTCCAGGCGGCGCCGTGCCAGAGGCCCCCGATCAGCATCGTGAGGAGGAGGTTGCGGTACGTCAGGATCGTCCCGCCGCGGTTGCCGCCGAGCGGGATGTAGACGTAGTCGCGCAGCCAGCGGGAGAGAGTCATGTGCCAGCGCCGCCAGAAGTCCTGCACGGACACGGCCGCGTACGGCGAGTCGAAGTTCTGCGGGAATGTGAAGCCGAGGAGAAGCGCGATGCCGATCGCGATGTCCGTATAGCCGGAGAAGTCCGCGTAGATCTGGACCGCGTACGCGTAGACGGCGATCAGGATCTCGAGCGACGAGTGCTGGCCGGGAGCCGCGAACACCTCGTCGACGATCGAGGAGGCGAGGTAGTTGGCGATCACGACCTTCTTGAAGAGGCCGGTGGCGATCAGGTAGAACGCGCGGCTCGTGTCCACCCGCCGCGGGTTGCGCGGCGTGTCGATCTGTGGGATCAGCTCGGAGGGCCGCACGATCGGCCCGGCCACGAGATGCGGGAAGAACGAGAGGTACACGGCGAACTTCTCGAGGGTCGTCGGCTCGAAGTCGCCGCGGTAGGCGTCCACCACGTAGCTGATCGCCATGAACGTGAAGAACGAGATCCCGACGGGGAGGACGATCGACTTCAGCCCGAGCGGCATGTCGAGCCCGACGGTCGACGCGAGGTTGTCCGTCGAGGAGACGAAGAAGTCGTAGTACTTGAAGTAGCCCAGGACGCCGAGGTTCCCCGCGAGCGCGAGGACGAGCAGGGCCTTTCGCTGGGACGGTACGCGCGAGCGCCAGATGCGCACGGCCAGGATCTGGTTCCAGAGCGTGCAGCCTGCGAGCAGCAGCACGAAGCGCCAGTCCCACCAGCTGTAGAAGACGTAGCTCGCGACGATGATGAACGGCCGCCAGCGGTGCGGCCAGGGCATCGTCAGCCACGAGAGCGGCAGGACGATCAGGAAGAAGATCGCGAAGGTTGCGGTCGGGAAGAGCACCCGGGGCGGAAGCCTACGGGCCTCCTTTTTCGCAAGGTGGGGATCGCCGAGCGGATCACCACCGCTCGGATCCCCGCCTACGGGAGGGCAGATCCCTGAAGGCCGCCGCTGTCGCTGCGGCAACGACCGGTTCCGGCCGGCGTCTCCGGTGCGCGGCCGGCGCGCCGGACAGGCTCCCGACGCCTAGACCGCGGGGCGGTGCTCGATCGTCTCTTCCGCCTCGTCGACCGGCGGCGGCAGCCTCGTCACTTCGGTCACGGAGTCCGTCGCCCCGGGCTCGAGCAGCGTGTGCTCGACCGGTGGGCTGAACCAGGCGGGATCGGCGCCGGCCGGAGTCGCGGGTGCCGGGGCATAGGCGATGTACTCCTGCCGGAGGTCGGCGCGGGACGCGGCCCACTCGATCAGCGCCACCAGCACCCAGGCGCCCACCATGACGCCCGCGATCGCGACGGGATCGAGATCGGCGATCGCCGCGGCCGCCGCGGCCGCCGCCAGGAACAGGGCTTCGAGCACGAGGCGCGGCAGCTGCGGCCGGCGTCGCACGGGAGCGTCGACAGCGCCGACCCATGCGTAGCTGGCGGCTGACGGCGGCAGGTCGCCGGGCGCGGGCGGGAGCCCGCTCGTGGCGCCGAGCCGCTTCACCTCGTCGTGGAGAGACGTGACCTGCTCCTCGAGCCGCGTCAGGGCATCCGCGACGTCGTCGGGCTGCGGCTGCTCGGTCACGGGCGAGGCTCCTGCGCCTCCGCCTCCGCCGGGGCCGACGACTCCATCGCGCCCATCGCCTCCTGGGCCTTGGCGTGCACACGCGCGCGCCGCTCCTCGAGCGTCTCGGTCGGCGCCTCGGCCGGCGCTGCGCCGGGCGTCGCGGCCGTGACCCCAGGCGCGTCGCGTGACTCCGAGAGCTTGCGGCGCAACTCGTCCGCAGGGTCGGGAGCCGGCGCTGGCAGAGCCGCCGTCTCGCGCCGGGCGGCCCGCTCGCGCCGTGCGAGCAGGCGCGCGAGCGCTGCGATGCCCACGAGCCCTGCCATCCAGCCGAAGAGCCTTCGCACGGCGGCATCGTACCGCCAGGGCGCTGCTACCCTTCCGCGGCTTCCTGCCACGCCGCGCGCCGCCGATCCCGGGCGTCGCACGACCCGGCGCGGCCGATTCAGACCGAAGGAAGGAGAAGGGAACGCGTGACCGAGTACGAGATCCTGTTGCTGCTGGACCCCGAGCTCGCCGAGGAGAAGCAGGCCGAGATCGTGGGGCGGGTGCGCACCCTCGTCGAGCAGGGAGGCGGGACGTTCGAGCGCCACGATGCGTGGGGCCGGCGCAAGCTCGCCTACCCGATCGACAAGAAGGAAGAGGGCACGTACCACCTGCTGAGCTTCTCGGCGGGAACGGAGACGCTGGACGAGCTCTCCCGCGTGCTGAAGATCGACGACGACGTGCTGCGGCACATGGCGACACGTCGCCTCGAGGGAGGTCCGTCCGAGCCAATAGCGGTGGGCGCCCCGATCGGCGACCATGCCGAGGCAGAGCCCGTGGACGCCCCCGAGGAGGAGTAGCGATGGCAGCCATCAACCGTGTCGTGCTCGTCGGCAACCTGACGAAAGACCCCGAGCTGCGGCACACGCCGTCCGGGACCGCCGTCTGCAACCTGCGCCTCGCCGTCAACACACGGCGCAAGGACGAGACGGGTCAGTGGGTCGACAAGCCGAACTACTTCGACATCACGGTCTGGGGCAACCAGGGCGAGCGCTGCGCCCAGTACCTCTCGAAGGGGCGGCCCGTGGGCGTCGACGGCCGTCTCGAGTGGCGTGAGTGGGAGACCCCGGAAGGGAACAAGCGCCAGGCCGTGGAGGTCGTGGCCGACACGGTGCAGTTCCTCGGAAGCCGCGGCGACGGCGAGGGCAGCGGCGGCGGGTACATCCCCGCGGACGCCACTCCGACCCCTGCAGGCGACTTCCCCACGTCCCCGACCGACGACGACATCCCCTTCTAGGAGGCCCTCGATGGCGACGAAGACCCAACCGCGCAAGCGGCCGGGGACCGGGGCGACCGGCGGCCGGCGCAAGAGCTGCCACTTCTGCAAGGACAAGGTCGCAGAGGTGGACTACAAGAACGTCAACCAACTTCGGCGGTACATCTCCGAGAAGGGCAAGATCCGCAACCGCCGGATCACCGGCGCGTGCCGCCGGCACCAGCGGCAGGTCGCGGTCGCGGTCAAGCGGGCCCGCGAGATGGCACTGCTGCCGTACGTCCAGGGGTCGTGATGGAGGTCATCCTCAGGCACGACGTCGAGAAGCTCGGCCTGAAGGGCGAGGTCGTCGACGTGAAGCGCGGGTACGCGCGCAACTTCCTGCTGCCGAGGCAGCTCGCCGAGGTCGCGACCCCCGGCCGCGTCGCCGAGCTCGAGCGGATCGAGGCGGAGCGCGCCCGGCACGAGGCGCGGTCGGCCGAGCAGGCGGCCGACATCGCCGCGACGCTGACGAAGACCGTCCTCCGCTTCGAGGTCAAGGCGGGACCGACCGGGGCGCTCTTCGGCTCCGTGACCCCGACGGACATCGCGGAGGAGCTGTGGCGGACGCGGAAGGTCCGCGTCGACCGGCGCAAGATCGACATCGACGTGATCAAGCGGATCGGACGCTTCACGATCCCCGTCCACGTCTTCGAGGGCGTGACCGCCGAGGTGAAGACCATCGTCGTGCCCGAGGGCGGCGATCTCCCGCCGGAGGAGGAGCTGGCCGCGCTCGAGGCCGCCGAGAGGGCGGAGGCCGAGGCCGCCGCGCGCGCACACGAGGAAGCCGTGCGGGCGACCGAGGCTGCGCTCGCCGAGGAGGAGGCAGCTCTGGAGGCCGACCGCGAGGCGGAGGCGGAGACCGAGCCCGCGGCCGAGCCGGCCGACGAGGCCGAGCCGGAGTGACGAGGGGGCCCAGCGGGGCCCCCTTTTCGTCCACAGGAGCGTCCACACCGTCCACAGCGCTCCGCCGAGCGCTGTGGACGGGTCCGCCGAAATCTCCGCACGGAGCGACATTCGCTCGGCGCCGACTCCGGCGCCTTCCGGGGAGAACCGTGTCCGGCGCTGGGGATAGAATGGGAACATGCGTTCCGTTCTCCCTGCTCCCGGGGGGAGCCGTTTCGGGCGTGCGGCTCCTCTGGGCATGTCTGCTGGCGACGGCTTTGATGCACCGAGATGAGCACCGTGCAAGCGCCGCCGTCGGCTCTCGTGCCGCCGCAGAACCTCGAGGCCGAGGAGGCCGTGCTCGGCGCGATGCTCCTCTCCGAGACGGCGATCGGCGCGGTCACCGAGATCCTCGATGCCTCCCACTTCTACCGCGGCTCGCACGGGACGATCTACCGCGCGTGCCTCGGGCTGTGGGGCAAGGGCGAGCCGGTCGACGCGATCACGCTCGCGAACGAGCTCGAGGAGCGCGGCGAGCTCGAGTCCATCGGCGGCAGCGCGCGCGTCGCGGAGCTTGCCGCGCTCGTCTCCGCGACGGCGAACGTCGAGCACTACGCGCGAATCGTCAAGGAGAACTCGACGCTCCGTGGGCTCATCCAGGCGGGACAGGAGATCACCCGGCTCGGTCACGAGCGCCTCGGCGAGACGGCCCAGCTGGTCGACCGGGCAGAGCAGATCGTGTTCGACCTCGCCCAGCAACGCCTGACAGGGGACTTCGCGCACATCGGGCCGCTCCTCACGGAGAGCTTCGAGCGCATCACGAAGCTGTACGAGGCCGGCGCAGAGGTCACCGGGATCCCGTCCGGCTTCCGTGACCTCGACCGACTGACGTCGGGGTTCCAGCCGGGGAACCTGGTCATCCTCGCCGCGCGCCCGTCGATGGGCAAGTCGGCCCTCGCGCTCTGCATCGGCGCGAACCTCGGAGTCCGGAGCTCCACGCCCGTCGCGCTGTTCACCCTCGAGATGTCCAAGGCCGAGGTCACCCAGCGCCTCATGTGCAGCGAGGCGAAGGTGGAGTCGGACCGCGTCCGGTCGGGGAAGCTCACGCAGGAGGACTGGCCTCGCCTCACGGCGGCGTGCGACAAGCTCATGAAGGCGCCCATCTACGTCGACGACACGGGCTCGATCACGATGATGGAGCTCCGCTCGAAGGCCCGGCGGCTGAAGGCCCGCGAGCCCGCCCTGGGGCTGATCATCGTCGACTACCTGCAGCTGATGACCTCCGGCGGGACCGCCGAGAACCGTGTCCAGGAGGTCTCGCAGATCTCCCGGAACCTCAAGGTGCTCGCCCGCGACCTCGACGTCCCGATCCTGGCCCTCTCGCAGCTCTCGCGGGCGGTCGAGCAGCGTCATGACAAGCGGCCGATCCTCTCCGACCTGCGCGAGTCCGGATCGATCGAGCAGGACGCGGACCTCGTCTTCTTCGTCTACCGCGACGAGTACTACAACGGCGAGGAGTCGGACCAGCAGGGCCTCGCCGAGCTGATCCTCGCGAAGCACCGAAACGGCCCGACCGACGCGATCAAGCTGAGCTTCCTGCGACGCTACGCGAAGTTCGCCGACCTCGCTGGCGCGGCCGCGTAGCCCCGGGCACGCCTCACGCTCTCAGTCCCACGCGCGGGTCGGCGAACGCGCGAACGCCGCCTCGATCGACGCCACGGTCCCCGCCACGAGGGCGGCGGCGTCGAAGACGTGGCCGGTGCCGCTGCCGAGTGGCCCGGATCGACCCGCGCCGCGCTCCAGGGCCTGCCGTGCGAAGTGCTCGACGTAGTCGACCTCGCCGGCGATCCGCTCGTACGGCAGCGCCCCCGAGCCGGTGTCGATGTCGTGCAGCGTTCGCCACTCGCGCGTGCCGTCGACGAGCACCGGGCAGCGCCATTCGACG
The DNA here is from genome assembly GCF_035710885.1 of Gaiella sp. GTDB lineage: Bacteria > Actinomycetota > Thermoleophilia > Gaiellales > Gaiellaceae > Gaiella. The sequence continues at coordinate 43,929 of NZ_DASTCS010000009.1, read as the reverse complement.
CGCCTCTTGCCGTGCACCCGGGCGACGGCCTCGGCGTGGTGCACGAGCGTGACCGTGTCGAGCGGTGCTCCGAGGAGCACCACCTGCCCCGAGCGCTCCACCACCCGTGCGTACGGCGTCCCCTCCCCGTACGCGTCGTCGAGCGGGTGCGGCAGGGTGATCTCGCGCCCGCCCGGCCCGACGGCAGCGATCCCTGCCTCGGGATGACCGGAGTGAACTGCGCCGGGCCACGTCCGCAATGCCTCGGCCACGCGTCCGTGGTCGCGCCTGGCTCTGGCGACCGCGGGGTCGTACGCGGGGTGCTCGGCGAGGATCAGCTCCCGGTCGGCTTGCGCCAACGCATCGAGGTCGTCCGGCGGCGCGTCCTCCCACCCGGTGTACGCCACGAGCGTGCCGGCCGGGCCGACGACGTCGAGCAGCGCCCGGATCACGGTCTCTGCACCGCCCACCACGGTTCCGAGCGCCGACATGCGACAGTGGACGAATGCGATGGCTCCGGGGCGGACGCCGAGCGCCCCCAGGTCGCGCGCGAGCAGCGTCCGTCCGACGAGCACGAGACGAGGGTAGACGGTCGATGCCACGATCTCGCCGCGCGCGCGGGACCCGGGGGGCCGCGGCGCATGCGAGAATGACGCACGTGCCCGCGACCGTGATCGTCGGGGCGCAGTGGGGCGACGAGGGGAAGGGGAAGATCGTCGACCTGCTCGCCCAGGAGTCCGACCTCGTCTGCCGCTACCAGGGCGGCCCGAACGCCGGGCACACGATCGTCGTCGAGGGCGAGACGTACAAGATCCGCGCGATCCCGTCCGGAATCGTCGCCGGCGTGGCCAGCGCCATCGGGGCGGGCTGCGTGGTCGACCCCGCGGTGCTGATCCAGGAGCTGGACGATCTCGAGGCGCGCGGACACCGCACGGACGGGCTCGTCTTCGTGTCCGGGAACGCGCACCTGATCATGCCCTGGCACGTCGCCCTGGACGGCGCCCGCGAGCGGCGTCTCGGCAAGCTGCAGATCGGGACGACCCGACGTGGGATCGGTCCCGCATACGCCGACAAGGCGACCCGGATCGGGATCCGCGTGCAAGACCTGCTCGATCCGAAGATCCTGCGCGAGAAAGTCGAACTGGCGGCGGGCGAGAAGAACGTGTGGCTCGAGCGCGTCTACGGCATCGACCCGTTCGACGTCGAGGAGGTCGTGACGCAGACGCTGGCACACGCCGAGCGCCTCGCGCCCTACGTGGCCGACACGTCGCTACTCGTCGATCGCGCGCTCCGCGACGACCGGCGTGTGCTCTTCGAGGGGGCGCAGGGGACGCTGCTCGACCTCGACCACGGGACGTACCCCTTTGTCACGTCGTCGAGCCCGATCGCGGCCGGGGCGGCCGTGAGCTTCGGCATCGGCCCCCAGCGGATCGACGAAGTCGTCGGCGTCTCGAAGGCGTACGTCACGCGCGTGGGCGAAGGGCCGTTTCCGAGCGAGATCGACGGTCCCGCGCAGGACCGGGTGCGGGAGATCGGCGGCGAGTTCGGCACCGTGACGGGTCGCGAGCGGCGCTGCGGCTGGCTCGACCTCGTCGCGCTCCGCTTTGCGGTGCGGGTCAACGGGATCACCTCGCTGGCGCTCACGAAGCTCGACGTCCTCTCGGAGTTCGACGAGATCCCGCTGTGCGTGCGGTACCGCCTGCCCGACGGGTCCGAGACCGAGGACTTCCCGGCCCACCAGTCCGACTTCCACCACTGCGCACCCGTGTTCGAGACCCTGCCCGGGTGGCGCGAGAAGCTCGAGGGCCCGGCGCTGCCTGCCGCGGCAGCCGACTACGTCGCGTTCGTCTCGGAGGCGCTGACGGTCCCCGTGACGATCGTCGGCACGGGCGCGGCGCGGGACGCGGTGCTCGCGCTGCAGCCCTGACGACCACGCCGCTGCGGGACTGCAGGCCTCGCCGGACGTACCGGGCGCGCGTGGCGGGCTCGAACGTCGTCCCGGGCCGGGGCCACGGCCTGCTGCGCCACGCGGTCGACCGCAGGTCCGGGTCGTAGACTCGCCTGCGTGCGCGTCCTTCTCGTCGGCTCGGGGGGTCGTGAGCACGCGCTCGCCTGGCGGATCGCGTCCTCACCGGCTCTCACGGATCTGCACGCGGCGCCCGGGAACCCGGGGATCGCCACGCTCGCGACCTGCCATCCGATCGCCGCGGACGACGCCGACGGTCTGCTCGGGCTTGCGCGGTCGCTCGCGATCGACCTGGTCGTCGTCGGCCCGGAGGCGCCCCTCGTCGCGGGCGTGGCAGACACGCTTCGGCACGCGGGGATCTCCGTCTTCGGCCCGTCCGCGGCCGCGGCCCGCATCGAGGGCTCGAAGAGGTTCGCCAAGGAAGTGATGGCCGCCGCGGGCGTGCCGACGGCTGCGCTGCTCGACGTGCCGCGTGCGCCGTGCGTCGTCAAGGCCGACGGTCTTGCGGCGGGCAAGGGCGTGCTCGTCTGCCGTACGAACGTGGAGCTCGAGGCCGGCCTCGACGCGGCCCGTGAGTTCCACGGCGCGGTGCTCGTCGAGGAGCTGCTCGAGGGCTCGGAGCTGTCGATCCTCGCGGTCTGCGACGGCGCGGGTGCGTTGCCGCTCGCCCCCGCGAGGGACTTCAAGCGGGCCTACGACGGCGACGAGGGGCCGAACACGGGCGGCATGGGCTCGTTCGCGCCTGTCCCGGGCATCGACGGCCACGCGCTCTCCGGCCTGCTCGAGACGTGCATCCAGCCGGTCCTCGACGAGCTCGCACTGCGTGGCACGCCGTTCGTCGGCACCCTCTTCGCCGGCCTCATGCTCACGGCCGACGGGCCGCGTGTGCTCGAGTACAACTGCCGGTTCGGCGATCCGGAGACGCAGTCCGTCCTGCCGCTCGTCGAGGGCGACCTGCTGGGCGCGCTGGCGGCGGCCGCGAGCGGATCCCTGGGCGCCATCTCGCTCGGTCGCGTCGAGGGGGCCGCGGTCACCGTCGTGCTCGCCGCGGGCGACTACCCCGAAGCCTCGGACCGCGGGACGCCGATCGACGGCGTCGCCGATGCCGAGGCCACGGGCGCGCTCGTCTTCCAGGCCGGCACCGCCCTCCACGACGGGCGGCTCGTCACGAACGGCGGCCGCCTGCTGGGCGTCACGGCGACGGGACCGACGGTCGCAGCGGCACGGGGTCGCGCATACGCCGCTGCCGACCTGGTCCGCATCCCGGGCGCACGACGGCGGGAGGACATCGCGCTGGCGGCCGCCGCTGCGGCGTGAGGATTCGCAAAGAGCGCTCTTCCTCTGGGGCACCCCAACCCACCACCCACTTTCGATTCTATCGTCCAGACAGGCAACGAATGTGGAGAAACAGAGGCAGCATCGTGCCGACTTCGTCACGGGGTACGGCCGGGCGGCACATCTAGAATGACCTCGTGATCGCTCGCTACGCCCGTCCCGCCATGACACGGATCTGGTCGGACGAGGCGCGGCTGGCGCGGATGCTCGAGGTCGAGCTCGCCGCGCTCGACGGTTGGAGCGCCCTCGGCGTCGTTCCGTCCGACGCGGTCGAGCGGCTGAGGTCGGCGGCCCGGGCGCCGACGCCCGAGCGCGTCGCCGAGCTCGAGCGAGAGACGAATCACGACGTTGCCGCGTTCGTCGATGCGGTTGCGGAGACACTCGGCGACGACGGGCGGTGGCTCCACTACGGGCTCACGTCGTCGGACGTACTCGACACCGCGCTCTCACTCACCGTGCAGGAGGCCGGCACGCTCCTCCTGGAGGGGCTGGAGCGCGCGTTCCGCGCCGTGGTCACGCGAGCCGAGGAGCACCGCGACACGCTCTGCATGGGCCGTACCCACGGCGTTCATGCCGAGCCCACCACCTTTGGTCTGAAGCTCGCCGGATGGGCGTTCGGGCTGGAGCGCGACAGAGGGAGGGTCGAGCGCGCGCTCGCCGGGCTGCGGGTCGGGAAGCTGTCGGGCGCGGTCGGCCAGTACGCCGCGATCGACCCCGAGGTCGAGCGGATCGCCTGCGAGCGGCTCGGGCTGGAGCCTGTACCGAGCTCGACACAGATCCTGCAGCGCGACCGTCACGCCGAGCTGCTCACCTCCCTGGCCGTCCTGGCCTCGTCGCTGGACCGGTTTGCGACCGAGATCCGCCACCTCGCCCGGACCGAGGTCCGCGAGGTCGAGGAGCCGTTCGGACGGGCGCAAAAGGGCTCTTCCGCGATGCCGCACAAGCGCAACCCCATCACCGCGGAGCGGATCTGCGGGCTGGCGCGGGTCGTCAGAGCCAATGCGCTCGTGGGGCTGGAGAACGTCGCGCTCTGGCACGAGCGCGATATCTCCCACTCGTCGGCGGAGCGGGTCGTGCTCCCCGACTCCTTCCTCGCGATCGACTACATGCTCGACCGATTCGCGTGGCTCGTCGAGGGCCTTGTCGTCCGTCCGGAACGGATGCGCGCGAACGTCGAGTCGAGCCACGGGCTCTTCTTCAGCCAGCGGCTGCTGTCGGCGCTTGTCGCGAGCGGGCTCCCCCGCGACGCGGCCTACCGGCTCGTCCAGCGCCACGCGATGCGGGCCTGGGACGAGGAGCTCGACTTCCGCGAGCTCGCGCGATCGGACACCGAGATCGCGGGCCGCGTCGACCTGGACGGTGTCTTCGCCGTGGACGCCTACACCGCGCACGTCGACACCGTGCTCGACCGGCTGCGGATGCTCGTCGCCACGCGCGAGGCCGCCGTCCATGCCTGAGCTCCTGCACGTCGGCAGCGGCAAGGTGCGTGAGCTCTACGCCCTCGGGGAGGGCCGCCTGCTCCTCGTCGCCACGGATCGCATCTCGACGTACGACGTCGTGCTCCCGACCGAGATCCCCGACAAGGGTCGCGTGCTGACGGGCCTCTCCGCGTTCTGGTTCGCGCGCACCCGGCACATCGTCCCCAACCATTTCGTGGCGCTCCGGGCTGACGGGCGGTCGCTCGAGTGTCGGCGGCTGGAGATGCTGCCGGTCGAGTTCGTCGTCCGCGGGTATCTCGCCGGCTCGGGCTGGACTGACTACTGCGAGACAGGGGCGATCTCGGGCCACCAGCTGCCAGCTCGCCTGCGGGAATCCGAGCGACTCCCGGAGCCTCTCGTGACTCCGGCCACGAAGGCGACCGAGGGCCACGACTTGAACATCACCGAGGCCGCGGCCGAGGAGCTCTGCGGCGGGGAGCGGTACGCGGCGGCGCGTGCGGCAGCGCTCTCCCTGTATCGCTTCGCGGCCATCCACGCCGAGGAGCGGGGGATCCTGCTCGCGGACACGAAGCTCGAGTTCGGGGTCGACGGCGAGGGGGTGGTCACGCTCGCCGACGAGGCGCTGACACCGGACTCGTCTCGGTTCTGGCCCGCGCGGGGGCACTCAGCGGGACAGCCCCAGCAGTCGTTCGACAAGCAGTACGTCCGCGACTGGTGCCTGCGAACGGGCTGGAACCGCACCGCTCCCGGGCCCGTGCTGCCGCCGGACGTCGTCGCCGGCACGCGGGCCCGCTACGTCGAGGCGTTCGAGCTTCTCACCGGCACGCCCTTCGACAGGTACCTCGAGAGCCCCGAGGTCGTGCTCTGAGGCTCACGGTGCTGATCCGGCCGAAGGCGGGGATCCTCGATCCCCAGGGCGAGGCCGTCCAGGCGTCACTCGCGACGCTCGGCTTCTCGGTGACGAGCGCGAGGGTCGGCAGGCTCGTCGACCTGGAGGTCGCTGCCGAGAACGTCGAGGCCGCGCGCGCTGAGGTCGAGCGGATGTGCGCCGAGCTTCTCGCCAACCCGCTGATCGAGAGCTTCGAGATCATCGCGGAGGCGCCGTGAACGAGGCGCGGCCCCGGATCGCCGTGATCACCTTTCCCGGCTCGAACGACGACGGCGACGCACGCTTGGCGCTCGAGCACCTCGGCGCTGAGGCCGTCCCGGTCTGGCATGCGGCGAACGAGCTCCCGGAAGACGTCGGGGGGGTCGTCCTCCCGGGCGGCTTCTCGTACGGCGACTACCTGCGCTGCGGCGCCCTCGCCCGTCTCGCCCCCGTCATGGGCTCCGTGCGCGCGTTCGCGGCTGACGGTGGGCCGGTGCTCGGGATCTGCAACGGCTTTCAGATCCTGTGCGAAGCCGGGCTGCTCCCGGGCGTGCTCCGGGCCAACAGACAGCTCGAGTTCCTCTGCGCCGATGCGGCCGTCACGGTCGAGTCCGACGCGACGCCCTTCACCTCCGCCTGTGTCCCCGGGGAGGAGCTCGTGATCCCCATCAAGCACGGCGAAGGAAACTGGGCGTCCGACGACCGGCTGTACGCCGACGTCGTGACGCGGGGCCAGGTCGTCCTGCGCTACACGGAGGACGTCAACGGCTCGCGGGACCGGGTCGCGGGCATCGCGAGCGAGGACGGCAACGTCCTCGGCCTCATGCCACACCCCGAGCACGCGGTCGACCCGCTCCTCGGCCCGACCGGCGGAGCGCCCCTCCTGCAGGGGCTGATCGCGGCGGCGCGCGAACGTGTTACCGACTACGCCCTCGGCGGCCCCTGACGCCGCCGTCGATCCGGGTCACCTGGACATACCGACCTCCTGCAGCGTCCGTCGGAGCTCGGGAGCCCGCTCGAGCACGACGCCCAGCTTCGCCAGGTCGCGCACGCGCAGCGTGACCGGCCCACGCCTCACGGCTCCCCCGCTGCCGTAGGAGAACCGCACGAGCCGCTCCCCGGCGCCGGACTCGAGCAGCTCGACCCGGGTCGTGAATCGCTTCTCCCCGGCGCGCTGCGGGATCGACACCTCCTCCACGCTCGTGGCCTTCCCCCAGGGTGTCGTCACCGTCGCCATGAGAGACAACATAGCCGCCGATGTGTAACCCGTCCGTGCCGAGATCGCGCCGACTCTGCGACGATTCGCTCGTGCTCGAGCTCTGGCAGGCGGAGTGGTGCCCGTACTCGCACCGTGTGCGCCTCCGCTTGACGGAGCTCCGGGTCGACTGGATCGCGCGCACGATCCCGCTCGACCGCGACGAGCGCGGCGCGATGGAGGCGGCCACCGGGATCCGCTCGATTCCGACGCTCGTCGACGGGGACGAGGTGGTGCACGGCGCGGACGAGATCATCGAGTACCTCGACGGACACCACGCCGAGCCGCGCGACGCCGGTCGTCACCGCGCCCAGATGCGCGCCGAGTGGCCGCACTGGCTCGACCTCGAAGGCTCGCGCTAGGTCTGTCTCGACCTGAGGCGGGTTGGCGGGCGACACCCGAGGTGAGACCATCACTCGATGAACCACCTCCCGGTCGGCACGGTCACGTTCCTGTTCACCGACGTCGAGGGATCGACAGGCGTGCTCCGACGCCTCGGCCCCGCCTACGGCGACGTCCTCGTCCGTCATCGCGAGCTGATCCGCGGAGCCGTCGACGCGCACGGCGGTCACGAGGTCGACACCCAGGGCGAGGGGTTCTTCGTCGCCTTCGAGCGAGCCAAGGACGCGGTGGCGGCCGCCGTCACGGCGCAGCAGGAGCATCGGACCGAACAGTGGCCCGAGGGCGGCTGCCTCGCCGTGCGGATGGGGATGCACACCGCCGAGCCCGAGCTCGGAACGAGCGGCTACTTCGGGATGGGCGTCCATCGGGCCGCCCGGATCTGCTCCGTCGGGCACGGGGGCCAGATCCTGCTCTCCCGATCCACCGCCGGCCTCGTCGACGAGGACGAGGTTCCCGGTCTCGAGCTTCGTGATCTCGGCGAGCACGTCCTCAAGGATCTGGTACGGCGAGAGCGCATCTACCAGCTGGTCTCACCGGGACTGCGCGAGCAGTTCCCGCCGCTGCGCTCCATGAGCGAGCTCGCGCGAAACGCCGAACGTCTCCCGACCGGGACGGTGACCTTCTTCGTCACGGATATCGTCGGATCGCGCGCGCTGATGCGCTCGCTCGGGCTGGCGCGCTACAGCATCATGCTCGAGCGCTACGAGGACACCGTGCGCTCGGTGGTGGCGGCACACGACGGGCGCGTGTTCGAGTTCGTCGGGGACTCGTTCATCGGCGCGTTCTCGGGGGCTCGCGACGCGGTTCTGGCCGCGGTCGCGACGATGGCGGCGCTCGGGGCATCCGACTGGCCGGAGGGTGGGCGACCGGAGGTCCAGCTCGGCCTCCACACCGGTGAGGCCGAGCGTTGGCGCTCGGGATACGTCGGCTTCGGCCTCATCCGCGCGCTCCGTGTCTGTGACGCGGCGCGTGGGGGACAGATCGTCGTCTCTCCGACGACGGAGAGCGTTGTCGCGGGACTCGACCTGTACGGAGTCGACCTGCGAGCGCTCCCGGAACGCCGGCTCGAGGACTTCGACCGTCCCGTCGTGCTCTACGAGGCCGCCGGCCGGTCATAGAGTTGGCGCGCGTCCGGCCCGTCCCGGCGCTCGACGACGCGGAAGCGGCTGCACACCACGAGCGTGTCGTCGTCGATCTCGACCGGGGGGTCACCGAGCGCGGCGGTCATCTCCGGGCTCGTGAAGAAGCGGAGGTGGGCGTCGCGCCACTGCTCGAGCGTCTCGAAGCCCTCACCCTCGTCGATTGCGAACTCGAGGTCGACATCAGCCAGCCGCTTGACCTCCACCCCCGTCGTCTCGAGGACTGCGACACCGCGATCCGCCGAGTCGACCACCAGCTCTCGTTGCCCAACTGCCTCGACGGGCGTCCCCTTCCTGAGGTACTCCTCGTAGAGCCCGGTCGTGGACGTTTTCTCGCCTCGCAGGATCGCGGCGACGAGGCGATCGCGCAGCGGCCCGGGGAAGCCGAACTCCGCCAGAGGGAGACCGTCGACCGCCACGCGTCGATCGTATGCTGGCCGCGTGCACGACGTCGTGATCGTCGGGGCCGGGTCAGCGGGGTGCGTGCTCGCCGCCCGCCTCAGCGAAGATCCGCAGACGAGCGTGCTCCTGCTCGAGGCGGGCCCGACCGACCGGCGCCTCCACATCCGGATTCCCGCGGCGTTCTCGAAGCTCTATCGCTCACCCGTCGACTGGGGCTACGACACGGTGCCGCAGTCGGAGCTCGACGGGCGACGGGTCGTTTTCCCCCGGGGCAAGGTGCTCGGTGGCTCCTCCTCGATCAACGCCATGATGGCCATCAGGGGCCACAGCTCCGACCACGACTCCTGGCCGACGGGGTGGAGCTGGCGGGAGGTTGCCGCGGGCTACCGCCGCAGCGATCCGCACTTCCCGCGCGCGATCCAGCGAAGCCCGAGCCGCCTGACGCTCGACTTCGTCGAGTCGGCCGTCTCGACGGGCATCCCGCGAGCCGCCGATCTCAACGCCGCGGAGAACGCCGGGGTCGGGCTCACGCCGGTCTCGATCCTCCGCGGGCGCCGTCACAGCGTGGCGGACGGGTACCTGCGGCCCGCCATGCGCCGCCCCAACCTGACCGTCGTGACCGAGGCGCACACCACACGCCTGATCGTCGAGCGGGGCCGGGCTCGAGGAGTCGCGTACCGGCTGGGCGAAGCCGGGCACGAGGTGGAGGCGCAGGCGGTTCGCGAGGTCGTGCTCGCGGCCGGGGCGATCGACTCGCCGAAGCTGCTCCTGCTCTCCGGGATCGGGCCGCCCGAGGAGCTCGAGCGGCACGGGATCACGACCCTTCTCCCGCTCAGCGGCGTGGGACGCAACCTCCGGGACCATCTCGCGAACGGGGTGCTCGCGACCGTCCACGCGGAGACGCTGTTCAGCGCCGAGCGGCCGCGCCACGTCGTCGCCTGGCTCGCCCGCGGGCGCGGCCCGCTGACCTCCAACGTGGCGGAGGCGGCTGCGTTCGTCCGCGTCGGCTCGGCAGCATCCGGGCCCGACCTCGAGCTGCTGTTCGCACCCGTGCTGTTCGAGGAGGAAGGAACGGTCCCGCCCTCTGAGGACGGAGTCACCCTCGCGACGGTGCTCCTGCAGCCCGCCAGCGTCGGGGAGGTGCGCCTCGCCTCTGCAGACCCGCTCGATCCGCCCGAGATCGACCCGCGCTACCTCAGCGATGCGGACGGCCACGACGCGCGGATGCTGCTCGACGGGATCCGGCTCGCACGGCGGATCCTCGCGGAGCGGCCGCTCGCCCGGCACGTCACCGGTGAGCTCCTGCCGGGCCCCGACGCGACGGACGACGATGCCCTCCGGGCACATCTGCGCGCCCGCTCGCAGACGCTGTACCACCCGGTGGGCACCTGCCGCATGGGCTGGGACGACCAGGCCGTGGTGACACCGGATCTCCGCGTCCGCGGCCTCGAGGGCGTGCGGGTGGTCGACGCCTCGGTGATCCCCGCCCTCCCGCGGGGTCACACCAACTGGCCGACCGTGATGGTCGCCGAGCGGGCTGCCGAGCTGATGCGCTCGTCGTGACGGGCGAAGCGCCCGTCCTCTGCTGCCCGGACAAGTTTCGCGGCAGCCTCACCGCGCAGGAGGCGGCCGCGGCCCTTGCGCTCGGCGTGGAGCGGGCCGGCCGGACGGCCGTCGGGCTGCCGCTCGCGGACGGAGGGGAGGGGACGCTGGACGTGCTCTGCCCTGCCGCCTCCGAACGCCACTCGGCCCGCGTCACGGGCCCGCTCGGCGCGCGCACCGACGCGGAGTGGGGCGTGCGCGGCGAGACCGCCGTCGTCGAGATGGCCCGTGCGAGCGGCCTCGCGCTCGTGGAGGGAGCCAACGACCCGTTGCGCGCGACGACGGTCGGCACGGGCGAGCTGATCCGTGCCGCGCTCGATTCCGGCGTGCGGCGCGTGATCGTCGCGGTCGGCGGCTCTGCCACGGTCGACGGTGGGCTCGGCGCGCTGGAGGCCCTCGAGTTCGACCTCGGCGGGGTCGAGGTCGTCGTCGCGTGCGACGTCTCGACGACCTTCGTCGACGCCGCGCGGGTCTTCGGCCCGCAGAAGGGGGCGGACGACGATGGGGTCGCGGAGCTCGAACGGCGGCTCGAGCAGCTTGCCGAGCGGTACCGCGCGGCGCGCGGGATCGACGTCAGCACGCTTCCCGGCTCCGGCGCCGCCGGCGGGCTCGCGGGCGGGCTCGCGGCGATCGGCGCGAAGCTCGTCCCGGGGGCGGCGCTCGTCGCGGACGCGGTCGGGCTCGGGCGGGCGGTCGCGTCCGCATCGCTCGTCATGACCGGTGAGGGCCGCCTCGACGCCACGTCGCTCGCGGGGAAGGTGGTGGGGCACGTGCTGCACGAGGCACGCGAGGTCGGAACACCCGCCGCGCTCGTCGTGGGCGACGCCGAGCCGTCCGCCGTGCCCGACGGGGTGCGGTGCCTCACCCTGGTCGCGCTCGCCGGCTCGGCGGAAGCGGCGCAGCGCGAAGCGAGGCGCTTCGCAGCCGAGGCGGCCGAAACGCTCGCCCGCCGCTGAGGCAAAGAGGGGGGTTGACGCGCACCTGCGGTGCGGAGAACCGCACCGCTTCCGGGCGTGCGCGTCGCGAGCCTGGAAGTACGACTTCGAGGCGACCCAGGGAGATCAGCCATGTCACAGCTCATCAGCGGACGCGCCATGCGCACGGCCGCCGCACCCGAGATCCTCGTCTTTCCCGGAGACCCTTCGTGGGACCAGGCACGGACGGCGTGGAACCTCGCCGTCGACCAGCGCCCGGCGGCCGTCGCGCTGCCCGAGACCGTCGACGACGTCGTCGCCGCGGTCGACTACGCGCGCGAGCTCGGGCTACGGGTCGCCGTCCAGGCAACCGGGCACGGCGCCGGTGCCCCCCTCGATGGGGCACTGCTCGTGAACACGGCGCGCATGACAGGAGTCGAGATCGACGCCGGGTCGCGCGTCGCCCGCGTCGCTTCCGGGACGATCTGGATGGACGTCGTGGACGGAGCGGTCGAGCACGGCCTCACCGCGCTCCACGGCTCGTCCCATGACGTGGGCGTGGTCGGGTACTCGCTCGGCGGAGGGATCGGCTGGATGGCCCGCAAGCACGGGCTCTCCTCGTCCAGCGTGCTCGCTGCGGAGGTCGTGACCGCCGACGGCGAGGTCGTCCGCGCGGACGCGGACACGAACCCCGACCTCTTCTGGGCCCTCCGGGGCGGAGGCGGCGGTGTGGGCGTGGTGACCGAGATCGAGATCGCCCTGTACCCGGTCACCGAGGCGTTCGCGGGATGGCTCGCCTGGCCGGTGGAGCGGGCGGGCGAGGTGCTCGGCGCCTGGGCCGAGTGGACCCGGGGCGCGCCCGACGAGGTGACATCGGTCGGCCGCCTGCTCCAGGTGCCGCCTTCGCCCCACGTTCCCGAGCCGCTGCGTGGCCGCCAGCTGGCCGTCGTCGAGGCCGCCCACCTGGGCGACGAGCCCTCAGGCCGCGAGCTCCTCCGTCCCCTGCTCGAGCTCGGTCCCGAGCTGGACACGTTCGCCATGGTGCCCGCCCGGGGCCTGACCGAGCTCCACCGGGATCCTCCCGGCCCGGCTCCGGGACGCGGAGCGGGGTGGATGCTGGACGCGCTCGACCCCGCAGCGGCGAGGGCGATCGTCGACGCCGCCGCGATGGACGGCACGGCGCCGCTCGTCTCGCTCGAGATCAGGCACCTCGGCGGCGCGCTCGGCCGTCCCGACCCGAACGGGGGCGCGCTGACACATCTCGAGCCGCCCTACGTGATGCAGTCCGTCGGCATCCCGACGGATGCCGAGGCCGTGGCGAAGATCGACGAGCGGATCGCCGTCGTCCGCGAGGCGACGGAGCCGTGGCGGTCGCGCCGGGCATTCCTCAACTTCGCGGAGCGCGGCGTCGACCCGGACGCGTTCCACGCGCCGGGCATCCGGCGGCGCCTGGAGGCGCTCCGCGCGGAGCTCGACCCGGACGGGATGTTCCGTCCGAAGCACGCGACCGGCTGAGTGGGAGAGCGGCGGAGCGTGCTCCCCGCTCTCACTCGTCTTCCTCGGCTGCCTCGTCCTCGGCGAGCAGCCGGTAGAGGCTGCGGCGCGCGTCCCGCAGGACGGCCTGGGCCGCCTCGAGCTGGGACGCGGAGCCGGCCTGGGCGACCTGGCGGGTCGCGGCGAGCACCTGGTGCACGAGCTCGCGGAGCGCGACGAGCGCCTCGTCGTTCTCGCCTGCGGCCGCCGTCCACGGCGGCGCGGTCGCCGCGGTGGCCTGCTCGCGCCCGGCGTCCGTCAGCTCGTAGACCCGCTTGCCCGAGTCGGACGCGGTCTCGCGCACGAGCTCCTCGTCCTCGAGCTGCTGGAGTGTCGGGTACACCGACCCGGGGCTCGGCCGCCAGGCGCCGCCCGTCCGCTCGGTGAGCTCCTGGATGATCTGGTAGCCGTGCATCGGCTGCTCGGCGAGCAGTGCGAGGATCGCCGCGCGGATGTCTCCGCGCCCGGCGCGCCTGCCGAAGGCATACCCCGGCCCGAAGGAGCGGTGGCGTCGCCTGCGGTGGTGGCCGCCGCTCATGAAGCGGGCGCGCTCGTCCCGGCCACAACGTGCCGAGGTGATTGCGAATGTCGACATGGCTCCTCCATGTGTAGCTGTATCGCGATATATCGTAACACATCGTTCAGGCGGGTGTGGTACACCATCCGGGTGGACGAGCCGAGGCCTCTCGACGAGCGCGGGGTCACGCGCCGTGGCTCGCTGCTGCGGCTGGGAGGCCTGGCGGCGGGCGTTGTCGGCGCGGTCGGCTGGGCACATGAGCGCGCTGAGGCGTCGGGCCGCTCCGGCTCCGGCCCCGCCGCCGTCGCGGCCGGACTCGTCACGTGCGTCCTCTCACCCGAGCAGACCGAGGGGCCGTTCTTCACGGAGAACGACAGGATCCGGCGCGACGTGCGCGACGGCCGGCCGGGCGTGCCGCTGTCGCTGCGCGCCGGGGTGCTCGACGTCTCCACGTGCAAGCCGATCCCCGGCGCGCTGGTGGACATCTGGCACTGCGACGCCGGCGGCACGTACTCCGGGTTCGCCCAGGAGGGAACAGCGGGAGCGCGGTTCCTGCGGGGCATCCAGCGCACCGACCGCAACGGCGTCGCGATCTTCCGCACGATCTACCCGGGGTGGTACCCCGGTCGTACCGTTCACATCCACGTCCGCGTCTACGTCGGCGGGGACATCGTGCACACCGGCCAGCTGTACTTTCCCGACGCGCTCACCGACGCCGTCTTCCGTCGCGTGCCGTACAGCCGCCGCCCTGCCCGCACGACCCGGAACCCGAGCGATGCCCTCTACCGGAACGGCGGCAGCCGCTCGCTGCTGAAGCTCACACGGAACGTGACGGGGTACGCGGCCCGGATCACGATGGGCGTCCAGCTGCGCTGAACGCGCCGCCGGGAGGGCCGATCCTTCGCCGCGAGATGCTGCGGGGCCCTCGAGCTCGAGATCAGGCGCTCAAGCGCGCCTCGGTCTCCACCGCCACCACGTCCGGGAGGCCGGCCCCCGCACACGGGCTGGGGACGCCGCCACGCCGGCCCACGATCCGGTCGGCGTCGCCACCGAGCGCCCGGACACGCGCGATCAGCGGGAGCGCCAGCCCCGTGACGAGCCCGCCGGCGACGAAAGCAGCACCGATCGAGCGGGACTCCCCGAGCGCGCCGAGCCCGATCTGGCCGCCGATCCCGCCGGCACTCGAGACCATCGAGTCGAACGAGACGACGGTGGCGCGCTGCTCGCTCGGGACGACCTGGTGCAGGTACGCCTGTCGCACGGGGCTCGCCACGCCGGTCGCCGCCGTGATCAGGAGGAGGGCGGGCAGCGCGGCCCAGAACGAGGAGGCAAGCCCGAGGGCAACCGCCGCGCACGTCTCCACCGCGGCGGCCCCGAGCAGGAGCGTCGTCCGGCGTCCGCAACGCCTCGAGAAGACGTCGACGAGCTGGTTCCCCGCGATCGTCGAGAGGGCGATACCCGCGGTGACCAGCCCCGAGACCCAGACCGCGTCGCTCTCCAGCAGCTCGAGCATGTACGGCTGCGACGCGTAGAACGCCCAGCTGAGGAACCCCATCTGCACCAGCGCAGCGAGCATCAGCAGCCGCAGCGGCGGCTGCGCCCAGCCGAACGCGACGCCCGCCTTCGCGTTGCGCGCGATCTCCCCGGGCAGCTCTCCGGCGGTCACGCGCCTCGGGGTGAAGCCGACGTCGTGCATCACGACGTACGCGACGGCGAACACCGCCACGAGAAGCACCGTGCGGACGAGGTACGGGATCGAGAGGTCGACCTGCCCGAGCAGCCCGCCACCAACCGTTCCGACGAGCATCGCGACGCCCGTGACCTGCTGCCCCCGGGCGAACACGTTGTCGAGCATGCCCCGGTACCCCGTCACTGCCAGCGCATCGACGAGCCAGGCCTCCATCGCGCCCGAGTAGAACGTGAACCCCAGACCCATCGCGACCGAGACGACCGCGAACGGGACGACGCCGGCATTCACCTCGGCCAGTGCCACGTAGAGCAGCGTGGTGGCGGCGAGGACGCTCACCGAGAAGAGGAACGACGCACGCCGGCCGAGCGTGTCGGCGACGACGCCCGTCGGCACCTCGAACAGGACCATCCCAGCCGAGAACGCCGCATTCGCCACGAACACCTCGAAGAAGCTGAGGCCCGCATCGAGCAGGAAGAGGGTGTTGACCCCCCAGATCGCCGCGGCGGAGAGCGTGTAGAGCCCCGCGAGCGTGAAGTAGCCGGTGAGCACGCGCCCGTGCGACGGCGGGTGGTGGGCCACGACCTCGCTCACGCGAGGAGCCTATGTCGCGTGAGGGGGAGCGCCGCGACCGGCGCTCCCCCTCACGATGGTCAGCGGAAGCGGAAGAACGCGACGGGGTCGGTGACGTCCTGCAGCCGGATGATCAGCTGCCGACAGGTCCCCGCCCACGCGCTGTCGGTCTTCCAGTTGAAGCTGTACTGGTTGCCCTCGCTCTGGAGCACCCGTGAGCCGGGCGTCAGCGCCGGCACGATCGGGCCCGTCGGCGCACGCGTGCCGCAGTCGACCTGCTGCGACGCGAACACCGCGGCGATGTCCGGAGCGCCTCCCTGCTCCGACAGGGTGAACTTCGTCGGCACGGTCGAGCCGGCATTCGCCTGGTTGAGCACCGGTGGCGCAGCGATCGGTGGCTGGAAGCCGCCGAACTGGGCCGTGCACGTGACCGGCAGGTTGAAGGACGGCGAGCCGTCCGTGACGCTGTTCGAGCTGCCCTGGGCCGCGCCGAAGCCGAGACCCCGCTTCGCGAAGCCCCGCCAGATCGCGCACTGATTCTCGCCACCCGTGAGGGCGAGGTCGGCGGCGAGGATCCCGTTCCGTCCATCCACGAAGCCCGGGCTGCACGGCTGGGACTTCAACCCGTCGGAGACGAGCCGAAGGGCGAGGTTGTTGCCGCCGGTCGACCAGGCCCCGTAGATGTCGGGGTTGAAGCCGTGCTTCGCGACGAGGTTCCAATACACCTCGTTGAGCATGGTGTTCCACACGAAGCCGATGCCGTGCGGGACCGTCAGCACGCCGCTCGCGACGCCGCCGGGGATCGACCCGTACGTGAACTCGTTCACGCTCGTGTCGGTCGTGTACGGCCGGGGCCGGATGCCGCCCTCGGTCGAGGCCTGGAAGCTCACGTAGGTGCCGACGCCGCGGGCCGTCGTCGGCGTGTCACTCGGCACGGCCGTGAACGTCATCGCGAGGAAGTCGCTCCAGCCCTCACCCATCTGCTCGGCGTTCTGGAGGCACGAGACCGTGGCGGGGCCGCCGGTGAGCCGGTTCGACCACCCGTGGCCGTACTCGTGCGCGATCACGCCTGCGTCGAGGTCGGAGTCGCGTTCGGGCGCACCGCCCGTTCCGTCCGAGATCGTCGCGTCGAACGGCACGTTCGACCGGAACCGGTTCCCGTCGTCCTGGGTGACCATGACGGACGGGATCGTGATCGTCGGGTCGGCGCCGGACATCGCGATCGCAGGCCCGGGGGCGTTGTTGGCGACGATGACCATCACCGCTCCCTGGTCCTCCGCCTTCTTCACCTTGGCGGCGAACGTGCAGCTGCCGCGGTCGATCAACGCGATCTTCCCCGCCGCCGGCACGAGGTACGGGTCGAGAGGCTGCCCGGCCTGGTAGGCCGGGTCGCAGCCGCGGCCGACGTAGACGACCTGTCCGCTGATCGGGCCGGTGGTCGCGAGGCTGTCGCCGAAGCCGGCCATCGGGCCGAAGTACGTCCCGGCGATCGGTGAGGGCGCCCGGACGACGATCGGGTTCGGGGCGGCCGACCGCCACTCGAACATCTGCATCCGCGGCCGTTGGCCGTCCACGGGCGTGCCGAAGTTCGCGTTGTTTCGGCCGCTGCCGTCCTGGGCCTCGGCCCGCACGTCGTCGTTCCCGAGCCCGCCGTTGCCGTAGTTGTTCACCTGGAAATTGCCGGCGGCCTCGTCGAAGCCGTGCTGGTAGAGGACGTCGTGGACGATGTTGTTCCAGTAGAAGAGGTTCGTGACCGCCGCGTCCCGGTAGTCCAGCGGCACGTCGGTCAGGTCGAGTGGGAAGTCGAAGTCGAGGCCGGCGCCACCGTCCGGATCGGTCCCCGGATCCGCCACGTTGTTGTTGTCACGGTCGGCGTACGCGTGGACGTTGTTTCCGCGGGTGCGCGTGAACTCCGCTCCGGCGGCACCGTTCGTGTCGTGCCACCCGAACGGTGAGGCGTTCTCATCGGCCGGGTTCTGGACGACCGACCGGCCCCCGTCCGAGGGGCTCTCGAGCGGCAGCCCGAAGACGTTGTACGACGAGCCGTCGGCGACGGTCGCGGCCGCCGTCCGGACCGCCATCGTCGTGACTCCCGACGGCCGGGCGATCGCAGCCGCGATCCCGTCGACCGTGTCCTCGTCGACGAAGTCGTCTGTCTGGAGGACCGCGCCGGTCTCGGCGTCGACGTTGATCGACCAGAGGTGCTCACCGCTCGCCTCGTCGATCTCGACGTTCCAGGCGAGCCTGACGCCGTTGTCGACACGCTGCCAGACGAGCTCCGCGTCGATCGGTGCGGCGGCCACGCCGCCGGTCGAGACCTTGCTCTTCTTCGACGGCCCCGAGCCCTCCTGGATCACGCGCAGGCCCTGCGGAGCGAGGCCGACGTGTCTCGCCGCCGCGCCCGCCGCCTCGTCGGCGCGCTTTGTCGACTGCCCGCCGGCGGCCGCCGCGAGGTTCGAGACGAAGCGGTTCCCGACGCTGACCACCCAGCCGGCGGCCGCGACGTTCACGGTGAGCAAGCCCTTGTGGACGCCGATCCCCTTGTGCACCTGCTGGAAGTACACGTGGGTGGTTCCCGTGCCCGAGTCCACGACCTGGTTCGTCACGCGCATGTCGTTGACGTCGGCGCCGGTCAGCCCGAGCTCCTGCTTGTTGTCCTCGACGTAGTTCGCCGCGATGTCGGCTGCGTCCGACTGTGCGCCGGGCGCCACCGTCGATCCGACGAGCGCCACGAGCGAGCCGCACAGCACAGCGAGCCCGATCAACGAGAATCGTCGCACGTCTGTTCCTCCCCGAGTCCGATGGCAGGCCGCGCCCCGGGCCGGCCGCAACGGGAAGGGCGCCGATACAGCAGCGAACCTTTCCACGATGCTCGCCCTCTGGCAAGGGCCTCGATCGAGGGATCCGGACGGGGCAACCGGCGGACCCTCCGCGACGACCTCGGGCGGGAGGACGCCTCATAATGATCGCGTGCGTCGACTCGCCGTCCTCGTCGCGCTCCTCGCCCCGGCCATCGCGCTGCTGGCGCTCCCGCGCGCCGAGGCCCGGACCGCCGCGCGCGCCTCGCTCGAGCTCGTCTCGGTCGACCCGGTCCGCGTCCGAGGAGAGCGCTTCAGGCCGGCCGAGCGCGCCCGCGTGACCGCCCGCGTCGAAGGTCGCATCGCCGTCGCCCACGCGCGCGCAGGCAGGCGGGGCGGGTTCATCGTCGCGTTCCCGGCCGGCCTCACCGCGGGAGGGTGCGTCGCGTCCGTCCGCCTGGTCGCCGTGGGAAACCGCGGGAGTCGCGCGACGCTCGCGCTCGACCACGTCGCCTGCGCGCCGACGAGCTGAGCGCAACCGAGCCGTTCCGGCCGGGCGCGTAGAGTCGGCGCATGGAGGCGTACCGCACGCCCGACGAGCGCTTCGACCACCTGCCCGACTGGCCCTACGCGCCGCGCCATGTGGCCCAGGACGGCCTGCGGATGCACTACGTCGACGAGGGGTCCGGCGACCCGCTGCTCCTCCTGCACGGCGAGCCGACCTGGGGGTTCCTCTACCGCAGGATGATCCCGACTCTCCGTGCAGCAGGTCGGGTCGTCGTGCCCGACCTGTTCGGCTTCGGCCGCTCGGACAAGCCGCTCCGCCAGCTCGACTACTCCTACGACTCCCACTACCGGTCGATCGAGCGGCTCGCGCTCGCGCTCGACCTCGGGCGGCTGACGCTCGTCGTCCACGACTGGGGCGGCCCGATCGGGCTCCGGCTCGCCGTGACGCACCCCGACCGCGTGGAGCGGCTCGTGATCCTCAACACCGGCGTCGGCGCCGGGCGGGCCCCATCGCCCGACTGGCTCCGCTTCCGCGAGCTCGTCCGCCAGGTCGGCCCGGACTTCACCGCGAGCCGGCTCGTGCAGGTCGCGTGCGTTTCCAGGCTGGACGGGGACACGATCCGCGGCTATGACGCTCCCTTCCCTGTCGCCGACGCGAAGGCGGGCGCGCGGGCCTTCCCCGAGCTCGTCCCGACCGAGCTCGACCATCCCTCGGCGGCCGCCATGCTCGAGGTGCGTGACGCCCTCTCGCGCTGGGAGAAGCCCACGCTCGTGCTCTTCTCCGACTCCGACCGCGTCTTCTCTCCGGCGCACGCCGAGCGCATGGCCTCGCACATCCCGGGCGCGCTGCCTGCCGAGATCGTCGCGGGCGCGGGGCACTTCCTGCAGGAGGACAGAGGCGAGGAGATCGCGGAGCGGGTCGCTCGCTTCGTGCGCGGCTAGCTGAGCGGCGTCCGAGCTACTCGATCGTCGGCAGGAAGGTCGCCTCGCCGCGCTCGGGTGGGGCGCCGTAGACGAACAGTCGGAGCTCGTCGTCGTGGCGGTTGGAGAGCTGGAGGGCCGTCCCCGGCTGGACGATCAGCACGCTGCCTCGCCCGAGCTCGTGCTGCTCGGGCGCATCGCCTGCGCCCATGTGGATCGTCAGGGTCCCGTCGAGAACGACGAAGACCTCTTCCTGGATCGGGTCGATGTGCCGGCGGCCGATCGCGCCGGGCGGGTAGCGGAAGAGGTTCGCCCGCGACCTGGTCATGGCGTCCGACAGCTCGGAGACGAGACGCGGGTCGCCCTCGCGCCGCGGGTGCCACTCGAGCTCGCCGGCGTGGAAGATCGTGTAGCCCACGCCGACGATTCTCCCACGAGCGGTCTAGGTGCGCCTGCGCCTCGGCCGCGTCCGTCCCGAACGCGGGTCGGCGGCCGCGCGTGCCAGCACCTCGGTGTAGAGATCGCGCACGTCGGCGGGATCGAGGTCGAGCGTCACATCGCCGACCATCACCTCGTGGCGCTGCCAGCACGGCGAGGTCGTCGAGCCCGGCTCGGCGAACAGGAACACCTTGCGCTCCTCGGCGACCGACAGCGCGGCATCGGCGAGCCGCTCGGCGTCTCCTCGGAGGAGAACGTGGAAGACGGGGGTCTGCGGCGGGTCCGGCACGACCTCGATGCCGTCGACACCGGCGAGCGCCTTCGCGAGCACGCGGGCGTGGTCGACGTACACCGGCATCCGCTCGAGCCGCTCGTCGAGCGCCGACTCCGCGGCGGCCACGAACGGGTGGAGGGTCACCAGCGTGCCGCCGTGGCGGCGTTGCCAGACCCGCGCTTCGGCGATCGTCGCGGCGTCGCCTGCGAGCGCCGCGCCCGCCATCCCGCCGAGCCCCTTGTAGAAGGACACATAGACGCTGTCGAAGAGACCTGCGATCTCCGCGTGCGGCCTGTCGTAGAACGGCTGGGCCTCCCAGAGCCGTGCGCCGTCGAGATGCAGCGCCACGTTGCGCTCCCGCGCCCAGGCCGTCTGCGCGACGAGGTCGTCCCAATCGGGGAGCCGCCCTCCGATCTCTCGCTGCGGCAGCTCGAGCAACAGCATCGCCACCGGCTCGCGGATCACCTCGAGGTCGGCGAGCGTGAGAAGCCGGTTCGGATCGCCGACGAGCTTCCCGTGCAGCCCGTGCAGCCGCTGGTACCCCTTTTCCTCGTGGAGCTCGAGGTGACAGGTCGGATGGAACGCAACCGTCCGGATCCCGCGCCGATCGCTCCAGATCCGGGCTGCGATCTGCTGCGCCATCGTGCCGCTCGGCATGAAGACGGCCGCCTCCTTGCCGAGCAGCTCCGCGACCCGGCCCTCGAGCCGCTCGATGCGCTCGCCGGTGCCGTACCGGTCGGCGCGCTCGTCCTCGCCGGTGACGTCGGCGATCGCTCGGAGTCTGTCGCGCAGCGTCGGCCCGCCGTGCCAGGCGTTCAGGAAGCGGTCGGCGCCACGGACCGCAGCCCGGGATCGTTCCTCGTCAGGCACCGTCCGAGCCTGTCACGAATGACCGAAGGTCACGTCGGGCAGCACGCGGTCGAGCCAGCGCGGCAGTGCCCACGCGTGACGGCCCATCACGCGGAGCAGCACGGGCATCAGGACGAGCCGGATCAGCATCGCGTCGAGGAGGACGGCCACGCCGAGGATCACGCCCATCTCCTTCGGCGGGATCGGGCCGGAGAGCGCGAAGGTCAGGAACACGGCAACCATCACCGCCGCTGCGGCGAAGATGGTGCGCCCGGAGTGCGCCACACCTCCGACCATCGCCTCCCGCGGGTCGTGGGAGCGGTCCCAGTGCTCCTTCGCCGCCGAGAGCAGGAAGACGGTGTAGTCCATCGAGATCGCGAAGATCATCGCGAAGAAGAACACCGGCCCCCACGCGTTGAGGAAGCCCTGCGACTCGAAGCCGAGGAGAGCCTGCAGGTTCCCGTCCTGGAAGATCAGCACGCCCACCCCGAAGGCCGCCGCCGTGGCCAGCAGGTTCGTGACGACGCCCACGAGGGCGATCAGCGGCGCCTGCAGAGCGACGAGCAGGAGGAGGAATCCGAGCCCGAGCACGACGAGGAAGACGGCGAGCGTCTTCGCAGCCAGCGCTTCCTCGAGATCGTGGTTCTCGGCGGCTGCGCCGCCGACGAGCGCGCCGGCGGGTAGCGCGGCGCGGAGCCGCTCGATGGTCGCCCCGACCGCCGGGTCGGATGGATCGGTCGCAGGGACGGCGAGCACGAGCGCGCGGTCGCCCGAGCGCCGTGCGGGTGTCACCGCGACGATGCCCTGGTCGGCCTCGAGCACGGACTCCACGCGGGCGGCCTCCGGGGCCGGAGCGACGACGTGCAGCGTGCCGGGCGCGCCGGGGCCGAACGCCTCCTGCACCTGCGTGTAGCCGACCCTCGACCCGTCGCTCTCGGGGACGACCTTGATGGACGGCATGCCGGTGTCGAGGCGCAGCACCGGCAGGGCGAGCAGTACCAGGATCGCCAGGGCGGGGATCCCGTAGAGGGCTGGCCTGCGCCACAGCCGCTCGCCCCACCGCGCGAAGCGCGGCGAGCGGTGCTCGCCCGCGTGGACCCAGGGCAGCGCGAGCTTGTCGACCCGATCGCCGAGCCAGGCGAGGACCGCGGGTAGCAGCGTGAGGGTGGCGAGCAGGATGAAGGCCACCGAGAGCATGATCCCCAGCGCCATCGAGCGGAATGCCGGGCTGGGCACGAGCATCACGGCCGAGAGCGAGACGAGCACGGTGACGCCCGAGAAGAGCACAGCTTTGCCGGCCGTGTCCATCGTGACGGCCACAGCCTCGCGCCTCGTCAGCTGCGAGCCGAAATGCGCCCCACGGAACCGGGCGACGATGAAGAGCGCGTAGTCGATGCCCAGCGCCAGCGCGAACATGAGCGCGAAGTTCATCGACCAGATCGACACGTCGAACAGGTGGGTGATCAGGAAGAGGCTTCCCGCCGAGGCCATTAGCCCGAGGATCGTGAGGAGCAGCGGTAGCCCCGCGGCCACGAGCGAGCCGAACGCGAGGAGCAGGATCGCCAGCGTGACGGGCCACGAGATGATCTCCGACTTCAGCATCGCGCTCTTGTTCGCCTCGTTGAAATCCGACCACATGCCGGGTGCGCCGGTGAGGCTGACGGTGGTCGCGCCGCTCGACAGGCCGGCGAGCTCCCCCTTCAGGTCGTCCGCGGCGCGCACCATCTCGGTGGGGCTCGCGGCCGCGCCGCCGCTCAGCATGACCGTGCGGCCGTCCTCGGAGACCTGAGGCGCGGCGACGTTCGACACGCGGCTGTCCGACTCGAGGACGCGTGTGGCCTCGGCCACGGTGGTGTCGAGGTCGCCCTCGCCGTGGACGACGACCATGAGCGCGTAGCCGCCCTGGCCCTCGAACGAGGCGTCGATCGTTTCGCGGGCGGCGACGGACTCGGACCCCGACGCCTCCCAGCCGGCGCCGGACAGCGCATGCTCGGCCCGCGGCGCGAGCGCGCCGAGGCCGACCGCGACCACCGCCCAGACGAGGACGACGAGCCGCACGTGCCCCGCCGCCCAGCGGCCGAGGCGCCCGATCGGGCCGACCGCCGTCATCGGGTCACCTCGCGGGAAAAGCACGGCGTGCGTCCGAGGATGATGGAGGCGGGGCAGGCGCCCACCAGCGCGAAGAGCCACTGGTTGACGGCGACGAAGACGCCGAGGAGCAGGAACCAGGGGCTCACTGTGACGGCGAGGACGACTGCGAGCAGCGTCATCGTGCCGGCGAGCGCGAACAGGACGCGCGTGAGCGAGAGGCGTTCGCAGCTCATCGCACCGACCCTCCGACGAGCTCGGCGAGATCCGTGAACTGACGCTGCAGCCCGCCGCAGACCTGCTCGCAGAGGCCGAGGACAGTCGCGTCCGAGATCGCGTAGATGGTGCTCGTCCCCTGCTTGCGGCGGCCGAGGATTCCCGCCTCGTGGAGCACGCCGAGGTGCTTGGAGACGTTCTGCTGCGACGTGCCGAGGCTCTCGGTGAGCTCGGCCACCGTCGCCTCGCCGTCGCGCAGATGGTCGAGGATCCGGATCCGCATCGGCTCGCCGATCACGCGGAACCGGCGCGCGATCAGCTCGACGACCGGCTCGGAAAGGGGGTGTGGCAACGACATCAGAGGCTCCGTCCGTAGGCGAGACGCAAGACTACTACACAACTACGTAGTTGTCAAAGGAGGTCGTCGTCAGGCGAACGGGGAAGCCGGCCCTGGCCGATGGCCGGGTCAGTAGTCGGAGCGCTCGATCAGCTCGATGCGATAGCCGTCCGGGTCCCGGACGAAGCAGAGGAGCGAGCCGCCCTCGCGCACCGAGTACGGCGGCCGCTCGGGCTCGATGCCCTTCTCGGCGAGGGCCGCGAGCGTCTCGTCCATGGAGTCGACGGTGAGCGCGATGTGCCCGTAGGCGGTGCCGAGCTCGTAGGAGTCGACACCGAAGTTGTAGGTCAGCTCGAGCTCGGGCTGCGGCTTGCCGGGAACGCCGAGGAAGTAGTTGACCGCCTCGTCGCGGATCGGCAGCTCGCGCCGCTTCTCGAGCCCGAGCGCCTCGTAGAAGGCAATCGACCGCTCCGGGTCGGTGATGCGGTAGCAGGTATGTATGAGATCCATGCGCGTGAGCCTACCCGGCACCCCGAGCGCTCCGGCCGTACGGAGATCGGACCGGCGATCGGCCGATCGAGCGAGGGGGTGAGCTCGGTGGAGCCTCAGCCGAGCGTGTTCGAGTGGGCCGGCGGATCGGCCGCGTTCATCCGGATGACGCGCCTGTTCTACGAGAAGTACGTGCCCGCGGAGCCGTTGCTCGCCCCGCTGTTCGCGGACATGGCACCCGATCACCCAGAGCGTGTGGCGGCGTGGCTCGCGGAGACATTCGGAGGTCCGGCGACCTACAGCGAGCGGTACGGCGGCTACGACTGGATGGTCTCACAGCACCTGGGAAAGGCGTTGACGGAGGCGCAACGTGCACGCTGGGTCCAACTGATGTGCCGGTGCGCCGACGAGACGGGCCTCCCCGCCGACCCGGAGTTCCGCGCCGCGTTCGTCTCCTACCTCGAGTGGGGCTCGCGCATCGCCCTCGAGAACTCGAGCCCGGGCGCCCGGCCGCCCTCACAGATGCCCGTGCCGCACTGGACGTGGGTATCCGGCGCCACCCCGGGCTCCCGCGTCTCCGCTCTTGCTCCGCACCCCAAGGAGGTTTCCGTGGCCACACCCACCGATGACGAGCGACTCGGCTTCGACGAGCACATCAAGCCGCTGTTCCGTGAGCAGGACCGAGCAGCGATGACGTTCGCGTTCGACCTCTGGTCGCACGACGACGTCAGCGAGAACGCCGACGCGATCCTGGAACGGCTCGAGCAAGGCGACATGCCGTGCGACGGCGCGTGGCCGAAGGAGCGGCTCGAAACCTTCGAACGCTGGATCGCAGCCGGAAAACCCGCCTAGAGCGGTGCGGAGAACCGAACCCCCTCGCCGAGAGGGCGAAGTACCCTCGTCGTCGTGAACGCCCGCGCACACGGCGTCAATCCCTGGCTCGTCCTGGTCCTCGTCTGCCTCGCGCAGTTCATGGTCGTGCTCGACGCGACCATCGTCAATGTCGCGCTGCCGTCGATCCAGGCCGATCTCGGGATGTCCGAGTCGAGCCTGCAGTGGATCGTCAACGCCTACGCGCTGCTCTTCGGCGGCTTCTTGCTGCTCGGAGGCCGCGCGGGCGACCTGATCGGGCGCAAGCGCGTGTTCCTCGGCGGCCTCGTGCTCTTCACGGTCGCCTCGCTGCTCTGCGCCCTCGCCACCGGCGAGACGACACTGATCGTCGCGCGCGGCCTGCAGGGCCTGGGCGCGGCGCTCGTCTCCCCGGCCGCGCTCTCGATCGTGACGACGACCTTCGCCGAAGGAGCCGAGCGGACGAAAGCACTCGGCGTGTGGGCGGCGATCGCGGTGGGCGGCGGCGCCGTGGGGCTCGTCCTCGGCGGGCTCCTCGTCGACGTCCTCTCCTGGCCGTGGATCTTCTTCGTCAACGTGCCCGTCGGTATCGCCGCCTTCCTCGTCTCGCTTCGCTACGTCCCGGAGTCGAAGGACGAGCACATGCACAAGAGCTTCGACCTCGCAGGCGCTGCATCGGTCACGGCGGGGCTCGTGGCGCTCGTCTACGGCATCGTCCGCTCCTCCGCGCTCGGCTGGGGCTCGACCGAGGTGCTCGGGTTCCTCGCCCTCTCCGCCGTGTTGCTCGTCGGGTTCGTCTTCATCGAGCGGCGCTCGGCCGAGCCGCTCGTCCGCCTCTCGATCTTCTCGGTGAGGACGGTGCGCGGCGCGAACGCGGCGATGTTCGTCGTCGCCGCCGGCCTGTTCTCGATGTTCTTCTTCAACACGCTCTACGTCCAGCGGGTGCTCGGCTTCTCACCGCTCGAGGCCGGGTTCGCGTTCGTGCCGTTCACTGCGGGCGTCATCATCGGGGCCGGCCTCTCGCAGCGGCTCGTCCCCGCGCTCGGCGCTCGGGAGGTGCCGCTGATCGGGGCCGCGCTCGGGGCCGTCGGCCTCCTGCTCTTCCTGCGGCTGACGCCGGACAGCTCGTACCTCACCGACCTGCTGCCGGGGATCATGCTGGCGTCGATCGGGATGGGCCTCCTGTTCGTGCCGATCACGCTGATCGCGACGAGCGGCATCCCGAACGACGACGCGGGCCTCGCGTCCGGCCTCTTCAACACCTCGCAGCAGATCGGCGGCGCGCTCGGGCTCGCGCTGCTCTCGACGCTCGCCACCAACCGCACGGAGGACGAGCTCGCGTCGGCAGGCGCGCAGCCGACAGCGGACGCGACGGCGGACGCGCTCGTCAGCGGCTTCCACGTCGCCTGGCTCTCCAGCGCGATCCTGCTCGCCGCCGGTGGGCTCCTGCTCCTCGGGTTGCTTCGGCGGCGTGACGTCGCCGCGGTCTCCGAGGGCGAGGTCGCTCCCGTCGCCGCGTAGCTCGCAGCATCGCCGCATGGCGGTGCTGACATCTCCGGATCGGCGTGCCCGTGCTGCGTCGTGCGGCGCCCGTCACGTCAGAGCTCTCGGCTGCGCGGCTCCAGGGCCGACCGGCGCGGCCCCGCACGCGATCCACTCGCGCACTATCGTCACGGCATGTGCCACGAGCCGGACTCCGCGCCTCCGATCCCGCGCATCTCCGGAGCGTCCGTCTCGCACGACGATCTCGTGCTCGAGGCGGCGGACGGGAACCGGTTCGCCGCCTTCCTCGCGACGCCGGATGAGCCGGGAGGCACCGGGGTCGTCGTCCTGCCGGACGTGCGGGGTCTCTACCGGTTCTACGAGGAGCTCTGCCTGCGGCTCGGCGAGCGCGGGTTCGCTGCCCTCGCGATCGACTACTTCGGCCGCACGGCGGGCGTCGACAAGCGCGACGACGAGTTTCCGTACATGGATCACGTCGCGCAGACGACGCAGGACGGCCTGCGGATCGACATCGCGGCCGCCGTGGCCTTCCTTCGCTCCGGGGTCGGAGGAGCGCGGCAGAGCATCTTCACGCTCGGGTTCTGCTTCGGAGGGCGCCTCTCCTGGCTCGCCGCGGCCGGCGGGCACGACCTCGCCGGCGCGATCGGCTTCTACGGCCGTCCCGGGCCGTTCCAGGACGGCACCCCGGGGCCGACCCAGCGCGCTTCCGAGCTCGCCTCGCCCGTGCTCGCCCTGATGGGCGGCGACGACCCGGGCATCCCGCAGGAGGAGATCGACTCGTTCGATGCCGCGCTCGAGGACGCGGGCGTCGAGCACGACGTCGTGACGTACGCGGGGGCGCCGCACAGCTTCTTCGACCGCAAGCAGGAGCAGTTCGCGGCGGAGTCCGAGGACGCCTGGAGCCGTGTCCTGGCGTTCCTCGAGCGTCACGGATAGGAGGTGCACCCGCGCACATGGAGCCCGACGTCGCACTCGAGCAGGGGCGGGCGTCGTACGCGGCCAGTGCCTGGCGTGCGGCTCACGAGGCGCTGAGTCGGGCCGACCGGGAAGCGCCACTCGAAGGGCCGGATCTCGAGCTGCTCGCGACCGCTGCCTACATGCTCGGCCGCGACGACGAGTGGACAGCCGGGCTCGAGCGCGCCTACCAGGTCTACCTCGCGGCGGGCGAGCGGCTTCGCGCAGGGAGGTGCGCAGGCTGGATCGGCGTCAACCACATGCTGCGAGGCGAGATCGGGCCGGCGACGGGCTGGCTCGGCCGTGTGCAGCGGCTGTTGGAGGGCGAGGGGGACTGCGTCGAGCGCGGCTGGGCGCTCCTGCCGGCCGTCTTCCAGCATCTGGCCGAGGGAAACTGGGAAGCCGCAGCCGCCACAGCCGGTGAGGCCGCGGCGTACGGCCAGCGCTTCGGGGAGCCCGACCTGTTCGCGCTCGCGGCTCACAGCCAGGGGCACATCCTGGCCACGAGCGGCCACGTGACCGAGGGTGTGGCGCTGCTCGACGAGGCGATGGTCGCGCTCACGACGAACGAGCTCTCGCCGATCGTCGCCGGGCTCGTCTACTGCGGCGTGATCCTCGCCTGCCAGGAGGTCTACGAGGTGCGCCGCGCGCAGGAATGGACCGCCGCTCTGAGCAGGTGGTGCGACGGCCAGTCGGATCTCGTGGCGTTCACCGGCCGCTGCCTGGTGCACCGGGCCGAGATTCTGCAGCTCGCCGGTGACTGGAACGACGCGCTCGTCGAGGCGAGGCGCGCCGGGAAGCGGCTGGCGGCCGGCTTCAACCAGGCCGCGGCCGCCGAGGCCTCGTACCGCCAGGCAGAGCTCCATCGGCTTCGCGGGGAGCTGGCGGAGGCCGAGCGGGCGTACCGTGACGCGAGCCGGCGCGGGCGCGAGCCGCAGCCCGGCCTCGCCCTCCTGCGCCTCTCCCAGGGTCGCGGCGACGCGGCCGCCGCGACCATCCACCGTGTGCTCGGCGAGGCGGGCGGCCCCTTCCGGCGTGCGGGCCTGCTGGCGGCGGCCGTCGAGATCCTCCTGGCCGTGGACGACGTCGGCGCAGCGCGCGACTCCTGCATCGAGCTCGAGGAGCTGGTGCAGGGGTACGGGAGCGAGCTGCTGCACGGCATGGCGCGCCACGCCCGCGGTGCCGTAGAGCTCGCGGCCGGCGATCCGGCGGGGGCGCTCGCCCCCCTGCGCCAGGCGCTGGAGAGGTGGCAGGCGCTCGGCGCCCCCTACGAGGAGGCGCGGTCGCGCGAGCTCGTCGGACTGGCGTGCCGGGCACTGGGCGACGGGGACTCGGCCCGGCTCGAGCTCGAGGCCGCGCGCGGGATCTTCGCCGACCTCGGTGCTGCAGTCGATCTCGATCGGCTGGCGCGCCCCGACGGAGAGCCGACCTCCGGCGGCCGCGGAGGCCTGTCGCCGCGCGAGCTGGAGGTGCTTCGGCTCGTGGCGACCGGCAGGACGAACAGGGAGATCGCCGACCAGCTGGTGGTCAGTGCCCGAACGGTCGACCGGCACGTGAGCAACATCTTCGCGAAGCTCCAGGTGTCCTCGCGGGCCGCGGCGACCGCGTACGCGTACGAGCACCAGCTCGTCTGAGCCGAGGCACAGGTGGGTGGAACCACCCACGCGCCCGCGCCGGTGAATTGGGTGGGACCGCCGAAGCAACCGCGGCCGGAGCGACCTAGCTTGGGAGGCATCGATCCGAGCAAGGGAGCCGACATGCCCAGAGCGTCCAGAACGACCGCATCCGAACGCGTCTCGATGGACGGCCTCGACGTCCGAACCGAGCACCTCGAGGGCGGATACTCCGTGTGCTTCGAGGAGCACGGCGCCGACGCCGACCTCGCCGCCCTGTTCCGGGGACTGCCCGACGACCGCGCGCAGGTGCCGCGGTGGGGATACGTCATCGACGGGAGGGTGACGTTCCGCTTCGCGGGACGCGAGGAGACCTACGAGGCCGGGGACGCGTACTACGTGCCGCCCGGCCACACGCCCGTCCACCACGCGGGCGCGGAGATCGTCGAGTTCAGCCCGACGGACGGGCTCCGGGAGACGATCGCCGTGGTGATGCGGAACCTCGAGGCCGGCGGCATCGCTGTCGCGGGGGGTGGCGCATGACGACCCAGCCTCGCGAGGTGCCCGGCCTGGAGCTCGCCGCGCTCGACGGCGGTGTCGCGACCCTGGGCTCGTCCGACCTCGACGGCCTCGGCGCGACGGTCGGGGGAAAGATGCTCGTCGAGGGCGACGACGGGTGGGGCGATGCGGTCCTCCTCTGGAACGGGATGGTCGCGCGGAAGCCCGCGCTCGTCATGCAGCCGACGTCGGCCGCGGGGGTGGCGGCTGCAGTCTCCTTCGCGCGCGACCGTGGGCTGCTGCTCGGCGTCAGGGGTGGAGGCCACCACGTCGCCGGCACCGCGATCGCCGAGGGCGGGCTGAACCTCGACATGTCGCGCATGTGCGACGTCGTCGTCGACCCCGAGGCGAGGCTCGCGCACGTCGGCCCCGGCTGCCTGCTCGGCGAGGTCGACCGGGCGACCCAGGAGCACGGTCTCGCGACGCCGCTCGGGTTCATCTCGGAAGTGGGCGTCGCGGGGCTCACCCTGGGGGGAGGCCTCGGCTACCTGACGCGCCGCTTCGGCTGGGCGGTCGACAACCTCGAGGAGGTCGAGATCGTCACCGCGGACGGTGAGATCAGGACGGCGAACCGCGCCGAGCATCCCGACCTCTTCTGGGCTGTCCGTGGCGGCGGGGGCAACTTCGGCGTCGTCACCCGGTTCACGTTCCGGCTGCACGAGGTCGGCCCGATCGTCTACGGCGGGCTGATCGGCTGGCCGTTCGAGCGCGCCGACGAGATCCTGCGGGCCTACCGGGCGATCACCGCCGAGGCACCGCGGGAGCTCACCGTCTGGATGGTGCTGCTCCACGCCCCGCCCATGCCGTTCGTGCCCGCCGAGTGGCACGGAAGGAAGGTCTGCTCGATGGTCGTGTGCTGGAGCGGAGACCTCGCCGAGGCGGACGCGGCGTTGGCGCCGATCCGCGCGATCGGCGACGCGGCGGTCGAGGTCCTGCAGCCGTGGCCGTACGTCCAGCAACAGTCGTTCCTCGACGAGAGCGAGCCCAAGGGGGCGCACTACTACTGGAAGACGGAGTACGTGGGTGAGCTGAGCGACGGCCTGCTCGACGCCGTCAGGGACACGTTCGCCGAGTGCTCCGTCCCCGAGGCGCAGGTCGGCTTTCTCCATCTCGGCGGCGCGCTGAACGATCGGCCCGAGGACGACGGCGCGGTGGGCAACCGGGACGTTCGCTACGTGATCGGGGTCAACGGCATGTGGCACCAGGGCGAGCCGGAGGCCGACGCCTTCCGCCGGTGGGTGCGAAGCGGCTGGGAGCGCGTGAGGCCGTTCTCGCTCGGGCGGACGTACGTCAACTTCCAGTCGGCCGACGAGGACGACGCGCGGGTGCGGGCGACGTACGGGACGAACTACGGGCGGCTCGTCGAGATCAAGCGGCGCTACGACCCCGGGAACCTGTTCCGCGCGAACAGGAACATCGACCCGCTCGGAGGGTGATCATGGAGCGGAACGACCTCGACGGGCGGCTCGAGGCTGCGCAGGCGGCCGTCCTCGACCGGCTTGCGCACGGCACACGCGCGCGACGGGTGCGCTGGTCGCGGGGGGAGACACGCGTGCTCGAGCTCGGCGACGGCCCGCCGCTCGTGCTCGTCCACGGCTTCATGGACAACGCCGCGCTGTGGGCGCCTATCCTGGGGCCGCTCGCCGCCCGGCACCGTGTGATCGCCGTCGATCTCCCCGGCCACGGGCTGGCGGACCCGTTCGACTACGCCGACGCCGACCTCCAGGACGTGGCGCGAACCTTCCTCCGCGAGGTCCTCGACGCGCTGGAGCTCGAGTCCGCCGCCCTCGTCGGCTCCTCGCTCGGGGGCTTCGTCTGCACGGTCTTCACGCTCGACGCCCCCACCCGGGTGACGAGCCTCGTCCTCGTCGGGGCGCCGGTCGGCGTGACCCGGGAGGTCCCGGCCCCCCTCTTCGTCATCGGCCTGCTCGCGGGTCTCCCCGGGGGTCGCGGCATCGCCCGCCGCCTGCTCTCGACGCCCACGCGCGAGAGCCTCAGGAAGCTGATGGGACAGATCGCGGTGGCACACCCGGAGCGGCTCGACGACGGGATGCTGGACGCCGACGTCCTGGGCCAGGAGCGGAACCGCGAGTCGTATGTCGGCATGCTGCGCTACCTCGGTGGCGCTCGCGGCCTCATGCCCCTCGTGGGACGTCTGGTCCTGGGCGAGCGGTGGGACGACGTGGCCGCTCCCACGCTGCTTCTCAGAGGCGAGCGGGACCGCTTCGTGACGTCCCGGGTGGAGGCGGCCTACCGGGGGATCGCCGCCCGGAACCCGAACGTCCGGATCGTCCCCGTCGAGGACGCCGGCCACCTGCTCTGGCTGGACGCGCCCGACGCGGTCGTGCGCGAGATCGAAGGGTTCCTCGAGGACGTCCCGGCCGGTGCGGCCGTCGCCTGAGCGACGCGACGCGCTGTCAGATTCCCCTGTCCGACCACTTGACCCACGTGGCCAGCGCGAAGGGGAGGCTCATCAGCAGCAAGACGATCCCGAGCACGTCGTGCCCGGTGACGAAGAAGACGACTCCGACGATGATCGCCGCGATGAACGCGCCAAGCGCAACGAGGAATCCCATGGCCACTCCTTCTCGGTCGAGTGGCGTGAGCCTACTGCGCCGTCCCGGACGATGACCATGCGCCGGAGCGGCTCGACGAGTCACCTGTGCGTCACTCGCCCTCGAGGTCCTCCTGGACGAGGCCGAACAGCACGCCGTCGACCCACGAGTCGTTCCGCCGATACGCCTTGCGGCGGACTCCCTCGCGCACCCAGCCCGCCCGTTCCGCGTGGCGCAGCGCGCGCTGGTTGAAGCCGTACACCTCCATCTGCAGCCGGTGGAACCCGACCTCGCGTAGCAGGTGCCTCTGGAGTGCTCGCGCGGCCTCGGCACCGACGCCCCGACCGCGGAACGCCGGGTCGACCGCCAGGCCGCCGACCGAGGCGATCCGGGAGCGTCGGTTCACGCGCTCCCACGTCACGGTCCCGGCGCGCCTGCCCTCCACCTCGATCACCATCACGCCGAACGCCTCCGGCTCGCGCTCGGCGCGGTCGATCTCCGCGCGGATCGCCTCCTCGCCCGTGGCGCGCACCGCGGCGAGGTACGGGCCGACGTCCTCGTGCGCGACGAGGGCTGCGAGGAACGGGACATCGTCCGGGGTCGCCGTCCTGAGCGAGACGTTCACCCCGCCGGTACCTCGGCGGCCCGCGCACGCCGGAGGCGGAGCGCGCCGGAGCCCAGCGCGACGCCGGCGAGGATCAGCGCCATCCCGGCGACGGCCGAGACGGTGACCCTCTCGTCCAGCAGCACCGCGCCGTAGACGACCGCGAAGAGCGGGATCAGGTACGTGACGAGGCTCATGCGTCGCCCGCCGAAGAGGCGCAGCATCCGGTAGAGAACGAGTTGCGCCATCACCGTGCCGACGAGCGCCAGCGCGAGCAGCGACAGGATCGCGTCCCCGTCGGGTGCGCGCGACGGGACCTGGACGAGGGCGAAGGGGAGAAGCGAGACGGCCGCCGCGAACATCGCGCCGGTCGCGAGCACGGGGCCCGGAACCCCGACCACGCTTCGCTGCCCGATCACGTTGCCGGTCGCGTAGGCGAGGGACGCGAGCACCACGGCGAGCGTCCCGGCGACCGCCCACCAGCCCCCCTCCGGGTGGAGCCCGGCGAGGACGGCGACGCCGACGAGGCCGAGCCCGAACCCCGCGAGCTGGGCGCGGGAGAGCGGCTCATGCGGTAGGAAGCGGAGCCCGAGCAGGATCGTGAAGAGCGCTACCGTCGACTGGGCGATCCCGGCGATCCCGGAGTCGATGTGCTGCTCCCCCCACGCGATGAGCCAGAACGGCAACGCGTTCGCGACCACGCCGATCACCAGCCAGCGTCGCCACGAGGCCCGAAGCTCCCGAACGGCGCGGCTGCCGCCCATCCTCGCCGCGAGGAGGCCGAACAGCACGACGGCCGCGATCGACGCCCTGGCGCACATCAGGGGCGCGGGCTCGAGGCCGCCCTCGACCGCCACCTTGATGAAGAGGTACGAGGCCCCCCAGACAGCCGCGAGAGACAGGAGCAGGGGCCAGTACCGGCTCACCCCGCCACGCTACCGACCCCGCAGTCTCGCGCCCGTCGCGAGGGCGGTCCCCCCGAGGATCAGCGCCAGCCCCACGAGCGCGGACGTCGTGATCTCCTCGTCGAGGAAGATCGCCCCGTAGACGAGCGCGAACGCGGGGACGAGGTAGGTGACGAGAATCGCCCTCGACGCGCCCGCGCTCGCGATCAGCGTGAAGTACAGGAGGTAGGCGACTCCCGACCCGAGCGCGCCGAGCGCCACGACGGCCGCGATCGCACCGGCAGAGGGGAGCTCGTCGGGAGCCTGGGCGATGCCGAAGGGCGCCGCCAGCACCGCGCTCACGGCGAGCTGGCCGAAGGAGAGCTGGAGCGGCGGCAGCGACCGGGCGACCGTGCGCCCCGCGTACAGCACGGAGCCTCCGTAGCACAGCGCCGTCCCGATCACCGCGAGCGCGCCCACGAGCTGGCCGCCTTCCTGGACGCCGACGAGGAGCACGACACCGAGGAAGCCGACGCCGACGCCCACCAGGCGAGCACCGTGCACCCGCTGCGTCCGGTCGATCCACGACGCCAGGAGCACGGTGAAGATGGGCGCAGCCGCCTGGATCACCGCCGTCAGCCCCGAGTCGATCCGCGTCTCGGCGAAGGCGAGGAGCCAGAAGGGGAGCACGTTGTTGAGCGCGGCCAGCGCGACGATCGGCACGAGGTGGCCCCGCAGCCCGCGGAGACCGCCGCGGCCCGCCACCAGCGGCAGGAGCACGAGGGCACCGACCGCGACGCGGACGAGGACGACGACGGACGGCTCGAGCTCGTCGACGCCCAGCTTGATGAAGAGGAACGAGGAGCCCCAGATCGCCGACAGCGCGAGCAGCAGGCCGAGGTCGCGCCGTGACACGCCCGTGACGCTAGAGCCTGTCCGGCCTGCACGCGCGACCACCCACCGGCCGGGCCCTCGACGGGTCTCCGTCATCCGGGCGCGCTCGGCCAGGCGCGGGCGGCCGCCGACCGGTGACGACAGGGCCCGGGGGTAGACTGACCTTCTGAGCCCGGTCGCGGAACAGCCGCTCCATCGCCAGCTCGGCCTCACGGACGGGGAGCTCGATCGCATCGTCAGCCTGCTGGCGCGCGAGCCGAACCATCTCGAGCTCGCGGTCTTCTCGCTGCTCTGGTCGGAGCACTGCGGCTACAAGCACTCCGCCCTCCTGCTGCGGCGGCTCCCGAGCGAGGGCCCCCACGTGCTCCAGGGGCCGGGTGAGAACGCGGGCGTGCTCGACCTCGGCGACGGTCTCGCCGTCGCGTTCAAGGTGGAGAGCCACAACCATCCCTCGGCCGTGGAGCCGTTCCAGGGCGCGGCAACGGGCGTCGGGGGGATCCTGCGAGACATCTCGGCGATGGGCGCGCGCCCCGTCGCCCTCCTCGACGGGCTGCGCTTCGGCGCTCCCGACGACCACTTCTCCCGCGCGGTCGGAGGTGTTGGCCATTATGGCAACTGCGTTGGCGTGCCCACCGTTGGCGGTGAGGTGGTGTTCGACGACAGCTATGCGTCGAACTGCCTCGTCAACGCGATGTGCGTCGGGCTGCTCCCCGTGGAGCAGCTCACGCGGGCCAGGGCGACGGGCGCGGGGTCGCTCGTGCTCCTCTACGGCGCGACCACCGGCCGCGACGGGATCGGCGGCGCGTCCGTGCTGGCGAGCGCCGAGCTGGGGGAGGGAGATGCCGACAAGCGACCCTCCGTCCAGGTCGGAGACCCCTTCACCGGCAAGCGGCTGATCGAGGTCTCCGTCGAGCTCGTCGAGCGGGGCCTCGTGCTCTCGCTCCAGGACTGTGGTGCCGCCGGCCTCGCGTCGTCCCTCTCGGAGATGGCGGCCGACTACGGGATCGACGTCCACCTCGACCGGGTGCCCCAGCGCGAGGAGGGCATGGAGCCGTGGGAGGTGATGATCTCGGAGTCGCAGGAGCGGATGGTGGCGATCGTCGCTCCCGACCGGCTCGCGGACGTGGAGGCCGTGATCGACCGCTGGGAGCTCCACCGCGCGGTGATCGGCGAGGTGACCGAAACCGGTCTCCTTCGCGCCCTGTGGGACGGCGAGGAGGTCGGCGCGATCCCCGCAGGCTTTCTCACGGACCACTGCCCCCGCTACTCGGTCGAGCGGGAGCCGCGGATCCCGCCGGGGGAGACGCCCACCGCCGTGCCGCCGACCGCGGAGGCCGTGCTCGAGCTGCTCGCCTCTCCGGCGCTTCGCTCGCGGGCCTTCGTGACGCGCCGGTACGACCAGCTCGTCCAGTCCCGCACGGTTCGCCGCCCGGGGCTCGACGCGGCGGTGCTCCGGCTCCGCCCGGACTGGCGCGGCCTTGCCGTCACGCTCGACGGGCAGGGACGCCTCGGCGCCCTCGACCCGCGCGTGGCCGGTCAGCTCGCGATCCTCGAGGCGGCGCGAAACGTGGCGTGCGTCGGCGGCGAGCCGCTCGGCTTCACGGACTGCCTCAACTTCGGCAACCCCGAGAAGCCGGAGATCGGCTGGGAGCTGGCGGAGTCGATCGAGGGGATGGGGCTCGCCTGCGAGGCGCTCGGCGTCCCGATCGTCTCGGGCAACGTCTCGCTCTACAACGACACGGACGGACGGTCGATCCCACCGACGCCCGTCGTGGGTTGCGTCGGTGTCGTGCCCGATGTCCGGCGCGTTCCTCGCGGCTGGCGCGAAGGCGACGCGCTCCTGCTGGCGCGGTCGCGCTCGCCGCTCACGCTGGCGGGCTCCGAGGCGCAGGCGCGCTGGGGCGCGCCGGGCGGTACGCCGTCGCTCGACCTCGCCTCGGAGGCCGCGCTCGTCGGGTACGCGACCCGTGCCGCCCGGCACGCGTCGCTCGTGCACGACGTGGCAGAGGGCGGCCTCGCCGTTGCCCTGGCCGAGGCCGCGCTCTGGAGCGGCCTGGGCGCGTCCCTCGAGCTCGACGACGATCCGCTCACGCTCTTCGGCGAGGTCGGCGGCCAGGTGATCGTCGCGGTCCCGTCGGACCAAGTCGAGCCCGACCCGACCGGGGGCGACGTCGACGTCAGGCGGATCGGCACGGTCGGCGGCCACGAGCTGCTCGGGATCCCGCTCGAGCGGCTCACCGAGGCGTACGAGGGAGGCCGCTGATGTGCGGCGTCTTCGGCGTCCGCTCGACCGAGCGCGACGTCGCGCGGCTTACCTACTTCGGGCTCTTCGCGCTCCAGCACCGTGGGCAGGAGTCGGCCGGGATCGCCGTCTCCGAGAGAGGCCGTGTGACCGCGCTCCGCGAGATGGGCCTCGTGCCACAGGTCTTCGACGAGGAGAAGCTGGCCGCGCTCCCGGGCGAGGTCGCGATCGGCCACACGCGGTACTCCACCACGGGAGGCGCCTACTGGTCGAACGCGCAGCCGCTCGTCCACCACGGGGCGGTTCGTACCGTCGCGCTGGGCCACAACGGGAACCTCGTCGACCCGACGCCGCTGCGAGACGAGCTCCGCGCGGACCGCGTGCGCCTCGACACGACGTCCGACACGGAGGTGATCGCCGCGCTCCTGGGTCGCGATCCCGCTCCGCTCCCCGACGCCGTCGCGGCGACGATGCGTCGGCTCGAGGGGGCCTACTCGGTGGTCGCGATCGCGGACGGCGTCCTCGTCGCCTTCCGCGACCCGCTCGGGGTCCGCCCGCTCACCCTCGGCCGGATCGGCGACGACTGGGTTGTCGCCTCCGAGACCTGCGCACTCGACCTGGTCGGCGCGGAGGTCGTGCGGGACGTGCTCCCGGGCGAGGTCGTCTGGGTGGACGAGGAGGGCTGCCACGCCGCGCAGGCGGTTCCGCAGGGCCGGACGGCGGCGTGCATCTTCGAGCACGTCTATTTCGCGCGGCCCGACTCCTCGCTCGGGGGGACGGGCGTGCACGCGGCGCGCGTAAGGATGGGGGAGAGGCTCGCCGAGGAGGCCCCCGCCGACGCCGACCTCGTGATGCCGATTCCCGACTCCGGCACGCCGGCGGCCGTCGGCTACGCGAAGAGGTCCGGCATCCCGTACGAGGAAGGGCTCATCAAGAACCGCTACGTCGGCAGGACGTTCATCGAGCCCGACCAGGAGCTTCGCAGACAGGGGATCAGGCTCAAGTTCAACCCGCTCGACGAGATCGCCGGGCGCAGGCTCGTGATCGTCGACGACTCGATCGTGCGCGGCAACACGATGCGCCAGCTCGTCCAGATGCTGAGCGAGGCGGGTGCGGCGGAGGTGCACGTCCGGATCTCCTCGCCGCCCGTCGTCTCGCCCTGCTTCTACGGGATCGACATGGCCGACGAGGCCGAGCTGGCGGCGGCGCACCGCTCGGTCGAGGAGATGCGGGAGCACGTCGCGGCGACGAGCCTGCACTACCTGTCCCTCGACGGGATGCAGTGGGCGACGGGCCTTCCGGAGGAGTCCGTCTGCCGCGCGTGCTTCACGCGCAGCTACCCGACCCGCGTGCCCGACGAGCGCCTCGCGGCGAAGCATCGCTTCGAGCCGACCGTCGCCCACTCGTAGCGGCACTCGCCCCCACCGCGTCGGAGCCGCGTTGGGAATACGCCCGGCCCGGCCCAGCGCTAGGCTCGGCTCGTGCCGTCAGAGAACCAGACGTACGCCTCCGCGGGGGTCTCCCTCGCGACGGCCGAGGCCGTCGTCGACCGCCTGCGAGCGGCCGTCGCCTCGACCCGGACACCCGGGGTGGTGGGAGGGTTCGGCGCCTTCGCCGGGCTCTTCGCGATCGACGGCCGGAGGCTGCTCGCCGCGTCGACGGACTCGGTCGGGTCGAAGCTCGTGCTGGCACGCCGCGCGGGGAAGCTCAGCTGGTGCGGCGCCGACCTCGCCGCGCACGGGATCAACGACGTCCTGACGACAGGCGCCGAGCCGCTCTTCTTCCTCGACTACGTCGCGGCGAGCACGATCGACCCCGAGCAGGTCGCCGAGCTCGTCGAGGGGGCGGCCGAGGTCTGCCGGGCCTCGGGCTGTGCGATCCTCGGCGGCGAGACCGCCGAGCTCCCCGGGATCTACCGGGACGAGGAGGTCGACTTCTGCGGCACCGTCGTGGGGATCGTCGAGCGGGAGGCGCTGATCGACGGGTCTCGCGCCGAGCCGGGCGACGTCGTCGTCGGGCTCCCGTCTGCGGGAATCCACGCGAACGGCTTCTCGCTCGTCCGCCGGATCGTCGGTGACGGCCCGTTCGACGCCGAGCTGCTGCTTCCCCCCACACGCTGCTACCTCGAGCAGGTCCGGGCGCTCAGGGCGCGCGCCGACGTCCGCGGGCTCGCGCACGTGACGGGCGGCGGGATCGCGGGCAACCTCGCGCGCATCCTGCCGCAGGGCGTCGGCGCGGTGGTCGACCCGGGCACGTGGGAGCGCCCCCCGGTCTTCGCGTGGCTCGCCGGGCACGGAGTCGCCGAGGACGAGCTGCGCCGGGTGTTCAACATCGGGATCGGCTTCTGCGCAGTCGTCCCGGCGGGTGACGTCGGTCCGGGCGACCACGTGATCGGCCGCCTCGAGGCCGGCGTCGAGGGCGTCGAGTGGGGCGACGCGTGATCGGCGTCCTGGTCAGCGGGGAGGGGACGAACCTCCAGGCGCTCATCGACGCGGGGCTGCCGATCGCCGCCGTCGCGTCCAACCGGCCGGGGGTGCGGGCGCTCGCGCGAGCGGAGGCGGCCGGTGTCCCGACCGCCGTGTTCGAGGCCGAGGACTATGCGAGCCGCGAGGAGCGTGACGAGGCGCTCGCGCGCTGGCTCGCGCAGCGCGGCGTGGAGCTCGTCGTCCTCGCCGGCTACATGCAGCTGCTCCGGCCGCGGTTCTTCGAGGTCTTCGGCCGGAGGATCGTCAACACACACTCTGCACCGCTGCCGGAGTTCCCGGGGCCGCACCCGATCGAGGACGTGCTCGCCGCGGGGGTGAGCGAGACGGCCGCGACGGTGCACTGGGTCGACGAAGGTGTCGACACGGGCCCGGTGATCCGAGTCGAGCCCGTGCCGGTCGAGCCGAGCGACACGCCCGAGACGCTCCGCGCTCGAGTCCAGGCCGTCGAGCACCGGCTCCTGCCGGAGGTCGTCAAGGAGCTGATCGCGGCGTGACGATCCGCCGGGCCCTGATCTCCGTCTACGACAAGACGGGAGTCGCCGCGTTCGCGCGCGAGCTCGTCGGGCTGGGCGTCGAGGTGCTCGCGTCGAGCGGCTCGGCGAAGCTGCTCAGGGACGAGCGCGTCCCGGTGATCCCGCTCGAGGAGCTCACCGGGTTCGGCGACCTGCTCGGGCACCGCGTAGTGACGCTGCACCCCGCCGTGCACGGCGGGATCCTGGCCCGCCGGGACCTCCCCGACGACCTCGCTCAGCTCGAGGCACACGGCATCGCGCCGATCGACCTCGTCTGCGTCAACCTCTATCCGTTCGAGCGCACCGTCGGCCGGCTGGACGTCCCGTGGGAGGACGCCATCGAGCAGATCGACATCGGCGGCCCCGCACTGCTCCGCGCCGCGGCCAAGAACCACGCGCACGTCGTGCCCATCTCCCGCCCGGAGGACTACGAGCCGCTGATCGAGGAGTTCCGGAGGAACGCGGAGGTCTCGGCCGAGACGCGCCGGACGCTCGCCGCGCGCGCCTTCCAGCGCACCGCCTCGTACGACGCCGCCGTCGCCGGCTGGCTCGGGCGAGACGACTCGTTCCCCGACACGTTCGTTCCCGTGTTCGACCGTTACCTCGATCTTCCCTACGGCGAGAACCCTCATCAGCGGGCCGCCTACTACACGCAGCGAGGCTCGAGGACGCATCTGCTGGCGCGCGTCGAGCAGCTCCAGGGGAGACCGCTCTCGTTCAACAACCTCGGCGACCTCTCGGCAGCGCGTCTCCTGATGCTCGAGCTCGACGGGCCGGCGGCGGTGATCGTCAAGCACGCAAACCCCTGCGGGGTCGCCGTCGCCGACACGATCGAGGAGGCGTACGAGAACGCGCTCGCCTCCGATCCCGTATCGGCCTACGGCGGCGTGGTCGTGCTCAACCGGGAGGTGGGGCCTGCGCTCGGCAAGGCTCTCGCCGCCCAGTTCGTCGAGGTGCTCCTGGCACCCGCCTACGACGATGAAGCGCTGGAGGAGCTCGTCGCGAAGCCAAACGTCCGCGTTCTCGTGGACGGGGAGCGGCGCGCGTTCGTCACGAGCGAGCGCGATCTGCGGCGGGTGCTCGGCGGCCTGCTCGTACAGGATCGAGACGCGAACGGAGACCCTCCCGACGCGATGGACGTCGTGTGCGGCGACCCCGACACCGCGACGTGGGACGAGCTCCTCTTCGCCTGGACGGTCGCGAAGCACGTCACCTCGAACGCGATCGTGATCGCACGCGGCGGTCAGACGCTCGGCATCGGGGCCGGGCAGATGAGCCGCGTGGACGCCGTCCGGATCGCGGTCGAGAAGGCGCGCGACCACGGTCACTCGCTCAGCGGGGCGGTGCTCGCCTCGGACGCGTTCTTCCCCTTTGCCGACGGCCCCGAGGTCGCGCTCCAGGCAGGC
Source organism: Gaiella sp. (assembly GCF_035710885.1). Taxonomy (GTDB): domain Bacteria; phylum Actinomycetota; class Thermoleophilia; order Gaiellales; family Gaiellaceae; genus Gaiella. The sequence goes on along the minus strand of NZ_DASTCS010000009.1, from coordinate 2,341 downwards.
GTGCGCGCGATCATCCAGCCCGGCGGGTCGAAGCGCGACGCGGACGTGGTCGCAGCCGTCCGCGAGGCGGGCGCCGCCATGGTGCACACGGGTCGGCGTCACTTCCGGCACTGAGTTCGTTCGCGAGCGGGATGCCGCCGTGCGGATTCCCGCCGCTCGGGTCCCCCGCCGGCGGCGGGGGCAGATCCCTGAAGGCGTCCCGCTTCGCGGGCCGCAAGTGCTCATCGAGACTGCCTCGAAGCGCCGACGAGCTTCGAGCCCGAACCCGAACCTAGCCCTCCGGCGGGCAGGACCTGACCTCCGGGCAGCAGGAACCTTGGTACGGTTCCGCGGTCGCTGACACCGACGGCGCGCCGCACCCCGCGGCTATCGAGTCCACGCCGTCCCGTGCCGCTTCCCGCCTGCCGATGCCTCGTCGCCTCGTCATAGCCACGTTCCTGTGTCTGATCTGCGCGATCTGCGTGGCTCTGGCGGCACGCCCCGCGCACGCGGACACGAAGCGGCCACTCCTCGCCGGGAGCGTCGAGAGCCCGGCGAAGTTCGTGCTCCCCCCGAAGCCCGTGCGCGTGCCACTCGGCCAGCGGGCGGTGAAGCTCGCACGAAAGCAGCTCGGCGCCCCGTACGTGTGGGGCGGGGCCTCCCCCTCGGGGTTCGACTGCTCGGGTCTCGTCCACTGGGTCTTCGGGAGGCTGGGCGTCCGGCTGCCGCACAACGCCGCGGCGCTCTACTCCGTGGGCCGCTCCGTCCCTCGCTCGGCGCTGCGCGCCGGGGATCTCGTCTTCTTCAGCGGGCTCGGCCACGTCGGGCTCTACATCGGGCACGGCCGGATGATCCACGCGCCCCGGTCGGGGCGGACGGTGGAGATCCAGCGGCTCGACCACCGCTCGAACCCACCCGTCGGCGCCAGGCGCATCGTCCGCTTCTGACCCTCGGCCGGTCGCCCGGCGACTCGACGGTGATCATCTAGGCTTCCGCGCGCATGGGCCGCGAGTATCCGACCCTCCTCGATCTCGTCGGCTCGACTCCGATCGTGCGGCTCGTCTCGTTCGGGCGCGAGACCGGCGCCACGCTGCTCGCGAAGCTCGAGTTCATGAACCCCGGCGGCTCGAACAAGGACCGGATCGGCCTCGCGATGATCGAGGCGGCGGAACGCGACGGTCGCCTCCGGCCCGGTGGGACGATCGTCGAGCCGACCTCGGGGAACACCGGCGTCGGGCTCGCGATCGCCGCCGCGCATCGCGGGTACCGCTGCATCTTCGTGATGCCCGACAAGATGAGCCAGGAGAAGATCTCGACGCTGCGGGCGTACGGCGCGGAGGTGGTGATCACGCCGACCGCGGTCGAGCACGACTCCCCCGAGAGCTACTACTCGGTGTCGGACAGGCTCGCCGAGGAGATCCCGGGCGGCTTCAAGCCCGACCAGTACTCGAACGAGGCGAACCCGGAGGCGCACTACCTGACGACGGGCCCGGAGCTCTGGGAGCAGACGAGCGGCGAGATCGACGCGATCATCGTGTCCGTCGGCACCGGGGGGTCGATCTCGGGGATCGGGCGGTACTTCAAGGAGCGCAAGAGCTCCGTGCGGATCGTGGGCGCGGACCCCGAGGGATCGGTGTTCACCGCGGACGAGGCGCACCCGCTGCACCCGTACCTGGTCGAGGGCATCGGGAAGGACTCGTGGCCGAAGACGATGGACCCCTCCGTCGTGGACGAGTGGGTCCGCGTCTCCGACCGGGACTCGTTCCTCACCGCCCGGCGTCTCGCCCGCGAGGAGGGCCTGCTCGTCGGTGGCTCGTGCGGGTCGACCGCCTGGGCAGCGCTGGAGGTCGCCAGGCGGCTCGGCCCGGGGTCGACGGTGCTGATGACGTTCCCCGACGGCGGCCGCTCGTACCTCTCGAAGTTCTACGACGACAACTGGATGATCCAGTACGGCTTCATGGAGCGCCGCGCACCGGCGCCCACGGTCGACGAGGTGATCCGCTTCAAGGTGGGCGAGGACTCGGGCGTGCCGGAGCTCGTCGTCGTCGACGCGCACAGGAAGGTCGGCGCGGCGATCGACCTGATGCAGCGCTACGGGATCTCGCAGCTGCCGGTCGTGCGAGCCGAGCCGGTCGACGACCTGACGGACGTCGTCGGCTCGCTCCAGGAGCGGAGCCTGCTCGACCGCGTGTTCCGAAATCCCGATGCGCTGAACGACGACGTGGCCGTCGCGATGCAGCCGCCCCTCGCCGCTGTCGACGCCACGGCCTCCGTCGACGACGTGTTCACGGAGCTCACGGGGACGGGTGCCGCGGTCGTCGTAGCGCGTGCCGGCAGCCCCGTCGCGATCCTCACCCGGTCG
>NZ_DASTCS010000008.1:0-31595 GCF_035710885.1 Gaiella sp. | reverse complement strand
CGTCACGGAACAGCTTCATGTTCTTCTCGTTGTCCTCGACGACGAGGACCTGCTCGCCGGCCACGGCTACGACGTCCTCGCAGGCAGCGTGAACACGAACGTGCTTCCCCTGCCCGGCTCGCTGTCGACCCAGATCCGGCCGCCGTGCAGCTCGACGAGCCGCTTCGAGAGCGCGAGACCGAGCCCCGTCCCCTCGCGCAGCTCCAGCCCGGTCTCCGACTGCTGGAACTCCTCGAAGATCCGCTCCAGATCGCGCTCCGCGATGCCTGGCCCAGAGTCCGCGACGGAGACCCTCACCTCGCCGTTCACCCGCGTCGCCCGGACGTCGACGGCGCCACCGGCCGGGCTGAACTTCACCGCGTTCGAGAGGAGATTCACGACGACCTGCCTGATTCGACGCTCGTCGCCTGCGACGAGGTCGACCTCCTCGTTCGGCTCGAGCGTGACCCGCACCCCGTCATCCATCGCGCGCTCGCGCACCATCACGACACCCCGCCGGAGCGCCTCCTGCAGCGAGAACGGCGCGACGTCGAGCTCGATCTGCCCGGCTTCGACCTTCGCCAGGTCGAGCACGTCGTTGATGAGCGAGAGCAGGTGGTAGCCCGAGGCGAGGATGTCCTCGAGGTACTCCGCCTGCTTCTCGTTCACGCCGCCGGCCATCCCCTCGCGGAGCACCTGCGAGAAGCCGATGATCGCGTTCAGCGGCGTCCGGAGCTCGTGGGACATGCTGGCCAGGAACTCCGACTTGTGCCGGCTCGCCGTCTCGAGCTCCAGGTAGAGCCGCGTCAGCTGGTCGTTCATCCGGTTGACGTCGGCCGCCAGCGCGCCGAGCTCGTCGCGGTTGCTGACGTCGACGTGTCCTGCGAAGTCGCCCGATGCGGTCGCGGCGAGCCGTGCCCCGATTCTCTTGATCGGCCCGATCAGCGACCACGAGAGGACGAAGCCCAGCGTCAGCGCGAGCACGACCGCTGCGGCGGCCACTCCGATGAAGAGGTTCCGCGAGCTCTCGTACGCGCCCGCGCTCTCTGCGATCACGGCATCGGTCTTCGTCCGCGTCTCGTTCGCGAGCTCCGTCGCGAGCTGGTTCAGATCGATTGCGAGCCGCTCGGCGCTGCTCTGACGACGGCGCGAGATGGTCGAGCCCGGTCCGGCGGGGTCAGCGGCGATGATCGCGCGCAACACCGTCGATAGCTCCTCGCTTCTCGCGCGGATGCTGCGGAGCTTGCGCTCGTCCTCGGGCGGAGGCGCGAACCCGAGGATGTCGGGGCGCGTCGACGGCGCGATCCTGGCGACGGCGTTCGCGGTCGCCTGGTTGACGGCGAGCACGCCGTCCGCGTCCCGACCGGTCGCACGCCCGAAAGGCCAGACCTTGTAGTAGTCGTCGCCGACGTTCTCCGTCAGCAGCAGGCGGATGTGGAGGGTGTCGCTGCGGAGCCTCCCATACTCGGTGGCTCGTTCCTGGAGCTCGCCCAGGGTGACCACCCTGGTGTTCGACTCCCCCAGGAGCCGAAGCCCGAGCATGACCACTGCGACGCCGAGGAGCGCCGTGCCGACGAAGGCTACCAGCAGCTTGACGTGGACGCCGACCGGAAGCCGGCCGACGGCCCGGACGAGCGGATTGTCGTCCGGGCTCAGCCCCCGCCGACGCCCGGAGTCCGCGACTGTCGCGCGCTCGCGCACATGACCTCCGACAGCACTAGGGCTTCAGCTCGGTCGTCCCCCCGACCATGTTGGTCACCAGCCAGCGTCCGCCGATCCGCGCGACGTCCTGGTCGGCGACGGTGGTCGCCGCCACCTTGCCCGTCTTGTAGTCGATGAAGTGGCACTCGAAGTGCAGCGTGCCCCGGTCGCCGCTGACGGTGATGCGGAGCTTGTACGCCGGGTGGCTCGAGACCCAGTGTGTCTCCGGCTTGAACGGGGTGGACTTCAGCCACATCTTCCGGAGCTGCGCCTTTCCCGTCGCGGTCCGGCCGGGCCCGAAGGTGAGCGTTGCGTTCGGTGCCCACTGGCTCATGAGGAGGTCGATGTCCTTCTTCGACATCGCCTCGTGGAACGTCTTCTCGATCTGGCCGATCTCGAACTTGTCGGCCTCGCGTTGCAGGACGAAGTCCGCGGGCGCATTGTCGCCCGAGCCGCCGCAGGCTGTGAGCCCCCCGGCGACGAGCAGCCCCAGCAGCCCCACCATCCCTCCGATCAACAGGCTCCGCATTCTCACGCCGCCCCCCTTTCCTTTTCCAGCCGCCCGACGGTGGCCGAATCGTGACGATGATCACATGTGGGCACGTGTCCGTCCAGTCTTCGCCGCAAGGATCGAAGATGTCCGTCCCGATGCCTACCGTGCCTGCCTGTGCCCTCCCCGGGGTGCTGGCACCCGTCGCCGGACGATCGGCTCGGCCGAGGGTCACGCGTCGCGTTCGCGGCAGGACTCGCGGACCTGCTCCGGGAACGCCCGGACGTCGATCGGCTTCGCGATGTAGCCGTCGAATCCGGCCGAGCGCAGAAAGTCCCCGTCGCCGAGGTGGCGCACGGCGCTCAGGGCGACGACCGGGATACGCGCGGTTCGGGGCTCGTCCCGGAGCGTACGCGCGACGTCGACGCCCTCCATGTCCGGAAGCCGCAGGTCGAGCAGGATCACATCCGGCCGGCGGTCTCGAGCGAGAGCGATCGCCTCGCGCCCGGTCGCCGCCTCGAGCGTCAGGAAGCCCGCTGCGCGGAGCACGTCACGAGAGAGCTTCCGGTTCGTCTCGCTGTCGTCGACGACGAGGACGAGCAGGGCAGACGACGGCGATCCGCCAGACCCTGGGAAACACGAGGTCACCGCCGTATCCTCAGCGCGTGCCGATCAGGATCGTGCTGGCCGAGGATCAGTACCTCGTCCGCGAGGGCCTCAGCCGCCTGCTCGACACTCGAGACGAACTCGAGGTCGCCGCCGCGTGCGGGGACGTCGACTCGCTGCTCGACGCCGTCGAGGCAGAGCGGCCGGACGTGGTCGTCACGGACATCCGCATGCCCCCGGGAGGAACGGACGAGGGAATTCAGGCGGCGATCCGCTTGCGCGAGACGCACCCCGAGGTCGGTGTCGTTGTGCTGAGCCAGTACGCGGTACCGGGCTACGCACTCGCGCTCCTCGAAGGCGGCAGCGAGCGACGTGCCTACCTCCTGAAGGAGCGCGTCACCGACATCGCACAGATCGTTGCCGCCGTCGAGGCCGTCGCGGAGGGCGGGTCGATGCTCGACCCGAAGGTCGTGGACGCGCTCGTGGCGGAGAGTGCGCGGGCCGAGGGCTCGCCGCTCAACGAGCTGACTCCTCGTGAGCGGGACGTGCTGCGCGAGATGGCGGAGGGGAAGAACAACGCGGCGATCGCCGAGGCGCTCGTGCTGACGGAGCGGTCGGTCGAGAAGGTGATCCACTCGATCTTCCTCAAGCTCGGGCTCGGGTGGGAGACCGCCGTCCACAAGCGCGTCAAGGCCGTCGTGCTCTACCTCGCAGAGAGCAGCTAGATGGTTGATCGGGAAATGGTCACGGTGGATGGCACGCGGCACGTGCCGCGAGGCAAGGACGCAGGGAGCCCCGATATGCCCGTCATATCGGGGCGACCGAGGACGCAGCCTCGCGGTGCGTGACGCCTGCAAGACGCCCTGATCCATTTCCCGATCAACCATCTACGGCCTCACGAGGACGGAAGCGAGCCGCAGACGCGCGTTGCGCCGGCATCCGTCGACTCGACGGTCAAGGTGCCGCCGAGCGCCACGACCCGGTCGCGCAGCCCGTCGAAGGCGGTCGGCGGGGGACCGTCGGCGACGATCTCGAATGCGAGCGCGCCGTCGCGGTCCTCGACGGTGACGTGTGCGTCGGCGCGCCCGATCACGGCCAGGCAGCACAGGTACACGGTGGCGACAACCTCGGGTGGATGGCGCACATGCGTCTTCACGTCGACCGACGCGGCCGTGCCGGCGCCGGCGCCGGACAGGATCGCGCGCAGGGCCGCCGCAAGGCCGCCCGCCTCGAGGACAGGCGGATGGATCCTCAGCGCGAGCGCCGAGAGCTCCTCCAGCGCGCCCATGACGTCGCGCCTCATCTGTTCGAGGAGGGCATTCGCCTCGGCCGGATCGGTCTCCGCGAGCGCGCATGCGACCTGCAGGTTCACCGCCAGCGCGATGAGGTGCTGGTGCACCCCGTCGTGGAGCTCGCGCTCGATCCACCTGCGGTCCGCGTCGGCCTCGAGCACGAGTCGACGTCGCGAGGCGCGCAACTCGGCAAGGTCGTCGGCCGCCCGCGTGCTCGCCTCCTGCACTCCCCCGCTGTTCCGAGCCTCCAACGCGACCGGCCTCCCGTGGTGGGTGCGACGTAGTTGTCCGTGATCGGGCGGGCCAGGTCAAGCGCCCCAACACCCGGACGGACGGGAGGGCAGCCCCCCGAGCGCTTACCTGCCACCCCGGTAGTGCGGATCGGCGCCGCCTCCTAGCCTCGGCACGACCACTCGAGAAAAGGGGGGCGCATCGTGGAAGGCCTCCCGTCGGGAAAGGAGAGACCATGAAGATGCGCTCGAGGATCGCCGTCCTCACGATCGGGCTGGCGGGCCTTGCCGGTGTCATGGCCGTGGGCGTCTACGCGATCACGATCGAGGTTCCGGCACGCGGCACGATCACGCTCAAGGAGGACCATCAGGAGCTCGCACGGGGCCTCTCGCGTCTGCTCGGCCAGCCGGCGGACGCGGCGATCCAGAGGATCACGCTCGGGCCTGGCGAGGGGCCGAACTGGCACACGCACGCCGGCCCCGGGATGGTGATCGTCAAGTCCGGCAAGTTCACGATGGTGCAGGACGACTGCTCCGAGCTGACCTTCAACGCGGGCGAGGTCGTCGTCGACGAGGGCTTCGGCAACGTCCACCGGGCCTACAACCCTGGCCCCGGGACAACCGAGGTGTGGGTGAGCTACGTCGTCCCGAAGGACGCCGCGCTCATCATCCCTGCCGCGACGCCGAACTGTTGAGCTAGAGGGCAGCCGCGCACGACGGCCATCCAGCGCCGCCCGTCACCACGAGGGCGGCGCTCGATCGTCGAGCGCTGACGCGCTAGTGGACGCATCGTTCTCGCCCTTTCTCGACGGCCTCGGGGACGATCGTCATCTCCTCGGAGACCTCAAGCTCGCGCGCAGGCGTGCCGATCCTCTGACACCCACGGTGGGTCCATGTCTGCCAAGGAAAAGAGGGGATCCGCATGAGCCTGGTGCGCAGCTGTTGGGCCCGCATGACCACAGCAGCCGCGCTGGTCGCCGCGGCCAAGGCCGACGGCGTCGAGGCAGGCGAAGCGGCCGCGGCCGCGATGCTCGCGTCGCGGCAGAACGACGGCTACCTGGCGGCCTTCACCCCGACGATCGGCACGGATCCCGGAGACTGGCGGCCGATCGGCTGGCCGGCCGCCCCGGCGTTCGATCCCGACGGCTGGGTGGGCAACCTGAAGCCCTTCGTTATCCAGAGCCCGTCGCAGTTCCGCTCGGAGGGCCCGCCCGCTCTCACGAGCTCCGACTACGCCGAGGACTACAACGAGGTGAAGTCGCTCGGCGCGATCAACAGCACGACGCGCACGGCCGACCAGACGACGGCGGCGGTCTTCTGGCAGTTCCCGCCAGCGGCGCTCTACAACCGCATGGCCCGCGACCTGGCCGCACCGAACCGGTACGGCCTCAACACCTTCAAGCAGGCCCGGCTCTACGCGATGATCAACGTCGCCATGTCCGACGCAGCGACGAGCTGCTGGAACGACAAGTACCACTACATGTTCTGGCGGCCGCGGGCGGCGATCCGCGAGGGCGAGAGCGACGGCAACGCCGCGACGATCGGCGACCCGAACTGGGAGTCGCTCTTCCGTCGCTCGACCGGCGCGGGTCTCGCCACGCCGCCGTTCCCCGACCATCCGTCGGGTCACGGATGCGTGAGCGGCTCGGTGTTCCGGACGTTCCGCGAGTTCTTCGGGACGGACAAGATCGCGTTCGACATCCACTCCGACAGGTTCCCGGGACAGCCGCGGCACTTCGAGCGGTTCTCGCTCGCCACGAAGGAGGTCATCGAGGCTCGGATCCGGGGCGGCATCCACTTCCGGACGGCGGACGTCCAGGGCACGGTGATGGGCAAGAAGGTCGCGTTCTGGCTCCAGAAGCACTACTTCAACCCCGTCAAGAAGTAACGCGCTAGCGGAAGGCCGCGATCAGGGCGCCGCCCGTCACCACGAGGGCGGCGCCCAGCACGACCCGGCGGCCGACGAGCTCCGTCCGCTGCAGCAGCAGCGCCGAGAAGACGACGCCGAACAGCGACTCGGTCGCGACGATCGGCGCGACGACCGACACCGTGGCGCGGTAGAACGCCTCGAAGAGCGCGACGTACGAGAAACCGACGAACGCGCCCGGGAGCAGCCACCGCCCGACGACCCGCGCCGGCCAGACGACGCGATTCCTGCGGACGAGGACGACGCACGACGTGACGACGAGGCTCGACGCCAGCATCGCGGCGCCGGCGGTCATCGACGGCACCTCCGTCTCGAGCGACTCGTCGCGGACCAGGTTGTCGCGGAGCGCGAAGAGCGCGGCCCCGACGAGCGCGAACGCGATTCCGAGCCGACGGACGTGACGCGGCCGCTCCGGCTCGAGCGCGAGCGCGACGCCGCCGCAGACGATGAGCAGGGCACCGAGCAGCACCACGACGCCGGGCCGCTCGTCGAACACGAGGACGGCCATCGTGACCGCGAACAGCGGCGCCATGCCGAAGGCGACGGAGGCGCGCGAGGAGCCGGCCTCGCGGATGCCGATCGTGATGAAGAGGTTCGAGAGGCCGGGAGCGATCGCACCCGCGATCAGGAACGGCACGAGGCCGTCGAGGGTGACGCCTCCCTGGATCGCGGCCGCGACGCACAGCACGGTGAACGTCCCGACTTGCATCAGCAGGGCGCCGACGGCAGCGGGCACGAGCGGCGGGACGAGGGCGAAGCGGACTGCAACGGGCATGGCGCCGAACAGCGCCGCAGAGGCGAGGGCGAGGGCGACGGCGTCCACTACGAGCGCACGGGCACGAGACGTCGCAGGACCGAGGCCGCCGCCGGCTCGGCGAGCACGATGCCCGTCAGCATCACGGCGCAGCCCGTCCAACCGGCCCAGCCGAGCCGCTCCGAGAGGAGCAGCACCCCGAAGAGCGCAGCAAACGGAGCCTCGAGCGTGAACACGAGCGCGGCCCGTGCGGCGGTCGTCCGCGACTGCACCCAGGTCGCGACGAGGTAGCCGAGGGCGCCGGCGAACACGCCGGTGACGACGAGCGCGTACCAGGTCTTGGCGTCCGGCGGAGCCTCGACCTGCCCTGCGGCGACGGCGACGACCGCGAATCCCGCGAAGGCGACGCTCATCTGCAGGAACGTCAGGGCGCGGGCGTCGTAACGGGGGGCGAACCGCTCCATCGCGACGATCTGGAGCGACTGCGCGACGGCGTTGCCGAGGACGAGCGCGTTCCCGGCCCACGAGCCGCCCGGGGCGCCGCTCAGGAGCAGGAGCCCTGCGAGCGAGAGCACGACGCCGACCCAGACCGGCGCGGGAACGGGCGTCCGGAAAGCAGCGAGCGCGATCAGCGGGGTGAAAACCACGTAGAGCCCGGTGATGAAGCCCGTGCTCGTGACGGTCGTCAGCTCGAGGCCGGCCGTCTGCAGCCCGTACGCGGCGGCGAGCAGCGCCCCGGCGCCGAGCCCGGCCGCCCATCCCCTCCGGGGGAGGCCGCGGAGCGAGCCCCACGCGAACGGCGCGAGCGCCACCGTCGAGATCGCGAACCGAACCGCGAGGAACGCGAACAGCGGGTAGACCGCCAGGGCCTCCTGCACCGGGACGAACGTGTAGCCCCAGATCGCGGTGACCGCGACGAGCGCGAGGATCGGAGCCCGTCGCGACATCGGGCAACGCTATCCCGGCGCCGGAAGTGCTCGCGCACCCCGCGACGTCAGTCGTGCTGCGCGATCGCCCGGGCGGCACGTAGCCATCGCCGTCGGACGAGCCCGGAGAACGGCCCCACGACACGCCAGTACTTCCGAAACGCCTCGCGCGCCTCGTCGTCGACGGCCTGGATCCGCGTCTCGGTCGACAGCACGCAACGACCCCGGTCGAGGGGCGACGCCCGCACGTCGACGGCGACCCGTACCTCGCCCGGCCGGGCGTCGGCGAGCGCACGGATCCCGCCGCGCGCCGTCCAGGGGCGTCCCGCGCCCCCGATGACCACCTCGCTCGACGAGCGACTGAGAACCGAGAAACCGATCCCCGTCAGCAGGCCCTCGATCGTCGGCCTCGTGCGGATCCCGCGCAGCCGGAACAGCATCCCCACGACCCGCCCCGGCGCCGCCTGCGCCGCGAGGAACGCGGCGACCGCCCGCTCCGGATCCGCGTCGAGCTCGATCGCGTGCACCTCGTGGTGGTCGAACTCGGGCAGGACGACGTCGAGCGCGCGCACGCGGGGATTCTCCCGTTCCGTACGCTGTGGGTGTGCACCCTCTCGACACGCTCGGTCGCCCGATTCGCGACCTCCGCATCTCCGTCACCGACCGCTGCAACTTCCGCTGCGCCTACTGCATGCCGAAGTCGGTCTTCGGACACGACTACCGGTTCATGGACCGCAGGGAGCTTCTGAGCTTCGAAGAGCTGGAACGGGTGGCGCGCGCGTTCGTCGCGCTCGGAGTCGAGAAGATCCGGCTGACCGGTGGCGAGCCGCTGCTCCGGAAAGAGCTCGAGGGCCTCGTGGCCCGGCTCGCGACGATCGACGGCCTCGACCTGACGCTCACCACGAACGCCTCTCTCCTCGCGCGGAAGGCGCAGGCGCTCCGCGACGCGGGGCTCGACCGCATCAACGTGAGCCTCGACTCGCTCGACGACGCGACCTTCAAGGCGATGAACGACGTCGACTTCCCGGTCTCCCGAGTGCTCGAGGGGATCGACGCCGCGACGGCGGTCGGCCTGCCGGTGAAGGTGAACGCGGTCGTGAAGCGAGGGGTCAACGACGCGGGCGTCGTCGACATGGCCCGCCATTTTCGCGGCACCGGCCATGCGCTGCGGTTCATCGAGTACATGGACGTCGGCACGACGAACGGCTGGCGTCTCGACGACGTCGTGCCCGCCGCCGAGATCGTCGAGCGGATCGACGCGGTCTTCCCGCTGGAGGCGGTCGAGTCGGCCTACCGCGGCGAGGTCGCGCGGCGCTGGCGCTACCGCGACGGCGCCGGCGAGATCGGCGTGATCGCGTCCGTCACCGAGCCGTTCTGCGGCGACTGCACGCGCGCGCGCATCTCGGCGGAAGGGAAGCTCTACACCTGCCTGTTCGCGATCCGCGGCACCGACCTCCGGGCGCTCGTCCGCTCGGGCGCGACGGACGACGAGCTCCGCGACGAGATCGCAGGCGTGTGGACGCGGCGCGCCGACCGCTACTCCGAGATCCGCACCGAGGGCACAGCCGAGCTGCCGCGCATCGAGATGTCCTACATCGGCGGATAAGCCGCAGCGCCGATCGGCGCCTCCCCGGATGCCCCGGGACTCGGCCCGGGACGATCCTTTCACTCCGAGACGAAGGAGGAGCGATGTCCGCGGACCTCACCACCACGTATCTCGGGCTGACGCTCGAGTGCCCCCTGATCGCCTCGTCTTCCCCGCTCACCGGGAAGCTCGAGACGCTCCGAGCGATCGTCGATCACGGCGCTGGGGCGGTCGTCCTTCCCTCGCTGTTCGAGGAAGAGGTGACCGACGGCGCCGGCGCCTCGTCCGAAGCCCTCTGGCACGCAGAGGGGCAGGCCGGGGAGGCGAAGGCGTACATGGCGACGGTGGACCACGGCCATCTCGACTCCTACCTCGACCTCGTGCGCGAGGCCAGGCGGGAGCTCGACGTGCCGGTGGTCGCGAGCCTGAACGGGACGACCGCCGGAGGCTGGACGCGCACGGCGGAGCTGCTGCAGGAGGCGGGGGCGGATGCGATCGAGCTGAACGTCTACTCCGTCGAGACCGACCCCTACGCCTCGGGAGCGAGCATCGAGGAGCGGACGCTCCGGCTCGTCCACGCGGTGCGACACGCGGTGACGGTGCCGGTCGCGGTCAAGCTGTCCCCGTACTACACGGCGTTCGCCAACGTCGCGCATCGCCTCGCCGAGGCGCGCGCCGACGGCCTCGTGCTCTTCAACCGGTTCGTCCAACCCGACGTCGACGTGTCGGCGATCGAGGTCTCGCCGAGCCTCGAGCTCTCGCGACCCGACGAGCTCCGCATCGCGCTGCGGTGGCTCGCGATCCTCCGGGGCCGGATCGACGTGAGCCTCGCGGCGACCGGCGGCGTCCACACGTCGCAGGACGCTGTAAAGGCGATCCTCGCCGGGGCGGACGCCGTGATGATGACCTCGGCGCTCCTCCAGGAGGGCATCGGACGCATGCGGGACGTGCGGCACGGCCTCGCCGACTGGCTGAACGCGAACGGCCTCACGCTCGGCGAGGCGCGCGGACGGCTCAGCCAGGTCGCGTGCGGCAACCCGCGCGCCTACGAGCGCGCGCAGTACGTCGAGACGATCGGCGCCGCGAACGCGATGCGCTGACGGATCAGGCCCAGCCGAGCGGCTCGTACCCGCTCGTCACCGGCGCGGACACGATCAGCACACGCGCGACGGAGTCGCCGTCGTTCCGCACCGTTCGCTGCGGCTCCGGGTCGAGCCGCGCGAACGAGCCGGCCCGCAGCGGGTGGTCGGCTCCGTCGACGACCAGCGTAGGACTGCCCTCGAGCACGATGAACACCTCCTCGTGGTCCCGCCCGGTCTCGTCGTGCTCGGGAATCGAATCGCCCGGCGGGAGCTCGACCGCGTTCATCCCGAACGACGCGAGGCCGAGCGAGCGACGCACCAGCACCCACTTGCCGTAATCCCGCTCGAGCTCGTCGTCGTGCTTGATGGTGAAGCCGCTCACGCCGCATACCTCCTGGGTTCTGACACGATCGACGGATCCTGCCAGACGGTGGTGCGACGGGTGCGACGGGTCGCCTGGATAGAATCGGCGCCAGAGTGACGAGCTACGCGGAGGCACGCCGGCTGCCGCGTGGATGGGCGCACCTTGCCCTCCAGTTCGCGGTGTGGCTCGGTTTCTATGCTGCCTATCAGGCGGCCCGCGGCGCTGCGGACCGCGGGATCGCGGAGGCGTTCTGGAACGGGACGCTCGTGATCGAGGCAGAGAACAAGCTCAACACCCTGATCGAGCCGGCGGTGCAGGGGTTCGTCGAGCAGTCGCAGTTCCTGATCCTCGCGACGTCGTACACGTACTGGCTCTCGCAGTTCGCCGTCGTCGGCGTCGCGCTCCTCTGGGTGTACTTCCGGCACCACGAGCGCTTCGCGCCGTTCCGCAACTGGCTGATCGCGGCGAACCTCCTCGGCCTGGTGGGCTACGTCCTGATGCCGACGGCCCCACCGCGGATGTACCCCGAGTGGGGGTTCTCGGACACGCTCGCCGAGTACGCCTCGGTCAACCACGACAGCGGGCTCGTCTCGTTCGCAGCCAACCCGTACGCAGCGATGCCGAGCCTGCACGCGATGGACGCGCTCATCGTCGGGATCGTGATGGCGTCCGTCTGCCGCTCGTGGGTGTCCCGCGCCCTCTGGCTGGCGTGGCCGGCCTGGGTGACGTTCGCGGTGATGGGAACAGGGAACCACTACTGGCTGGACTGCCTCGCCGGCTTCGCGCTGGCGCTCCTCGCCGCAGCGATCCTCTTCCGCAAGCGACTTCCTCGCTTCCACTCGGCCTCCGCGTGAGCACGCCCGGCGACGGGCCGCGCGTCAGCCAACTCGACCGGGTCAAGCAGGAGTACACCGCCGCGGCGCGGGAGATCCTTCGCCGCTCGATGCGTGGTGTCGCCAAGACCAAGCTCACGCCCGACATGCTCACGCTCACCGGAGTCGCCCTCTGCCTCGCGGGAGCGCTGCTCGTGGGCTTCGAGACCCGCAACCAGCACCTCTTCTTCTGGCTCGGCGGGGTGCTGTTCGTGATCGGCTCGATCGCCGACATCCTCGACGGCGCGCTCGCGCGGGCGGCCAGCAAGGGCACGGTCTTCGGTGCGTTCCTGGACGCCACGTTCGACCGGGTCGGCGAGGCGGCGATGCTCGCGGCGATCGGGCTCTCGTTCATGCACGACGACAACGAGGTCGCGCTGGTGGCCGCGTTCGCGGCGGTGATCGGCTCGTTTCTCGTCTCCTACACCCGCGCGAAGGCGGAGGCGCTCGGCCTCCGCGGCGACGTCGGCTTCGGCTCGCGCGTGGAGCGCGTCGTGCTGATCGCGGTCGGCCTCGGCCTCGCCCCCTGGGGGCTCCTCCAGTGGCCCGTCTACGCGCTCGCGGCGCTCACGTGGCTCACCGTCGCGCAGCGGATCCTCTTCGTCCGCCGCCAGCTGCGGGAGCTCGCCGACCCGGCCGCGTAGGGCTCCCGTCGCACGGGACGCCGTCGAAGCTCGGCGCGGTGAGGGTGATTGTCTTCACCGCCGCGCCGTAGCAGAATGGACGGTTACTCGGTTTCCAGGATCGGGGGAGAGAGGCGCCCGCGGTGGAGGAAGCATCAGGATGAGGCGCGACGCAGCTTGGTGGGGAGCCGCTGTCGCCGTCTCCCTGCTGACGGCAGCTGCCCTCCCCGCGGCCGCCGGGGCCTCCGAGCTGATCGGCCGCAACGCGACCGACGTCCGCCTGCAGGTCGACGCGCAGGGGCGCGCGCTGGTGAGCTTCCGCTCGGAAGGCACGGCGCGGACCGTCGCGGCCTGGGGCGCCGTCGACGCACGGCCGCCGAGCCGGTCCCAGGCACAGGTGGCGTTCCAGCTGCGGGTCGGAGGCGGGATCGGCCCCAACGCATGCAAGGCGTACCGGGGCCCTCCCCTCGCATGGCGCGTTGCAGCGTGCACCGCGCAGGACGGGACTCACTGGGCCGTCCAGTCGTGGCAGCGGATGCTCCCCAACTACGGCGTCTCCCCGACACCCGAGCGCGCGGCCTGGGAGCTGCGGCTCTCGCACTGGTCGGGGCCGCTGCCGGTTCTCGAGATCTGGACGGACTGGTCGTACCGCCGCTTCCATCACCTCTACGGCAGGCTGACCTTCAGGGGCCAGGGCGTCTTCGGCTTCCGCTCCACGCGATTCGGCGTTCCGCTCGACACGCACGGCCGGAACGTGTTCCTGGACACGCTCGGCTCGGCCTACGGCGCCGGGTGGAAGCGCGAGAACAGCTTCCTCACGCACCCAGCCGGTGGGGCCTTCTGTTACGGGTTCTATCCCCACGGCCCGCATGGCGTCGGCAGCGGCAGGCAGTACCGCGCGACGGTGATCGGTCCGGGTGTGACTCCCGACGTCATGTGGCAGGGCCCCGCGCCGAGAGCGTATGACGCCGCGAGCGACGAGCAGGCCAACGCAGCACAGCGAGCACTGCTCTCCGGCGACCGCCGCTGTGTCGTGAACTGACGCGCGCGACGAGCCGACGTGCTAGGCTGCTAGCACTTTGGCTGCTAGCAAATCTGAGAGAGTCGGCATCCTCGTCCGAATGCCGACCCCGCTGAAACGGGCTCTCGTCCGCGAGACCGCACGTCGCGGCTCGAACGTGAACGACGTCGCGGCCTCGATCCTCGCCGAGTCACTCGGCCTTCCCTATATCCCCACGGGTCGACGGCGCAAAGTGCTAGCAGGAGGTAGCCCGGTCCTGCTCCTGCGCGTCCCGCACGACCTGAAGGACGAAGTGCACGCCGAGGCCGCCCGCTCGGGCGCCAACGCGAACGACGTCATCCTCGCCGCGCTCGCGGACGGGCTCGGCGTCCCCCAGATGACCAACGGAAAGGACACCATGGCCGAGACCAACGGCTCCAAGAACGGCGGCCGCACGAAGGACAAGGTGCGTGTCGCGATCATCGGCGTCGGCAACTGCGCAAACTCGCTCCTGCAGGGCGTCGAGTACTACAAGGACGCGAAGCCGGACGAGTTCGTCCCCGGGCTGATGCACGTCGACCTCGGCGGCTACCACATCTCCGACATCGAGTTCACCGCGGCGTTCGACGTCGTGAAGGGCAAGGTCGGCGAGGATCTCGCCGACGCGATGTGGGCCTTCCCGAACGACACGATCAAGTTCGCGGACGTCAAGCAGACGGGCATCAAGGTCTCCCGCGGCATGACCCACGACGGGCTCGGCAAGTACCTCTCGGAGATCGTCGAGAAGGCTCCCGGCCAGACCGCCGACATCGTCAAGATCCTCCGCGAGACGGGCACCGACGTGGTCGTCAACTACCTCCCGGTCGGCTCGGAGGCGGCCGCGAAGTGGTACGCGGAGCAGATCCTCGAGGCCGGCTGCGCGATGGTGAACTGCATGCCCGTCTTCATCGCCCGCGAGCGCTACTGGCAGAAGCGCTTCGAGGAGGCCGGCGTGCCGATCATCGGCGACGACATCAAGTCGCAGGTCGGCGCGACGATCTCGCACCGCGTCCTCACGAGCCTCTTCCGCGAGCGCGGCGTCCACCTCGACCGGACGATGCAGCTGAACGTCGGCGGCAACTCCGACTTCCTCAACATGCTCGAGCGCGACCGCCTCGAGTCGAAGAAGATCTCGAAGACCAACGCCGTCACGTCGATGCTCGACTACGACCTCGGCGACAAGAACGTCCACGTCGGCCCGTCGGACTACGTCCCCTGGCTGACCGACCGCAAGTGGGCCTACATCCGCATGGAGGGCACCTCGTTCGGTGACGTGCCGCTCAACATCGAGCTGAAGCTCGAGGTGTGGGACTCGCCCAACTCGGCCGGGATCGTGATCGACGCCGTCCGGCTCGCGAAGCTGGCCCTGAACAACGGGATCGCCGGCGCACTCGAGGCACCCTCGAGCTACCTGATGAAGTCTCCCCCGGTCCAGATCGTGGACAGCGAGGCCCACGAGAACACCGAGCGCTTCATCACGAAGAACGCGCGGAAGCCGAAGGCGAAGACGAGCGTCGAGGCCTGACCGGCTCTTCTCGGGGCGGCGGCGACCTCGTCGGCGCCGCCCCACCTTCTCTCGCCCTCTACACCCCTGTCCTGCCCTCGGGTCAAGCGCTCCGGCAGGCTCTGGCGGCCGACTACGCTCATCCGATGGCCCAGCTGAGCCCTGCCGCGGAGCTCGACGTCGACAGGCTGGCGGCGCTGTTCACAGCCTGCTACGAGGGGTACTGGTTCCCGATCACGCTCGACGGCCCGACGTTCGCGTCGATGGTGGAGATGGTCGACGGCGACCTCGACCTCTCTCGCGTCGCGATCGTGGACCGCGAGCCGGTGGGGATCGTGCTCGTCGCGCGCCGCGGCACCGAGGGCTGGATCGGGGGGATGGGCGTCGTCGCGCGACACCGACGTCGCGGGATCGGCGAGGCGATGCTGCGCGCCGCCCTCGACGCGGCCCGGGCAGCGGGCATCGAGCGTGTGACCCTCGAGGTGCTCGAGGAGAATCTCCCGGCCCGAGCGCTCTACGAGCGCCGCGGCTTCGAGCACGTTCGCGAGCTCGAGATCTGGTCGCTGGAGGCCGACGGCGAAGAGCCGTCCGAGGTGGATGCGGACACGGCGCACGCATGGCTCCGCGCGCGGCGGACGCACCGCGAGCCATGGCAACGCGACGACGCATCCCTCGCCGCCCTCCCCGACAAGCGGGGCCTGTTGGTCGACGGCGCTGCAGCCGTCATGCGCGTGAAAGGCGGCCGGGTCAGTGTCCTCCAGGTCGGCGGCGGCCGGGCGCCGCTGCAGAAGCTCCTTGCCGGTGCGTGCTCCCTCGGCGAGTCGCTGACGGTGCTGAACCTCCCCGCCGGACATCCGGCCTGCAGCGCCCTGGAGGAGCTGGGCGGCCGCATCGACGCGCGCCAACACGAGCTTGCCCTGGCGCTGTCCGGCCCAATTCGGCCGACCCGAAGCGCTGACCGCCTCTGAGGCACGTCATCTAGAGGGACGTGTGGGATGCGACCCGGGGCGAGGTCTCGTCGGCGACGAAACCGACTCGCTTGTGCGACGCGTCGCAGAACGGCTTGTTCTGCGAGCGGCCGCAGCGGCACAGCGCAACCGCGGAGCCCTCCGGCAGCGCGAACTCCCTTCCCTCGGCGTCGACGATCCTGATCGGCCCGACGACCTTGTACGGCCCGTTCGCACGGACGGTGATGCTGACGTCGCTCACGACTCGAGCGTAGCCCGTGACCAGCGCGCGCCGCCGCCTACAATCGAGACCCGTGCCGCTTCGCATCTGCCTCGTGACCCCACACGCGTGGACGGTGCCGCACGACACGAACGAGCACGTCGCGGGCGTTGCGGACGCGCTTCGGGCGCGGAGCCACGACGTCGTCGTGCTGGCGCCGTCGTCGCGCTCGGCCGATCTGCTCGCGGGCCGGCGTGCGCTCCAGGCCGGTGAGCTCCAGGGCGTCGTCGCGGTGTCACGCGCCGTGCCCGTGTCGCCGAGGTCGGCGGTCGGGATCCCGGTGGGCGTCCGTGCGAACGTCGCAACCGCGCTGCGGCTTGGCGGCTTCGACGTCGTCCATGGCTTCGACCCGGGCCTCCCGGGCCTCGCCTACGTCGCTCTTCTGGAAGCCGAGACCACCACCGCAGCGACGTTCGTCGACCCCGAGCGCCTCAGCTACCCGCCGCGGCGGAACCTTCGCGACCGACTGCTCGCCCGGGTCGACCACCTGGTCGCGACCGGCGAGAACGTCGCGCAACGAGCGGCCGAGCGGTTTCCCGGCAGCTACACGGTCGTCCCGGCCGGCGTCGACCTCGAGCGGTTCTCACCCCGCCCGAAGGCCGACGTGGTCGTGATCGAGACCTCGGTGGGGGCGCTGCCGGTCGTGCGGGCTGCCCTCCGCGCCCTCCGCGCGCTCGACGGGTGGGAGGCCGTCCTGGTCCGTACGGCGCGCCTCGCGGCCCGGCCTTCGATCCCGCTCGGCCTCCGGGACCGCGTCCACATCCGCACCGCCGTGAGCGGCGGGGCGCGTGCGGAGATCCTGAACGACGCGGCGATCGTCGTACCGTCGCCGGACGGCCTGCGACGCCTGCGCGTGGAAGCCTCGGCAGCGGGCTGTGCCGTCGTCGATCCGCCGGGTGTGGTCGCCCAACCGGAGCTCGCGGCCGCGGGCCTGCTGCGGTTCGCGGAGGACGCGCGCGCCCGCGAGCGGGACGGCGCCGCCCGGCGGGCGTCGGTCGCCGACGCGGGCTTCGACGACGTCGCCGAGCGCCTGGAGGCGCTCTACACGGAGGCGCAGGGAAGAAAGCGACGGCCGCGGCCGCCCGCGACGGAGCCCCTCGCCGACCGCGAGTGGATCGTCGCCGACCTCCACATGCACACGAACCACTCGCACGACTGCTCGATCGAGCCGGGCGCCCTCGTCGAGCATGCCGAGGACGAAGGGCTCGGGGCGATTGCGGTCACCGACCACAACGTCTTCGAGGGAGCCCTCGAGACGGCCGGGCTCGCGCGAGGCCGCGACCTGGTCGTGATCCCGGGCGAGGAGGTGAAGACCGACCGCGACGGCGAGGTCATCGGACTCTTCCTGCGGGAGGAGATCCCGCGCGGCATGTCGTTCGCCGACACGGTCGCCGCCATCCGTGAGCAGGAGGGTGTCGTGTACGTCCCCCACCCGTTCGACCGCATGCATGCGATACCGGCGCCGGCCACGCTTCACCGGCACCTCCCGGAGATCGACGTGCTCGAGGTCTACAACGCCCGCCTGCTGTTCGACACCTACAACGACGAGGCGCTCCGCTTCGCACGCAAGTACGGGCTGCTGATGGGCGCCGGGTCCGACGCCCACGTGCTCCAGGGGGTCGGCACAGGCGCACTGCGGATGCGGCGCTTCGACGGCCCGGAGGAGTTCCTCCTCTCGCTGCGCACGGCAACCGTGCTGCGACGACCGAAATCGCTGGCCTACCTGCAGTCGCTGAAGTGGGTGGCGCAGGTGCGGGACCGCGTCGGGAGCGGCAGCTGAGGCTGCCGCTGAAGAGGAGCAGTGCCCGGGGTTCACGAAAGAGACAGTGATGGCGAGCACCGACCAGGGGCCAGGCCCGGTGGACCGCCGCTCTTCTAGCCGTCCGGTCGCGAAGCGGGCGGACGGCAACGAGATCCAGGAGCGCTACCTCCGCCGCGCGATCGCGGAGATCAACGAGCTCGGGGACGAGCTGCTCGCGCTCGGCGACGAGCTGCACGTGCCGGTGCTGGGGAGCGGCCATCCGCTGGGCGACATCTTCCTCCTCAAGCACCGTCCGACCCCGAGCGAGATCCAGGAGGGCGTGGCGTTCTTCGGCCGCTCGGGCCAGGCGTTGCTGAAGTCGCTCCAGCGCCTCTCGGTCGACCCCCTCGCCGTGTACGGCACCAACTGCCTCAAGTTCGGCACGGAGGCCCCGGCCGAGGCGCGCGGGTGGCTGACGAGAGAGCTCCACATCGTGCAACCGAAGCTTCTCGTCGCGATGGGCGAGGAGACCGTCGGCTTCCTGAACGAGCTCGAGTTCCCATTGTCCGACGAGCTCGACCCGGGACGCCTGGGCGAGTCCCAGCCGTTCACGCCGACGATCGAGGCGCTCGTGACGCCCGACATCGACGCGTCACTCGACGAGCAGAGCGCGAAGACCCGGTTCTGGAACGCCTTCAAGGCGCTCGGTGCCTGGTGGGCCGAGCTCCCTCCGTACTGACCCCGGTCCGCGTCGGCGCGCTCGCCGCGCTGCTGGTCGGGCTCGCCGCATGGGACGCGTTCGCGGGCCACCTCCCGGCCGTGCACGACCGCTGGGACATCGCGATCGTGGCGGTCCTGCTCTTCCCGGCGACGTTCCTCGTCGTCTGGCTGCTGCTGCCGCTCTCGACGGCGCGGCTTCTTCTCCCCGCGTCACTCGCGACCGGGGGGCTCGCCGCGCTGCTCGACCTCGCAGGGCTCGAGGCCGGCTTCAACGTGACGAAGGTCGTCGCGTTCGCCCTCTTCGGGTTCTGGTTCGTCCAGATGCTGGAGGCACTTTCCTGGGTCGTCCTCGTCGCGGCGGTGATCCCGTTGGTGGACGTCGCCTCCGTGTACCGCGGCCCGACGAAGGTCGTCGTCGAGGAGGAGCCTGGTGTCTTCGAGCGGATCGCCGTCTCGTTCTCGCTGCCCGGCGAGGAGGGGGCCGCCCGCCTCGGCCCTCCGGACGTGATCTTCTTCGCCCTCTTCCTCGCCTCGACGGCGCGCTTCGGGCTCCGCAAGGGAGCGACGTGGGTCGGCATGACGGCCGCGCTCTCGGCGACGCTCGTCGCCACCTACGTCTTCGACCTGAGCGGGCTGCCGGCGCTCCCCGCCATCTCGCTGGGGTTCATCGTGCCCAACTGCGACCTGCTGTGGCGCGCGCTCCAGGCACGCGGCCGCCCGGCCGGGGATCCCTAGTCACGTCCCGGCGGCACCGCGGCCGCCGGGACGTGTCGGCTTCAGCCGTTCGCTAGCAGTTCTCCCTCGCCCAGGCCTCGAGGTTCTCCGTGGCCTCCCGCACCTCGGCCGAGTCGAGCGTCTGACCGAGCTCCTGCAGCTTCGCGATCGTCTCGGGGTCGGTCGCGCCGCTCGTGAGGTCGACTCCCTTCAGGGCCTCGGCGATCTCGGCGAAGTTGTCCGCCACGACGCGGTAGTCGTCCCTGATCTCCTCGGGGACCTGGTCGGCGATCTCGTCGAAGACCTCCGCGGCCTCGTCGAGACCGGCCGTGCCGCCGCTCAGCGACTGGCCGAGCTTCGCCGAGATGCCTGCGAACTCCTGGCACTCCTCCGAGAGGTCGCCGAGCTCGTCGTCGTCCGACGTCCCGGTCATGTCGTCGGTCGTGTCGTCGCCCGAGTCGTCCCCGCTCGTCTCGGTGACGACGGCCGCATCGGTCGCGTCACCGCCGGCCTCGTTCGAATCGTCGCCCCCGCAGCCCGCGGCGACGAGCGCCGCCACCGCGATCAGGAGCACCATCAGCATTCGTGCGTTCACGTCTTCCCCTTCGTCGTCGTGAGCCGGGCGGCTCACTCCACCGCAACACCGGCATCATGCTCTTCGGCGCCGCCGGGCGCACGCGTGAGGAGCGAGACGCTCTCGATGTGCGGCGTGTGCGGGAACATGTCCACGGGCGTGCAGCGGACGAGCTCGTAGCCGTACTCGTCACGCAGCACCGCGAGGTCGGAGGCGAGCGTCGTGGGGTTGCACGACACGTAGACGATCCTCTGGGCCCCGAGCGCGCCCGTCCGCCTGAGCGCCTTCCCGGCGAGGCCGGCACGCGGCGGGTCGACGACGACCACGTCCGGCGGGCCGGCGCGCTCGCCGAGCTCCTCGAGCGACTGCCCGACGTTGCCAGCGAAGAACCTCGCATTCGCGATGCCGTTCGCCTCCGCGTTCTCGATCGCGCATGCGACGGACTCCTCCGAGATCTCGACGCCCCACACCGACGCCGCGCTGCCCGCCAGCGCAAGCCCGATCGTGCCCGTCCCGCAGTACAGGTCGTAGACCCTCTCGCCGCCTGTCAATGCCGCTTCCTCGCGCGCGAGCGTGTAGAGCGTCTCGGCCATCTCGGTGTTGGTCTGCAGGAACGCGTTCGGGCGCACGCGGAACCGCAGGCCGAGAAGCTCCTCCTCGATCCACGGCTCGCCCCACAGCAGGCGTGTGGGGAGATTGGTGACCTCGGCGGGGCGGTCGTTCACCGCCCAGTGGATCGAGCGGACCTCGGGAAAGCCGGTCAGCGTCTCGATCAGGAAGTCCGCGTCGAAGCGCTCGCCGGGGGCGGTCACGAGCAGCACCAGCACCTGACCCGTGTTCCTGCCCTCCCGCACCACGAGGTGACGTAGGTAGCCCGCCTGCGTCTCTTGGTCGTACGCCTCGAGGCCCTCGGCCCGCGCCCACTCCTCGACCGCCTCGCGAACCGCGTTGCCCACGTCCGTCGTCAGGAGGCACTCGTCGATGTCGATCACCTCGTCCCAGCGCCCCGCGCGGTGGAAGCCGAGGACGAGGGAAGCGACGTCGCCCGGCGCGAACGAGTACTCGAGCTTGTTGCGGTACCGGTAGATCGAACGGGCCGGGACGATCGGCGCCAGCGGCGGATCGGCGAAGCCGCCGAGGCGCACGAGCGCATCGCGCACCTGGGTGTGCTTCGCGTCGATCTGGCGCGCGTAGTCGAGGTCCTGGAAGCGGCAGCCGCCGCAGACGCCGTAGTGCCGGCAGGGAGCCTCGACCCGGTCGGGGCCGGGCTCCAGCAGAGCGGTCCTGCTCGCCTCAGCGAAGCCGCGCTTCACCTTCGTCGCGCGGGCACGGACGAGGTCGCCAGGGAGCCCGCCGCGGACGAACACGACGAATCCGTCGAGACGCCCGACGCCGTTCCCGCCGTACGCGAGCGAGTCGATCCGGACCTCGACCTCTTGCCCCTTCCTGATGGGCGCGGCCACGGAACGGAGGGTAGCCGCCTCGGTCTCCGCCTCCAGCCGGCCCTCCGGTCCGGCGCGGGCATAGCCTTGCGGCATGTCCGTCCCCGCCGTCCGCGCCGATCGACTGTCGAAGGACTACGGCGAGCACCGCGGGGTCACGGATCTCACGTTCGAGCTCCGAGAGGGTGAGGTCCTCGGGTTTCTCGGGCCGAACGGCGCGGGGAAGACTACGACGATCCGGCTGATGCTGGACCTGATCCGCCCGAGCGCCGGGAGGATCGAGCTCTTCGGGCTCGACGCGCGCCGTGAGGGCCCGAAGGCCCGCCGGAACGTCGGCTACCTCCCGGGCGACCTCCGGCTCTACGAGCGCCTCACCGGCCGCGAGCACCTCCGCTACTTCGCCTCGCTGCGCGGGATGCCCGACCTCGGGGACGGCGAGGAGCTCGCGGCGCGGCTCGACCTCGAGCTCGACCGTCCGATCCGGGCACTCTCCAAGGGCAACCGCCAGAAGGTCGGGCTCGTCCAGGCGATCATGCACCGGCCCGCGCTGGCCGTCTTCGACGAGCCGACGTCCGGGCTCGACCCCCTCGTGCAGCAGGTCGTCTACGAGCTCGTGCGCGAGACGACCGCCGATGGCCGCAGCGTGTTCGTGTCGTCCCACGTCCTCTCCGAGGTGCAGCAGATCGCCGACCGTGTGGCGCTGATCCGCGACGGCCGGCTCGAGCTCGTCGACACCGTCGAGACACTGCGCCAGAGGGCGCTGACGCACGTGGAGGTGACGTTTGCCGCGGCGCCGCCTCCCGGAGCCTTCGAGTCCGTGCACGGCGTCCGTGAGCTCGCGCGGCACGGATCGGTCGTCCGACTGACGCTCGAAGGCCCGGCCGACCCGCTCGTGAAGGCACTGGCACGGTTCGACGTCCAGGCGCTCGACAGCCACGAGGCCGATCTGGAGGACGTCTTCCTGGAGCTCTACCGGAGGCCCGCCGTTGCTCGGTAGCGTGCTCCTGAAGTCGATCCGCGACCTCGGGCGAGGCTTCCTCTGGTGGGCCCTCGGCCTCGTCGGCTATGCGGCGCTGATCGTGTCGGTCTACCCCACCGTCCGTGACAACCCCGAGCTCGACGAGCTCGTCGAAAGCTATCCCGAGGCGCTCAAGGCCTTCATCGCCTTCGGAGGCCAGTTCGACTTCACCTCTGCGGCCGGCTACCTCGGGAGCGAGCTCTTCTCCTTCATGATGCCGGCGATCTTCCTCGTCGCCTCCGTCGGGAACGGCGCCGGCTCGATCGCCGGCGAGGAGGAGCGCGGCACGCTCGATCTCCTTCTCTCGATGCCGCTCTCGCGGGGCAGGATCGCCCTCGAGAAGCTGGCAGCGATGTGCCTGGAGCTGGTGGGCCTCGGCGCCGTGCTGTGGCTCGCGCTGTGGATCGGTGCGCGCGCGTTCTCCATGGACGTGTCGGCCGGGCATCTCGCCGCGGCGACGGCGCTCCTGGTCGTGCTTGCGATCGCCTACGGCGCGATCGCCTTCATGCTCGCCGGTGGCACCGGGCGGAAGGGCCTCGCGGTCGGGGTGACGGTCGCCCTCGCCGTGGCCGCGTACCTGGTGAACTCCCTCGCCGCCCTCGTGGGTGCGCTCGAGCCCTTCCAGAAGGTCACGCCCTTCTACCACTACGCCGCGTCGGACCCGCTCCACCAGGGGCTCGACGTCTGGCACACCCTCTTCCTCCTCGCCGTCGGTGCCGCCGCGGCAGCGGTGGGCGTGCTCCTCTTCGGGCGGAGAGACGTCGGCTCGTCGTCGTAGCGGCGCGGCCCCCGGCCTCAGGCGAGCACGCTGACGTACACCGAGCGCCGCCGGGGCCCGTCGAACTCGCAGAAGAAGATCCCCTGCCACGTTCCCAGAGCCATCGTGCCGTCGTCGCGCAGCGGCACGACGACGCTCGGGCCCATGAACGCCGCCCGGATGTGTGTCGGCGCGTTCTCCTCCCCCTCCTCGACGTGCTGCCACGGCCAGTCGGACGGCACGATCCGCTCGAGCGCCGTCTCGAAGTCGCGCGCGACCATCGGGTCGGCGTGCTCGTTGATCGTCACCCCGGCCGTCGTGTGGGGGACGTAGACGAGGACGGCGGAGCCGGCGGCGCCGGCCACGGCTTCCTGGACGAGGCGGGTGATGTCGAGAAGCTGGCTCTGCCGCTCGGTGCGGACCGTCAGCGTGTGCACGCCGTCAGAGAGCGCCGCCCGCGGCGGGCGGTGCGCCTGCCTCGAGGGGATTCTCGCCGCCCGACTCACGTGCCAGGAAGTCCTCGACGTGCATGACGTTGTCCTTCGAGCGGGTGACGACGTCGAGCAGCGAGGACATCGACGAGACCTCCTCGCGCTGCTCCTGCAGGAACCAGTGCATGAACTGCTCGGCGACGAGGTCGCCCTCCTCGCGCGCGACGATCGCCAGCTGCTGGATCTGACCGGTGACGCGCTTCTCCTGATCGAGTGCCAGCTGCACGGGCGAGACGAGGTCCGGGAACGACCCCTGAGGCGCCTCGACGGCCGGGATCACGACGGGCTCGTCCGAATCCAGGAGGTACTGCACCATCATCATCGCGTGGTTCCGCTCCTCGACCGACTGGCGGTAGAAGTGGGCCGCGAGCTGGGGGAGTGTCTGCGCGTCGAAGTGGACGGCGATTGCGATGTACTGCTGAGAGGCGCCGAACTCGTAGGCGATCTGCTCGTTGAGCGCATCCGTGAACCGTGGCATGGACGGGACTCTAGACGGCCCGAGGGCGCGACAGCAGTTGCTCCGATCCGGCAACGTCGTCCCGAGAAACAGCGGAGGCGGCCCTCGCGGCCGCCTCCGTGACGCGGTTCTTGGCTCGCTCAGGAAGCCTGAGCCGAAGCTTCGACGTCCGCGGGCCCGTTGCCGAGCTGGATTCGACGCGGCTTGGCCTCTTCCGGCTTCGGCACGTGCACCTCGAGCACGCCGTTCTCGTAGGACGCCGTGATCTTCGAGTCGTCCACGCCGGCCGGAAGGCCCACACCTCGCGCAAAGCTCCCGTACCGTCGCTCGAAGCGATAGAACCGGTCGCCCTGCTCCTGGGTGCGCTGCTCGCGCTCGCCCGAGACGGTGAGCGTGTCGTCGTGCGCCTCGATCGTGATCTTGTCCTCCGGGACACCGGGCACGTCGAACGCGTACACGAGCTCGGAGTCGGTCTCCCAGACGTCCAGCGCGGGCACCCAGCTCTGGGGCGTCGTGCGGCCCTGCGAGCCTTCGAAGAGGCCGTTCATCAGCCGGCTCATCTCGCCCTGCAGCTGGGTGATGTCGCGGAACGGCTCCCAACGCACGAGTGTCGTCATGGTCGCAACTCCTCCTTGATGCATCGGAATGACATTGCCACTGTCCTAAGTATGAAATATGAGTGTGATTCTGTCAAGTACCTGGGACGTAGCATGAATCCATGGCGGGAGTGCCGGAGACGCTCAAGGGCAGGAGCTTCACCCGCGTCGCCGACTGGAGCCCCGACGAGCTCCGGATGGCGCTCGACCTGGCCGACGAGCTCAAGGTGGAGCGGGCGAGGCGCAGGGAGCTTCGGATCCTCCCGGGGCGAACGGTCGGCCTCATCTTCCGCAAGCCGTCCACGCGGACCCGGATCAGCTCGGAGGTCGGGATCGCGGAGCTGGGTGGCATGGCGCTCTACGTCCCCGCCGCCGACCTGCAGCTCTCCCGGGGCGAGTCGACGCGGGACACCGCGCTCGTCCTCTCCCGGTTCCTCAGCGCGATCCTGATCCGCACGTTCGAGCAGGCGGAGGTCGACGAGTTCGCCGCGCACGCGTCGATCCCGATCGTCAACGGGCTCACGGACGCCTCCCACCCGCTTCAGGCCCTTGCGGACGCGATGACGATCCGGGAGCGGTTCGGCACCCTCGAGGGCATTTCCGTGACGTATCTCGGCGACGGCAACAACGTCTGCCACTC
The DNA here is from genome assembly GCF_035710885.1 of Gaiella sp. Classification (GTDB taxonomy): domain Bacteria; phylum Actinomycetota; class Thermoleophilia; order Gaiellales; family Gaiellaceae; genus Gaiella. Next base: position 6,244 of record NZ_DASTCS010000008.1, on the reverse strand, counting down.
GCTGATGCGCATCGCCGCCCGCACGGGGATGCGGCTCGTGGCCGCCTGCCCGGAGGGCTACCTCCCCGACCCTCACGTGTTCGAGTCGTGCCTCGCCGACGCGGCGGCGAGCGGTGGGAGGATCGACCTCGTCACGGACGCGCGGGAGGCCGTGGTCGGCTCCCAGGTGCTCTACACGGACGTCTGGACGAGCATGGGCCAGGAGTCCGACAGGGAGCGCCGGCTGCGCGACCTCGACCCGTACCGCCTCGACGCAGAGAAGCTCGGGCTCGCCGCGCCCGATGCCATCGCGCTCCACTGCCTCCCGGCCCACGTGGGGGAGGAGATCACCGCCGACGTCCTGTACGGCGATCGGTCCCTCGTGTGGGACCAGGCCGAGAACCGCCTGCACGTGTACAAGGCGGTGCTCGCACTGACCGTCCGCTGATCCGCCCGGGCCGTTCCCCGACTCGCCATATCCTTGCGCCCGTGAGCTTCGACGACGTCGTCCGCTCTGCGCTCGACAGCCTGCCGCCGCACCTCGCTGCCGCGCTCAGGAACGTCGCCGTCGTGGTGGAGGAGGAAGACCCGGACGACCCCGACCTCTACGGCGTCTTCGACGGCATCCCCCTCACCGAGGGAGGCCCCGCGCCCGGAGACCTGCCCAACCGCATCGCGATCTTCCGCCGTCCGCTCGAGGCCGACTTCGACGACGTCGACGACCTCCGCGAGGAGATCAGAATCACGGTGCTCCACGAGCTGGGCCACTACTTCGGGCTCGACGAGGACAGGCTCGCGGAGCTGGGCTACGAGTGACGAGCGCGCTGGAGATCGTCACCTGGGTGGCGCTCGGGGTCGGGGCCTTCGTCGTCGCGCTCTTCCTGTTCGGACGGCGACGTTGACCTGGAGCGACCGGCGGGTACTCCGGGAGACGTTGCAGACGTTTGCGGGGGGGAATGTGCGGGCAGATCGAGTCGTTGACGTGTTCATGGAGACCATCCCGCGGATCCACGCCGAGATCGACCAGCTGAGCGAGCGACGCGTGGCCCTCTGGAACTCGCTCTCGCAGGGACGCGATCCGGCGGTGGTCGAAGAGATCAAGGCGCTCGACGTACAGCTCGAGGAGCTCTGGCAGCAGATCCGGGCCGAGAGGGCTCGGATCCGGTTCGGTGAGCGAGACGAGATCGTGCGGCGGGCTCGGGCCGAAGAGCGGCTCGAACGGGCCGCATAACGACGGCGAAGGCCCGCGGCAGGCGCGTTCCCGGCAGGGAACGCCGCGGGTTCGCCGTACCATGTTGAACGTGCTTGTCCGCCGCATCGACAGCGACGATCCGATCGCGCAGGAACGTGAGGCGCTCGTTGCGCAGCGGACTGCGCTCGAAGACCTGAAGCACCAGCTGGCGGAGCGGGTGGCCGCGGTCAAGGCGCGCGAGGAGGAGCTGCGCGCGGCCGTGGCCCGCGTGGCGGCCGGACAGGCGCCCGGAGTCGCGCTCCCGCCCGTGGTCGACCCCGAAGCCGACAGGCGCGCGTCGCGCGCCGCCGCCCTCGGCGAGCGAGAGCGAGCCCTGGCCGCCCGCGAGGCGGCGCTCGCAGCGATGGCCCCGCACGGTCCCGCGGAACCTTCCACCAACGGGAGCGAAGCGGCGCTGGCGGAACGCGCGGCGGAGCTCGACGCCAGAGCGCGAGAGCTGGACGAGCGGCGCGCGGCCCTCGATGCCCGCGAGCGCGCGATCGAGGAGCGCGAGAAGATCCCCGTCGACCCGGACGAGGCCCGTCTTGCCGAGATCGAGTCGCGGCTCGACGAGCTGCGGGCTGCCGAGGAGGCATTCCTGCGCACGAGGCGCGAGCTCGCGGACCACAGCGACGCGATCACCGCGCGCGAGCAGCTGCTCGCGCAGCGCGAGCGGGAGCTCGACGAGCGTGAGGACGGCTGGGGCGGTCCCGACGTCCGGGAGCTCGAGGCCCGCCTTCGCCGGCTGGAGAGCCAGGGAACGGCGCTGGCGCGGACGCAAGGATTCAGCGGGGGCTTCCGCAAGCTCGAGCAGGAGGGCACGCGCCGCCCTCCGCCGCCCTGAGCCGCCCCGCCGAGGCTCTACAATTCAGACCCGCACGGGGCAAGCCGTTCTCGGGCTGCGGTTGCCCGGCGAGAACCGCTGGATCCTGGGTGATCGTCGACACGCCGTCGCCACGTCTCAGGGCGCTGCCGATCCGCGTTTTCAGCCCCGCGTCGCTAGACAACTCGAGCCCTAGGCCATAGGGTCGCGCCCACGGTGTGCGGCGGGTGGGGGCGGCGTTTTGGGGCGCGAGCTTCGGTGTGCGGTCTCCTCGCCGTTGCCGTGCTTGTCGTTGGCACCGGCGTCGGGTGTGGCGGGGACTTGGATGCGGACGAGAGTGATCGCCCCGCAACCAATAGCACCGAGGCGCTCGCCGACCCTTCGGTCGACGGCCGCTTCGAGGTCGCGGCCGACGGCCGACGGCTGTACCTGACCTGCTGGGGCGAGGGAAGCCCCACCGTCGTGCTCGATTCCGGACACCCAGATGGAACCGGGATCGCTGACTTCGGAGAGACGGAGTTCCTTCGCAGGCTGGCTGCCGAGACGCGAGTCTGTGCTTACGACCGCGCTGGCTGGGGCCGGAGCGACCCTGCGCCGAACGAGCCGCGACGTGCCGACGACGTCGTGGACGATCTCGACGCGTTGCTTGAGGCCGCCGAGGTCGACGGCCCGTTCGTGCTCGCTGGCTCCTCGTTCGGTGGGATGATCGCCGCCCATTTCGCGGATCGGCATCCCGAGGACGTGGCCGGTGTCGTCCTGTTGGATGTCCCCGCTCCAAGCGCAACGCTCTCGGCGGAGGAGATCCCCGAAATCGCATGGGACCATCCGATGCACCCCGAGCATCTCGATATCGGCCCCGAGTTCGAAAACCGCTTCGCGAACCGTCCGCCCTCCTTCCCCGCTCCTCTCGTCGTCGTCACGGCGACGGACGGCGATTCGAGCGTCCAGGATCAGAAGGCTTGGCTCCGATCAAGCGAGGACGCACGTCAGATCGAGCTCACCGGAGGTCACGAGATCTACCTGGACGATCCGGCGGGAGCAGCCGCCGAGGTCATCAAGCTCCTCGATCGCTAGACGCAACACCCGCCTCAACGCACCGCCTGGACAGCCTCACGTCCTGGCCAGGTGCACTCCCGTTCTTCGGCACTGCACGTCGTCACCGCAGAAGTGTTACTCCTCCCCGGCGGCGGGTCGCCACGACGCGCCGATCCGTAGACAAGGGCCCCCTTCCCGCGAGGCCGAGGAGACCCGGATCCCGCCAGAATCAAAGGCTAAGAATCTGGAATGAGGTCTGGGAAGGCCTCGCCCACACCGCCCTGGCGGCTTCGACCTGGCGGCATCAGGCGAGCTTCGTCAGGCGCAGCGGCCATCGTCTTGTAGTCGAGAGTGGGGCGGCGTATCGTCGAGCCCATGCGGCGACGGGGGCTCGCACTGGTCGTTCTGGCGGCCTTGGCGTTTCCGGCCATCTCGACATCGGGTGTCTCGACCAATCCGCTCGTGGGCACCTGGACCGCACGACGACGTGCGCCGAACTGCTGCAGGCCCTCAGCCGACCCGGGCTGAAGAAGCTGGCGTTGGAGATGGTCGTCGGCAACCAGTTCATCCCTGGCGTTCGGTCGGTGGCTCAGCTGAAGGACCCTTCCCGGCCGTGTCTCGGGGCGGTGCCACGGAAGCATTCGCACTTCTTCACGAAGGACGGCAAGTTCGGGTCGCTCGACTGGAACCGCGAGGAGGTCGACGACGGCAGCTACACGGTAAGCACGAACAAGGTGACTGTCTCGAAGGAGTTTCCTCGGGTGACGTTCACCTTCAGGGTGGTCGGCAACAAACTGGGCCTTGTGCCGCAGGTCCCGAAGGGTTGCTCGACGTTTCGCTGTGCCTGGGCGGTCTCTGTGGCGTACCCGGGCAAGTCCTGGGTACGCGAAAGCCGTTAGACAAGTCCGTCGCGGAGGCGCCTTCGGTGGCTCGCGGAGAGGAATGACGCGGAGCTCTCGGAGAAGCGTGCGAGCTCAACGGTCGACGGTGGACCGGCGTTGGCGGCTCTCCAACTACGAGCTCGCCGAGCACACCGTCAGTAGGCCCGGGCCGCTCACGCGCCGCCTGCACGAGCGGGGCCGTGCTCGAGTCTCGGAGCCGCCACACGGCTTTTCCCCGCGACCCTGAGCCGGCAAACGCTCAGGGATGCCGAGGTTTCTCCCAGAGCCGTCGGACTGCCGAACGCCTCAGGCGTGCAAGATGTCCGAAGGGGGAAAGGGGAGGGTGCGCCCCGGGGCTCGACTCGCCGTGGCTCCCCCCGGCTGCGGCACGCTCCGGGGCGCACTTGCCACTTCGGCTATCGCGGCGATTCGGATGAGCATTGGCGGCTCACGAGCTCCGGGTGCCTCGCGCCGTCAAGTCCAGAGACCTCGTTCCCCACGAGCCGGGTCCCCCTCGCAAGACTGAATCCGAAGGCTCGGAGCCGCCGGACAGTTTGTCCCCGCGCTCTGCGGGTGCTAAACGCCGTCGGTGTCTCGCTCGGAAGGGAACGCGCAAACGCAGTGCTCGGCATGTCGGGGCGGTAGCCGAATTCGGTCGCCGCGCACCCGGACCTCGAGATCCCTCCGCTCGAATCCGAGCGGGCCGGTGCCGCGAGCCGTCCATGGTGACCTTGGCCCTGTGCGGATGAGGGCGAGGACGAGCCCCTCTGATCACGAGCACGGCGGACGGCCCTTCGGGCGTCTCGCTTTCCAAAGCCTGGTGCGGGCTCCGGCCGGAGCCGTCCGTCGTTTCTGGGAGCAGACTCTCGGGCAACTCCCGGACAGACCTCTTCGCCCTTCGGAGAGAGGAGCCGATGGCCGCAACGACGCTACAGTAACGGCTTCGGGGCGTTAGCTCAGTTGGGAGAGCACCAGCTTTGCAAGCTGGGGGTCGCCGGTTCGAGCCCGGCACGCTCCACCTTCGAAAGCCCTGCTAACGCGGGGCTTTCGTCGTCTCAGACGGAAACGCCCTGAGGTCATGGCCGCAAAATGGCCGCAGCGACTCGTCTGCGGCTTACGCGCGAGGCGTGGGTCGCTCAGGGGCCGAGCGTTCGGCTGAGGCGTGTCTCGTCCGGCGCGGCCGTCACCGACCCGCGCAGCGGCGACCGAGGCCGAACCTGACCGTCGCGCTATGTCCCGCGACCGTGAACCGGAGCGGTACGCAATCGGACGACCTGCGTAGGTGGAAGCCACCTGCATAGGCGTTCCCCTTGGTCGGGTCGGCTGGGCATCCGGCGATCCGAAGCGTGTGGAACGGCCCGCGTGTTTCGCCGGTCCCCCACTCGATCGCGACGCGGTCTCGCCACTCGCGCGGGCCCGTTCGTGTGCAGCGCACCATCACGCTGCGGGGGCGGTCGGTCGAGGTCGACGACACCCTTGAGTACCTCGAAAGGCTCCTCTGACGCCAGAAGGCGAGAACATCGTCGTCTGGGCGAGCGTGTCGGAATGTTCCTCGAGGACGGCCGCAAGGCGGTGCGGCCATCATTATCGGACTAGACTGCCGATGCGGAAGGCCGCCTCGGGGTTTGGATAGGAGGAAGCTGATGCCCACGTCTGCGAAGTGCGATTCGCAAGTGGATTGCGTTCGGGGGGCTTCCATGCTGTTTCTGCTGGTTGCCCTCGTGGCCGCAGTGGCTCTGCCGGCTGCCGCGGCCCGCCCAGCCGAGGTCATCGTCCTACCGGGCGCCAGTTCGGCCGAGGGTATCGCGGCCGGCCGCGGTGCCACCTTCTACGCCGGTGACCTGTTCGGCGGCGACATCTACCGCGGCGACTTCCAACGAGGTATCGCTGAGGTGTTCATCGACGCCCCCGAGGGTCGCATGGCCGCGGGCATGGCGACCGATATGGCCCGCGACCTGCTCTTCGTGGCCGGCGGCTTCACCGGGCAAGGCTATGTCTACGACACGCGCACCGGTGCCACCGTGGCCAGCTACCAGTTCGCCTCGCCGGACGCCACGCTCATCAACGACGTGACCGTCACCCAGGACGGCGCGTGGTTCACTGACTCGTTTCAGGCCAAGCTCTACTTCGTGCCGGTCAGTCGCGCCGGGGCACTAGGGCCGGTCAGTACGCTCACGCTCAGTGGCCCAGCGGCCGACGTGAGCGGGGACTTCAACCTCAACGGCATCCAGGCCACGCCCAACGGCAAGACGCTCATCGTGGCGCACTCGGCCAATGGTCAACTCTATTCGGTGG
>NZ_DASTCS010000007.1:0-24792 GCF_035710885.1 Gaiella sp. | reverse complement strand
CCCGGACGGCGTCGTCCGGCAGCTCCGGGACGCGCTCGAGGAGTGCCTCGAGCGAGGAGAGGACGATCGCGGTCGGCTGGATCGACCGGCGCCCCTTGGCCGCGTAGAGCCGCCGCGCGGCCGCCTCGCTCCCGCCGTCCGCGACGAGGCCGTAGACCGTGTCGGTGGGGATGACCGCCAGGCTGCCGGCGCGCAGCGCGGCGACCGCCGCCCCGACTCTGGTGGTCGTCACGACGCCGGTTCTGCCGGCGTCCGCCCTTCGACGACCCGCTCCGCCCCTGCGAGATCCCGCGTCACGGCGACCGCGGCGTATCCGTGCCCGGCGAGCAGCGCCGCGACCTCGGGTGCCGCGCTCTCGTTGACCTCCAGCACGAGGGCTCCCCCGGCACGGAGCGAGGTGAGGGCGTCTTGCACGAGGGCATCGGTCTGGCCGTCGCCGACGAGCGCGATCTCGGGCTCCCACTCGACGACGTCGGCGGGCAGGGTGTCGAGCTCGTCCGCAGGCACGTAGGGCGGGTTCGAGACGATCAGGTCCCAGTCTTCCCCCGGCAGCCCCGCGAACAGGTCGTGGCGGTGGAGCTCGACGGCGATCCCCGTCCGCTCGGCGTTCTGCCGAGCGAGCGAGAGCGCCTCGTCCGAGACGTCGACGCCCGTCACGCGCGCGCCGGGGTGCTCGTCGGCGATCGCGAGTGCGATCGCCCCCGACCCCGTGCCGACGTCGAGCACGCGGGGCGAGTCGAGGCCTTCGAGCAGCGCGAGACAACGCTCGACGACGATCTCGGTCTCGGGCCGCGGGATCAGGGCGCGTCCGTCGACCGCGAGCGACAGCCGCCGGAAGCCCCACTCGCCCAGCACGTACTGGAGCGGCTCGCCCTGCGCCCGCCGCGCGACGAGGTCGCGTGCCGCGTCGAGCTCGGCCGGTGAGAGTTGGCGGTCGAGGTGCATGTAGAGGTCGATGCGCTCCAGACCGAGGGCGTGGGCGAGCAACCTCTCCGCGTCGAGCCGCGCCCGCTCGGCTCCCTTCCCGGCGAGGTGGTCGGTCGAGCGCGTCAGCACCTCCCCGATCGTCAGCGCGCGATCACTCACGGCTTGTGTCGATTCGACACAAGCTCAGACCGCCGCCTCGAGCGCTCGGCGGCGCTCCTCCGCCTGGAGCGCGTCCGTGAACTCCTGCAGGTCGCCGTCGAGGATCTGGTCGAGGCGGTGGACCGTCTGCTTGATCCGGTGGTCGGTGAGCCGGTTCTCCGCGAAGTTGTAGGTGCGGATCTTCTCGGCGCGCTCCCCGGTCCCCACCTGCAGGCGACGCGCCGCCGCGAGCTCGGCCTGCTGCCGCTCCCGCTCGGCCTCGTAGAGCCTGGCGCGGAGGACGCGCATCGCCTTCTGCTTGTTCTGGAGCTGCGACTTCTCGTCCTGCATCGAGACGACGATCCCGGTGGGCAGGTGCGTGATCCGCACGGCCGAGTCGGTCGTGTTGACCGATTGCCCTCCCGGCCCGGTGGAGCGATAGACGTCGATCTTGAGGTCCTTGTCCTCGATCGCGATCTCCACCTCCTCGGCCTCGGGCATCACGGCGACGGTCGCGGTCGAGGTGTGGATCCGCCCCTGGGACTCCGTCGCCGGCACGCGCTGGACCCGGTGCGTCCCGCCCTCCCACTTGAAGACGGAGAACGCCCCGTCGCCCTTGACGGCGAACACGGCCTCCTTCACGCCGCCGCCCTCGTTCTCGCTCGCCGAGAGCAGCTCCGTCCTGAACCCGCGGCGCTCGGCGTAGCGCTGGAGCATGCGCACCAGCTCTCCCGCCCAGAGCGCGGCCTCGTCGCCGCCGACGCCCTGCCGAACCTCGACGATCACGTCCTTGGCGTCGGCCGGATCGCGCTCCACGAGCGCGAGCTTGAGCTCGTCCTCGAGGCGCTCGACCTCCGTCTCGAGCTCGCCGGTCATCGCGGCCAGCTCGGGGTCCTCCTTCGCCTGGGCGAGGTCGGCGCTCGCCTGCCGCCACTCGCGCGCCGCGCGGACGGCAGGCTCGAGCTCCTTCAGGCGCCGCCCCAGCTCCGCCGCCTCCCGGTGGTCCGAGTAGACGGCGGGATCGGCCATGCGGTCCTGCAGCTCGGCATGCGAGCGCTCGAGCTCCTCGGCCAGCTTGTCCAGGGTCGCCATACGGCGACTGATTGTAGGCGCGGCCCGGTGTCCGACCTCGGTCGGACGGCCTCCGTCTCAGACCGTCGCGAGCGTGGCGTCGAGGGTGACCTCGGGAATGCCCGTGAGGGCCTTGGAGACGGGGCAGTTCACCTTGGCGCCCTCGGCGTGCTCCAGGAACGCGTCGTGATCCACACCGGGCACCGTGCCGACCACGGTGATTGCGCCCTTCGTCAGCCCCTCGCCCGGCTGGAAGCTCACCGTCACCGACGTCTCGAGGCGCTCGGGCGGATTGCCCGCGCCCGCCAGGGCGTGGGAGAGCGCCATCGAGTAGCACGTCGCCCACGCGGCCGCGATCAGCTCCTCCGGGCTCGTTCGACCGTCGGGCGTGTCCGCGCGCGAGACCCACGTCACGTCGAGCGGCCCGAACGCCCCGCTGCCGACTCCCTCGATCTTCCCGCTACCGTCCATCAACGAGCCTGACCAGGTCACCTTGGCCATGCGATCGGTCGCCATCAGTCGCCTCCCTCATCGGTTGCGGTGGTCACGTCGATCCCTACCCCTGCGTCGCGCAGGAGCTGCGAGAAGGAACAGCCCTGGTCGGCCGCCTCGAGCGCGGCAGCGAGCCCGGCCTCGTCGATGCCCGGCACGCTCGCGCGCACCACGAGGGCCGAATGGACGATCAGGTGGCCCCGCCCCTCGACCTCGTCCATCGTGATCGTGCAGTGCACGTCGAGGCGCTCGGGCGGCGTCTCTGCACGGGTCAGCTCACCCGCCAGCGACATCGTGAAGCACGCCCCGTGCGCCGAGGCGAGCAGCTCCTCGGGGCTGGTCTTGCCCTCGTCGTCGCCGATCCGCGTCGGCAGCGAGTACGAGAGGCCGATGAACGCCCCGGAGGTCGCCGCCGAGATGACGCCGTGGCCGCGGGCGAGGTTCCCCTCCCACGCGACCTCGGCCTCGCGCACGATCCGGGGCATCAGCGCCCCTTCCCGGCGGGGACTGGTCGCGTGCCGCCGCAGGGCCGACCCACTAGGCCATGACCTCGACTTTCCTGTCGGCCGCCTGCTCGGCCGGCGTGTCGCCCGCCTCGCGTCGCCGCACCTCCTCGATCGCCCGGATGGACACCTCCACCTGGTCGAGCGTCGGCTCGCGGGTCGTCAGGCGCTGCAGCCAGAGCCCCGGGGCGAGCAGCGTCATCAGGACGCGGTTGTCCTGATGCTTGCCGGCGTAGCGGATCAGCTCGTAGGCGAGCCCCGCGATCACCGGCAGGAGGAGGATGCGGCTCACGATCAGCCAGTACCAGACCGGCCGCCCGACGAGCGCGAAGACGAAGATCCCGAGCACCATCACCCAGAGCAAAAACGCCGTTCCGCAACGAGGATGGATCAAGCTGAACTTCTGCACCTTCTCCGGCGTCAGGTCTGAGCCCGCCTCGAGCGCGTTGATCGTCTTGTGCTCGGCGCCGTGGTACTGGAACACGCGCCTGAGGTCGGGCAGCAGGCCGATCAGCCCGATGTAGGCGATGAACACGACGACCCGGATCAGGCCCTCCACGATCACGAATCCCGCGGTGTCGTCGATCGGCAGCCAGTTCGTGAGCAGCGCGGGGCCGACCTTGAAGAGCATCAGCGCGAAGCCGATCGCGATCGCGAACGAGAAGATGATCTGGCCGCGCGTGATCTCCGTGACGACGTTCCCGTCGTCGTCCTCCTCGCGCGCCGCGACGTTCGCCGAGATGGCGAGAGCCCGGAAGCCGATCGCCAGCGACTCGCCGAGCGCGATCACGCCGCGGATCACCGGGAGCCGCCAGATGCGGTGGCGCTTCATCGGCGAGGTGACGTCGCGGACGACCTCCTCGATCCCGCCCTCGGGCGTGCGAACGGCGACGGCCCAGCAGGACGGGCCGCGCATCATCACGCCCTCGAGCACGGCCTGGCCGCCGTACGACACGCTCACGACGGCACCGTACCGACCACGGGCTACGCCGGCCCCGGCGTGCCGCGCAGCGCGTCACGGCAGCACATGGCTTCTACCTGCAACGCGCTCTAGGCGCTCTTGGCGGCGGCGGCCTTCTCGAGCCGGCGCTGGAAGCGCTCCACCCGACCACCCGAGTCCATCAGCTTCTGCTTGCCGGTGTAGAACGGATGGCAGGCAGAGCACACCTCGACGTGGAGCTCGGCCTTCGTCGAGCGTGTCATGAACTCGTTGCCGCACGAGCACGTGACGTGGGCGACGACGTACTCGGGATGGATGTCCGCCTTCATCGAGATGCCAGGATACCAGAGGCAATCTCCGGCCCTACGTTGCCTCCCGAGACGACGGCGACCATTCTCTCGGCGTCGACACGGCCCGCGAGAACGGCTGCCACCCCCGCCGCGCCGGCCGGCTCGCAGGCGAGCTTCGCGTCCGCGTAGAGGCGGCGCATCGCCTCCTCGATCTCCTCGTCGCCGACCGTGACGACCTCCACCCCGGCCGTGCGGCAGATCTCGATCGCGAGCCGCCCCGCGAACGGCGCGTCGAGCCCGCCCGCGATCGTCCGCGGCACGACCGCGACCGGCTTCCCGGCCTCGAGGCCCCGCGCGAGCGCGGGCGAGCCCTCGGGCTCGACGGCGACGATCCGCGCCCCGCGCGAAGCGGCGGCGACGGTGATCCCGGAGACGAGCCCACCGCCCCCGACCGGGACGACGATCACGTCCACCCGCGGCTCGTCCTCGAGGATCTCGAGGCCCACCGTTCCCTGGCCTGCGACCACCAGGGGGTCGTCGAACGGGTGCACGAGCGTCGCGCCCGTCTCCGCCAGGTGCTCCTCGAGGCGGACGAAGGCCCCGGAAGGGTCCTCGGCCTCCGTGTCGACGGTGGCGCCGAAGGAGCGCGCCCGGTCGAGCTTGAAGGGGCTGGCCGACTCCCAGCTGAAGACGATGCAGTCGAGGTCCTCGCCCGCGGCGCCCCAGGCGAGCGCGATCGCGTGGTTCCCGGCGGAGACCCCGGCGACGCCGCGACGCCGCTCCTCCCCGCTCAGCGCCGCCAGCCGGTTCGTGACGCCGCGGGCCTTGAACGAGCCCGTGTGCTGGAAGAGCTCCGCCTTGAGGGCGAGGCCGGGCGCGAGCGCGGCCGCGTCGAGCAACGGCGTGCGGCGCACGCGTCCGCGGATCGTCTCGGCCGCCCGGACGACATCGTCGCGCGTCACGCCCTCGTCGCTCACGCGGCGATCGTAGAGCCCGTCCCACGTGCTGGGCGGAGGGCACCGACCGCGGTGCGCTCCGACCGCCGCCCGCAGAATGCGCGGGTGTCGTCGGCACCCCCCACGGGCGCTCCCCCGCACCCCGTCCGCCTCGTCGTCACCGACGACCTCTTGCGCCGCCGCTCGACGGTGCTCTTCCGGCTGCTCCTCGCGCTCCCTCACCTCGTGTGGGTGGGCCTGTTCGGCGTCGCCGCGTTCACGCTCGCGTTCGTCGTGTGGCTCGCGGTGCTGTTCGAGCGCCGGGCGCCCGGCACGCTCCACCGCTTCCTCGCGTCGTACGTCCGCTACTCGGCGCACCTGACCGCCTACCTGACGCTCGCGGCCTCGCCCTATCCGGGGTTCACCGGCTCCGGCGCGTACCCGATCGACATCGAGATCGACCCGCCCGCACGGCAGGGCAGGCTCGGGGCAGGCTTCCGGCTGCTCCTCGCTCTCCCGGCCCTCCTGCTCGCTGCGACGCTGGGCGGGTCTCCTGCGCTCGGCGCCTGGTCGTCGATCGCTCTGGTGCTCGGAGCCGGAGGCCTGGCGAGCGCGGTCGGCCTGCTCGGGTGGTTCGCGTGCCTGGCCCGCGGCCGGATGCCTCGAGGCATGCGCGACGCCGCGGCGTACACGATCGGGTACGGAGCGCAGACGGCGGCGTACGCGTTCCTCCTGACCGACCGGTACCCGGACGCCGACCCGGGACGCGCAGAGCCGCGGCCCGAGCTGCCGCCGCACCCGGTCGCGATCGGCGTCCGCGACGACCTGGGCCGCCCGCGGCTCGTGGTCGCGTTCCGTCTCCTGCTCACGATCCCGCACCTCCTCTGGCTGGCGCTCTGGGGCGTCCCGGCGGCCATTGCCGCCGTGCTGGCCTGGGCGCTCGCCCTCGCCCTGGGCCGCGTGCCGCTCCTGCTCCACCGGTTCCTCGCGGCGTACGTCCGCGCGTGCACGCACGTCGGAGCGTTCCTGTACGTGGTCGGACGGCCGTTCCCCGGCTTCGTCGGACGCGAGGGGAGCTACCCGATCGACCTCATGATCGCCGGCCCGGCGCGGCAGGAGCGGCTCGGGGTGCTCGCACGCCTGCTCCTCGCGGTCCCGGCGCTGATCCTCTCCTCCGCGTACGGCGGCGTCCTGTTCGTCGTCGCCGTGCTCGCGTGGTTCGCGGCGCTCGCCACCGGCCGGATGCCCGAAGGCATCCGCGACCTCGGCGCCGCGTCGCTCCGCTACCAGGCGCAGGTGCTCGCATACCTCTTCCTCCTGACGCCGCGCTACCCGAACTCGTCGCCGGCCCTCGAGGGCCGGCGGCCGGAGCCGGTCGCGACACGCGAGGAGGAGGGCCTCGGGGGCCCTCCTCCCGTCGACGCACCGCCCTCGCTCGGCTACGGGCCTTCGAACGCGATGCGGTAGGTGACGCAGGTGGACTGCGGCACGCGGATTTGCATCCGGGCGCCGATCTTCGACCAGGCGCCGACCTGCAGCGACTTCAGCGTGTAGCCGTCCAGCGTCTGGCGCTGACGGCTCACGCTGAGCCAGCCGACGCCGTACTTGATGCGGATCTCGGCGCCCGCGGGGGACTGGAACCAGCCCGTGGCGGTCGTGTTCCAGAAGGTCTCGAGCGTCCGCCAGTCGCCCGAGCTGACGCATTTCTCACGAACCACGTCTGCGGCGGCGGCGCGCTCCGGCGCGAGCGCGACGCCCATCAGCAACGCGGTGGCGAGGCCGGCGACGAGGATCCTGGCTGCGAGCTTCATGTCTCTCTCCTCTGCTCGGAAGCGGGTGGCTAGTTGGCCCGCTCGATGCCAAGGGCGCGGTCGCCGACGCCGAGGACGGCGGCGTCCTTGCCGGGCCCTCCGGCGAGCGAGTCCTTGCCGCGGCCGCCGACGAGACGGTCGTTGCCGGCTCCGCCACGGAGGACGTCGTTGCCGCCGAGGCCGATGAGCACGTCGTTCCCGCCCAGGCCGCAGATCACGTCCCGCGCGGACGTTCCGCGCAGGCGATCGGCGGCGCTCGAGCCGGTGATCGTGCAGCGGGAGCTCGCGCGCTTCGCGAGCTTCCGCTTCTTCGCCTTCGCCGTCTTCTTCCCGCCGGACGTCTCGGACGTCTCGGACGTCGCGTCGCCGAACGGCTGCGTTCCCTCGCCCGAGCCTGGGAACGGCTGGAAGGGAGGATCGAGCGGCTGGCCGGCGGGGGGCGGAGGAGGCGTGGGCTGGTCGGCGGGAGGCTCGGGAGTCGTGCCGCCGCCGCCCGGAGGCGTCGGATCGCCCTGGCCCGGGTCGGCCGTCGGGTCGGCGACGGGTGGGCGGGTGTCGAACGGCGGGCGGAGGGGCCGCGAGAGGATGGACACCGTGACCTCGCCCCGGTTGTTCGCGAGGTTCGTGTCGACCCCCGTCGTGCGGGCGAGGAAGCGGCTCGTCAGCGCGCCGGAGGCGGTCGCCTTCGCGACGATCGTCGCCCGGCCGCTCTGACCGCTTCCCAGCGTGCCGAATGTGCACGCGATCGTGGGCGCGGTGGCGCAGTCGCGCTGGACGGTTGTGCCCACCTTTGCCGAGACGAGCGTCAGGCCTGCCGGGAGCGTCGTGGTGACGGACGCGTTCGACGCGGACGCGTCACCGCCGTTCCGCACGACGAGCGTGTAGGTGATGCTCGAGCCGACGAACCGCAGCCCCGGCGCGGCCGTCGCCGTGAGCACGAGGTCGGGTCGGGCGGGAGGCTCGAGGATCGGGTCCCGCAGCCCCGGCTCGGGCTGGCGGGGCTGCGCGGCCTGCGCGAGGCCGGCCGTGAGCACGAGCCCGCAGAGCGCGAGGGCACCGGCTGCAGCGAGGATCTTGCGAGGGTTCATGTCGTATCTCCTTGGCTCTCTCGATCCGCCGTCGGCGGCTCATGTGCCCGGAGCCTCCTCCGCATGGTTCAACGCGTCCTCAAGGCCCGCTCAGGTCGACTCCGTCTCCACGAAGCAGGAGCCGGGACACCCGGCTCCTGCTCGCTCGATGAGGGAGGAACTAGCGCGCGATCGGCTGTGCGACTGCGATCGGCGCGACCGCCACGGCGCCCGGGCCCGAAGCGGGCGGGGGTGCCGGGGCGAGCGTCGTCAACCGGTAGTTCAGGCGCGCCCGGTCTCCGTCGCCCGAGGGGAAGCGGCCGCCGTACGCGTCGCCGCCCTCGGCGGTCGCCTGCACGAACGTACCGGGGGCGTACCCGAGCCCGAGGTTGTAGCGGTCGTGCAGCGGGTTGATGTCCGCGTGGTCGTCACCCCCGTAGAGGAAGCTGTCGGCGTCGTAGAGCGCCACCCAGACGGGCACCTGCCTCGTGGTGGGGGACGCGGGCGCGAACCCCGGGGCGCGGTACGTCCGGTGGTCGTCCTCGAGCCACAGGTTGATCGGCTCGCGCTGGTAGATCAGCCGGCCGTTCGCCCAGACGCGAAGCCCACCGAGGCTCCAGCCCCCCGCGGCGCCGTCGCGCGACTTCTCGATCTGCAGATAGCGGATGTCGCCGATCGTGAGCCCGCCTCGAGGCGCGTTCCCGAAGAAGCTCAGCTGCTGGTCGACCGGCAGGCTGTACGTGTCGCGGTCGCCCCGCTCGAAGTCGTCGTAGAGCGCCTTGTCGAGCTGGAAGCGGAGCCCGTCGTTGATGCGGAGATAGATGTCGTCGTCGGTGCCCGCCCAGCTCCGGTCGGTCGTCTTCACCTCGACCCGCAGGTCGTAGAGCGGCTCGGCGACCGAACCGCTTCGCTGGACGGCCTTCAGGAACGTGAAGGGGTGATTCGGACGGTTGAAGGAGAAGCTGTCGTAGCCGTGCAGGAAGGCGGAGAGGAACGGCTGCCCGCCGATCGTGGCCCGCGTGTAGAAGTCCGCCTCGTCCGGGCCGATGTCGCCGGCGCCGAGGCCCTTGAGGGACGTGATCTCGAGCCGTGCGAACTGCGTCCCGGCCTGCAGCCGGCCGCTGTGCGGCGGCTCTGTCCCGAGCGGCACCTCGACGAAACGGCCCGACGCGTCGCGAACGAGCGGGTACTCGCCCGCCGGCCTGCCGGTGCAGCTGAGCGTCGAGCTCGGGAGGGCCTGGCCGCACTTCGCGGCGAGCCGGAGGATCGTCTGCTCCCACATCGACCGGAACGTCGTCTTGCCACGCCCTCGGAAATAGCGGGTGACCGCGACGGCCACGTCGTCGACGCTCCCGCCGGGGCCCGGCGCGGTCGCGCCGAACGGCTCGCCCTGCCCCTGCCAGTGACCGGAGTAGAACGAGATCTCGGTGGCGGCGCGAACGTCGTGCGCGAGCTGGTCGGCGAGACTGCCGCTGACGCCGAACGAGCGGACGCGCTGCCAGAAAGCCTCGTCGGCGATCCAGCTGCGAACGGCCTGCACCCACTGCCGCGTGCCGTAGTACGCGGCGATGTGGGCCTCGGCGTAGTACCGGCTGCCGGGCCAGTCCTTGGCCATCGCTCCGGCTTCGCCCTTCCACGTCCCGTGGGTGCGGCCGCCGGGGACGCTCCCCGCCGTGTACAGCCCGGTGCCCTCTGCGAGCCGAGTGCTCTGGGGGACGTCGAACCACGTCGGCGTGCCGCCGAGCCCGCGCGGGCCCCAGCCGGGGCCGGACGGGCGCGGCTCGACCCAGTTCGAGTGGGTGTAGAAGTCCTGGATCTGGTGCGTCGAGATGCCGAGCGCGGTGAGCGCCAGCACCGGGTCGTTCGCCCGCCGCGCCCGCGTCACGGCCTCGTAGGTGGCGCGCCGCAGGCGGTTCCACTCGGTCTGGAGCGACGCGGCGGTGCGGTAGCCGCCCTCGGAGCTGTCGAAGTGGCTCCGCTCGGAGGCGTCGAGCAGCGCCTGGGGCCAGTGCTCTCGTGCCCCGTAGCTGAAGACGAGCGCCTCCTTCCACCAGGCGGAATGGCCGCTGTACGGGTTCTGGCCCTCGTTCTCGTACAGATCGACGAACCAGTTGTTCACCTGGACGGTGCGAACCGCTGCGTCCCCGAAGCCCTCGGACGTCAGCACGTCGCGGGTCATGTCGAAGTGCGGCCCCGTGTCGAAGGCCGAGGCCGCGCCCGGCGCGAGCAGGCACGCGGCGAGGCCGAGGGCGACCGCCGCGAGCCTCGCGCGGAGCCGACGGCGGAACCGGAACGTACTGAGCTTCATCGTGGTCTCCTTGTCGAGCGAGACCGCACCGCGCGACCCCGCGGACGCACCGTCGACGGCCATGCTCAACGTCCGCTCAAGGGCTGCTCAGACGCGCGGCTCGCGCCGCGTTCCTCAGTCGGCCGAGGTGGCGGCGAGGGACCAGGTGAACCGGGTCATGCCCTCGGGAGGTGACAGCCCACCGGGCCGTAGGCCCCGCCGTACGACGAGGCACGGCGCCTCGACCGCCGCCGCGATCGCGCTGCGGGCGGCGCCGAGACCTTCGCTGCGCCACCGCGGCGACACGCCCATGACGACCGCGGATGCTCCGGCCGCGGCCTCGACGACGCCGCCGACGGTCGGAGCCGTCAGCACCGGCTGGGCCGCCACCCCCGCGAGCTGCTGCACGACGAGCGACGCGGTGGCGAGCAGCCGGCTCGCATCCCGGCGCTCGACCGCCAGGTCCGCAGCCGCACCGCACAACGCGAGCGGCGCCCCCGATCCCGTTGCCAGCCAGGCGCCGAGCTCGAGTGCGCTCCAGTCGTCGTCGCCTCCGCCGAACGGCACGACGACGACGCCGGCCGGCGGCGCGTCGTCCGCGCCGCCTCCCACGAGCAATGCGACGTCGCACGGCACCCCGTCGAGCTGCGCGGTGAGCTCCGCATCGAACGGGCCTGCAGGCGCCTCGCGGGCGTCGAGGAGCAGGAGGTCCACGTCCTGCTGCGAGGCCAGCCTGACGACGTCCGCGCCGGGGTCGTCGGTCGTGAACGCCGCGGCCCGCGCGGCCAATCCCTGTTCGAGCAGCGCTGCGCGGCGCTCCTCCAGCCGGCCGGTCTCCTGTGCGAGCCGGGCCGCGTCGCCCCCCGCGAGCAGGCTGACGACGATCAGCTCGTGTGGGCTGGCCGAGCGGGCGAGGGGCGCGGCCAGCGCGAGCAACGCTTCGAGCTGCCCCGCGCCCGAGCCTGCGAGGAGGATCGACCTGGTCGTCGGTTCCACCTGGGCGCCCCGACGGATCGCGGCGGGAGCCCCGAGCTCGAGGGAGGCGTCGTGGTTGAGGATCGCGCGCTCCAGCCGTTGGAGCGCCGGGCTCGGCTCGATCCCGAGCTCCTCGACCAGCACGGCACGCGTCGCCGCGTAGGCCTCGAGCGCCTCGGCCTGCCTCCCGGCCCGGTAGAGCGCGAGCATCAGCTGACCGCGTGGACGCTCGCGCAGCGTGTGCTCCGACACCAGCCCTTCCAGCTCCCCGACCACCTGGGTATGGCGCCCGAGGGCGAGGTCGGCATCGATCCGGTCCTCGAGCGCGGCAAGCCGCAGTTCCTCCAGGCGCGCGATCGCGCCCTGGGCGAACGTCTCGAACGCGAAGTCGCCCAGGGGCGCGCCCCGCCACAGCCCGAGCGCCTCGCGCAGCCGCGCCGCCCCGGCCTCCGGATCGCCCACGGCCACGGCGTCGCGGCCCTCGGCGACGAGCGACTCGAAGCGGTGGAGGTCGATGTGCTCCGGCTCGACCTGGAGCCGATAGCCTGGGCGCTGCGTCACGATCACACCGGGGTCACCGAGTGCCTTGCGGAGCTGCGAGACGTACACCTCGATGCTGTGCGCGGCGCTTCCTGGGGGCCTTCCGCCCCAGAGCTCCTCGATGAGCCGATCGACCGACACGGGCTGGTTGGCGCTCAGCACGAGGATCGCGAGCAGCGCGCGTTGCTTCGGGCCTCCGATCCGGACGACCTCGCCGTCCTGACGGGCCTCGAACGGTCCCAGGATGCGGAACTCGAGCACGTGCGTCGCGTGACCGTAACCCACGCCCCGGCCGGGCGCTGAGCGGCCGTTGAGCCGTCCTTGAGCGCGTCGGCCGACCGTTCTTCTCGTGAACGAGACGACGAGCAGGGAGGGCGCCATGACCCGCACGGACACCACCGAGCGCATGCCTCGCGAGCTGGCCCACCGGACCAGTGACGGCCTCGAGGTCTGGCTTCTCTGGACGAAGGCGGACGGACGGCTGTTCGTCCTCGTGCACGACGGCCGCCTGGGCGCGAGCTTCGAGCTCGAGGTCGACGCGTCGAGCGCGCTCGACGCGTTCGAGCACCCGTACGCGTACGCCGCGTTCCGGGGCGTCGAGTACACCGTCCCGCGCCGCCGCGATCAGACCGTCGTGACGGCGAGCTAGAGGCTCTCGGCAACCCTCTAGACTGGCCGGATGCCGCTCCCGGGACGCGTGCACGCGGCACGCTTGCGCGTCGACGCCACCCGGTGAGCGCGGTCACCGCGGGACGCCTCGCGCTGTTCGCGGCGCTCGCCGCGTCCTGGGCCGTGGTGGCGTGGCTGCTCTCGCGCAGCGTGGTGCCGGACGACCTCGCGTTGCCGCGGGTCGACGTCGACGCCGTGTTCGGAGAGCGGCTCGTCGAGCGTGCGGAGCGGTACGAGCGCTTCCACTACGCCAACTGGGCGCTCGCCCAGATCGTCCTCCTCGTGACGCTCGTCGTGTACGCCCGCCGCGGGGCCGCCTTCGCGCGGGAGTCGGCCGCCGGGCCGATCGGCACCGGGATGTTCATCGGGATGGTCGGGCTCGCGATCGTCTGGCTCACGCAGCTCCCCTTCTCGGTGGCCGCGCTCTGGTGGGAGCGGCGCCACGGCGTCTCGGAGATGGGGTACCTGGAGGCGCTCTTCGGCGGCTGGCTCGCGCTCGGCGGGACGTTCGTCGCGGTCTGCATCGCGCTTCTCGTCGTGATGGCCCTCGCGCGCTGGGTCGGCTCGTGGTGGTGGATCCCCGGCGCGGTGGTGTTCGCGCTGATCGCGGCAGTCTTCGTCTTCGTGGGCCCGTACCTCACACCCGGCCTCGAGCGGCCCGAGGACCCGAAGCTGATCCGGACGTACGAGCGGTTCGAGCGCGACCAGGGCGTGGACGTTCCGCTGCGGGTGGAGGAGGTCAGCGGGGATACGAGCCAGGCCAACGCCTACGCGTTCGGCATGGGGCCCTCCTCGCGGATCGTGCTCTGGGACACGCTGCTCGACGGGCGCTTCAGCGACGGCGAGGTTGGCGTCGTCCTCGCCCACGAGCTCGCGCACCACTCCAGCCACCACATCCCGGAGGCGATCGGGTGGTTCGCCCTCTTCGCGCTTCCCGGGGCGCTCGTCCTGGTGCTCGCGACCCGTCGCCGCGGGGGGATGGGCGAGCCGGCCGCGGTGCCGCTCGCTCTACTCGTCGTCGCCGTCCTCCAGCTGGCGCTTGCCCCCGCCCAGAACCTCGTCAGCCGTGCAATCGAGGGCGAGGCCGACTGGAAGGCGCTGCAGACGACTCGCGACCCGGCCTCCGCGCGCGGGCTCTTCCGCGAGTTCGCGGACACCTCGCTCGGCGACCCGAGCCCGCCCACGTGGGCCTACGTGCTGCTGCAGACGCACCCCACCCTCGCCCAGCGCGTGGCGATGGCGAACGCCTGGGCGACGCGGTCGCAGGCCGAAGGCGCGCCCTGAGGGGACGCGTCCGCAGCGGCCGCTTGACAGAAACCGGTGTCTGACACCGTCCTGCGTCAACCGCTCGTGTGCCGGATCGGCGCCGATCGATCCACAGCCCCACGCCCTGGCCCCGAGTGGGACGACGGTTCGCAGCCGCCGCTCTCGCGTCGAGCGTTGTCCACAGCCCTGTGGAACGCTCGTCACATCTCGGCACAGCCGTGTCAGACACCGCTCTTCGACGCGGTCGGCGAGCAGGTGTCAGACAACGCTCTTCTCGACGCGGTCGGCGATCACCGACGCGATTGCCAGCGACGACGTCGCCCCGGGTGACGGCGCGTTGCGCACGTGGACGACGCCCTCTGCCTCGTGGAACACGAAGTCGTCGAGCAGCGTCCCGTCGGCGGCCAGCGCCTGGGCGCGGATCCCCGACGGCCCCGGTAGGACGTCCGACACCTCCAGACCGGGCAGGAGCTTCCTCGTCGACGCGACGAAGAGCCGGGTCGAGAGGTCACGCACCATCTCGCCGCCGCCCGTCCGCCAGTGTCGTCGAGCGAGGCGGCGGAAGCCACGCGAGCGCATCGTCTCCCGGACGTCGCGGAGCGAGACGTCCCTGCGCCGGTAGCCCTCGCGGGCGAGCGCCAGCACGGCATTGGGGCCGAGCCACACCTCCCCGTCGGGGCGGACGGTCGTATGGATGCCCAGGAACGGAAACGCCGGGTCGGGCACCGGATAGACGAGGCCGCGGACGAGATGGCGCCGCTCCGGCCTCAGCACGAGGTAGTCGCCACGGAACGGGACGATCCGCGGCTCGGGCGGCGCACCGCTCAAGGTCGCCAGCTTGTCGGCGTGCACCCCGCCGCAGACGACCACCCGCTCCGCCTCGACGGCGCCTTGCCCGGTGGCGACCGTCGTCGCGCCCCCGCGGCGCGCGAGGCCGCGCACCTCGCGCCCGAGCAGGATCTCGCCTCCACCCCCGCGCACGTCGTCGGCATACGCCTCGACCACCCGTCCGAAGTCCACGACGGCGGTCTCCGGCGAGTGGAGGGCCTGCACGCCGGCCACGTGCGGCTCGAGCTCGCGGAGCCGCTCCGGGCCGATCAGCTCCGCTCCCGGCACGCCGTTCTCGACCGACCGGCGATAGAGCTCCTCGAGGCGTGAAACCTCGGAGGCGTCCGTCGCGACGACGACCTTGCCGCAGCGGAGGATCGGGATGTCGCGCTCGTCGCAGTAGGAGAGGAGTCGCGCGGCGCCCTCGACGCAGAGCTGGGCCTTCAGCGAGCCGGGCGCGTAGTAGACGCCCCTGTGGACGACGCCGCTCGAGTGCCGTGTCTGGTGCGCCCCGACGACGGGCTCCTTGTCCAGCACCGCGAGTCGCGTGCCCGGCCGCCGCGTGAGGAGCTCCCGTGCGGTCGCCAGGCCGAGGATCCCGGCGCCGACCACGACGACGTCGAACCGCGACTCGGCCATCGAGCCTCTACGTGAGCGTGTACTCGGGGCCGGAGCCGCCCTCGGGTGGCGTCAGCCTGCCGCCCTTGGCGCTGATCGCGCCGCACTGCACGCAGTTCGACGGGTTCACGACGACCTGCACGGTTCCGTCGCCGTCGGCCTCCCCCACCTCGTAGACGTGAGCTGGGCACATCCACTGCCACATCTCCGCGAGGTCGCGCGGAACCTTCGTCTGGATCCGGATGTGGCTCGGCTGGTCGTCCCGGGTGCGGTTCCCCGACGCGAACACGGAGGAGAGCTTGTCGAAGGTGAGCTGCCCGTCCGGCGCCGGGTAGCGTGCCGCCCGTCCCGTGCGGAGGAGCGGAGCATCAGCATTCCGATGCGTGTCGAGCTCCTTCGGCGGGAACTTGCCCTTCGTCACCGTCATCGCGCTGGCGAGCGCGCCGCCGAGGAAGAACCCCTTGTCGAAGGCCTGGCGCATGTTGCGCACCTCGGCGAGCTCCTTCCACAGGTAGCTCGCGCGGATCGAGTCGTCGTAGCCGTCGAGCGCGCCGCGGCGCCCCGCCACCTCGCCCCGCCGGAGCGCGCCGAACGCCGCCTCCGCGGCCAGGCGCCCGGACTCGATCGCGTAGTGCACGCCCTTGAGACGCGGCACGTTGACGAGCCCCGCGCTCTCGCCCACGAGGAGCAGCCCCGGGCCGCTCAGCTTGGCGGGCACGGAGTTGAGCCCGCCCTCGGTGATCGTCTTCGCGCCCCAGGCGACGCGCTCGCCGCCGCCCAGGATCTTGCGGACGAGCCGGTGCGTCTTGAACTCCTGGAGCACGTCGTGCGCGGAGAGCTCGACATCCGCGTACTCGAGCCCGAGGACGAACCCGATCGACACGTGCTCCTCGCCCATCGGGTAGATCCACGAGCCGCCGAACTCCCCGTAGCGGGCGCTCTTGCGGAGCGGCCAGCCCAGTGTGTGGACGATCTTGTGGAGCGGCCTAGGGACCTTCCAGACCTCTTTCACGCCGAGCGCCCAGATCTGGGGGTTGCGGCCCTCGAGACCGAAGTGGTCGATCGCCGCGGTCGTCAGGTGGCCGGCGGTGCCCTCGGCAAGGACCGTGATCCTGGCGGTGACGTCCACCCCGGGCTCGAAGTTCGCGAGCGGCTGCCCGTCCTTGCCGCGGCCCTTGTCGCCCGTCCGCACGCCGACGACACGGCCGTGGTCGAGGAGGAGGGTCTGGCCGACGGTCTCCGGGAGGATCATCGCCCCGCCCGCCTCCGCCTGCTCGGCGAGGAAGCGACCGAGCTCGGAGAGCGAGACGATCCAGTTGCCGTGGTTCATCATCGTCGGCGGCGGCGGGATGCGGAGGGCCGCGCCCTTCGTGAGCAGGTACACCGCCTCCCCGTGCACCGGCCCGTAGGTCGGCATCTCCTCGATCGCCATCCGGCCCGCGAACAGCTTCCGGATCGCCCGCGGGTTCATCACCGCCCCCGAGAGCAGGTGCGACCCGGGCTGCTTGCCCTTCTCGAGCACCGCGACCGGAACGTCCCCGAGCCGCTCGCGCACGTCGGGGTGCTCCTCAAGCAGCTGCCCGAGCCGGACCCCGCACGCAAGGCCCCCTGGGCCGCCGCCCACGATCAGGATCCCCACGTCGATGCGCTCCTCCGGCGCGTCCGTCGGCGCGCCGATCACCTCGGCGCCGGAAAAGGGAGGCGGGTAGTCGGCGGGACGGACGCCCTTCAAGAACGCCCCTACTTGCGCGCCCGCAGGAGCTCGGTGAGCTTCGGCGCGATCTGCGTCAGGTCGCCCACCACCCCGAGGTCGGCGAAGTCGAAGATCGGCGCGTTCGGGTCCTTGTTGACCGCGACGATCGTCCCCGAGCCCTGCATGCCGACCTTGTGCTGGATCGCCCCGGAGATGCCGAGCGCGATGTAGAGCCTCGGAGACACGGTCTTCCCCGTCTGTCCCACCTGGGCCGCGTACGGATACCAGCCCGCGTCGACGACCGCCCGCGTCGCCGCGACGGCGCCGCCGAGCGCGGCCGCCAGCTCCTCGCAGATGGAGAAGCCGTCGGGGCCGCCGAGCCCGCGCCCGCCCGCGACGATCACGTCCGCGTCCTCGATCGAGGGGCCGCTCGACTCCTCCTGGAGGTGGTCGACGAGGCGTGCCTGCGTGGAGAACTCCTGGAAGCTCGCGGCGACCTCCTTCACCTCGGCCGTGCCGCCCGACTCGACGGGGTCGAACGTCCCCGAGCGGACGAGCGCGAGCCGCGGCGTGCTCGTCCAGCCGACATCGACGAGCACGGTGTCCCCGAGCGCGGGCCGCAGGCCGACGAGCTCCCCGTCCTCGAGGCGGAGGTCGGTGAGGTCCCAGTTGAGGCCGGCGTCGAGCCGCGCCGCGAGCCCCGCCGCGACGTCAGCCGCCAGCACGGATGCGGGGAGGAACACGTTCTCGGCGCCCGACTCCTTCACGACCGCCTCGAGCGCGTCCACACGCGGCTGCGGCAGCGGCGCGGCGAGCGCCTCGTCCTCGACGACGTAGACGGTCGACGCGCCGAACGCGCCTGCGCTCGCCGCCGCGTCGCGCACGCCGCTTCCCAGCACGACCCCGGCGACGTCGCCGCCGCCGAGCGAGGCGGCCTTTGAGAGGAGGCCGAGGCCGCCGTTCGTCAGCTCGCCGTCGTGCGTCTCGAGATAGACGAGCGTGGTCACACGAGCCTCTTCTCGGCCAGGTACTCGACGATCTTCTCGGCCGCGCTCCCGTCGTCCTCGATCCGGACCTGGTCGCTCTTCGGAGCAGGCGGCGCGACGGCACGGACCGTCGTGCGCGAGCCCGTCTCCCCGGTCCGCTCGGCCTCGACGCCGACGTCGGCGAGCGAGACGACCTCCTGCGGCTTCGACTTGGCGCCCATGATTCCCTTGAGTGATGGATAGCGCGGCTCGTTGATCGCGTCGGAGACGGCGACGACCGCGGGCAGGGGCGCCGAGATCACGTCGTAGCCGAACTCGGTCTGGCGCTTGCCGGTGAGGCTCCCGCCGTCGATGGTCAGCTCCGCCACCTGCGACACCATCGGCCGGCGGAGGCGGTCGGAGACCGCGGCCCAGAGCACCGCCCCGTCACCGTCGCTCGCCTGCTGACCGAAGAGAACGAGGTCCGCCTCCTCGCGCTCGAGCGCCTTGGCAACCGCGTAGCTCGTCGCGACGAGGTCGGAGCCGGCGGCTGCCTCGTCGGAGACGAGCACGGCGCGGTCGGCTCCCATCGCGAGCGCCTTCCGCAGCGACTCCATCGCCCTCTCGGGTCCCAGCGAGACGACCACGACCTCGCCGCCGTGGGCTTCCTTCAGGCGCAGCGCCTCCTCGACCGCGTTGACGTCGGTCGCGTTCAGCGCGCCTTCCCCCGACCGGTCGAGTCGGTGCGTGCCCGGGTCGAGCCGCTTGTGGACGGTCGCGTCCGGGACCTGCTTGACGCACACGGCGATCTTCACGCGGGTGACTCTAACGACGGCCGCCCGGCTACCGGACGGCTATCGGAGGGCTGGGCGCCGCTGCGTGTCGACGCTCCGGTCCGCCGTCACTTGGAGGTGGCGCGCTCGGATCGGTCTGGTAGTGTCCCGCCCTTCGCGCGGCGCACCGGAGCCATGAATCGCCACCGGACGACAGCACGAGGGGTCTCTCTCCTCATTTTCACCGCTCTCCTCGCCGCGGTCGTCGCAGCGTCCCCCGGAGCCGCGCCGAAGCCGGGGCTGATCGAGGAGAAGCCGATCGTCTTCCCGCTGATCGGCTACTACGCCTACGGGAACAACTACGGCGACTCGCGCGCCCAGGGCAGCCACGCGGGCATCGACATCGAGCGCCTCCCGTGGCGTGCCCCGGTCGTTGCCGCCGAGGCGGGCAAGATCAAGTGGTGGACGACCTCAGCCCGCGCCGGCTGCATGCTCTATCTCTACGGCAAGAGCGGCACGACATACCTCTATATCCACCTCAACAACGATCTCACGGAGAAGTCCGAGGACAAGGGCGGCTGCAAGCTCGGGGTCTCGTACGCCGTGGAGAACGGCGCGAAGGTCAGCGCGGGCGAGCAGATCGCGTACGTCGGCGACTCGGGCGACGCCGAAGGGAATCACCACCTGCACTTCGAGGTGCACCCGAACGACGGAGGGGACGTCAACCCCTATCCGTACCTCGACGCGGCCGAGCGCCTGCTGTTCCCGGGGCGGCTCGGCGCGACGTTCTCGCTCGGTCTCCGGGGCGTGCCCGTCGCGGCCGGCGCAGGCACGCTCGAGCTCCGCATCACGTCGGTGCGCTGGTGGCCGGGAGGGCGTTGGACGCCGTTCCCGGGCGAGAGGCAGGTCAAGCTCGCGGTGCAAGCCGGCGCGGCGGTCGACTCGTCGCTCGTCGCCGCGCTGCAGAGCCCCGAGTGGCGGATCCTGCAGACCCGCACCGCCGACCAGGCCATCACGGCGTACACGGCGAAGACGAAGCTCACGGCCGCCGCGCTCCGCGGTGAGCCGGGCGCGCTCGTGGCAGCGCGCATCATCCGCCCCGGCGGGACGACGGTCGCGACGGAGCCGGTCGAGCCGGCGGAGGTCGTGTTCGACACGGACGTGGCTGCGGGATCGTCGACCACCGGCTCGGTGAGCGACCGTGGCCTGCGACCCGGCATCTAGCGACGCCGAAGAAGGTTCCGCCGGCTCCGGGTGGGGCTACGCCGGAGCCAGGGCGCTGCGCAGGAAGTCGACGATCGCGCCGGTCGGCGCGCCGGGTGTGAACACCTCGGCGACCCCGAGGCGCTTCAGCTCCTCGGCGTCCTCCCCCGGGATCGTCCCGCCGACGACGACGAGCACCTCCCCCGCGTCGTTCTCCCGAAGGCCCTCTACGATCCGCGGCACGAGCGTCATGTGCGCACCCGAGAGAATCGAGATCCCCACCGCGTCGGCGTCCTCCTGGATCGCCGTCTCGACGATCTGGTCCGGCGTCTGGTGGAGGCCCGTGTAGATGACTTCCATCCCCGCGTCCCGCAAGGACCGCGCGATGATCTTGGCGCCCCGATCGTGGCCGTCCAGGCCAGGCTTGGCGATGACCACGCGAATCGTCCGCTCCACGCGGTCAGTATAGGAACGTGCGACTCATCGTCATCGGGTCGTCCCCGGCGTGGCCGAACGCCGGAGGCGCGCACTCGGGGTATGTCGTCGAGTCCGAAGGACGTCGTCTCCTGCTCGACTGCGGCCCGGGCGTGCTCGGACGGCTGCGTGAGAGCGAGCCGTGGCCTGCCGTCGACTCGATCGCGATCACGCACTTCCACCTCGACCACTGGGGGGACCTCGTCCCGTGGGTCTGGGGGAGCTTCTACCGGCGCGGACACAACGATATCCGGCCGGAGCTCTGGGTCTACCGCGGCGGGCGGACCTTCCTCGAGGAGCTCGGCTCGCGACTCGGCTTCCCCGACATGTTCGAGCGAACCTTCGTCGTGCACGAGTACGACGCCGAGACGGCATTCACAACCGCCGCGGGGCTCGACGTCGTGCCGCTGCGCCTTCCCCACTACCGGCTCGAGACGTACGGCTTCCGCGTCACCAACGGCAGCGCCACGCTCGCCTACACGGGCGACACGGGACCGAGCGGGCGCGTGGCCGACCTGGCCCGGGACGTCGACCTGTTCGTCTGCGAGGCGACGCTCGAGACCGGCGACGCCGACGGCGAGCCGCGTGGCCATCTGAGCGCGGAAGAGGCGCTCGCCGCCTACGCGGCCTCGGGCGCGCGGAGGCTGCTCCTCACCCACCGCCCCTCAGAGCTGGAGACGCCCGACGGGGTGCAGCTGGCCTACGACGGCCTCGAGCTGGAGGTCACCCCCACCGGCCCTGCGAAGGTGTCCGGCTGACCGGGAACCGGCCCCGGACTAGTCGGCGCCGACCGGGGCCCAGTCGGGGTCGCTCGGCTGGGTGATCTCCCCGATGTCGACCCTGTGCGCGGCCGACCCGTCCTCGCGCATCACGTAGAGGGAATCACCGAAGATGCCCTGGCGCACGAACCCGATCCGCTCGCCGTCCGCCGACCAGGTGGGCTGCCCGTCTCCCGAGAACGAACGCGTCAACGTGCGCAAGCCGGTTCCGTCCGCGTTCACGACCACCAGCTCGCCGTCGCCGCTCCCGAACGCGATCTGGTTGCCGTCCGGTGACCAGGCGGGCGCGGTCGCGGGCTTCCCGGTTCGGGTGAGCCGGTGCAGGTCGCTGCCGTCGGCTCGCATCACGTGGACGTCGTAGCTCCCGCTCCGTGTGCTGATGAACGCGATCCGCTTCCCGTCCGGTGACCACGCGGGGCTCGCGTCGTCGCCCGGCCCACGCGTGAGGAGCCGGAGCCCCGTCCCGTCGGCATTCACGACGTAGATGTCCATGCTGTTCGCGAAGGGGTTCGCATCGTCCTGCCAGCGTGCGAAGACGACCCTTCGACCGTCGGGGGACCAGTCCGGCTGGAGGCTGTGGTGCACCCCCGCTGTCAGCGTACGGCTGCGCTTCCCGTCCGCGTCGACCACGACGATCTGCGCACAATCCTGGTGCGGGCGGCGGCAGCCCTTGCGTGCCCAGCGGCGGAAGGCGACCCGTGTCCCGTCCGGAGACCAGGACGGGTCGCTGTCCCCGTCCACGACGGTGAGCTCGCGCACCGGCCCGCCGTCGGGGTCGACGACGAAGACGTGCCGATCGGTGCCACCCGGCGGGATGCCCGTGAAGGCGATGGGCGCGGCGTCCTCCGCAGCGCCCGAGCCGCAGCCCGAGAGCACGAGGACGCCGGCGAACAGCGCGGTCAGAACACAGGCTGCTCGCGCCAGGTGCCCCATACCGCGCGCCAGGTGTCGCAGATCTCACCGAGGGTGACGCCGTCGCGGACCGCCTCCACGATCACCGGCATCAGGTTGCGGTCCGGGACGGCCGCGGCCTCCGCCAGCTCGGCGATCCGCCGCTCGACGACCGCCGAGTCGCGGCCGGCCTTGAACGCCTGGAGTCTTTCGATCTGCTTGCGCTCGAGGTCGGGGTCGATGCGGAGGATGTGGATCTCGTCGGCGTCGGTGCTCTGGTAGCGGTTGACGCCGACGACGATCCGCTCGTCGGCCTCGACCTCCTGCTGGTAGCGGTAGGCCGCCTCGGCGATCTCGCGCTGGGGCATGTTCTGCTCGATCGCGGCGACCATCCCGCCGAGCTCGTCGATCCGCCGGAAGAGCTCGTACGCCTCCTCCTCCAGCCGGTTGGTCAGCGCCTCGACGTGATACGAGCCGCCGAGCGGGTCGATCGAGTTCACGACCCCGGTCTCGTGCGCGATCACCTGCTGCGTCCGCAGCGCCAGCCGCACCGCGTCCTCGGTGGGCAGAGCCAGCGCCTCGTCGTAGGAGTTCGTGTGGAGCGACTGCGTCCCGCCGAGCACCGCGGCCAGCGCCTCGATCGCCGTCCGTGCGACGTTCACCAGCGGCTGCTGCCAGGTGAGCGACACTCCCGCCGTCTGCGTGTGGAAGCGCATCAGCAACGACCGCTCGTCCCGCGCGCCGTACGTGTCGCGCATCTCCCGTGCCCAGATCCGCCGCGCCGCCCGGTACTTGGCGATCTCCTCGAAGAAGTCGAGGTGCGCGTTGAAGAAGAACGACAGCCGCGGGGCGAACGAGTCCACGTCCAGCCCGCGCTCGAGCGCCCACTCCACGTACGTGAACCCGTTCTTCAACGTGAACGCGAGCTCCTGGGCCGCGGTCGAGCCGGCCTCGCGGATGTGGTACCCGGAGATCGAGATCGGATGCCACAGCGGCATCTCCGCCGCGCAAAACTCGACCATGTCCGTCACCAGCCGCATCGACGGCCCCGGCGGGAAGATGAACTCCTTCTGCGCGATGTACTCCTTCAGGATGTCGGTCTGGATCGTCCCGCGCAGACGCTCGCGCGGAACGTCCTGCTCCTCCCCCACCACCAGGTACATGGCAAGCGCGATCGCAGCCGAGGAGTTGATCGTCATCGAGGTCGACACCTCGCCCAGCGGGATCCCCGAGAACAGCACCCGCATGTCCTCCAGGGACGCCACCGCCACCCCCTCGCGTCCCACCTCGCCCATTGCGCGCGGCGAGTCCGAGTCGACCCCCATCAGCGCCGGCATGTCGAATGCGCACGAGAGCCCCGTCTGCCCGTGCTCGAGCAGGTAGCGGAAGCGCTCGTTCGTCTCCTGCGCCGTCCCGAACCCGGCGAACTGCCGCATCGTCCATAGACGGCCGCGGTACATGGAGGGATAGACTCCTCGTGTGAACGGGAACGACCCGGGGTAACCCAGGTCGCGCTCGTAGTCGAGGCTCACCGACTCCGGCGTCGCGAGCGGATCGACCTCCGCTCCCGAGATCGACGTGAACACCTCGCCGTCGCGGAGCGGCACCGCAGCGTAGCGCGACCGCCAGGCGTCGAGGCCGGAAATCCGCCTCTCCTCGACCCGTGCCATGGGTCGGATGCTAGCGCGGGGCTTTCCGATCGCCCGATCGAGGGATCCCCCCTCGTTCCGGGGACGCCGATCGAGGGATGTGTGAAGACCTGGGGGGCTCTCTTGGCGACCGCTGCCGCGACTCTCGTGGTCACCCTGATGACGCCGTTCCAGACGAGCGCGACCGCGAGCGCCTCGGGGTGCGGCTCGGGCTCGCACGGCTCCGCCGGATACGCCTACGCCGGGTTCGAGTCGACTCGCGTGTCGAGCGGTGTCCGCGCGACCGTCACCTCACTCCGCGCGCCCTCGGTGAAGGCCGGGCACGCCGCGGCGTGGATCGGCGTCGGCGGGAAGAGCGCCGGGCCGAACGGCGAGACGATGTGGCTGCAGGTCGGCGTCGCGGCGCTGCCGAACACGCCCGTGATGCTCTACACGGAGATCACGCGGCCCGGGATCGATCCCGTCTTCATCCCGCTCACCCAGAACGTGCGGGTAGGCGAGAGCCACGACCTGGCGGTGCTCGAGATGTACCGGCGGCCCGGTGTCTGGCGTGTGTGGCTCGACGGCAAGCCCGCGACCGACCCGATCGTGCTGCCCGGCTCGCACCGGATCTGGAAGCCGATCGCGACGGCGGAATCCTGGAACGGCGGCGCCGCCACCTGCAACACCTTCGGCTTCCGCTTCGAGCGCGTCGGCGTCGCGGGAGGCCTCGGCGGCTCGTGGCGTACCTTCGAGCCCGGGTTCGCGTTCAGGGACCGCGGGTACGTCGTGCGCCAGCTCCGCCCGGCTCAGGGCGGTCAGCGGACGCTGTCGGCGGACGCCATCGAGGCGTACGCCTTCGACGCCGCGTCCGCGTAGCTCGGGTCTGTCCCCGCAGGGGACTGACCCAGCGACGGCCACGCCTCACACGCCCGTCACGGGGAACGACCCAGGGGTCTGTCCCCGTGGGACTGACCCCAGCGACCACCCCGCCGCTCCCAACCGTCACGGGGGACAGACCCCTGCGGG
>NZ_DASTCS010000006.1:0-23846 GCF_035710885.1 Gaiella sp. | reverse complement strand
CGGCGGCGCCCTGCAGCTGTTCCGCAACGACGGAGCCGAGGGTCACTGGCTCGAGGTGGCTCTGCGCCCCTTCGTGCCGGGCGCGGTGGTGACCGTCGTGCTCCGAGACGGGCGCCGGCTCGTCCGGGAGACCCGCGCCGGAAGCAGCTACCTCTCCTCCGAGGACCCGCGGCTCCACTTCGGCCTCGGTGACGCCACTGCCGTCCGCGAAGTCGTCGTGCGCCGGCCCGGCGGCGTCGTGACGCGGCTCCGCGACGTTCCGCTCGACCGGCTGGTCGTCGCCGGGTAGCGCCGCCGAATAGAGTCGCTGCGTGCGTGAGCGATTCGGAGCGGTGCCCACGGCGGCGCTCGTGGACGTCATGGACGACCTCGGCCGTCGCGAGCAGACGCTCCCGGCCCCGATCCGCCCGCTCGCCGACGGGATGAGGCTAGCCGGCGAGGCCTTCACCGTCGAGGGCGCCCCGTCGGAGCACGACGACTGGGACGCCGCCGTCCGCAAGACGCTCGCGATGCTCGGCGCGGTGCCGACCGGCCACGTCGCCGTCTACCAGTGCCACCACGACCGCTCGGCACACTTCGGCGAGCTGTCGGCGACGTCCCTGGCGTCGCGGGGCGTGGCCGGGTGCGTGATCGACGGCGGCTGTCGCGACGTGCGGCTGATCGAGGCGGAGGGCTTTCCCGTGTTCACCCGCTTCGTCACGCCCGAGGACTCGACCTGGCGCTGGGAGGTGACCGCGACGCAGGAGCCGATCACGATCGGCACGGTTCGCATCGAGCCCGGCGACTGGGTCGTCGGCGACGAGGACGGCGTCGTCGTCGTCCCACTCGACATCGCCGCGGGCGTCCTGGCGGCGGCCGAGGCGAAGGTGGGGACCGAGAGCGCGATCAGGGTCGCGGTGCGCGACGGCATGTCACCGCTCGACGCGTACGAGCGCTTCGGCACGTTCTAGGTGGGTCGCTCTTCCGTGCTCTGAGAGCGAGCCGTGGCGGCCGGAGCGCGACTATGCCGCCCGAGAGGCCGGCTGCAGTCGGCAATCCCGCGCCGAAGGAGGGGGCTCGCTGGGAACCATGGGGTTCCCCCGCGTCAACGACCCCACCCCGGCTCGCGGCCCGCCGCCCCGAGCGTCTCCAGCACCACCTCGATCAGCCGGTTGGACGAGAGCACGTGCTCGCGTGCGAGGACGCGTGCCGCCTGGGCGCTGCCGGCGCCGATCGCCTCCCGGATCGCACGGTGTTGGAGGTCGTTCTTCGCGTACAGCTCGTCGAGCTCGGCGCGGGCGCGCCAGGCACGGTCGCCCATGAACGTCCGTCGGGCGCCCTTCGCGATGCGCTCCACGAGGGGGAGCTCCGCGGCCCGGTAGATGACGTCGTGGAAGGCGTAGTTCGCCTGCATCCACTCGACGAAGAGCGCCGAGTCCCTCGGTGCGCCACTCCGTGCCTGCGCGCGCAGCTCGAGCGTCAGCTCGCCGAAGCGCCGCTCGATCCTGTCCATTTCGGCGAGGTCGTCCGGCGTCAGCTTGGGCGTCGCCACCTCGGTTGCGAGCGCCTCCAGCTCCGCACGGACGAGAA
The DNA here is from genome assembly GCF_035710885.1 of Gaiella sp. Lineage (GTDB taxonomy): Bacteria > Actinomycetota > Thermoleophilia > Gaiellales > Gaiellaceae > Gaiella. The sequence continues at coordinate 22,277 of NZ_DASTCS010000006.1, read as the reverse complement.
AGGCCTCCCGCAGCTCGTGGGCGGAGATCGAGCGCACGCGCACGCCGCGGTTGGGCTCGAAGGAGACCAGGCCGAGCGCCGCGAGCCGCCGCAGGGCCTCGCGCACCGGCGTGCGGCTCACCTCGAAGCGCTCCGAGAGGAACTCCTGACGGAGCACCGTGTCCGGCGGGATCACGCCGCCCACGATCTCGTCCTCGAGCACCCGGGCGATGTCGTCGGCCTTCGTGGACAGTGTCGGCACGCAGGGAGTGTAGGCAACGGCATCCCAAGACGGCGTTCTTGGATCCGAAATTGACGAATAAGGCCCTTGCAGCCGCCAATCGCGACGTTTAGGATCCAAGTATGCCAGGTACTGGATCCGAAAAGGAGATGTCGATGTCCGAAACCCTGCTTCGCCCCTACTCCCCCGACGACGTCGAGCGTCTGCGCGGCTCGGTGCGGATCGAGCACACGCTCGCGCGCCTCGGCGCCGAGCGGCTTCGCACGCTCCTCGCCGAGCGCGAGTGGGTCGCGGCCCTCGGCGCCATGACGGGCGGCCAGGCGGTGCAGATGGTGAAGGCGGGCCTCGAGGCCATCTACCTCTCGGGCTGGCAGGTTGCGGCGGACGCCAACCTCGTCGGCGGCACCTATCCGGACCAGAGCCTCTATCCGGCGAACTCGGGCCCCGCTCTCGCCCGGCGGATCTCGAACGCGCTGCTCCGCGCCGACCAGATCAACCATGGGGAGGGCAACGGCGAGACGTACTGGCTCGCGCCGATCGTCGCCGACGCGGAGGCCGGTTTCGGCGGGCCGCTGAACGCGTTCGAGATCATGAAGGCCTACATCGAGGCCGGCGCCGCGGCCGTCCACTTCGAGGATCAGCTCTCGTCGGAGAAGAAGTGCGGTCACCTGGGCGGCAAAGTGCTCGTGCCCACGAGCCAGTTCCTCCGCACGCTCGTGGCCGCGCGGCTCGCCGCCGACGTCCTCGACGTGCCGACCCTGATCGTGGCGCGCACGGACGCGCTCTCGGCCTCGCTGCTCACGACGGACGTCGACGAGGCCGATCGCGAGCTCTGCACCGGCGAGCGCACGCCCGAGGGATTCTTCCGCGTGCGCGACGGCCTCGACGCGGCCATCGCGCGCGGGCTCGCGTACGCGCCGTACGCCGACCTCGTCTGGTGCGAGACCTCCACGCCCGACCTGAACGAGGCGGAGGCGTTCGCGGCGGCGATCCACGAGCACCATCCCGGCAAGCTCCTCGCCTACAACTGCTCGCCGTCGTTCAACTGGCGTGGTCATCTCTCGGAGGAGCAGATCGCGGGGTTCCAGCGGGACCTCGCACGGATGGGCTACCGGTTCCAGTTCATCACCCTGGCCGGGTTCCACGCCCTCAACCTCTCGATGTTCGAGCTCGCCAGCGGCTACCGCGAGGACGCGATGAGCGCCTACGTCACGCTCCAGGAGCGCGAGTTCGCGCTCGAGGACGAGGGCTACACCGCCACCCGCCACCAGCGCGAGGTCGGCGCCGGGTACTTCGACCAGGTGATGCAGGCCGTCTCGGGCGGCGCGTCGTCGACGCTCGCCCTGACCGGCTCGACGGAGGAGCAGCAGTTCGACCAGGAGAGGAGCGCCGCATGAGCACGATGTCTCGTTCGCGAAGCGCGAATCCGCCGAGCGGATTCCCGCCGCTCGATCCCCGCCTCCGGCGGGGCACATCCCTGACGGCGTCGGCTTCGCCGCCGCAACTGCGTGATCATGACCTGGGCACGTGGCCGCCGATCGTCACGCGGGCGGAATCGGCCCCGTGCACGTGCCCGGAGCACTGCGAGCGCGACCACGAGAACGACTAGAGGCTCGATGTGGGTCAGGGGTGCGCGCGGGGAGGGCATCGAGCCTCCTACACGGCTCCCGCTCCGCGAGAGCCGCCGGATGAGAGACTCACGCCCGTGAACGTCGACGACGTCCTGACCGCCGACGCGGTCACGTTCTTGACCGACCTGGAGCGCGAGTTCGGCGAGCGGCGACGCGAGCTGCTGGCACGGAGGGCGGAGCGCCTGGCGCGGCTCGCGGGCGGCGAGCTGCCGGAGTTCCTGCCGGAGACCGCGGACGTGCGCGCCGGCGACTGGCGGATCGCGCCGTTCCCGGACGAGATCGCCGACCGGCGGGTCGAGATCACCGGGCCCGTCGACCGCAAGATGGTCATCAACGCGCTCAACTCGGGAGCCCGCGTGTTCATGGCGGACTTCGAGGACGCGAACTCGCCCACGTGGGAGAACTGCATCGAGGGGCAGCGCAACCTCACCGACGCGCTCGACCGGACGATCGAGCTCGACACCGGGGACAAGCGGTACACGCTGAACGACGAGGTCGCCGTCCTCTTCGTGCGCCCGCGCGGCTGGCACCTGGAGGAGCGCCACTTCGAGGTCGACAGGGCGCCGATCTCGGGGTCGCTGTTCGACTTCGGCCTCTACTTCCTGCGCAACCACGGCCGGAACGGGCGCTACCTCTACCTCCCGAAGCTCGAGTCACATCTCGAGGCGCGGCTCTGGAACGACGTCTTCGTGTGGGCGCAGGAGCGCCTGGGCGTCCCGCGCGGGACGATCAAGGCCACGGTGCTGATCGAGACGATCCTCGCCGCGTTCGAGATGGACGAGATCCTCCACGAGCTGCGGGACCATTCCGCGGGCCTCAACGCCGGTCGCTGGGACTACATCTTCAGCGTGATCAAGAAACTCGGTCACCGGCCCGAGTTCGTGCTCCCGGACCGCGCGGCGGTGACGATGGCGGTGCCGTTCATGCGGTCGTACTGCGAGCTCCTCGTGAAGACGTGCCATCGTCGCGGCGCGCACGCGATGGGCGGCATGGCCGCGTTCATTCCCTCACGCCGCGACGCGAAGGTGAACGCGATCGCGCTCGAGAAGGTGCAGGAGGACAAGGAGCGCGAGGCGTCGCAGGGCTTCGACGGCACGTGGGTCGCGCACCCCGATCTCGTCCCCGTCGCGCTCGAGGCGTTCGACCGCGTGCTCGGCGAGCGGCCGAACCAGATCGACCGGCAGCGCGATGACGTGGCGGTCGGCCCGTCCGAGCTCCTCGACGTCGCCGCCACCCCCGGGGAGGTGACGGAGCAGGGCCTGCGCAACAACGTGTCGGTCGGGATCCAGTACCTCGCTGCCTGGCTGCAGGGCGCCGGCGCCGTCGCGATCAACAACCTGATGGAGGACGCGGCCACGGCGGAGATCTCGCGGTCGCAGATCTGGCAGTGGCTCCGGCACGACCGCGTGAGCGAGGACGACGTGCGGCGGATCACCGACGAGGAGGTCGCCAAGCTCGGTGACGGCTACGACGACGCGCGGGCGCTGTTCGAGCGGATCGCCACGCAGCCCGACTACGTCGAGTTCCTGACGCTCCCCGCATACGACCGGCTGGTCGCCGCAGAGCGCGTGTAGCCGGCAGCGAGGGCCGTGTTCCGGCCCTCGCGCCTCTCGACGGCTGTCGAGGTCGACCGAAGGGTGCGCGCCGAGCCTTCAGGTGGTCCTAGCCCGCGGTTCAGGGCTCAGCTACGGAGCGTCGCCCAGGGCGCCTCGGCGGAGACGTCGACGGCGACGTAGCCGCCCTCGCCGTGCGCCGGCGCGAGCACGACCTGGAGCTTGGCCGGCTCGTCGAAGTCGTTGTACGACCCGTGCACGACGTCCTTGTCGATGTGGACCGAGTCGCCGGGACCGAGCTCGCGCTGGTTCTCGTCGAGCCACTGCACGATCCTCCCGGACGTGACGATGATCATCTCGTCCTGGTCGGGGTGCTTGTGGAAGGGGTGGGCGAAGCCCGGGGCGAGCTCGACGTCCATCACCACGTAGCTCTCGCACCCCGTGGTCGTGGGCGCGCCGCGCATTCCCGCGCTCCCCCAGTCGAAGTCCGTCGTCTCGACCTCGTCCTTCATCACGAACCTGCTCACGGTGGCTGTCTCCTTTGCTCTAGACGGGGATCGCCTTGAAGCGGCGCATGTTCTCGGTCATCGCGGTCTCGGTGGGCAGGCGCTCCATGGACGAGGCGCCGAAGAAGCCGACCACGCCCTCGGTGTGCGCGAGGACGTACGCGGCGTCGTCGGGCTCGGCGATCGGGCCGCCGTGGCAGAGCACGATCACGGCCGGGTTGATCTCCTTCGCGGCGTCGTGCATCGCCTGGATGAGCGGGACGCAGTCGTCGAGCGTCCTGGCCGTCCCCGCCCCGATCGCACCGCCGGTCGTGAGCCCCATGTGCGGCACGAGCACATCGGCGCCCGCCTCGGCCATCGCGACCGCCTCGTCGACCGTGAAGACGTAGGGGGCGGTCAGGAGGTCCTTCTCGTGGGCGAGGCGGATCATCTCGACCTCGAGCCCGTACCCCATGCCGGTCTCCTCCAGGTTCTGCCGGAAGGTCCCGTCGAACAGGCCGACGGTCGGGAAGTTCTGGACGCCGCTGAAGCCGATCCGCGCGAGCTCGTCCAGGAAGACGCCCATCAGCCTGAACGGGTCGGTGCCGCACACGCCCGCGAGCACCGGCGTCTCTCTCACGATCGGGAGCACCTCGCTCGCCATGTCGACGACGATCGCGTTGGCGTCGCCGTAGGGCAACAGGCCGGAGAGCGAGCCGCGGCCGGCCATCCGGTAGCGGCCCGAGTTGTAGATGATGATCAGGTCGGTGCCCCCCGCCTCCGCGCACTTCGCGGAGAGCCCCGTCCCGGCACCCGCGCCGATGATCGGCTTCCCCTCGTCGATCTGGGCGCGGAGCCTCGAAAGCGCCTCGCTCCTCGTCACGGCTCGACTCCTTCCACAGGGCGCCTGTCGTCCTGTCGAGCGATTGACACGAACTCGGCACGCGCCGGGGTTGACACAAACCGGTGTCTGACACCGATCGCCCCGGCGCGGCGGACGGGGCACGTGATGGCGGCGGTCCGCGCCCGCTCGACGGCCGCCCGCGCCGATCGCGACGCCGTTCGAGCTGTGGAGCGCCCGGCACGAAGTTGGCACACGCGTGCTCTTGACAGCGAACGGTGTCTGACACCGGTTCTCGTCAAGATGTCCGCTTCGGCCATCAGGATCGCTCCGCGACAAGCGCGTGCAGGCGGTTCGCCATCGCGAGCGCGAACTCGGGGTCGTTCACGTCGAGCTCCAGCTCGTGGACCTCCACCTTCGACGTGTCGACGAGCTCACGCAGAGTGGAGAAGAGCGCCTCGTCCGCCTCGGGGTCGTGGAAGACCTGACCCTCGGTCGCGATCGCGGAGACGCCCTTCAAGGGCACGTACAGCACCGTCGGCCCGGTCGCCGCATTCAGCTTGCCGGCGACGATCCTCGCGATCTCGCGGCACTCCTCCGGCGTCGTCCGCATCAGCGTGATCGTCGGGTTGTGGACGTACAGGTTCCGGTCGCGGTACCGCTCGGGGACGGTGTCCATCGGGCCGAAGTTGACCATGTCGAGCGCACCGAGCGAGACCACCTGCGGGATGCCCGCCCCGCCGGCGGACTCCAGCCGCTCCGGCACGGCCGCGAGCACGCCGCCCGCGACCTGGTCGCAGAACTCCGTCGTCGTCACGTCGAGCGAGCCGACCGCGAAGCCGGCCTCGAGCAGCTTCTCCATCGATCCTCCGCCCGCGCCCGTCTGGTGGAAGACGAGCACCTCGTAGCCCAGCTCCTCCAACCGCTCGCGTGCCGTCGTCACCGCAGGTGTCGTCACCCCGAACATGGATGCGACCACGATCGGCTTCTCCTCACCGAGCGGCGGCACGGTCGCCTTGGCCATCCCCGCCAGCGCGCCGGCGGCGTTCGCCATGATCCGCGCCGACACCTGGTTGATGCCGGCGATGTCGACGACCGAGTACATCATCGTCACGTCGACCGACCCGACGTACGGGCTCGTGTCCCCGGAGGCAACCGTCGAGACCATCAGCTTGGGCACGCCGATTGGCAGCGCGCGCATGGCGTGCGTGACCAGGGCAGAGCCGCCCGACCCGCCCAGGCCCCCGACCGCGTCCAGCTTCCCCTCCGCGTGGAGCCGGGTGACCACCTCCGCGGCGCCGCGGGCCATGGTCTCGATCGCGGCTCCGCGGTCGCCCGCGGAGGCGAGCGCCGTCACGTCCGCGCCGACCGCTGCGGCGACCTGGTCGCGGGTCACGTCGGGAGCCGCGAGCGGCCCGCCGACGATCCCCGCGTCCACCAGCAGAACCTCGATGCCGTGCTCACGGATCCGGTCGGCGAGAAAGGCGTACTCCGTTCCCTTCGTGTCGAGCGTGCCGACGAGGACGACGGTGGGCATCAGCTTCCCTCCTTGTCCGTCTCCGGCCTCGGGTTCCACGCCGGGCTGGAGTCGTTGTCTTCCGGGTCGGTGAGCTGCCGCTCGACACCGGCGAGCGTCGTCACGACGATCGCACCGTCACGCGAGAACGCTATCTCGGTGCCGTCCGGCGACCACGCCGGCTCGAAGGCGTCGCCCGGCGAGCGGACCGGACGGCGGAGGCCCTTCCCGTCGATGCCGACCGTGTAGATGCCGTAGCGAACGCCGTCACGGGACGCAGAGAAGGCGAGGCGCGTGGAGTCGGGCGCCCAGTCGGGGGCATAGCTCTTGCCTCCGAGCGTCGTCACGCCGCGCCGCCCGGAGCCGTCGGGGCGCGCGACCCAGATCTCGCGTACGTCGGTCCCGGGCGCGCGGTGGGTGTATGCGATCCAGCGCCCGTCCGGCGACCACGAAGGCTCTCCCTCCTCCGCGAGCTCGTCGGTCAGACGACGCACGTCCGTCCCGTCGGCGTCCATCAGCCACACCTTGCCACCGTCGCTCGAACGGGAGAACGCAATGCGGCTGCCGTCCGGCGACCACGATGGGCTCCGGTCTTGTGCACTCGAGGAGGTCAGCCGCTTCGTGCCCGTGCCGTCGGCACTCATGACGTAGATGTCGAACGACCCTTCTCGCGCGCTTGCGAACGCGATCCGGGTCCCGTCCGGCGACCACGCCGGATCCGTCTGGAACTGGACTCCCTCGGGGGTGGAGGGGTCGCCCACCTCCTCCGTCAGACGTCGCTGGCCCGATCCGTCCGCGTCCATGAGGTAGATCGCGTAGTAGGAGTCTCGCGAGCTGACGAAGGCGATGTCGTCGCCCTTCGGCCCGGAGTTGCCGCACCCGCTCACGAGCAGCAGGCACCCGACCGCGCCGGCAGCGAGGATCGACCTGGTCGTCACGATGGGCGGCAGGGACGCAAGCGCGGGGAAGACTAGTGTGCGAGCGGCTCCACGCCGAGGTAGCGCCGCTGAAGCTCGGAGTCGGCGGAGAGCGCCGTGGCCGTGGTCTCCGCGGCGATGTTGCCCGCGACCATGATCAGCTGCCGCTCCGCGAGCGCGGTCGCGACACCGAGATTCTGCTCGATCAGCAGGATCGCGAGGCCTTCCCGCTCGAGCTGCTGGAACGTCTCGATCATGTTCTCGATGATCGCGGGTGCGAGCCCCTCCGACGGCTCGTCCATCACGAGCAGCCGCGGGTTCGTGACGAGCGCGCGGCCGATCGCGAGCATTTGCTGCTCGCCCCCGGAGAGCTGCGCGCCGCCGTTTCGCTTGCGCTCGGCGAGGCGGGGGAAGAGCTCGTAGACACGGTCACGGCTCCACTCGTGGCCCCCGTCGCCGCCGCCCGCCCCGCGCGAGGCGATCCGGAGGTGCTCGTCGACGGTGAGCGACGGGAAGAGACGCCGCCCCTGCGGGACGTAGCCGATCCCACGCCGGGCGATCCGATACGAGTTCCCCCCGACCAGCTCGTCGCCGGCGAAGCGGATCGAGCCGGTCGCCGTCGGGGGCGAGATGCCCATGATCGCGTTGCACAGCGTCGTCTTTCCCATCCCGTTGCGGCCGACGATCGCGATCGACTCGTGTTCCATGCGAAAGCTCACGTCGTCGAGCGCCCGCGCCTTCCCGTAGAACGCGCTCAGGCCCTCGACCTCGAGCAACGCCCCTGCCCGTGCTTCGCCGGGCGGTGATGACCCGGACGGTGCCGCGGCCGGCTCACTCATCGCGGTGGCCTCGGCCGAGATACAGGTCGTGCACCGTCTCGTTGGCGCGGATCTCGTCCGGCGTCCCTTCGACGATCACACGCCCGTCGTGCATCATCGTCACGTTGCTTGCCACCCGGAGCGCGATGTCCATGTCGTGCTCGATCAGGACGAGCGTGATCGACGGATCGAGCTCGAGGAGGAGCTCGGTGAGGAGGACTCGCTCGCCGCGGGACAGCCCCGAGGCAGGCTCGTCGAGCATCAGCACGCGGGGCTGGGCTGCGAGCGCCATCGCGATCGCCACCTGGCGATGCTCGCCGTGCGAGAGGTCGCCGACGCGCTCGCCGAGCTTGTGGTCGATCGCGACGCGGCCCGCGGCCTCCCTCGCCCGCTCTCGCATCTCCCTGTCGCGTCGCGGTAGGACAACGGGCCGGAGGCGGCCGCCCTCGAAGCCGACGATCGACAGGTAGATGCTGTCCTCGACCGACAGCCCGAGAAGGTGCCTGGACTGCTGATACGTGCGGGCGAGCCCGAGCTTCACGCGCGCCCGGGCGGGCCTCCCGGTGACGTCTTCGCCGTAGAGCTCGATCGTGCCGCCCGACGGGGGTATGTCGCCGCAGATGAGGTTGAAGAGCGTGGTCTTGCCGGCGCCGTTCGGCCCGAGCACCGCACGACGCTCGCCCTGCGCGACGTCGAGGTCGACGTCGCGCACCGCGAGCAACCCGCCGAAGCGCCGGCCGACCCCCCGCAAGCGGAGGGTCGGCTCGGCGTGGTCGACGGATGGTGCTGCGTCGCTCACTGCCTCACTTGATGACGGTGTTCGTGACGACGCCGTTCTTCACCTCGCGGATCTTCCCCTGCCACGGCAGGGTCTTCTTCACGCACGGAGGCTGCGTGCGGCCGGGCGGGGGGCTCGTCTTCTGGAAGAGGCCGCCGAACGTCTGGTTGACGTTGGGGACGTACCCCGTCAGCGTGACAGCCGGACCACCGTCGGGGCCCTTGATGATCTGCACGGGCCACTGGTCCTGGATCGCCTGCCGGTTCGCGTCGAGCCTGACGTTCCCCCGGTCGGAGAGCTCGAACGGAGCCGAGAGGGTCTTCGGAAGGGCGTTCTGCAGCCTCGCCCCGACCGATCCTCCGGAGGCGTTCAGGCCGGTGATCAGCGCCCGGGTGGCCTGGTAGTAGTTGTAGAAGAAGCCGTCGTCAGCGGGCTGACCCGGATACCACTTGTTGACGATGGCGTGGTACTGGTTGACGGCTCTCGTCTTCAGGCCCGGGGCCGTGCCGAAGCCGCCGACGTAGGCACCGATCATGCGGGGCGCCACGTCGTCCTTCCCCGTCAGGAACCAGAGGAACAGGTTCCCCGAGTGCTGCGTCGGCTTGATGGGGCCGTAGGCCTGCTCGAACGCCTTCAGCGCCGGCCCGGTGCCGGTACCGCCGACGACCCAGAAGTACCCGTCCACCTGACCCGGCTGGGGCAGCTGGCGGACGTACGACGAGTAGTCGGTCGTGTTCAGCGGCGGGAACACGCGCTTGGTGATGTTGCCGCCGATCGCGCAGAAGTCGGCGATGATGCCGGCCGCGGACGTCCAGCCGAAGCTGTAGTCGTCCATGATGATCGCGGCAGTGCGCCAGCCGAGCTTCTTGTAGACGATCTCGCCCAGCCCGGCGTTCCACTGGGCACCGTCGCCGTGGTAGCGGAACACGTTCTTCGGCGCGATCTGCAGCGTCGGGTCCTGCGACCCGGCCGTGCCGATGATGACGGTCTTGGTCGGCCGCGGCTTCGCCCAGTTCGCGATCGCGACCGCCTCGTCACCCGAGAGCGGGCCGACCAGGACGTCCGCCCTGAGCTGCTGCATCAGGCGGCGTGTCTCCTTGAGCGCCGTCGCCGGCGTGTCGTCACCGCAGCCGTAGCCGACGATGTTGACGGTCTTGCCGCCGGCCTTGATGCCCGTCATGCCCGCCGACGGCTTCTTCTTGTTCTTCGGCTTTCCGCCCGCGTACTGGGCGAAGGCCGTCTGGGCGCCGCCGATCCCGAGCTCTTGCGCGAACCCGAATGCGCCCTTGCAATCGCTCATGACCGCCACGCGAACAGCCCCCGACGGGGCCGCCGAGGACGCGGACGTGATCGCTGCGATCGCCACCGCGAGCAACCCCACCGAGCCCAGGAGGCGGAGTACCCGCCCCTGTGGTCGTCTCATCTCCCGTTCCTCCTTCGTTGGGTGCACAGGTACTTCGTGAATTTCGTCGCCGTCGTCATCGAGTCGCCACCGACCTCCTTTCTCGCCTCCCGCTCATCCCACCTCCGACTCAGCTCGCCGCACTCACACTCGCCTCCGGGGCAGGCCGCTCGGGCTCCCGCGAGCGTGCGAGATCCCAGAGTCGGTCCCAGAGCCCCATCAGCCCATCTGGTGAGACGATGACAATGCCGAGAAAGATGAGGCCGATGACGGTGTTGAAGGTACCGCCGATCACCGGCAGGCCGTCCGACGGGATCCTGTTCGTCACCTCGTTGTTGATCACGATGTAGGCGAACGCTCCGAGCCATGCGCCCTCGATGCGGATCAGCCCTCCGATCACGGCGATCACGAGAAGCTCGATTGTCGCCTGCAGGCCGATGTTGGAGGGCGAGAGCTGGCCCGACCACCATGCGAAGAGGACGCCCCCGACCGCGGCCACGAGCGCGCCGATGCCGAAGGCGAGCGTCCGGTGCAGCGCGACGTTGTAGCCGAGGGACGCCATCCGCAACGGCTCGTCCCGGATCCCCTGGAGGGAGATCCCGAACGGCGTCCGCACGAGGTAGCGGATCAGCACGTACGCGGCGATCGCCACGCCGAGCGCGACGTAGTAGAGCCGTTGCCGGTCGTTGACGACGTCGCCGATGAACCCCGGCGTGTACTCGTCGATGCCGGCGATCGGCGAGAAGCCGCCCACCTGCGTCACCTGGCTGACGAACAGGTACGCGATCACCGAGTAGGTGAGCGTGAGCATCAGGAAGTAGATCCCGAAGCTCCGTGACGCCACCGCGCCGAAGAGCAACCCGATCCCGACCGCCAGCAGGATCGCCAGGACCACGGCGAGGGTCGGGTCCCAGCCGAGCGTGAGGCCCTTGGTCTCACCGCCGGGGATTCGCTGCGAGACCATGTTCCCGAGCGCGTACCCGGCGATCCCCATCAGGCCCGCCTGCGCCAGCGAGATCATCCCTCCGTACGCGGACAGGAAGACGAGGCTCGCGGCGCCGATACCCAGGATGAACGTCTGGGTGAGCACCGTGTCCATCCAGAAGTCGGTGACGAGCATCGGCGCGAGCAGCGCGAGGATGAGCACCCCGACTCCGATAACACGCTCGACGACGGTCTTCGTGGTGTCGACGCTCACCCGGCCCTCCCGAAGAGCCCCTGCGGCCTGAATGCGAGAACGAGCGCCATCAGCACGAACGTCAGCACCGGCGAGTACTGCGTGCAGCAGTCCGACCCGGCAACCGGGAGGTACGTGACCGAGAACGCCGAGACCAGACCGAACAGCAAAGAGCCGGCGACGGCGCCCAGGAGCGACCCCATGCCTCCGATGATGACGACGACGAGGGAGTTCAGCAGCCAGACACCGTCCTGACCCTGCGAGATGTTGCCCTGCGAGCTCTGGACGACGGCGCCCATCGCGACGAGGGCGGCCCCGACGGCGAACGCGATCGCGAAGAAGACCTGGATGTTGATGCCGAGCGCCGAGGTCATCTGCCGGTCGTCGACGCCTGCGCGGATGACCATCCCCGTCTTGGTCTGATAGAGCCAGAGCCAGAGCGCGACCCCGACCGCCACCCCGAGAGCGAGCATGGTCAGGCGCGCCAGCGAATACTGCACGCCCCAGATCTGGAGGTCGACGAGACGGTTGGTCCAGCCGGGCCAGCCGAGGCTCACTGCATTCCCCCCGAACTGCTGCGAGCCCTCGGGGACGTGACGTGGGAAGTGCGCGATCACCTGGTCGGCGACGATCACCGAGACGGCGATCGTGATCAGAGCCTGACGCAGGTCCTGCCCCTGGTTCCACCGGAGGAGCAGCTGCTGGATCACGACGCCGAAGAGCGCAATCGTCCCCATCGCCACGAGCAGCGGAAGCACCCATTCCCAGGTCGTCACCTCCGCCGGCTGGAGGGAGAACCCCTGGCCCGTCATCTCCTGCTGGATCTCGTATGCGACGTAGCCGCCAAGGAGGTACAGCGAGCCGTGCGCCATGTTGACGACGCGCATGAGGCCGAAGATGAGCGAGAACCCGCTCGCGACGATGAAGAGCAGGCCCGCGAAGGTGACGGCGTCCAGCAGGGTGTAGGCGAAAGCCCCCGGGTTGTCGATTGCGGAGCCGACGTTCGTGGTCCGCCAGTTTCCCGTCGCGCCCGTCAACGGGTCGGCGATCACGATCACGTAGAGCAGCGCGAACAGGACGGCCGCACCCGCGATGCCCAGTGGAAGGGCTTGCGAGAGCGGAAGTTGTCGAAGCCGTTCCGTCACGCGGTTGTCACCGTATCCGGGGACGGAGGCGCCTCCAGACGCGATGTGCGAGCCCGCTTGCCCACTCGGCGCGAAGCCTATCCCCCCACCGGAGGGCTTTCAACTTCACCGATTATCGATTCTTCGCCGGTCGAAGGCGCGGCGGTCAGCCGCCTCGCTCCCAGGCGAGGCCCGCGGCGAGCACCGTCTCGTTCGCCGGGGCGACCAGCTGAAGGTTCCCGATCGCGAGCCCGGCCCACCCGAGCAGATTCACCCACCGCAGGAACGACGAGAGCGGCAGGCGCACGTCGAGCTCGTCGACGTCCTCGGGCGGCCAGTCGATCGCGACGCAGGGGCTCACGTAGAGGTCGACCTCCGGCACGAGCCGGCGCCACGCCAGGAGGGAGCGGTAGCCCTCGGTCACGGAATCCATCTCGACGCGCTGCGCGGCGTCGAGCTTGGCGCGGATCACGCGACCGTACTCGTCGGCCCTGGCGGGGAACGTCTCGGCATGCGAGCGGGCGGCCTCGTGCAGGAACACGGGCCACGTGTCGGCGGGCGGCCCCGGGACCTCGGCCTCGACGACGCGCGCGCCCAGCGACTCGAGCCGTTCGACCCATGCCTCGGCGGCGTCGCTCCTCTCCGTCTCCCGTCCGTCTGCCAGGTTCGGCGCGCGCCGCAGGAGCCCGACGGTGAGCCCGCTCAGCCTCGGCTCGGGGACGGGACGCCCGGCGAGCACCGACCAGAGAGCGGCCGCGTCGCCCACCGACCGGGCCAGCGGCCCCACCGTGTCGAACGACGGGCAGAGGGGAAACACGCCGTCGATCGGGATCGTCCCGTGCCGCGTCTTCAGCCCGACGAGCTCACATGCGGCCGCGGGAAGGCGAACCGAGCAGCCCGTGTCGGTTCCGATGCCGAGGTCGCAGAGCCCACCGGCGATCGCCGCCGCGTTGCCGCTCGACGACCCGCCCGTGGTCAGGCCGGGCCGGACCGGGTTGTGCACCGTCCCGTACCACTCGTTCGTGCCGAGGACGCCCCACGCGAACTCCGCGAGGTTCGCCTTGCCCAGCACGACGGCGCCGGCGTCGAGCAGGCGATCGACGACGGTCGCGTTGCGGGTCGGGACGTGATCCGCGTAGACCTGCGAGCCGTATGTCGTGCGCACCCCCGCGGTGTCGATCAGGTCCTTCACGAGCAGCGTGCGTCCCGCCAGTGGGCCGTCCTCGCTCCGGCGGAGCGGCTCGTCCAGCCAGGTGATCCCGGCGTTGAACGGGTCGCCGCGCTCGCTCACGACGGGATCAACGCCACGGCGTCGACCTCGATCCGCGCGCCGGGGATCACGAGCGCCGAGATCTCGACGAGGGTCGAGGCCGGGCGTGCGTCGCCGAACACCTCCTGTCGGACGGGGTTGACGAGCGCCCGGTCGCCGATGTCGGTGAGGAACACGGTCACCTTGACGACGTCCGCGAACGTGCATCCGGCAGCGGCGAGCACGTCGCGCATGTTGGCGAACACCGCGCGAGCCTGGGCGACGACGTCGTCACCCCCGACCAGCTCGCGGTTCACGTCGACCGGGACGACACCGCTGACGAAGAGGAGGTCGCCCGCCTGGACGGCGTCGGTGAAATGCGAGATGGGCTCGGCCTGGCCGGCGACCCTGTACTCCCGACGCTGTGCCACCGAGCGGCGGTCAGGCGCGCGGCGCGAGGCCGAGTGACCGGGCGGCGTCGAGGGCGGCGTCGACCGTGGCCGCGCTGGCCCGGTCGCCGACCATCACGTTGACCTGGAAGTCGCGGTCGCGGCGCATGATCCGCCCGACGGCGCCTCGCCCCGGGAAGCACTCGAACGTCCCTCGCCGGAGCTTCATCGTCGAGAGGGGCAGGAAGCCAGAGGCGCCCACGGAGTCGCGCCAGCCGATGACGACGACGACAGCCCCGTCGGCCGGGACCCGGTAGGAGGACACTTGGCAGTCGCTCTCGATCGCCTTGACGCCGTCGGTCCCGATCACGAGGAGCGTGCGGGGATCCTCGACCCGGTCCTCGTGTGTCGGGACGACCTTCGACCAGCCGGACGGCAGGTCGAGCTGCACGCCGCCCGAGCGTGCGACGACGCCCGTCGCCGCGCCGATGCTCGCCACGGCGATCGAAGCCACGACGGCCCCGACGGCCAGCGCGAGGAGGTGTCTTCCGCAGTGTCTCATTCGCCGGTCGCATGGTACGTGCGAGCGGGGCATTTGGGAAGAACAACCTGCACAGATCGTGGTTTTGCTCAGCCGCCGGCCTCCGCCCGGACCTCCGAGAGCGTCTTTCGCGGCGTGAGCGCCTCCGGGTCGACGGGAAGATGGAGCACCGCGGGCACTCCCGCCCCGAGAGCGCGCTCGAGAGCGGCGGGCACCTCGTCGGTCCGGGCCACCCGTTCGCCGTGTCCGCCGAACGCCTCCGCGAGCGCGGCGAAGTCCGGGTTTGCGAGGTCGGTCCCGCTCACCCGACCCGGATAACGGCGCTCCTGATGCATGCGGATCGTCCCGTACATCCCGTTGTCGACGACGAGCACCACGACCGGGGCGTCGTACTGCCGCGCCGTCGCGAGCTCCTGCGCGGACATGAGGAAGTCTCCGTCGCCGGCGATGCACACCACGTCACGTTCGGGGTGGACGAGCTTGGCCGCGATTGCGGCGGGGAGCCCGTAGCCCATGGCGCCGGAAAGCGGCGCGAGCTGCGTCCGGAAGCTCCGGAAGACGTAGAACCTGTGCGCCCACACCGTGAAGTTGCCGGCGCCGCTCGTCACGATCGCATCCGGCGACAGCCGCTCGCGCAACACGGCCATCACCCCGGCCAGGTCGATCGGCCCCGGCAGCTCGCGCGCCTCGAGCGTCGCACGGTTCGCGGCAAAGGCCGCCTCGAGGTCGCTTCTGCGGACGCGGCCGTCGAGGGGGGGCAGCTCCGCGAGCGCCTCGGCGAAGCGCGGGCCGGAGGCGACGATCCCGAGTGCAGGCTCGTAGACGCGGCCGAGCTCGTTGGGGTCGGGATGGACGTGCACCAGGGTCCGCCCGGGGCCCGGCGGCACGATCGTCGAGTAGCCCGTCGTCTCGATGTCGCCGAGGCGCGTGCCGACCACGAGCAGCACATCGGCGTCCCGCAGGCGGGCCTGGAGCGCGGGGTCGGCTCCGAGCCCGAGGTGGCCGGCGTAGCAGCGAGCCTCGTTGTCGACGTAGTCCTGGCAGCGCCAGGCGGTGGCGACCGGGACGCCGCTCGCCTCGCACCACGCCGCCAGCCGCGCGCCGGCCTCGGCGCTCCAGGGCTGCCCGCCGACGACCGCGAGCGGGCGCTCCGCCGACCCGAGCACCCGTCGCAGGGCCTCGAGCTCGGCCACCGCCGGCGCAGCCTGTGCCGGGGAGTACGGCGACGCGTCCGACACGTCCGCCCGCTCGGCGAGCACGTCCTCGGGGAGGGCCAGGACGACCGGGCCCGGCCGGCCGGAGGTCGCCACGCGAAAAGCGCGCGCGATGAGCTCGGGGATCCGCTCCACCTGGTCGACCTGGGCGACCCACTTCGAGAGTGGGCCGAACATGCGCCGGTAGTCGATCTCCTGGAACGCCTCGCGTTCCGCATCCTCCCGCGGGACCTGGCCGACGAGCAGGAGCAGCGGCGTCCCGTCCTGGAACGCGGTGTGCACGCCGACGGAGGCCTGGGTCGCACCCGGACCGCGCGTGACGAGGCAGAGTCCGGGCGTGCCGGTGAGCTTGCCGTACGCCTCCGCCATGTTGGCCGCGCCGCCTTCGTGCCTGCACGTCACGTAGCGGACGGGGCCGTCGCGGAGGGCGTCGAGCACGTCGATGTAGCTCTCGCCCGGCACGCCGAAGGCGAGATCCGCGCCGTGGAGCACGAGCTGGTCGACCAGGATCCGGCCGCCGGTGCGGCTCACCGCGGCAGTGCGATCGCGTGCTCGAGCAGCACCGTCGCCGACTGTCTCACGTCCACGGCGTCGGTCGGCTCGAGGTAGCGGATCGTCCGCTTGCCGGCCCACTCGGCCGGGAGCACGAGCGTTCGCACGAACGACGTCTCGAGGTGCACCGACGCGCGCGCGACGACGGGATCGGGCCCGCTCTCGAACCAGGCGCCTCCGGGGCCGAAGAAGGTCGAGCGGCCTCCGGTCTCGATCTCGAGCTCTCCCCGCAGGAGGTAGCGGATCCCGGGGCCGGGGTGCGTGTGGCGGTGGGCGACGGCTCCGCGAGGGAAGTCGATCCGGTCGCAGCGGACGACCCACGAGGCGTACGGGTCGAGCTGCACGAAGTGCGAGACGAGCGCACCCTCGGCGTCGGCCTCGGCGTGGTCGAGCTGCCAGACGAGCGCTTCCCCGTCGACCGTCGACGCGCCGAAGCGGGCCGTCCCCCGCTGGAGGTCGTACACGACCCGGTTCCCACCGATCGTCTCGACGCCGGTGGCGAAGTGGTACAGCGAGAGCCTCAATGGAAGTACTGGCCGCCGTCGATCACGATCGTCTGGCCGGTGACGAACGACGCTGCGGGGCCCGAGAGGTAGACGGCGGCGCCGACGACGTCCTCCGGCTCCTGGTCGCGCTGGATCGTCCGGGCCGCCACGGACACGTCTCGGAGCTGCTCGATCACCTCGGGGTGCTGCTTGACGCCGTCGGACATCGTGAACCCGGGTGCGACGCAGTTCACCCGGATCGCGTCCTTGCCGAGCTCCCTCGCGAGCGCGCGGGTAAAGGCGACGATCGCCCCCTTGCTCGTCACGTAGTGGAGGAGAAACGGGACGCCGCGGAAAGGCGTGCCCGACGAGATGTTGACGATCGCGCCGCCGCCGCGCTCGCGCATCGCAGGCACGACGGCCCGGCACGTGAGGAACATCGAGGCGACGTTGACGTCCATCACCCTCCGCCACTCCTCGAGCGGGATCTCGGTGAAGGGGCGCATCGCGAGGGAGGCATAGAGGCCCGCGTTATTGACGAGCACGTCGATGCCGCCGCAACGCACGACCGTCTCCTCGACCATCTGCGCGACCGCGGCCTCCTCGGCGACGTCCACGGTCAGGCCGACGCCGTCGGGGAACGCCCTCGCCTCCTCCTCGGCCCGCTCGAGGTCCGCGACCACGATCCGGGCGCCCTCCGCCGCCAGGCCGACGGCGATCGCCCTGCCGATTCCCTGGGCCGCCCCGGTGACGAGCGCGACCTTCCCCTCGAGCTGGCCCACACCGGTTCCTACGCGATCGGCGAGAACGACGTCGGGACGAGGATGCGGTTCTGCTGCACGTGGATGAGGGGCTGGATCTTCTCGAGGAACGCCTGCCAGTCCCCCCTCGCCTGCAGGACGGCGCGGCGCTGCTCGCGCTCTGCGTAGCTTTCGTAGCCCCACAGGGACGTGTAGGTCGAGAGGGCGCCCACGTCGGTGGTGAACGCCCCGAGGAAGCCCCCGAGCACCTCCTGCTGGATCGCGATCCCCTCGGTGGCGTAGAGCCGCACGAGCTCGGAGAGCCTGCCCGTGTGGACGTGGTAGTCGCGCTGCTCGACGATCACCGGATTCCCCCGGACGCCGGTGTCAGGCCGCCCACGGCCCAGTACTTGAGCTCGGTCCAGTCGTCCACCCCGTAGCTCGACCCCTCGCGACCGATCCCCGACTCCTTGACCCCTCCGAACGGGGCGACCTCGGTCGAGATGAGGCCGGTGTTGACGCCTACGATCCCGTACTCGAGCGCCTCGCCCACGCGCCACATGCGGGCCAGGTCGCCGGTCATGTAGTAGGCGGCGAGACCGTACGGCGTCGCGTTCGCGATCGTGACCGCCTCGTCCTCCGTCTCGAACCGCGCGATCGCGGCGACCGGGCCGAACGTCTCCTCCCGGCTCATGCGCATCTCCGGCGCGACGCCGGTGAGGATCGACGGCCGGTAGAACTGCCCCTCGATCCGCCCGCCGCCGGTGACGAGCTCCGCGCCGCGATCGAGCGCGTCGGCCACGTGCGTCTCGACCTTGTCGAGTGCGGGCTCGTCGATCAGCGGCCCCACCTGCACGCCGTCGGCGAAGCCGTCCGCGACCTTCAGGGCCTCGACCTCCGAGGAGAAGCGCTTGACGAAGTCGTCGTAGATCCCGCTCTGCACCAGCAGACGGTTCGCGGAGATGCACGTCTGTCCCGAGTTGCGGAACTTGCACACGAGCGCCGCGGCGATCGCGACGTCAAGGTCCGCGTCGTCGAAGACGATAAAGGGGGCATTGCCGCCGAGCTCCAACGAGACCTTCTTCACCTGATCCGCGCACTGGCGCATCAGCAGCTTCCCGACCTCCGTCGAGCCGGTGAAGCCGAGCTTGCGCACGAGCGGGTTGGACGTCATCTCGACGCCGATCGCCGGGGCGTCGTCGGCATCGCCGGTGACGACGGAGAAGACCCCCGGTGGGACTCCCGCCTCTTCGGCGAGCGCGGCGACCGCGAGGGCGGAGAGCGGTGTCTGCTCGGCCGGCTTCAGGACCATCGTGCACCCGACCGCCAGCGCGGGGGCGGACTTGCGGGTCACCATCGCGGAGGGGAAGTTCCACGGGGTGATCCCCGCCGTGACCCCGACCGGCTCGCGGGTCGCCATGATCCGCTTGTCGGGCCAGGGCGACGGGATGATGGACCCGTCGAGGCGCTTCGCCTCCTCGGCGAACCACTCGTAGAAGGAGAGCGCATACGCGATCTCGGCCCGCGCCTCGGCGAGCGGCTTGCCCTGCTCGAGCACCATCAACGACGCGAGGTCGTCCTCCCGCTCGCCCATCGCCGCGGCGAGCCGGGTGAGGACCCGCGCGCGGTCCTTCGCGCTCCGCGACCTCCACGCGGGGAGTGCCCGCGAGGCGCCCTCGATCGCGCGGCGCGTCTCCGTTGCTCCGAGCCGCGGCACCTCGGCGATCGTCTCGCCTGTCGCCGGGTTGACGACCGGAAAGGTCGCGCCGTCCTCCGCCTCCGTCCAGCGGCCGTCGACGTAGGCCTGTGTGCGAACCAGGTCCTGCGCGATCGTCGCCACGGTTTCGGACGATACCGCCTGGCCCGTTTCGATCGATCATCGATCAAGTCCGGGGCCGAATTTGCCGACTTGAGGGCGGAGTAGAGTCATGGCCGTGGAACCTGTATTCGTGCACTTCGACGAGGTCCGTCCATTCGAGCTCGCCGAGGGTGTGATCGGGCGCCCGCTGTTCGGCGAGGGCGCGATGCTCAACGTGATCGAGTTCGAGCCCGGAGCGACTGTCCCGCTCCACAGCCACCCGCACGAGCAGCTCGGTCTGGTGCTGCGCGGGATGCAGGCGCTCGTCGTCGACGACGTGGCGCACGAGCTCGGGCCGATGGAGGGTTACGTCCTCCCCGGCGGCGTGGAGCACTCCGCCTACTGCGGCCCGGACGGCGCCCTCGTGCTGGACGTCTTCCGACCCGTCCGGGACGACTACCGGGACCGGTGGGAGAGCGAGTCGGCGTGACGCGCCGGAGTCTCTGAGATGCCGATCCTCCGAAGGCGGGCCAAGGCCGACGACGTCCCGCGCGCTGGCCCCTTTCCTCCGGGCTGGGACGTTCCGGCGCGGTTCAACTTCACGCGCGACGTCGTCGACGCGTACGCGTCCGACCCCTTGCGCTCCGCGCTGACGTTCGTCGACCGCGAGGGGATCGTCGACCGCCGCACGTTCGCGGACGTGTCGGGGGACGCGGCGCGCTGGGCGCACCTGCTGCGGACGCGCCTCGATCGCGGCGACCGCGTGCTGATCGCCGTCGGGAAGGTTCCCGGCTGGCACGGCGCCATGCTCGGCGCGCTCAAGAGCGGTCTCGTGGCAGTCCCGTGCCCGGACATGCTGCGGGCGCGAGACCTCGCGTTCCGCGTCCGTGACTCGGGTGCCCGCCTGGTCGTCGCCGACCGGTCGCTCGAGATCGAGATCGAGGAGATGCGGCACCAGGTCGGCGCGACGGTGTCCGTCGTCTACCTCGACGACGCGCTCGACGAGCTCCGCCGGTACATGCCCGTCGCGCCGACCGAGGACACCACGGCGGGCGAGACCGCGTTCATCCTCTACACCTCGGGCACCACGAAGGAGCCGAAGGGCGTGATCCACACGCACGCCTACACCTGGGCGCAGCGGACGCAGGCCACTCACTGGCTGGACGCGCACGAGGGCGACATCGTCTGGTGCACCGCCGGCACGGGGTGGGCGAAGGCGATCTGGAACGTGCTCCTGGGCCCGTGGTCGCAGGGCGCCGAGGTCGTCGTCCACGAGGGCCCGTTCGATCCCGAGGAGCGACTCTCGCTGATCCAGCGCCTCGGGGTCACGGTCCTCTGCCAGGCACCGACCGAGTACCGGATGCTCGCGAAGCTGGACACGCTCGGGATCGCGCACCTGCCGAGGCTGCGGCATGCCGTCTCGGCCGGCGAGCCGCTCAACCCGGAGGTGATCGCCCGGTTCCAGGACGCGCTCGGCCTCACGATCCACGACGGCTACGGGCAGACCGAGAACTCGCTGTTGGTGGCCAATATGCCCGGCGCCCCGATCAGGCCGGGCTCGATGGGCCTCCCCACGCCCGGCCACGACGTCTCGGTGATCGACGAGGCGGGCCACGTCTGCGCCCCGGGAGTCGAGGGCGACCTCGCTCTGATCGGCCGCCCGCCCACGCTGTTCACGGGCTACTGGGGAGCGCCCGAGGAGACCGAGGCGGCGTTCCGGGACGAGTGGTACGTCACCGGCGACCGGGCCATCCGCGACGAGGACGGCTACCTGTGGTTCGTGGGGCGCGCGGACGATGTGATCGTGTCCGCCGCCTACCGGATCGGGCCGTTCGAGGTCGAGAGCGCCCTTCTCGAGCATCCCGCCGTGGCCGAGAGCGCAGTCGTCGGCGTGCCTGACCTCGACCGCGGTGAGATCGTCAAGGCTTTCGTCGTGCTGCGCCCCGGCCACGAGCCGAGCAGCCGCCTCGCCGTGGAGCTGCAGGAGCACGTCAAGGCAGTGACGGCCCCCTACAAGTACCCGCGCGCCATGGCCTTCGTCGAGGAGCTCCCGAAGACGGTGAGCGGCAAGATCCGCCGGTCGGAGCTCAGGGCGCTGGACGACCGGACGGCGGGGGTGATCGTCCCCATGCTGACGGTCGTCCCCGACCCGGTGGAGACGCTCGAGCCCGTCGGGCTCGACGCCGACGAGACCGCCCGACAGGAGGCGGAGGAGGCCGCGAGGCTCGAGGCGGAGGCGGCCGAGCGCGCCCGCGTCGAAGCGGAGGCGGCGGAGCGCGCGCGGGCGGAGGCGCAGGACGGGGCGCGGGTCGAAGCGGAGCGAGCCAGGCTGGAAGCAGAGGCGGCCGAGCGAGCCCGTGCCGAGGCCCAGGAGGCTGCCCGCCGTGAAGCGGAGGAGGAGGCAGCCAGGCTCGAAGCCGAGGCGGCCGAGCGGGCACGCGCCGAGGCCGAGGAGGCCGCACGCCGCGAGGCTCGAGAGGCGGCGCGTCGGGAAGCCGAGGAGGCGGCCCGCGCCGAAGCCGAGGCGCAGGAACGAGCGCGCGCCGAGGCCGAGGAGGCCGCCCGCCGCGAAGCGGAGGAGGAGGCAGCCAGGCTCGAAGTCGAGGCACAGGAGCGGGCACGCGCCGTGGCCGAGGAGGCGGCCCGGATCGAGGCGGAGGCCGCCGAACGCGCCCGCATCGAGGCCGAGGCCGCCGAGCAGGCCCGGATCGAGGCCGAGGCCGCCGAGCGCGCCCGCATCGAGGCCGAGGCCGCCGAACAGGCCCGGATCGAGGCGGAGGCCGCCGAGCGCGCCCGCATCGAGGCCGAGGCCGCCGAGCGCGCCCGCATCGAGGCCGAGGCCGCCGA
>NZ_DASTCS010000005.1:0-29998 GCF_035710885.1 Gaiella sp. | reverse complement strand
CCGGTGCCGACGCGGCGCTCCGCGCGGAGCTTGTCGTAGAGGTAGAAGCGGTCGAAGGCGCGGGGCAGGTCGTCCTCCGCGATCCCCGGACCGTCGTCCACGACCTCGACACGGCCGGGTGCGGCGAGGATCCGCACCGTGCCGCCCACCGGCGTCGAGCGGAGCGCGTTCTCGACGAGGTTCGAGAGCGCCTGGAGCACGCGGTCGGGGTCGCCGACGGCGGCGGAGCCCGGCTCGGCCATCACGTAGAGCCCGACCCCGTAGGAGCGGGCCGCGCCCTCGTGCCGCTCGAAGGCGGCAACCGCCCTCTCGCCGAGGTCGAGCGGCTCGGCGCGAACCGCGAACGAGCGGCGCCGCAGCCGGGCGAGGTCGAGCAGGTCGCCGACCAGCCGCTCAAGCCGCCGTGCCTCGCGCTCGATCACCCTCGCCGCTCCGACCGGCTCCAGGACGCCGTCCTCGAGGGCCTCCGCATGGCCGCGGATCGCGGTCAACGGGGTCTTGAGCTCGTGGCTGACGGAGAGCAGGAACGCCCGCTCCGCGTCCTGCGTGCGCGCAAGCTCGTCCGAGAGGTGGTTGAACGACGCGGCGAGCGTCGATGCCTCCCGTGGGCCGGACACCGGCAGCGCCTCGGGACGCTCTCCCGTCGCGAGCGCACGGCTGGCATCGGAGACGCGCGCGATCGGCCGGGCGACGGCACGGGCGAGGAGCAGCGCGACGATCCCCGCCAAGGCCGCTCCGACGAGCCCGGCGAGGCCGAGTCCGAGCGCGAACGGTGCCCAGTCGGCGGCCTGCTGCGACGCAGGACGGAGGAGCACGATCGCCTCGTCGCCGTTGCGGCGGGCGGCGTAGAGGAAGCGCGTGCCGCGGACATCGACGCTCCCGCTCGCGAGCGCGCCCGCTCGGATCCTCCGTGCGCCCGAGTCGGGGAGCAGCAGCTCGGCCTGGCCGGGCGTGAGGATCGCGAGTCGCTGCTCGTCGGTCGCGAGGAATCGTCCCAGCTCGACCTCCGGCCCCCGCGAGGGCTCGTCGCGCCGCTGCGCCGCGATCAGCTCGACCTGTCGCTCGAGCGCCTGGATCGCCGACTGCTCCAGCGAGCGTCGCGTCAGGAGCGCTCCTGCGACCACCGTCACGACGAGCGACACGAGCACCGTCCCGGCGATGCCCAGGAAGAGGCGGGAGCGCAGGCTCAACCCGGCACCAGCTTGTAACCCGCCCTCCGCACGGTGCGGATCAGGTCGGGACGGCCGAGCTTGCGGCGGAGCTGCGCGACGTGGACGTCCACCGTGCGCGTGCCGCCGGGGAACGACAGCCCCCAGACGCGCTCGAGCAGCCGCTCGCGCCCGACGACGACGCCCGGTCGCTCGGCGAGGTGCCACAACAGGTCGAACTCGCGCGCCGTGAGCTCGACGTCCACACCGGCGACCGATGCCGAGCGGGAGCGCCGGTCGAGGGTGACGTCGCCGGCGACGAGCACGTCGTCGTCGGTCTCCGGCTCCGCGCGGCGCAGCACGGCGTGCACGCGGGCGACGAGCTCGCGCGGGGAGAACGGCTTGGTCACGTAGTCGTCCGCGCCGAGCTCGAGCCCCGTGACCCGGTCGACCTCCTCGTCGCGCGCGGTCAGCATCACCACGGGGAGCCTCGAGCACGCGCGGATCGCGCGGCAGAGGTCGAAGCCGTCGGTGTCGGGCAGCTGCAGGTCGAGGATCGCGAGCCGCACGTCGTGCTGCTCGAGCGCCTGGAGCCCCTCGGTGCCGCGCTCGGCCCAGACGACACGGAACCCGTCGCGCTCGAGGTACGCGCGGACGAGCGACGCGATGTCGGGCTCGTCCTCGACGACCAGGATCGTGCCGCCCCTCTGCATGTCAGGCGGCTCCCTGCTGCACGAGCACGACCCGGGCGACTCCGTTCGGCCGGAGGACGACCTCGACGCTGAGGCCGGGGCGGAGGGCCCGCACCCCGACGCGACCGCCCGCGCGCCACACGACCGTCCTCGCCGTGAGCGGGATGCGGATCGTGTCTCCCGGGCCACGCCTGAGGACGAGCAGGCGGGGCCGGGCGCGCACCAGGCGGCCCACCTCGGTCCGGTCCGCGACCCGGCCGAAGGCCCGGATCGCGAGGGCCGGCCCCGAGCCCACGGTCACCGCCTCGGCCACGAGGCCCCGGCGGACGGCGTCGGAAGTGGCTCGGCGCCCGTTCAGCCGATAGCGGGTCTGCGGGCCGACAGGGATCGTGATCTCCGTCCCGTCCAGAGCGCGGAGGACGATTGCCGTCGGGCCGGCTGCCTGGACGATCCCGCGCTCGACGACGCGGTCGGCCGCGGTCGCAGGCGCCGCCGCCGCGAGCGCCGCGCACGCCGCCAGGAGCACGAGGAGAGCCCTCACGTCCGGATCGTCACAGGCCCGCGTTAGCGAACCGGTGAGCCGACGTAAGCCGTCTGTAAGGCGACCCGCTGCTACGCGCGGTCGAGCGTGGCGTGGCGAAGGCTCAGCCGCTCGGCGTTGCGGATGAACGCGTAGCCGATCGCGCCGTACACGACGCCGATCGCGAGCTCCACGCCGAGGAGCCCGCCGACGTCGGAGAGGGCCTCGCCGTCGGCGATCCGCCTCGCCGCCTCGATCCCGTGGGTGAAGGGCAGGACCTCCGAGATCGCCTGCATCCAATCGGGAAGCTCGTCGACGGGGACGTTGGCGCCGGTGAAGACGAGGAGTACCCCGAACATGATGTTCGCGAGCACGGCCTGTTCCCGGAGAAGGAGCCCGATGCCTGCGCCGACGAGCCCGAGGCCGGTGCACGAGAACGCGCAGATCGCGGTCGCGAGCGCGAGCGGGGCGTACGACGACGCGGGGACGTCGATACCGACGATCAGGCCGCCCACCGCGAGCGCGAACGCCGCCACGAAGAAGCCGTTGACGACCACCGGCAGGGCCCGTCCGAGGAAGAGCGGCAGGCGTGGGGCGGGGCTCACGAGGATGTACCCGAGTGTGTGCTGGAAGCGCTCCCCGCCGATCGTGAAGGTCATCGCGAAGAGGCAGGGGATCGCGGCGTACTGCACCGCGTTGCCGATCACGAAGAACTCGTCCGACTCGAGCCCGGCCGACCGGCCGATGTAGACGAAGAGGAGGATCTGGAAGATCGGCGCGATCAGCATCGACGGGATGTAGATCTCGGGTCGGAGGAACGAGAAGAGAGCCCTGAAGCTGATCAGGCCGCCGACGAAGAAGATCCTGAGAGCGTTCACGCGAGGGCGAGCGACCCCGCGCGGCGCGCGCTGGAGAGCACGGTCTCGAGGACCGCGATCCCGATCACGAGGTACACCGCCCCGAGCGCGAGCGCGAGCCCCATCTCCGGCCAGGGCCCACCGCCCGACGCGGCCTCCCGGATCGCGTCGACGCCCCAGGTCGGCGCGAGCACCCAGGAGATCGGCCTCACCCACGCAGGGAGCAGCGCGAGAGGGACGAGGAACCCTGCGATCAGCCAGACCGGGTACTCGAGCAGGTTCCCGAGCGCCCACGCGGTGCGGTAGCGGACGAACGAGACGGCGAGCAGGAAGCCCATCGCGCCGATCGAGACCACGGTCGCGACGATCGCGAAGGCAAGCGCGACCGGCTGCTCGAACGGCAGGTCGACGCCGAAGACGAAGCGGCTCAGGAGCAGCGTCGCGGTCATGCTGTACAGCCCGAGCGCCGACATCGCGACGGTCACCGGGAGCAGGACGGCGGCGAAGTGGACCGGCGCCGAGACGAGCAGCTCGAGCGTCCCGTGCCAGCGCTCGCGCTGCATCGCCGAGCCGGCGGACGTGCTGGTCGACGACCAGATGCCCATCACCGCAGCGCCGAAGGATGCGAAGACCAGGGACTCGCCGCCCGCTCCCGCGCGGAACATGAGAAACGCGATCGTCGCGAAGAACAGGGGCCACAGCACGCCGAGGAAGCCGTCGAACGACGAGCGCATCATCATCTTCAGGTGGAGCCCGAACCCCACGGCCAGGACGCGCGCGAGCCGTAGCGAGGGCGATGTGCGGTCGTGATCGGCCGCAGGCGCGGCGTCAGCCATCCACCGCGACGGGCTGCTCGGTGACGAGCGCCACGTAGGCGTCCTCGAGCGTCGGCTCGCGGGTCGTGACGCGGCCGAGCGAGACGCCGTCGAGGCGGGCAAGGACGTCGTGCGTCGGCTCGCGACCCACATCCGCCTGGACGACCACCACCTGCGCCTGGTCGCGGTCCTCGACGGCGACCGAGTTGACGCCCTCGATCGTGCGCAGCAGCTCGACGGTGGAATCCTCGATCCCGTAGACCTCGATCTCCACGACGACACCCTCCGAGACGCTGCCCTTGAGGTCGCGTGGCGTCCCCTCGGCGACGATCCGTCCCTTCGCGACGACGGCGATCCGGTCGCACAGCGAGTCGGCCTCGAACATGTAGTGGGTCGTCAGGAGGACCGTCTTCCCCGCGTCCTTCAGCCCGGCGATCGTCTGCCGGAGCTCTCGTGCGCCGACGGGGTCGACCCCGATCGTCGGCTCGTCGAGGAAGAGGACGGGCGGGTCGTGGAGCAGGCCGCGGGCGATGTGGAGGCGCTGGCGCATCCCGCGCGAGTAGCCCTCGACGCGCTCCTTCTCCCGGCCCTCGAGCCCGACGAGCTCGAGCAGCTCATCGATGCGCGCGCGTTGCCGCTTCGGGTCGACCCCGTACAGCTCGGCGAAGTAGCGCAGGTTGTCGAGCGCCGAGAGGCGCTCGTAGAGGCCGCGGTCGCCGCCGAACACGTACCCGATCCGCTCCCGCACCCAGTGTGCGTCGTCGACGACGTCGTGCCCCAGCACGCGCGCGTGACCGGCGGTGGGGATCAGCAGGGTGATGAGCATCTTGATCGTGGTCGTCTTCCCGGCGCCGTTCGGGCCGAGGAGCCCGAAGAGCTCGCCTTCCTCGATCTCGAAGCTGACCCCGCGCACCGCCTCGACGTCGATCGAGCGCCGCCGGAAGGTGCCGGTGGTCGTCCTGTACGTGCGGTGCAGATCGATCGCCTCGACGACGGCCGTCACGGGCGCCAACCGTAACGCCTGCGGACGTGTGGCCAGGGGCGGGTTGCCGTACCCTTCGCCGTATTGACATGTCACGATCGCGGCTGCGAGAGTTGCGCCCGCGGGTGGGCGTACGGGCGGCGCCGGCAACAGATGTCGCCCTTTTGACGTCCAACCCCATGCATACATCTCCGAGGAGGGAGTACGGATGAAGAAACGAGGATGGGTCGTCGCCGGACTGGCGTCGATCTTTGCGGCAGCGCTCGCTTCGACGGCCGGCGCTGGCTCGTCGCAGACGTCGGCGCTCCAGGCCGTCGACTGCGATGGGACGATCAAGCTCCCGCTAATCACGCCGCTCACCGGCGGAGGCGGGCCGATCGGCCAAGAGCAGATGACGTGGGCGAAGTACGCCGCGAAGACGCTCGGGTCGAAGTACCGGCTGAACGTCCAGATCGTCGGCGGTGACACGCCCGTCGAGAAGGGTGGCGGCGAGGCGATCAAGGTCTCGCAGAAGTTCATCGCCGACCAGCAGGTCGCGGCGGTGCTCGGCCCGGCGACGTCCGGCGGCGTCGCCTCGGCGAGCAAGGCGCTCACGAAGGCGGGGCTCGTCCACATCTCGCCATCGGCGACCGACACGTCGCTGGCGGCCGGCCCGAAGGCGAAGCGGTCCGCGACCGCGTCGTTCTTCCGTGTCGTGGGCGGGGACTATGTCCAGGGGCCGACGGACGCGCGGTACATGATCCAGAAGCTGAAGGTGAAGAAGGTCGTCGTGGTCGACTTCCAGGAGCCGTATTCGGTCGGCCTCGCACGGGCGGCGAACGCCACGCTCAAAGCCGCCGGGGTCACGACTGTGAGGCTCTCCACGTCGGTGAACACCACCGACTTCTCGTCGCTCGTCACGCGGGTGCCGAACGACGCGCAGGTCGTCTTCTTCCCGACGCAGCAGCCCGAGGACGCCCAGACGTTCGGGCAGCAGCTGCTCGAGCAGGGGAAGCGGGCGAAGATGTTCGGCGGTGACGGGACGAACAACCCGAGCGCGTTCAAGCTCGCCGGCTCGTACGTCTCGAACTTCGCGCCCGACATCTCGAGCGTCCCGGGGAATGCCGCCCGGATCGCCGGCTGGAAGAAGGACAATCCGAAGGCGTCGCTCGGCTCCTTCGGGCCGCCGACGTACCTGGCGACCGAGGTCGCGATGGCGGCGATCCGCAGGGCGTGCGACGCGGGGAACGGCACGATCGCCAACAGGAACGCCGTCCTCAAGTACGTCCGGTCGGTCGTCGTTCCGAGGTCGATCCTCGGAGGCACGTTCCGGTTCGCGAAGGTGAACAACGAGCCGGTGAACCCGAAGTTCTACATCTTCCAGATCCAGAAGAACGGCTCGTACAAGCTCGTCGGGTAAGTCGTAGGGCGGGCCGTGTCTCGCCCTTACGGGACGGGTGTTCTAGGCTCTAGCGCCGCCGAGAGGCGGCGCTAGAGCCATGGACACGTTCATCCAGCTGACGCTCAACGGTCTAACGCTCGGCAGCGTCTACGCGCTCATCGCGCTCGGCTATTCGCTCGTCTACGGAATCCTCAAGCTGCTCAACTTCGCGCACGGGGACGTGTTCACCGTGGGCTCGTTCATCGGCTTCGGGGCGCTCCAGCTGCTGGGTGGCTCGACCGACCCCGTCGTCCCGCTCTGGCTGCTGCTCGTGACGATCACGGTCGCGGCGATGGCCGGCTGTGCGGCGCTCGGAGTGGTGATCGAGCGTTTCGCGTACCGGCCGCTCCGCGACGCACCCCGCATCGCACCGCTGATCAGCGCGCTCGGCGTCTCGTTCTTCCTCGCGTACTCGCTGCAGCTCCTGTTCGGGGCCGAGCAGCGCGACTACGACGCGTTCTCGATGGGCGAGGGCGTGCTGTTCTTCGAAGGCTTCGACATCGGGAACGTTCGGGTCCCGCTGCTGCGTATCGTGATCATCGTCTCCGCGTTCGCGCTGATGGTGATGCTCTGGCTGCTCGTCAACCGGACGAGGACCGGGAAGGCCATGAAGGCCACCTCGTACGACCGCGAGGCCGCGGCGATGATGGGGATCGACATCGACCGCGTGATCGTGTTCGCGTTCGTACTCGGCTCCGCCCTGGCGGGCGCAGCGGGGGTCCTCTTCGCGCTCCGCGCGCCGACGTTCGCCTCCCTCGGGTTCATCATCGGCCTGAAGGGCTTCACGGCCGCGGTGATCGGGGGCATCGGCTCGATTCCCGGGGCGATGGCCGGGGGGCTGATTCTCGGGTTCGCCGAGGCGTACACGCAGGGCTACGTGTCGACTCGCTGGTCAGACCTGTTCGTCTTCGTGATCCTGATCGCCTTCATGGTCTTCCGACCCCAGGGCCTGTTCGGCAAGGCCGACATCAGGAAGGTGTAGCGGGTCATGGGCGATCGATTCGACGACGGTGACCTGACGCAGCCGCTTGAGGGCGCCGCCGAATCGTCGGCCGCGGAGGGCGGCACGAGCCCGGCCGTCGGCCGCGACGAGTGGGTGGCCCGCGATGAGGAGCGCCGGGCAAGGCGGGGTGGCTGGGTCGGGACCGTCGAGACGCGGCTCGGCGTGGTCCCGTGGTGGGCCTGGCTGACGCTGTTCGTCGCCCTGGTGTGCCTGCTGCCGGTCGGGGTCGAGAACGGCTACGTCCGCCGGGTCGCGTTCGACACCGTGATCTTCATGCTGCTCGCGCTCGGGCTGAACGTCGTCGTGGGCTGGGGCGGCCTGCTCGACCTGGGGTACATCGCGTTCTTCGGGATCGGCGCCTACGCGTATGCCTTCATGGCGTCGGACCAGTTCGACCTCCACTTCCCGACGCCCATCGTGATCCTGCTCGTGACGCTCGTCGGCGGCCTCGCCGGCTTCCTCGTGGGTCTTCCGTCGCGACGCCTGACCGGTGACTACCTCGCGATCGTGACGCTGTTCTTCTTCCAGGCGTTCCTCACGTTGACGAACAACGGCGACGACGTCTTCGGCCACAACGTCACGAACGGCCCGAACGGGATCCTGGACCTCGACGAGCTCAGCCTGTTCGGCACGACCATTCCCCGGACGACCTCGCAGGGGCAGTTCGGGGTCGGCTACCTCTACGTCGCGCTGGCGGTGTTCGTCATCGTCTACGTCGCCCTCCGCCTGCTCAACGACTCGAGGACCGGGCGGGCGTGGCGCTCGCTGCGCGAGGACGCGCTCGCCGCCGAGGTGATGGGGATGCCGGTCAACTGGTTGAAGCTGATGGCGTTCGCGTTCGGCGCCGCGACCGCCGCCCTCACCGGCACACTCGCCGCGTCGCTCAACGGGAGCGTGTTCCCCCAGGACTTCGAGTTCCCGCTGCTGATCGCCGTTTACACGATGGTCATCCTCGGCGGCGCGGGTAGCCAGGCCGGCGTCGTGCTCGGCGCGATCCTCGTCAGCGTGCTGCTCGAAGTGCTGCGCGAGCCCGGCGATTCGCGGGCGCTCTTCTACGGCGTGCTGCTGCTCGGGCTCCTCGCGATCCTGAAGCCGTCGCTCCGTCTGGCCGTGGTGCTCGTCGGGACGATCGGGCTCGGGCTCGTGGCGCGAGTGGTCGCGCAGGCCGTGGACGAGAGGTGGACGTCCGGTGTCGCCGCCGGCGGAGGCCGGCTCGCCGGATGGGCGGCCGACTGGGTGATCGTCCCGGAGACGCTCGCAGGGTGGGTGGCGCCGGTTGCGTACCTCACCATGATCGGCGCCGTGCTCGTGCTGACGCTCGTCGACGGGTGGGCCCGGATCGTCCTCCTCGTGCCGACGCTGTACCTCGCCGCTTTCGTGTGGGAGAACGTCATGCTCGCGAAGCCCGAGCCGACCCGTTACGCGATCCTCGGCGCGATTCTGGTCGCGACGATGGTGGCTCGCCCCTACGGCATCCTGGGCGAGAAGCGCGTGGAGATCGTGTGATGTCGACGGGCGAGAAGCTGCTCGAGTTGCGCGCGGTCTCGATGGCGTTCGGCGGCCTCAGTGTCGTCTCCGGCCTCGACCTGCACGTCGACGAGGGCGAGATCGTCAGCGTGATCGGGCCGAACGGGGCCGGCAAGACGACGCTCTTCAACCTGATCACCGGGATCTACGAGCCGACCGAGGGCGACATCCTCTTCGCGAGCGAGAGCATCAGAGGGCTCGAGCCGCACCGGATCACGCGGAAGGGAATCGCGCGGACGTTCCAGACGCTGCGCCTCTTTCTCAACATGACGGTCCGCGAGAACGTGATGGCGGCGGCCTACGGCCACACGCACGCCGGTCCGGCGCGCTCGATCTTCCGCACGCCGGGGCAGCGCCGCGAGGAGCGCGAGATCCGCGCGCTGGCCGAGAAGCGGCTCGCGTTCTTCGGCGAGCGGCTGATGGGGTACCGCTGGGACCAGCCCGCCTACTCGCTCTCCTACGCGAACCGGCGTCGCCTGGAGATCGCGCGCGCGACGGCGACGAACCCGCGGCTGCTCCTCCTCGACGAGCCCGCCGCGGGGATGAACCCGAAGGAGACGCAGGAGATCACGGAGCTGATCGGCCGGCTGCGCGACGAGGGCTACACGATCCTCGTGATCGAGCACGACATGCACGTCGTCGAGGGGATCTCCGACCGCGTCGTCGCCCTCGACCACGGCGTCAAGATCGCGGAGGGCTCGTTCGACGCCGTCGCGACCGATCTGCGCGTCGTCGAGGCCTACCTCGGGACCGGCGGGACGGCGCGCAAGTGAGCGCGTCCGCCCTCACCGAGCCGGCGTCGCTCCTCCAGCTCGAGGGGATCAACACCTACTACGGTCAGATCCACATCCTCCAGGACTCGAACCTCGTCGTCCGGCAGGGCGAGCTCGTGTGCCTGCTCGGCGGCAACGCCTCGGGGAAGTCGACGACGCTGAAGACGATCCTCGGGCTGGTGCGCCCGCGTACCGGCCGCGTCCTCCTGAACGGCGAGGACGTCACGCGGATGGCGACCGCGCACCGCATCCGGCGTGGCCTCGCGATCGTCCCGGAGAACCGCAGGCTGTTCGGCCCGATGACCGTGCTCCAGAACCTCGAGATGGGCGCCTACCTCCGGCGGCGCGCGGACCTGAAGGACGAGTTCGAGCGCGTCTACTCGCTCTTCCCGCTCCTCTACGAGCGGCGCTCCCAGCTGGCGGGGACGCTCTCCGGAGGCGAGCAGCAGATGGTCGCGATGGGCCGCGCCCTGATGTCGAAGCCGAAGCTCCTCCTGATGGACGAGCCGTCGATGGGCCTCGCGCCGATCCTCGTCGAGCGGAGCTTCGAGATCATCCAGCAGGTGAACGACTCGGGTGTCGCGATGCTCGTCGTCGAGCAGAACGCGAACGTCTCGCTCTCGATCGCCGACCGCGGCTACGTGCTCTCGACCGGCCGCATCGTCCTCGAGGGCAAGGCGGCGGACCTGCTCGAGAACGAGGACCTGCGGAAGGCCTACCTCGGCCGGTAGCGCCCTCCTCGGCGCGGTCCCCGCCGGCGGGCGCTTGACACCCCTCGACGGGACCGCGTTCAATCCCGCCCTGACATGTCACACGGTGCCGTCCCCGTAGCTGCCGCCGAAGCGCCGAGAGACGGTCCCGTCGATCGGATCCGTCGCCATCCGGGCATGGTCCTGATCGCGCTCCTGGCCGCCACGGCTCTCGGACTCGGGATCGCGGAGGGCTGGCGCGAGCTCGGCCAGGTGACGATCAACGGCATCGTCGCGGGGAACTACTTCGCGCTGGGCGCGGTCGGCCTGACCCTCATCTTCGGCGTGCTGAGGCTCGTCAACTTCGCGCACGGAGAGTTCCTGACCTTCGGGGCGTACATGCTCATCGCCGGGAACGCGCTCGGCCTGCCGCTGGTTCTCTCGGTGCTCTTCGGGGTCGTCGCCACCGCGCTGCTGGGTCTGCTCCTCGAGGTCGGGCTCTGGCGCCCGGTGCGGCGCAGGCGAGTCGGGGAGCTCCAGCTCCTCCTGCTCGCGCTCGGCCTCGCCTTCTTCATGCGGAACGCGATCGCGTTCGTGGCGGGGCCGGAGGATCGCGCGACCGGGGCGAACATCACCGCGGGTGTCCGGATCGGCGAGCTCCGGATCGGGCGCACGGAGCTGATCGTGACCGTTGTCGGCCTCGCGGTCATCCTGCTCGTCGCCGTCGCGCTGAAGTACTCCTCGCTCGGCCGCCAGGCGCGCGCCCTGTCCGACAGCATCGAGCTCTCGGAGACCACCGGCATCGACACGGATCGGATCGTCCTGATCACGTGGGCCGCGAGCGCCGGGCTGGCGGGCCTTGCCGGGATCTTCTACGCGTTGCCTGCCGGGGTCGCCAATCCCAACCTCGGCTTCGGGCTGATTCTCAGCATCTTCGCAGCGGTCGTCGTCGGCGGCATCGGCAACGCCTACGGCGCCCTGGCCGGGGGGCTGCTGATCGGCCTGGTGCAGGAATGGTCGACGCTCGTGATCGACCCGGCCATGAAGGTTGCCGTCGGGTTCGCCGTGCTGATCCTCGTCCTCCTGATCCGCCCGCAGGGCCTCTTCGGGCGGGGGCGGTCGGTGGAGCGATGACCTCCGGCGGGGTCCTCGGCATCTCGTTCGAGTTCCTCCAGAACGTCGACTTCTGGATCAACGTCGGCGTGCTCGCGACGACGTACGGCGTGTTTGCGCTGGGCATCCAGCTCAACATCGGCACGACCGGCATCTTCAACTTCGGGCAGGCCGGGTTCATGGCAGTCGGCTCCTACACGATGGGCATCCTGGTCGTGAAGTCCGGCGTCTCCTTCTGGCTCGCTCTGCTCGCGGGCATAGGGGTCGCGGCCGTCGCGGCGCTCCTGGTGGGACTTCCGTCGCTGCGGCTCCGCGCCGACTACTTCGCGATCTCGACGCTCGCGTTCAGCGAGATCGTCCGCTACGTCGCAGACAACTGGGACGGCCTGACCGGTGGGAACCTGGGGTTGTTCGGCTACTCGGACACCTGGACGGAGGCCTCCGCACGGATCGACGGCTGGCTGGAGCACCTGGGGATCGAGCCCCATTTCCTCCTTCCCCTCCTGCTCGTGAACCTCGCGCTGTTCCTCGTCCTCGCCGGGTTCGTTGCGCTGCTCGTCCGCTCGCCGTGGGGACGGGTCCTCAACGCGATCCGCGAGGACGAGGACGCCGCGCGCGCGCTGGGCAAGAACACGTTCGTGTTCAAGCTGCAATCGCTGGCGCTCGCGGCAGGGCTGGCCGCGATCGCCGGCTACATGCTCGCGCTCAACATCTCGATCCTGTCACCTGCGAATTTCGAGCCGATCCTGACCGCGTACGGGTACGTGATCGTGATCCTCGGAGGGCTCGGCAGCTACCGCGGGGTGGTCGTCGGCTCGTTCTTCATCATCTTCGTCCTCGAGGCGACCAGGTACCTCGAGCTTCCTCTGTCGGACGCCCGGGTCGCCGCGTTGCGCTTCATGATCGTCGGGCTCGTGCTGATGGCGCTGGTCGTCTTCCGGCCGCAGGGCGTCTTCGGCAAACGGGAGGAGCTGATGCTGCGTGCCCGCGGCTGAGCGTCCCCTGCTCGAGGTGCGGTCGGTCTCGAAGCGCTTCGCCGGCCTCCTCGCGGTGGACCGGGCGACGTTCGACGTCGCCCCGCGGACGATCACGGCCCTGATCGGACCCAACGGTGCCGGCAAGTCGACGCTCTTCAACGTGCTCACGGGCTTCCAGCGAGGGGACGGCGGCGACGTCGTGTTCGACGGCCAGTCGGTATACGGCCGGGCGCCGCACACGATCGCCCGGAAGGGAATGGTGCGGACGTTCCAGCTCACGAAGGCGTTGGCCGTCATGTCTGTGATCGACAACATGCTGCTGGCCGCGCCCAACCGCGGCGAGCGGATGCTGCTGGCTCCGCTCCGGCCCGCGTGGCGTCGGCCCGAGCGTGCCGCCCGCGAGCGCGCCGTCGAGCTCCTCGACGTCTTCGGGCTCGCCCCGAAGGCCCGGGACTACGCAGGGACGCTCTCCGGCGGCCAGAGGAAGCTCCTCGAGCTTGCCCGCGCTCTCATGCTCGAGCCGCGGCTGCTCCTGCTCGACGAGCCGCTCGCCGGCGTCAACCGGACGCTCGGGCGCTCGCTCCTCGAGCACATCGAGCGGCTGCGGGCGGAACGTGACGTCACGATCCTGCTCGTGGAGCACGACATGGACGTCGTGATGCGCCACTCCGACACCGTCGTCGTGATGGGGGAGGGCCGGGTGATCACGAGTGGGCCTCCCGAGGAGATCCGAGGGGACCCACGAGTGATCGAGGCGTACCTGGGAATGGAAGCCGCCCACGGTGGGCTCGATGCCTGACCGGGACGGCAGCATCCTCGCGATCGAGGGCGTCGAGGCCGGCTACTTCCCCGACGTCCCGATCCTCAACGGGGTCGGCGTCAGCATCCGGCCGCGGGAGATCGTGACGATCGTCGGCCCGAACGGGGCGGGCAAGTCCACGCTGGTGAAGGTCGTGATCGGGCTGCTGTCGCCCTGGAGGGGAAGCGTGCGCCTCCGGGGCGAGGACGTCACCGGCAAGAAGCCGCACGCGATCGTGGCACGGGGTGTCGGTTACGTCGCTCAGCGAGACAACGTCTTCGCGACCATGAGCGTGGAGGAGAATCTCGAGCTCGGCGCGCTGGTCCTGCGCTCGGCCGACCCGGAGGCCCGCCTCGGCGAGATGCTCGACCTCTTCCCTCGTCTCGGCGAGCGTCGGCGTCAAGCAGCCGGGACGCTCTCGGGAGGCGAGCGCCAGATGCTCGCCCTCGCCCGCGCGCTGATGGCGGGCCCCGAGCTGCTGCTGCTGGACGAGCCGTCGGCGGGTCTGTCGCCCATCGCCGTCGACCTGATCTTCGAGAAGATCGCCGAGATCAACGCGTCCGGGATCGCGATCCTGATGGTGGAGCAGAACGCTCGCCGGGCGCTCGCCATGTCGCACCGCGGCTACGTGCTGGACGGCGGCCAGAACCGCTTCGAGGGCAGCGGGCGAGACCTGCTCCACGACCCCAAGGTCGTCGACCTGTACCTGGGCGGCCCGGGCGTCGCGTCGGCGGACGACGCTCAGTGATCCAGCACGAACAGGTGTCGGCCGACCCGCGCCTCGAGCCTGAGGAAGCGGCCGAGCTGCGACGTGCGGACCCGGTGCACCAGCCGGACGACCACCGACAGATCGTCGACGTCGTAGAGGACGAAGATGGTGTACGGGAGCGGGGCAGGCTGTCCGGTCAGGAAGAGGTCGTCGTCGAAGGACGCGATCAGCCGCGCGCCGTCCTTGCCCGCTTCGCGCAGAATGCGGCCGAGCTCGTCCGTTGCCACGTCGCGCTCCTCCGCCGTCGCCTCGTACCAGCCGTCGGTGGCCGCAACGAGCACGAGCACGCGATACGGGGGGTCGAAGTCTGGCTCGGGGTACTCCACCGGCGCGCGAGCCTATCAGGCGTAATCCGGCATATTGAACTCGACTTCAACATGTTGTACGGTCAAGCGAGGTGAGACCCGTCCTCGGAACTGAAGCGTGCCTGCCGTGAATGGGAGCGGGCCGGGTCGTGGAGGCAGGAAGCCAGTACGTCCCGTCACGGGGCGCACGTGGAGACAGGAGGGCTCTATGAAGGGCAGAACCGGAGTGCGGTGGCTCGCCGCCGTCGCGGCCGTCGCAGTTCTGGCCACGGTTGCCGGGATGTCGACCGCGAGCGGCGCCCAGTCAGGATTCACGCTCCGTATCGGCGTGGTCGTCCCGTTCACCGGGGCGTCGGCGGTCTTCGGCCCGGCGTACGCGAAGGCCGCCGGCCTCGCCGTCCAGCAGGCCAAGACCTCGCTCCGACGGGCGGGGATCAACAACGTCAAGATCGAGATCGAGTACGCCGACGACGGCACGACACCGGAGGGTGGAGTGAACGCCGCGCGGACGATGATCTCCAAGGGCGCCGACTGCATCCTCGGCGCGCTCACGTCGGGAAGCTCGATCGCGATCGCGCAGGCCGCGACCGTGCCCGCGCGTGTCCCGCAGATCGGGCCGAACAACTCGTCGCCGGCCCTCACCGACCTCAAGGACAACGGCTACTTCTTCCGCACCATGCCCTCCGACACGTTGCAGGCGCCGATCCTTGCGCGCCTGATCAAGGAGGAGATGGGAGCCGGGAAGACCATCTCGCTCGCAGGGCGCAACGACGCCTTCGGCACCGGCCTCCTTCCGATCCTCAAGACCGCGCTCGAGCGGGTCGGGATGAAGACGCAGGGGCCGTTGCTCTACGACCCGACCGCCGCGAGCTACAACTCCGAGGCCGACGACATCGTCAAGGGCAACCCTGACGCTTACGTCATCCTCGACTTCCCGGCGAACTACGCGAAGATCGGCTCGGCGCTCCTGCGCACCGGCCGGTTCAACGGGCGCAGGCTCTTCGTCGCCGGCGGCTGGCCGGCCACGATCCCGTCGTTCATCCCGACTGCCTCGCTCGAGGGCGCACGCGGCACGGTCGCGGGCTCACCGACGGGGACGAAGGCAGCGGAGTCGTTCCACCGGCTCTTCACGGCCAGGCCCGGGACGAAGGACCGCCAGACGCTCGACGCGAACAACTTCGACGGGGCGATGATCTGCATCCTCGCCGCCGTCGCGGCGAACTCCGGCAGGGGATCCGACATCGTCAAGCAGATCCCCAGGGTCGCATCGGCGCCCGGGCGGACGTACACCTACCTCAACCTGGCCGGAGCCATCAGGGCGATCAAGGCCGGCAAGGACATCAACTACGAAGGGGTGGGAGGACCGGTCGACTTCGACCAGAACGGCGACCTCAAGGCCGCCCTGTACAACGTCTACGCGTACAAGGACGGCAAGCAGGACGTCATCCGACAGCTGAAGATCCGGAAGTAGCACTCGCTCCCTGGGGGGCGCCGCGCCGGCGCCCCCCAGAGAACGCACGACCGTGACCACCACCGATCTCGCACACTGCGTCTCGTCGCTCTGCTCGGCAACGGCGGACGACGCGTTTGCATACCTGTCCGATCCGAGCCGGCTCGGCGAATGGGCACTGGGCTGCTGGGGTGCGGTCGCGCACTCCGGCGGCGTGGTCAGGGGAACATCGCTCTTCGACGGCGGCGAGACCTTCGCGCGAGCGGACGTGGATCCCACCAGGCGGATCGTCGACTTCGAGGTCGGTGACGATCCGGCCCGGCTCGTGCGCCGGATCAGCGCACGCGTCGTGCCCGGCGACCACCTCGGCGAGCCCCCGACGGCGAGCCTCGTGCTCCTGACCGCCTGGCGGACACGCTCGCTGGCGGACGATCGCTGGCACCGCCTCGTCGCCTCGCACGAGGCGGAGGTCCTCCTCCTGCGCCACCGAATCGAGGCGTGGGCCCCATGACGAGCATCGATCCCGCCGGCAGCGTCGAGCTACAGGGGGAAAACGACCGCGAGTCGAGCACGAGTGAGGTCGGCGCGAGGCTTCGTCAGCTCCGCCGTTCGCGCGGCGTCTCCCTGGCCGACGTCGCCGAGGGGACGGGTATCTCGACGTCGTTCCTCTCGATGGTCGAGAAGGGCAAGAGCGACATCACCGTCAGCCGCCTCATGCGGCTCGTGCACTGGTTCGGAGTGAGCATCGCGGACCTCGTACAGGAGCCGAACTCGTCACCGGTCCAGGTCGTCCGTGCGGACAGTCGGCGCTCGGTGCGACTGACCGACGAGAGGATCTCGATCCAGATGCTGACCAGCGACGGCCACCACGCGATGATGCCCGTGATCAACGTGTACGACGAGGGAGGCGGCATGGCGGATCCGACGCGCCACGACGGCGAGGAGTTCGTCCACGTCATCGACGGTCGCGTGGAGCTGACGGTGGGCAGCGGCGATCCGATCGTGCTCGAGGCCGGTGACAGCGCGTACTACCGCTCGGATGTCCCGCACTCGTTTCGGAACGCCGGACCCGGCGTCGCCCGGTTCTTCGGCGTCACCACACCGCCCAACCTCTAGCGGGAGCAGGAACCCATGACCAGTGCGCGCGAGATCGACGTCCGGACAGGGCCGGGTTCGCCCATCAGGGGCGAGTTCCCGATCTTCGAGAGCGCGACCTACCTCAACTCGTGCTCGCAGGGGGCGTTGGCGCATCGCGTCCGCGATGCCGTCGAGGAGTGGCTCTCCGGCTGGGACGCGAACGGCGCCGAGTGGGACTTCTGGGTCGAACGGAACGAGGCGTTTCGCTCGGCGATCGCGCGCCTGCTCCACGCCGAGGCCGATGACGTCGCCGTCACGACCTCGGTCTCGCAGGGCATGAGCGCGCTCGTCTCGGCACTGCCCCTCGACGGCGAGCGGAACCGGATCGTGATCAGCGAGTACGAGTTCCCGACCGTCGGCCAGATCGCGCACGCGCAGGAGCTGCGTGGAGCGGAGGTCGTCCACGTTCACCCCGGCTCGGACGGGGAGATCCCGGCGGAGCGGTTCGCCGAGGCGATCGACGAGCGGACGGCGCTCGTCTGCTGCACGACGCTCTCCTACCGGTCGGGGCACCGGCACGACGTCGGTGCGATCGGGGAGGCGGCCCACGCAGCCGGCGCGATCGTGCTGGCGGACAGCTACCAGGCGTGCGGGGCGGTCGAGCTCGACGTCCGCTCGCTCGGCGCGGACGTGGTCACGGGCGGGACCGTCAAGTACCTGCTCGGGACGGCGGGTCTCGGGTTCATGTGGGTCCGGCCCGAGGTGCGGCAGGCGCTCGTGCCGACGCAGACGGGGTGGTTCGCCGACGAGGACATCTTCGCCATGTCGATTGCCGACTACTCGCCGCACCGGAGTGCGCGCCGGTTCGACTCCGGGACGCCGCCTGTGCCCGCCCTCTACGCGGGCGTTGCCGGCCTCTCGCTCGTCGAGGAGGTCGGAGTCCAGGCGATCGAGGCCCACGTGCGCGGCCTCGCCGACCGTCTGCTGGACGGGCTCGAGACGCTCGGAGCGACGGTGCCCACACCGCGCGACCCGTCCCGACGCGGGCCGCTCGTCTGCGTGCGCTCCAATGACGTCGCCGCGCTCGTGGGAGCCCTCGCCGCCGAGCGGATGATCGTCTCCTCCCGGGAGGACAAGCTCCGCGTCGCCCTCCACCTCTACAACGTCGACGAGGACGTGGATCGGCTCCTGGAGGCGCTCGCACGCCACCGCGCCCTGCTGGCGTGACGACAGGCGTGCGTTGAGTCGACACAAGCCCCCTCCCGCACCCAGCATCGCCTACGGGGGGCACCCGGACCAGGTGGCGAACCTGCACCTCCCCGCCCGGGAGGGTGGGCCGTGGCCGTGCGTCGTGCTGCTCCACGGCGGGTTCTGGCGGAGAGGGTGGGACCGGACTCTCATGACCGCCCTCGCCGCCGACCTCGCGAGGCGCGGGGTCGCAGCCTGGAACGTCGAGTACCGGCGCGTCGGGCAGGACGGCGGCGGCTGGCCGGGGACGTTCGAGGACGTCGCCGCCGCCGTCGACCGGCTCGCGGAGTTCGACGAGGTGGACGCGGCGCGCGTCGCGACGTGCGGCCACTCGGCCGGAGGGCACCTCGCGCTCTGGCTCGCGGCTCGGCATCGGCTTCCTGCCGGGGTGCCCGGCGCGGAGCCGCGCGTCCGGCCGGTCGCGGCGATCGCGCAGGGGGCCGTGTGCGACCTCGAGCAGGCGTGGCGTGACGATCTCGGGGGCGGCGCTGTCACGGGTCTGCTCGGCTCGTTCGCCGACGTGCCGGACCGCTACGCCGCAGCCTCGCCCGCGGCCCTCGTCCCGATCGGGGTCGCCCAGCTCCTCGTCCACGGCAGCGCAGACGACATCGTCCCGGTGTCGCAGAGCCACCACCATGCGGCCACGGACCCGCTCGCCGAGCTCGTGCAGCTCGACGGAGCCGACCACTTCGACGTGATCGACGTCGAGCAGGCGGGGTGGGCGGCGGTCACCGACCGGCTGCCCGAGCTCCTCGGAGGCTGACATACTCGCTCCGATGGGTGCGTCCGATTCCGCTGCGGAGCTCGAGCGCATCATCGAGCGCTACAACGAAGCCTGGAACGCGCAGGATCTCGAGGCGATCGTCTCCCTCCATGCGCCCGGGATGGTGTTCGAGAACCACACCGCTGGAGAGCGAGCCGAGGGTGCGGAGGTTGGCGCCCACATCGGCCGGATCTTCGCCAACTGGCCCGACCTTCGCTTCCGCGGGCGTCGTCTCTACGCGCGGGACGGGCTCGTCGTCAGCGAGTGGACGGCGACGGCGACCGACGGGGAAGGGCGGCGGCTCGAGTGGGACGGGATCGATGTGTTCCCGTTCGAGAACGGCCTGATCCTGCGCAAGGACGTGTACTCGGCGGGACACCGCCCGCGCGTGCTCCCGTAGACGAGGTGGCGCGACCGCGCGTCCACGTCACCGCGCCCGTCCCCGCCGAGGTGGAGACGGCGCTCGCACGGGACTTCGAGCTCGTCGCCGGGCCCGAGGGCGCCGACGGGATCGTCGCGATGCTCACGACGCGCGTCGACGCGGCCTACCTCGACGCGGCGGGACCGAGCCTCCGGGTCGTCGCGAACTACGCGGTCGGCGTGAACAACGTCGACGTCGGCGAGGCTGCTCGGCGCGGAGTCGTCGTCACGAACACACCGGACGTCCTCACCCGCGCCACCGCCGAGCTCGCGGTCGGCCTGATGCTCGCCCTGCTGCGGCGAATCACCGAGGGAGACCGCTTCGTCCGCCGGCGCGGCGAGTGGGAGTTCTCCCTCGAGTTCATGCTCGGCGCGAGCCTGCACCGGAAGCGCCTGCTGATCGTCGGGCCGGGGAGGATCGGCCGCGAGACGGCACGGCTCGCCGAGGCGTTCGGCGCCCGCTCGGCCTTTGCGGGCCGGGGAGACGACCTCGGTCGCCTCCTGCCCGGCGCGGAGATCGTCAGCATCCATGTGCCCCTCACGCAGGACACCCGCCGCCTGATCGACGCACGGGCGCTCGCCGCCATGCCCGCCTCGGGAGTGCTCGTCAACACGGCTCGAGGGCCGATCGTCGACGAGCGCGCACTCGTGGACGCGCTCCGCGCCGGGGTGATCGCGGGTGCGGCCCTCGACGTGTTCGAACGGGAGCCGGAGGTCGAGGCGGGGCTCCTCGAGCTCGAGAACGTCGTGCTCACACCGCACCTCGGCAGCGCGACGAGGGAGACGCGCGTGGCGATGGGCATGCTCTGTGTGGAGGCGCTCCGGGCCGTGCTGGTGGAGGGGCGCAGGCCCGCGAACGCGGTGGGGTAGCGTGCGCCGCCGTGGACGGCTACGGCAGCGCATCGATGTGGGGCGCGCTTCGTCGCGTGCTCGTGCGGCGGCCACTCCCGGAGGACGGGGAAGCGTGGCGGGCGTACGGCTGGCGAGCAGCTCCGAACGTTGCGGTGGCACAGGACGAGCACGAGGCCTTCTGCGCGCTGCTCGAGGAGGCGGGCGCCGAGGTCATCGTCTCCGAGCACGAGCCGGGCAACCCGGACGCGATCTACACCTACGACCCGACGCTCGTCGGGCGGAACGGCGCCGTGCTGCTCCAACCCGGGAAGGAGGGGCGTCGGCGCGAGCCCGAGGCGACCGTCCCGGCGCTGGAGCGGGCAGGTGTGCCGGTCGTCGGGCGGGTCGAGCTGCCGGTCACGGTCGAGGGCGGCGACACGGTCTGGCTCGACGACGAGACGCTGCTGATAGGGATCGGCTATCGCACGAGCCCGGACGCGGTCGCCAGCTTTCGAGACCTGTTCCCCGGCGTCGAGGTGATCTCGTTCGACCTTCCGCACTGGAACGGCGCTGCGGAGGTGATGCATCTGATGTCGCTCATCTCGCCTCTCGACCGCGACCTCGCGCTCGTCTACCCGCGCCTTGCTCCGACACGACTCATGTGGCTCCTGGCGGAGCGGGGGATCGAGGTCGTCGACGTGCCGGACGAGGAGTTCGAGTCGATGGGGCCGAACGTGCTCGCGCTCGGTGCCCGGCGCGCGCTCGCGCTCGAGGGGAACGACGAGACGCGACGGCGGATGGAGCGAGCCGGGGTCGACGTCGTGACGTACCGAGGTGACGAGATCTCGCGCAAGGGCGACGGCGGACCGACCTGCCTGACGCGGCCGCTGCTGCGCGCATGACTCACCCCAGATCCGGCGCAGACCTGTCGCTTCCGGCCGTGTCTTCGTGCCTGGCACGTGGACATGGCCCGCTCGGCCCTCAGAGCTCGTCGAGCGTCAGCTGGCGCAGGGACGTCAGCCCCGAGACGCCGACGCCGACCAGACGCAGCGCTCCGGGGCGATCTCGGAGGCCCCGGTCGAGAAGAGCGCACGCAAGCTCCGCGATCCGCTCCGCCTCGTCGACCGGAGTCGGCAGGGTGGTCGACCGGGAGCGGATCGAGAAGTCGGTGTAGCGGAGCTTCGTCGTCACGGTCCGGGCCGAGAGCCCGTCGCGGCGCAGGTACGACGCGACGTCGTCCGCCATCCGTCGCAGCTCCGCGTGGAGCAGCGCTCTGTCGCTGAGGTCGCGCTCGAAGGTCTCCTC
The DNA here is from genome assembly GCF_035710885.1 of Gaiella sp. Taxonomy (GTDB): domain Bacteria; phylum Actinomycetota; class Thermoleophilia; order Gaiellales; family Gaiellaceae; genus Gaiella. Next base: position 8,515 of record NZ_DASTCS010000005.1, on the reverse strand, counting down.
GGTCGAGATCGAGATCCGCTCGACGTCGAGCTCGAGGTCGCGCGGGTCGATCCCCCGCGCGCGATCGCGCAGGAGCCGACCGACCTGACCGGGAAGCACCGCGCGGAGCTCCACGTCCGAGAGCTCGGCGATACCGCCGATCGTGGAGATGCCCGCCGCAGCCAGGCGCTCCTCGGCGCGCGGGCCGACGCCGGGCAGCACCCGCGTCGGGAGGGGAGCGAGGAAACGTCGCTCTCGCCCCGGGGGCACGACCGTGATCCCGCCCGGCTTTCGCCGGTCGGACGCGATCTTGCACACCACCTTCGACGTGGACACTCCCAGCGAGCACGTCAGCGAGGTCGCTCCCCGCACCGCGACCTGGACGGCCTCCGCCAGCCGGCGCGCACCGGCGAACGAGTCGAGCACCGTGCCGAGGTCGAGGTATCCCTCGTCCATCCCGGTCCGCTCGACGCGCGGCACGACCTCCTCGACACACGACCAGACGGCCTGCGAGTACTGCCTGTAGAGGGCGTGCCTCGGCCGCCGGAAGACAACGTCCGGGCAGCGACGCAACGCCTCCGCGGAGCTCATCGCGGAGCGGATCCCGAACCGCCGCGCGACGTAGTTCGCAGTCGCAACGACTCCCCGCCCGTGAGGGTCGCCGCCTACGACGAGCGGCCGCGTCCGCAGCGACGGGTCTTCGAGCTCCTCGACGGCCGCGAAGAAGGCGTCGAGGTCCAGATGCGCGAGTATCGGCACGAGCAGGACAAGGCTACGGTTCGACCGTGATCACCTCGCCGCCGCCTCCTCCGGCCCCGGCGCCGCCGGTGGTCGAGCGGCCCGCCGCGTATCAGGCCTCGTACGGGATGGTCGAGGGTCGGGCTCCGCAGGGGGCGCGCCGCGTGATCGTTCGCGTCGACGGCGAGGTGGTCCGGGAGCTGCGTCTGCGAGAGCGAGCCTTCGTCGTCGACGTGGAGCTTCCGCCGCGCGAGGTCAGCGTGCGGGTCGAGACCGTCCACCGCGGCGGCCGCCGCGCGGGGACGACGGTTCATCACGTCCTGGGGCTCCCGCGTGCTGCGCGGCCGCGGGTGCGCATTCCCAGGCTCGACCCGGGACTGCAGTCCGCGATCAGGCGACTCTCGGGCGGGTTCCCGGGGACCTCGGCCGTGTACGTGGAGAACCTCACGACGGGGGGCGCAGCCGCATGGAACGCCCGAGCAACGTTCCCCGCCGCCTCGACCCTCAAGCTCGCGGTCGCGGTCACCTTGCTCGCGCGTACCGACGGCCCGCCTCGGCCGGGAAGCGTGCTCGACGACCTCGTTCGCCGACTGCTCGTCGCCTCGGACAACGAGTCCGCGAACCGGCTCCTGATGTTGCTCGGGGGCTCGACGAGCGGTGGCGGCCACCTCGTCGACAGCCTGATGCGGTCGATCGGGCTCGAGCGCACGGTGATGTACGGCGGCTACGTCATCGAGACGGCCCTCGGCCCTCCGAGGGAGATCGCAGCTCGGGGAGTCCCTCTGACCGTGACGGACCAGCCGGCCTGGGGAGTCGGCAAGGCGACGACGGCCGTCGACCTCGCGCGCCTCCACCGTGCGATCTGGCTGGGCAGCGCGGGCCTCGGCCCGCTCGGACGCGGCCGCTCGGGGGTCAGTCCCGCGGAGGCCCGCTACCTCCTCTACCTGCTCGCACGCGTGCGTGACCGGGGCAAGCTCGACCGGTTCGTGGGCAGGCGGGGTGGGGTGGCCGTGCTCCACAAGGCGGGCTGGGTCGACCCGGCGCGCCACGACGCGGGCCTCGTCGTCTGGCGCAGCGGGATCTTCGTCGCGGCGGTGATGACCCACCGTGCCGCCGGCGCCGGAATCCGCTCGGACGTCCTCGCGGGGCAGGTCGCGAAGACCGCCTTCGCGCGCTTTCGCGGGTAGCTGCCTGCCGCCGCTCGACCGCGGCTCCGCGACGTGGGCGCCTTCGGTGTCAGACACCGATTCCTGTCAAGGGAGACGTGTGCCGGCTTCGCACCGATCGCTCCACGGCCTGCAAGCCCAGCATGCATGCGGGGTGGAGCGGGAAGACCCATGGGTCGCCTCTGCCGAGTGGGCTCGAATGCGCGCGGAACGCGCTGGGTACGGCGTTCGACGTTGTGGACGAAGTGGCACAGAGGTGGCACACCTTGGCCTTGACAGGAAACGGTGTCGACACCGCTCACCGCCACGCACGCCATGAGGCGCGAGGGCGCCACGCGGGCGCCCTCGCAGCGGGTCGGCGTGCGCCCTCGGAGTGCGCTGCCGGCCCATCCGTGCCCGACCCCCGGGAGGCGGTTGGGGATCGCGGATTGCCTCCCCTGTATTCGAGCGCGCGGCTGCGAAGGGTTTGTGAGCGTTCGGTTTGCGTGGGGTCAGGATCCGCGCTGCCTCGAACGTACTAGGTACAATCTTTGTATCTACTACCGCCGAGGAGCGATCAGTGACCAAGCTCTTGCTCGTCCCACTCGACGACATCGTCGTCTTTCCCAACATGAACGTGACGCTGACGGTCGACGTCGGCGACGAAGACCGTGTCCTGCTCGTGCCCAAGCACGAGGGTGAGTACGCGGCGGTCGGCACCGTCGCGCGGGTGACCGACCGCGTCCGGCTGCCCGGCGGCGCCGTGGCCGTGGCGATCGAAGGCCTGCACAGGGGTGTCGCGGGCGCAGCCGAGACGGACGGACAGGGTCGTTTGCTGGTCGAGGTCGAGGAGCGGAAGGACGGTGCCTCCACCGACGAGCGCATCCGCGAGCTCGAGACCGAGTACCGCGCGGTCGTGGAGGAGATCCTCGAGCTGCGCGGCGACGACGGCCGGATCCAGGCGTTCGTCCGCTCCATCGCCGAGCCCGGGGCGCTCGCGGACACATCGGGCTACTCGCCCGACCTCAGCTTCGCCCAGAAGGTGCAGCTGCTCGAGACCGTCGACGTGGCCGACCGGCTGGAGCTCGCGCTCTCGTTCCAGCGCGAGCGCCTCTCCACGATGCAGATCCGACAGCGGATCCGCGAGGACGTCAACGCCGGCATGGAGAAGCAGCAGCGCGAGTACCTCCTCCGCAAGCAGATGGACTCGATCCGCAAGGAGCTCGGCGAGGACGATGCGTCCGTCGTCGAGGAGTACAGGACGAAGATCGCCGAGGCGGACATGCCGGAGGCCGTGCGCGAGCAGGCCGACAAGGAGCTCGCTCGCTTCGAGCGGATGGGCGAGAGCTCGCCCGAGTCCCAGATGATCCGGAGCTACCTCGACTGGCTGCTCGCCGTCCCGTGGGGTGTCCGCTCGGACGAGGTGCTCGATCCCGAGCACACCCGCGAGATCCTCGACGCCGACCACGCCGGCCTGGAGGACGTGAAGGACCGGATCGTCGAGTACATCGCCGTCGCGAAGCTCCGCAAGGAGCGCGGCATCGAGCCGGACAAGCGCGCGGGCGCGATCCTCACGCTGATCGGGCCGCCCGGCACGGGCAAGACCTCGATCGGCGAATCCGTCGCGAAAGCACTCAACCGCGAGTTCGTGCGCATGTCGCTCGGCGGCGTCCGCGACGAGGCGGAGATCCGCGGCCACCGCCGGACGTACATCGGCGCGCTTCCCGGCCGCCTGGTGCGCGCGCTGCCCGATGCGAAGACGATGAACCCGGTGATCCTCCTCGACGAGGTCGACAAGGTCGGCGCCGACTGGCGCGGTGACCCCTCGGCCGCGCTGCTCGAGGTGCTCGACCCTGCGCAGAACTCCACGTTCCGCGACCACTACCTCGACGTCGAGGTCGACCTCTCCCAGGTCTTCTTCATCGCGACGGCCAACATGGCCGAGACGATCCCCGGGCCGCTGCTCGACCGCATGGAGGTCATCCGCTTCGACGGCTACACCACCGACGAGAAGGTCGCGATCGCGCGCGGCTACCTCTGGCCGCGACAGCGCGAACGCGCCGGGCTGCAGGAGAGCGAGGTCTCGATCTCGGACGACGTCCTGGAGGTGGTGATCTCGGAGTACACGCGCGAGGCTGGCGTCCGCCAGCTCGAGCGGGAGCTCGGTTCGATCCTGCGCAAGACCGCGACGAAGATCGTGACGAAGGAGGCGACGCCTCCCGTCGCCGTGGACATCGCGGCGGTGCGCGACGCGCTCGGCCGGCAGAAGTTCTTCCGCGAGGCGGCGGAGCGGACGGCCGTCCCGGGCGTGGCCACGGGCCTCGCCGTCAACGTCACCGGCGGCGACGTGCTGTTCGTCGAGGCGACCGCATCGCCCGGCGAGGGGCTGACGCTCACCGGCCAGCTCGGCGACGTGATGAAGGAGTCGGCACAGATCGCGCTCTCCGCGGTGCGCTCCCAGGCCGATCGGCTCGGGATCGACCAGGAGGCGTTCGAGCGGCGGTTCCACGTCCACGTGCCGGCGGGGGCGATCCCGAAGGACGGGCCGAGCGCCGGCATCACGATGGCGACCGCGCTCGCCTCGCTCCTGAGCGGGCGACCCGTGAGGCACACGGTCGGCATGACCGGCGAGCTGACCCTGCAGGGGCGCGTGCTCCCGATCGGCGGGCTCAAGCAGAAGGTGCTCGCCGCACACGCCGCGGGCCTCACCGACGTCGTCGTCCCGGAGCGAAACCGCGCCGACCTCGACGACGTGCCGGAGCACGTCCGCGAGAAGCTCGCGTTCCACCCGGTGATGTCGCTCGACGAGGTGCTGGACATCGCGCTCGAGCCGGCGAAGTCGAAGCAGTCAAGGCCCCACGTCGCGGCATGAGCCGCTGTCGGAAGTGCAGCCCTGTCCCCGAGGAGGTTCGCCGCGCGGCGGGCCTCCTCGAAGGGCGGTGGACCGTGTCGATCCTGTGGGCCTCCTCCGAGGGCGCGAGCCGCTTCAACGAGCTCAAGCAGGCCGTCGGGGAGATCCCGCCGCGCACGCTGGCGCAGCGCCTCGTCGAGCTCGAGCGGGCAGGCCTGTTGGAGCGCCACGTGATCGACGCGAGGCCGCCGCGCGTGGAATACCGCCTGACGACGGACGGTCTCCGGCTGCGCGCGGTACTCGACGCGCTCGCCGCCTACGCGGCAGCCTGAGGCTCAGCTCCGCGCGAGCGCGCGGGCAAGCGCGGCGCGGCCGTCGACGAGGACCGGCAGCCCGTGCGAGGTCAGTACGCGCTCGACCGGGAACTCGAGCAAGGGAGCGAGATCGCCGGCCAGCCGATCCAGCCCTCCACACGAGTCGAGCCAGGACTCGGGGCAGAGCGTGAGCCCGGCGTCCGACCCCACCAGCGCGTCCCCGGGCACCACCGACCGGGCATCGGGCAGCCAGTAGACCACCTCCTCGGCGGCCGGCGCCGGCACGGCGACGACCTCGACGGGAAGCATCTCGACCGCGGACGGATCGTGCACCCGTCCGGCGTACCGCTGGGCCAGCTCAGCGGCGCTGCGAGCGTGCCACGTGCAGGTCAACAGGATGGCGACCGGTAGCCCGAGCCGCTCCACGTCGCGGTCGAGCGATGCGAGGAACCGCTCGCGCTCGGCCCGATCGGCCGGTACGAGCGGGTCGAGGAGCACGACCGCGTCGGCGGTCTCCCAGTACACGCAGCCCACCTCCTGGTCCCAGTCGTCGCCGGGCTTCCAGTCCGGGTGGGCGGTCGTCCAGCGCCAGAGCCCCTCGTCGATCCGCGTTACCTCCACGTCCCGGAAGCTACCGTCCGTTCGCCCCGGCGGAGGGGGCGGGATCGTTCTGGAGGACGATGCCGTGCGGCTCGGGGTGGGCTACCGTCCGCAGGATGGAGTCGGGCCCTTCGCTCACCCCGTACGACGAGCTCCAGGCGCGGCTCGAGGCCGACCGCGCCGCCGCAGCCCGGCGCGCCGTGGCCGAGGAGCGACAGAGGATCGCGCGGGAGCTGCACGACGTCGTCGCGCACTCGGTCTCTGTCATGACGGTGCAGGCCGGGGCCGTGAGGCGGCTCCTGCGCCCGGAGCAGGAGCGCGAGCGGCTGGCCCTGGAGGCGATCGAGACCACCGGGCGGGAGGCCCTCACCGAGATGCGGCGGCTCGTCGGTCTCCTCCGCGACCAGGGGTCGACACCCGACTTCGCGCCGCAGCCCTCGATGCGCACGGTGGACGTGCTCGTCGGTACCGTCCGCGAGGCAGGGCTGCCCGTCGAGCTGGAGGTGGAAGGGGAGCCGAGAGAGCTTCCGCCGGGGGTCGACCTCTCCGCCTACCGTGTCATCCAGGAGGCGCTGACGAACGCGCTCAAGTACGCCGGCCCCGCGAAAGCGTGGGTCACGGTGCGGTGGAAGGAGGGCGAGCTGGAGGTCGAGGTCGCAAACGACGGCCGCTCCGAGCCCGTGGGCGACGGCGGCGGGCACGGGCTCGCCGGCCTCCGTGAGCGAGTCTCGCTCGTCGGGGGCTCGATCGAGTCCGGCCCGCGTGCCGGAGGCGGGTTCGTGGTCAAGGCGCATCTTCCGCTCGGTGGGCGCGTGTGACGACGAAAGTGCTGATCGTCGACGACCAGTCGCTCGTGCGTGCAGGCTTTCGCATGATCCTGGAGTCGGAGCCGGAGATCGAGGTCGTCGGCGAGGCCGCCGACGGGCTGACCGCCGTGCTGGCCGCGCGCGAGACGCAGCCCGACGTGATTCTGATGGACGTTCGCATGCCCAACGTCGACGGCCTCGAAGCGACGCGCCGGCTCCTCGAGGGAAAGGAGGAAGGGCCGCGGATCCTGATCCTGACGACCTTCGACCTCGACGAGTACGTGTACGAGGCGTTGCGGGCGGGAGCCAGCGGGTTCCTGCTCAAGGACACGCCGCCGGAGCAGCTCGTCGAGGCGATCCGCATCGTGGCGGGCGGGGATGCGCTGCTCTCGCCGGTCGTCACCCGCCGGGTGATCGCGGAGTTCGTCCGGAGGCCCCCGGTCTCGACGGTGCAGCCGCCGCCTGGTCTCGACGACCTCACCGCACGAGAGCTGGAGATCCTGCGGCTGATCGCCCGAGGCCTGTCGAACGCGGAGATCGCCGCGGAGGCATTCGTGAGCGAGACGACCGTGAAGACGCACGTCGCGCGGATCCTGATGAAGCTCCGGCTCCGCGACCGGGTGCAGGCCGTGGTCTTCGCCTACGAGCACGGCATCGTGCACGCCGGCGAAGCCGCGGGCTAGACACAGGCGCAAGTCACCCTATAGCCAGTTCGAGGGACTGCCGATACAGGTGAACGTGCCTGTTCCGCAGCCGCTTCAATCGCGTCTCATCGGCGCGCTCTTCGTCGAGCGGGGCCTCGTCTCCGAGAGCCAGATCCGTGTGGCCCTCGAGCTCCAGCACGAGACCGGGCAGCAGCTCGGTCAGATCCTGGTCGAGCGCTTCGGCGTCTCGCGGAAGGAGCTCGCGAGCGTCGTCGCCGAGCAGTGGGCGAAGCTCGGCGGCTCCGCGGGCCCGGAGGACAACGCCAGCTGGCGTCGTCTCGGGGAGATCTTCGTCGACCGCGGGTTCGTCTCCCAGGAGGAGCTCGAGCAGGCGCTCGAACGGCAGAGCCAGACAGGTGAGCGCCTGGGCGAGGCGCTCGTTGCCCAGGGCGTGATCAGCAAGTTCGAGCTTGCGGGGGCACTCGCCGAGCAGATGGCCGCTCTGGGCGAGTCCGAGGCCGAGCCCGACGAGCGGCCCCACGCCACCGTTCACCACTTCCCGCTGCCGGAGGAGCCCGTCGAGGCATCGGCCGAGCCCGACGAGGATGGGGAGCGCGAACCGGAGCCCGAGCCTGCCGGGACACTGCTCGAGGCGGTGCGTGACCTCGAGCGCGACGAGCCGTCGCTCGAAGCCGAGGCCGAGCCGGAGCTGGAGCCCGTGTGGGGCGAGACCGTGCTCGAAGCGGTGCCCGAGCCGGGGCCGGAGGTCGAGCTCGCGCACACGGCGGAGGTCGAGCTCGCGCCCGAGCCCGAGCCGCAGCCGGAGCCGGAGCCGGAGGAAGTGCACGAGCCGTCGTTCGAGGTTGCGTCGGAACCGGAGCTCGAGGAGGCGCCGGAGCCCGAGCTCGAGGAAGCACCGGAGCCGGAGCTCGAGGAAGCGCCCGAGCCGGTGCTCGAGCAGGTGGAAGCACTGTTCGACGCCGAGTCGCGCAACGGGCGCGCCGCGCCCGCCGACGACGTCGGAGAGCCGCTCGCCGTCGACGGCACCGTCGACTCTGCGGAGCTCGCGGCGGCCGGCATCGTCCTCGAGGAGGTGCCGCAGCCGGAGCCGGCCGCCGCGTGCTTCGCCTTCGCGCCCACGACGCGCGGCTACGTCCTCGTCCCACTCGAGGAGATCCCTTCTGCCGGCCAGACGATCGACCTCGCGGACGTCGGCAAGCGTGTCGTCCTCCGGGTCGGCGGCTCCCCGATCCCGATGGACGACCGCATGTGTGCGTTCGTCGAGGAGCAGGTCACACCGCCGCCCGCCGCCCTTCCGGAAGAGCAATCCCCACGCCGGTTTGCAGCAAGCCTCGCCGCCAGGCCGCGCCCTACACTCAGCCTGTAGGGCCGTTAGCTCAGCTGGTAGAGCAGGGGACTTTTAATCCCAAGGTCGCTG
>NZ_DASTCS010000004.1:0-18204 GCF_035710885.1 Gaiella sp. | reverse complement strand
CACGGGCGGCGGCTCGGGCCGCGAGTCCTTCCGCATGCTGCGGCGCAGGAGCCTGTTGATCGCGGTGCGGAACGACTCGCCGGTCCTTGCGCGCTCGCGCTCGATCAGCGCGGCGACGTCATCGTCCAGCGTAACCGTGGTGCGCATGATGCAGCAATACTATCATCATCTGCATCAAATCAACGAAGCCGGTACACGATGCGACCCCGGTCGAGGTCGTAGGCGGAGACCTCGACGCGCACCCGGTCGCCGGGGCCCATGCGGATCCGGTAGCGCTTCATCTTCCCCGCGGTATACCCGATCATCTCGTGGCCGTTGTCGAGCGTGATCCGGAACATCCGGTTACGGAGGGACTCGGTGATCTCGCCCTCCATCTCGAGCTTCTCTTCCTTGACTGCTATGGCGCGCCTCCTTCTGTCAGAGGGACGAGTTCGGCGCCCGTGGCCGCCGAAACGGCCACGGGCTGCCGACGTTCGACTTACGCGACGACGGCGACGTTCGTCGCCTCCGGCCCCTTCGCGCCCTCGCGGGGCTCGAACGAGACCTTCGCCCCCTCGGGGAGCGACTTGAAGCCGTCACCGGTGATGCCGCTGTGATGCACGAAGAGGTCCTTGGACCCCTCGGCAGGGGTGATGAACCCGTAGCCCTTCGCATCGTCGAACCACTTAACGGTTCCTTCTGCCATTGAAAATACACCTCCCTTACTGCTCACGAACGCGTAAGGAAGGCGCACGACGCGCAGACCGGACCCGCTCTAACTCGCCCGCAAGGGTAGCAGCCGGCGGAATCCCGCAGCCCCGCTGGGCTCGCGCGCGACACGGCCCGCTCAGCCCCGCACGACCACGAGCCGGTCGGTGCCGGACTCCGCGCCCCAAACCTCCCCGGGGCGCCCGAGCAGCTGCCGCACGTCGGCGCCCGCGCGGAGCGGGACGCGGGTGAACCTCGCCGTCGCCGGGGTGAACCGCCAGAGCCCACTGCGCCCGAAGTCGGTCAGCCAGACGGCGTCCTTGTCGTCCACGTAGACGGCGTAGACCTGCGCCGGCCCGGGGACGCGCCACTCGCGCCACCTGCGGGTCGCCGGGTCGTAGCGCCCGACCTTGCCGGCGTTCCACTCGCTCACCCAGATCCGGCCGCGCGAGTCCGACCAGACGCGTCGCGCGCCCTGGCCCGCGGTCGGCGGCCGGACGACCGTGGCCTTGCCGGTTCGGACGTCGATCCGGGCGATGTGGCTCCCCGCGAGCGACGCGTACCAGACGTCGCCCTTCGGCGTCGTCGTGATCCCGTACGGGCCGGCGCCGCCCGGCGCGCGGAAGACGCGCATCGCGCCGGTCTTCGGATTCAGCCGCCCGTAGAAGCCGTTCTGCCCCGTGAACCAGAGCACGCCTCGCCTGTCGAAGGTGGCGGTGTTGAGGTTCGTGTAGCCGGTCGCGGCGGGTAGCCGGAACACCCGTACCGCGGAGGTCCCCTGGTCGACCCGGACGATCGCGTTGAGACCGCTGTCGGTCACCCACGCCGCCCCGTCGGGCCCGACGATCACACCGTGCGGCGAGGAGCCGTCACCGAGCGGCACCTCCGTCGTCCGCCCGGTCTCCGGGTCGAGCCGGCCGAGCTTGCCGGTGTGCTGCGCCGTGTACCAGACCGTGCCGTCCGGCGCGGGCGCGACGTCGTGGGGGTGCGTGCCCGGCGGCACCGGGTACTCGCGGACGCGCGGTCGAGTCGCGCCGAGCGACGCCGGGCGCCGCAGCGTCCCCCACTCGCGCGGCGTCACGCGGCCGACGACGCGGAAGCGGCTCTGCCCGAGCGGGCGGAACACGATCGCCTCTCCCTCCACGAGGGACTGGCCGGTCGTCTCCTGCACGACGATGCCGTGCGTGACGAGCACGGTCAGCGACCCGGCCGCAGGCCTGGTGCCGAGCAGCCGCTTGGCGTCGCGGATCTGCTTCCTCCAGCGCGCGTCGTGCTCGGCGACGATCGTGTTGAGGAGCGCCGGATGGACGGTCGCGCGGCCGAACGCGAGCCGCGCCGTCTCGAGCGTCCGGCAGAACGGGCTCGAGAGCACCTTCCCGATCCGCAGGCCCAGACGGCGCACGCCGCGGCCGATCGCGCGCGCGTCGGCCCGCCCCTGCGCCGAGAGGTTCCGCTGCGTGGCGCAGTCGGCGACGACGACCGGGTCCTGGTCGGGCCTGGTGAAGTCCGTCGCGGCGTGCCTGAGCACGACCACGAGTCCGCCGGAGCGCAGGCTGCGGGTCAGATCGGGGCCGGCGGCGGCCGAGGCGCCTGCGACCAGTGTCACGGCCAGCGCGGCGACGAGAGCTCCGACGAGCGTGCGCGAGGACAGCATGCTGGACCCTCCTTCGGAGACGACCCGCCCACGGTAGCCAACCGGAAGCCCGCGCCTCCGTTCGGCGAGGGCGAGCCGGCTGCGCTCGTCACGCGAGCTCGGCCGGCAATCCGAAGAACGGGTACAGCTCGGGCGATGCGAACGCCGTGATCTCCTTGACGCGCTCGCCCTCGAACGCGAGGACCTCCATCGCGGCCGGAAGGAACGGTTCGTTCCCTGGCCACCTGATGTACCACGCGATCGCCGGCTGGCCCCCCGCGCGCGTGACCACGTGCCGGAGCGACGGCTTTCCCGTCGAGACGATGAAGTCCATCACGCTCTCACGCCCGCTCCACCAGTGCGGGAACGGCGGCATCGCGAACGTCACGTCCTCGGCGAGCACCGCCAGCATCGCGTCGACGTTGCGGCTCTCCCACGCTTCGACGTAGCGCTCCACGAGGCCGCGCAGCCGCGCGTCGCCGAGCGAGCGGAGCGTCTGCTGCTGGCTCCGCTCGGGCAGCACGTTGTCCACCGTCCGGCGGGCGCGCTGCAGCGCGCTGTTGACGGATGCGGCGGTCGTGTCGAGCGACTGGGCCGCCTCCCGCGCCGAGAACCCCAGCACCTCGCGCAGGATCAGCACGGCGCGCTGCAGCGCCGGCAGGTGCTGGAGAGCGGCGACGAACGCGAGCTCGACGCTCTCCCGCTGCTCGTAACGCGCCTCGGGCGCGGCATAGCCGTCCGGGAGGCCGAGGTGCTCGTTCGGGTACGGCTCGATCCAGATCGACTCGACGAGCGGCGTTCCCGGACCGGCGTCGGGCTGCGACGGCGAGCTGTCGTCGAGCCGCAGGACGCGCTTCGGCCGACGCGCGATCGCATCCAGGCAGACGTTGGTCGCGATCCGGTAGAGCCACGGCCGCAGCGGTCTCGCGCCCTCGAAGCCGTCGAGCCCGCGCCAGGCCCGGAGCAGCGTCTCCTGGAGCGCGTCCTCGGCGTCCTGCAGCGAGCCGAGCACCCGGTAGCAGTGCGCGTGGAGCTCGCCGCGGTGCGGCTCGACGAGCGCGCGGAAGGCCTCGCCATCCCCTCCCCGGGCCGCCTCGAGCACGCGCGGGTCGGGAGCGTCAGCGACGATCAAGGAGAAGCTCCGTCGGCCCGCGCGCGAGCGCCTTCATTCGGTGGATTGTGGCGCGGCCGGCGCGACGAGGCGTTGGCGTCGTTCAGCCGCGCCAATGGCCGCGTCACGCGGCCACCGGTCGGTAGGCGAGGTCGAGGACGCCGGTCGCGAACGTGCGCGACTCGACCAGCTCGAGCGGCACCTGCCCGATGCCGTTCTCGAACAGCCGCGCGCCCTTCCCGACGACGAGCGGATGCACGAGCAGCCGCAGCTCGTCGACGAGCCCGTGCGCGAGCAGGGAGCGCACGAGCGTCGCGCTCCCCGACATGCCGATGTTCTTGCCCGGCTTCGCCTTGAGCGCTCCGACCGCCTCGGCGAGATCGCCCTCGAGCAGGGTCGAGTTCTGCCAGCCGACCTCGTCGAGCGTCGTCGAGGCGACGAACTTCGGGGTCTCGTTCATCGCCGTCGCCACCGGGAGTGCGGCGGGGTCCTGGTGCGGCCAGAACACAGCCCACTCCTCGTACGTGCGTCGCCCCATGAGGAACGTGTCACTGGCCGCGATCGCGCCGTCGATCGCGGCCCCCATCTCCTCGTCGTGGTAGGGGAAGTGCCAGTTCTGGGGCGCCTCGACGACGCCGTCGAGCGAGATGAAGAAGGACGAGACGAGCTTGCGCATGGTGTGCTCCCTTCGAGCCGGTGGAACGTTGTCACCGGCTACTACCGGGGCGCGCGCCGAAACTCATCGCGCGCGGTCAGTCTCCGGCGACGAAGAAGACCCAGGCTCCGTCCGGCCGGATCCCGGCGCGCCAACCCAGGTACCCGGTCCCCTCGACGAAGACCGTCTCGAGCGGCCCGAGCGGCGCCAGCACCTCGCGCTCGTGCGCGGTGAGCTCGTCGAGGCTCGCGACGTCGTAGGCGAACGGCCACACGAAGATCCCGCGCGACAGCGTGTACGGCATCTCCAGCACCTGCTCGAGCCGCTCGAGCGGCCGCTCGTCGGTCGTCCGCTCGAGCTCCTGCCAGTACGCGATCGGCCCGCCCGGCACCGGGCTGCCGAAGGTGTACTCGAACCCCGTCGGGGGGACGAGCGGCCGCAGCGCGTCGTAGTCGCGCTCCCTCGCCGCCTCGAGCAGCGCCTGGCGCGTCCGCGCGACCGCCTCCGGCAGGGCCGCGTCGAGCGCCTCCTCCGTCGTCGTGACGGTGACGGTCGACGTCTCGACGATCCTCTCGGGATCCTCCGTCTCGCGCGCGGCGAACCACCCGCCCACCGCCCCGAGCGCGAGCAGCGCGACGGCCCCGGTGACCAGGGCCGCGCGCCTCACAGCTCCGCTCCTCCGTGCGCCACGGCGTCACCCTACGCACCGCGGCGGCGTATGCCGTGAGGGCGCGGCGGCCGCCACACCGCGCCTCCGACACCTCCCCCTACGCGGCAACCACCGCGCAGATCGCGTGCGAGCGAACCGACCAGTTCGAGCCGGTTGCGTTGATCTCGAACCCCATCGCCCGCCACGTCGTGGCGTTGAGCGGCGTGTTCTCGTCGAGCGCGATGTCCCCGTATGCGCCGACGAGCGTCGCGCCGCCGCCGATGATCCGCTTGCCGGCGGGGCAGTGGGCGTCCACGAACTTGCTGCCGTCCGAGTCGCTCGCCGACTCGGCCGTCACGACGGTGACCTGGCTGAGCCCGGCCTCCCCCTGCGGCCCTGCGGGACCGGCGGGGCCGGCGGGGCCCTGCGGCCCGGCGGCACCCTGCGGGCCCTGTGCGCCCTGCGGGCCCTTCGGGAGCTTCTTGCCCTTGAAGTCCTCCGGCAGCAGCGTGCCGTTCTTGACGTCGACCGTGCGCAGCGACTCGTTCATCACGTCGATGCTCCCGATCGACCCGTTCAGGATCTGCGCGCCCGTGACCACGCCGGCCGCGACGGCGGTGCCGGAGAGGGCGAACAGCAGTGCGAGGGTGGCGATGACGGTCGCCGGGCTGAGGCTGCGGATCTTCATGGTTCCTCCTTCGGTTGTCGTGGACGAGATCCGTGCCTGTGCAACCCGGCAGAGCGGGATTCCTTACGCGCCCCCAGAGAGACGAAGCGCCGACGTCGCTGCGGGCAAAACACCCCGACCGCTCGCCGTCCCGTGGAGCCTGGATCGCCGCCTCGCAGCGGCGGGACGCAAGCGCCGGACGCCGGCCGCAGCTGCGCTCGTCTAGCCCGCGAGCAAGGCTGCGACCTCGTCCCCCGACAGATCCACCCACCGCAGACCGCGGACACCGTCGAAGGAGCGATCGGCCGAGACGAGGGCCTCGGCCCTTGCGGCAATCGCCGACGCGGCGAGCACGGCATCGAACGTCCCCAACGCCTCCTGCCGCTCGAAGAGCCGCAGCCACCCGCCGAGGTCTTCCTCGCCCGGCCGCAACAGCGGGCTCAGCAGCGTGACGTAGGCGCGGCCGAGAGCCGCCGCATCGGCACGGTCCCGTCGCCTTGCCCGGACGTGGACGAACTCCTGGATCGCTTCGACGGTCGTCGTGGCGTCTCTCGGCCTCGCGTCCTGAACCTCGAGAACAAACGTACTCTCATGCCGATTGGAGATATCTGATCTGATATCCTGCGTGAAATGACAGCGGGCGAGCTCCTCCGAACGACCCGCCGCCGCCACGGCCTCACCCAGAAGCAGCTCGCCATCCGCGCACGCACCTCCCAGGCTGCTGTCTCGCGCATCGAGCGCGACCTCGTCTCCCCCTCCGTCTCGACCCTCGCCGAGCTCCTGCGGCTGATGAACGAGGAGCTCGTCCTCGACGCACGCGAGGTCGACTGGGGTCACGACGTGACGCTGACTCGAGGGGGCCTCGACCTGACGGTTGCGCAGCGCCTGGACAGGCTCGTCGCGTACGCGACCCTCGCAGGCGATCTGCAGGCCGCTGGGCGCGGTGCCTGAGTTCGCGCCCCGCAAGCTGCTCGAAACGCTCGTGCTCCACGGCGTCGACTTCGTGCTGATCGGCGGCATGGCAGGGGTCGCCCGAGGCTCGGCCTACGTCACGCTCGACGTCGACGTCGCCTACGATCGAGCTCGGGCGAACCTCGAGCGTCTCGCCGGCGCCCTGCAAGCACTCGACGCGAAGCTCCGCGGGGCACCTCCGGACCTGCCCTTCGTTCCCGACGCAAAGACCCTCGAGAACGGCGCGAACTTCACGTTCGACACGAGGTACGGATCGCTCGACATCCTCGCCGACCCGGCCGGAGCACCGGCCTACGCCGCGCTGCGCGACGAGGCCGGCGACGTACTGGTCGTCGAGGGATTCCCGATCCGCGTCGCCTCGCTCGACCACCTGATCGCGATGAAGGAGGCAGCCGGACGCCCCAAGGATTTGTTGATGGCGAGCGAGTACCGCGTCATCTCCGACGAGCTCCGCCGGCCGCGGGACGAGACCACCGGCTGAGCCGCGTGCGGCGGCGCCTCAGATCCGCTGCGGCCCGGCGCCGGCCTCGCGTGCCAGCGCCTCGAGCCGGTCGACGAGCTCGACCGGTCGGCTGAGCGCGACGAGGTGGCCGCCCGGAACCTCGTCGAGCCCGATCCCGAGCCGCTCCCGCACGACTCGGCGCTGGAACTCGAGAGGGAAGCATCGGTCGTCGCGGCCTTGCACGAAGCGGGTCCGCACCTCGGGCCAGGTCTCGAGCGGCCACGGCTCCTGGAACGGGGTCCACGACTGCGGCGGCTCCTCGCTCAGGGCGACGGCACGCACGTCCTCGGGGACGTCGTGGAAGAACGCCTCGACCATGTCGACCTCGCCCACCTCGTCCTTCCAGCCGGTCGCCGTCCACCACTCCTCACCGGTCTCGCCCGGGCGGGGGACCATCGCGTTGACCAGGATCAGCAGCTCGATCGGCACGCGCTGGCAGACGAGCGGCGCGGTGAAACCGCCCATCGACTGGGCGACCAGCACCACGCGGCGCCTGCCGCCGATTGCGTCGACGACGACATCGGTGTACTCGGCGAGCCCGGCGCTGCCGTCGCCCGCCGGCAGGTCGACGGCGATCGCGTTCCTGCCCCGCCCCTCGAGCTCGCCGACGACGCGATGCCAGTACCACGCCGCCCCGCCGGCGCCCGGGACCAGCACGAAGGTTGCGTCCATGCCCGTACGACCGGCCTCACGAGGCAGACTCATCGGTCATGGGTGAGAGCCGACGCGTCTACTCCACCGCCGAGGGCGATCTGCGGACGCCCGCCGATCGAAAGCCCGGCCGGCGCACCGCGCCGCCCACGCCGGGCGACGGCATCGTCCGCGTCTCGCGCGAGACGAGCGGCCGCCGGGGCAAGACGGTCACGGTCGTCCGCGGCCTCCCGCCGCGGGACGTGTCCGAGGTGGCGAGCGACCTCAAGCGACGCTGCGGATCGGGCGGCGCCGCGAAGGACGACGTCGTCGAGATCCAGGGCGACCACCGTGCCAAGGTCGCCGCCTGCCTCGAGGCGCAGGGCTATCGCGTGAAGCTCGCCGGCGGCTGACGGGCACCCATCACGCCAGTGCGGCGCGAATATCGAGCTCCGACCCCTCGTAGCGGACCTCGAGGCGGTCGAGGACCCGGCGTAGGAGGCTGACGGCCGCGGCGTTGTCGCTCGCGACGAGGGCGGTGATCTCGGTGATCCCGGCGGCCCGAGCGTCGGCGAGCAGCTCCGCGGTGAGCGCCGAGCCGATGCCGAGCCGCTGGTGCTCGTCGGCCACCTCGAAGGCGATCTCCGCGCTGGAGCCGTCCCGGACGAGGCGGGCGATCGCGACCGGCCGGTCGTCGCCCTCGAGGTACGCGACGAGCACGTGACGGGTCGCGTCGACGGCGGCGAGGTGCTCGAGCTCGCCCGGCGAGAGCCGCGGCTTGGGGCCGTTGAAGCGCGTCCTGCGCGAGCGCTCGCCGAGCCGCTCGAACACCGCCATCACGGTCTCGACGTCGCCGTTGGCCAGCGGCCGGACGAGGATCACGCGCCCGTGCTTCACCCGGACGGCGCGCGTGGGCATCGAGGCGCCCTTCACCGCGGGCCGAGCCGGCGCCGGCTCCTCCCGTCGCTGCGCCATGCGATGGAACGCGTAGGGCGCCGTCGAGGCGAGGAACAGCCCACCGAACGCGACTCCCAGGAGGGCGAAGCCGCCGAGGGCGAGTGCCCCTCCGCCGGCCAGCGCGCCGATCAGGTACCCGAGCTGCGTGGTGACCGCCCGGACGGTGCCGACCTCGCGGCCGAGGTCGCCCGCGACCGTGAACCCGTAGACCGTGCCCGCCACCGTTCGCGTCGCGACCATGGCGCCGCTGATCGCGAACAGGACGAGCGTGAGCGCGACGGCAGGCGTGAGCGACCACATCAGCGCGACGACCACGGCGGCGCCGATGCTCGAGGCGAGCATCGTCCGGCGGGAGCGCTCCGCCGGGGTTCCGCCCGCCCGCTGGTTCCCGACGAGGTACGCGACCGCGACGGCCGCGAGCGCGACGCCGGTCGCGGTCGTCGACATGCCGTACTCCTCCGTCAGCAGCGCCCCGCTGAAGACGAGCGTCCCGGCCCAGGCCGAGTTCGCGAGCAGCTCTCCGAGCGCCCAGCGCCGGGCGTCGGCGCGGCGCAGGAGGCCCCGCAGCGACGTCGCCGCTGCGCTGATCGGCACGTCACGCGGCCTGCCGGAGACGGCGAGCATGGCCAGGAGCGCGGCGGGCAGCGGGAAGGCGAGGAACGCGAGCCGCCAGTGGACCTCAGCCACGACGCCGATCACGGGCATGCCGAGGATCCAGGCAGTGGGCGGCCCGGCGAAGGCGCGCGCGACGACCTTCGTGCGGCCGCCCGGCTCGGTCCACGACGCGGTCGCCGCGACGCCTGCGGTGAGCACGGTCGAGATCCCCACCCACATCGGCACCTGCGCGAGCGCCAGCAGTGCGAACGAGGGAGCGGCTGCGCTCGCGAGCGAGCCGACCGCGAGGAGCGCGCTCCCGGCGCCGAGCAGCGCGCGCGGCGAGAACCGCGTGAGCAACCGGCCGGCGGCCAGCGCGGCCACGACCGCGAGCGGCGCGGCGAGGATCCGCAGCTGCCCCGCCTCGGCCACCGAGACCCCGAAGTCGTCCGCGACGTCGCTCAGGATCGGCGACAGGACGAGCACGCCCGCCTGGCTCGCAACGAACGCGAGGAAGAGAACGAGCGACGGCGACGAGACGGCCGCGCGAAGCCCACCGGGAGAGGCCCGAGGGGTCGCGAGAGCTGAGGGTGCCGCAGACATGCCGGCAGAGCTTCGCTGCGAGCGTCCGCTCATACGCTACGGCCAGCCGGACTCTCTGGTACGGGGAACCGAACGCTTGTGGGGCGCGGCGCCGTTCCAACGAGCGTGTCGTGAGCCAGACGGTCAGTCGCCGCAGTCCTTCTCGACCTTCTTCCTGAGCTGGTCGATCTCCTTGCGCTTCCCCTGCACCTGCTCCGAGCGGTCGACGAGCTCGGCGACGCCGTCGCAGCGTCCGAGCGCGAACCGCGCCGTGGCGAGGTTGTACGACGCGTAGGCCTCCGCGATCGTCGCCGAGCCGGCCAGAGCTGCGACCGCCGACTCGAGCACCGGCAAGGCGCCCTCGACGTCGCCCGCCTGCAGCAGGCGGAAGCCCTCGTCGTTGAGGGCGCTCCCGTCCGCGGCGGATGCGGGAGGCGGTGGCGGGGCGCTGGCCTCTGCCGTCACGGTGCGCTCGACCGTCTCGCCGTCCACGGTCTCGGTGAGGACGACGGTGCTCGCCTCGGTGACGGTGCGCTCGACCGTCTCGCCCTGCAATGTCTCCGTGAGCACGACGGTCGCGCTGTCGGCTCCGTCCCCGATCCCCGTGAGCGCCCACGCCAATGCGGCTCCCGCTCCGAGCAGGCCGACCGCGCCGACGAGCACGGCCGTGCGCCGCGGCCGCGAGACGTGCCGGGTGACCGTCGCCCCGGCGGGGCGCGGAGCGGCGACGACCGTCGTGGCGGCCGACCGCGTGACGGCGAGTGCGCGGCGCAGGTCGGCGACGAGCTCCGCGCAGCTGGCGTGCCGGTTCTCAGGGCGCTTCGTGAGCCCGCGCGCGAAGACGGCGTCGAGCGCGGCCGGCACGCTCGGGTCGACCTCGCTCGGCGACGGCGCCGCCTCGGTCGCGTGCGCATTCGCCTCGGCCGCCGGGTTGTCGCGCACGAAGGGCCGCCGCCCGGTCAGGAGCTCGAACGCTACGCAGGCCAGTGCGTACCGGTCGCTGGCCGGTGTGGCCGGATCGCCGCGCGCCTGCTCCGGCGCCATGTAGCCGGACGACCCGAGCACGGTTCCCGCGAGTGTCAGGGTGTCGTTCCCGGCGGCGCGGGCGATGCCGAAGTCGGAGACGCGGATCGTGTCGTCGTCGGCGATGAGCAGGTTGGCGGGCTTCACGTCGCGATGGACGATGCCGCGGGCATGCGCGCGGTCGAGAGCCGCCGCCGCCTGCTCGAGCCAGCGCAGCGCCTGCTCGGAGTCGACGCGGCGGGTGCGCAGCCGGTCGGCGACCGTCCCGCCGGGGACGTACTCCATCACGATGAAGGGCAGGTCGTCCCGCGTCTCCCCCACGTCGTGGATCACGATCACGTTTGCCTCGCCCGAGAGGCTTGCCGCGGTCTGCGCCTCGCGCAGGAACCGCGCATGGAACTCGTCGTCCCTGGCGTAGCGCTCGGAGAGCACCTTCACGGCGACCGTTCGCCCGAGCGTCTCGTCGGTCGCCCGGTAGACCTCCCCCATGCCCCCGTACGCGATCAGCTCCGGCGTCGCGTACCGGGACGGAAGCGCAGGCCGCGTCGCCGGCATTGGCCCATTGTTCCCGGTCCCGGCGCCCTCGAATCCCGTTCTGCAAGGTGGCTTACCGGACGGTCAGGTCTCGTCGTCGCTGCCCTCGTCCCACCAGGCTCGCCGGTCAGCTCGTCCGGATGGAGGCTCCCGTCCTCCAGCTCCTCCGCCTCTCGCTCTGGCTCGTCCGGCTCGCGCGGCGGGGTCGTGTCGAACGTGCCGATATGCATCTCCCTTCGGGTGCCCCTCGCGCTACCGCCCAAACGTGCTCCTGCCGGGCCGCCGCGACGCTTGTGAATCTGTCCTCGAACGACTACGTTTGGCGCCCAGAGACGCTAGGGGGCGTCGATAGCGGAAGGGGGACGGAATGCGGCGACTACTCGTGGCGGCAGCTTCTGTTGCCGTGCTCGTGAGTGTTGGAGCGAGCGGGGCTCTTGCTGGTGGCGGCCAGCTCTTCCGGGAGCCGATAGACGAGCAAGAATTGAGAGTCGAGACCGACTTCTGCGAGGTCGAGGGGCTGACCGTGCAGGTTGCGACCCATCTCGTCGGGAGAGTTCATGCCGTTCCGCACGGCCCAGATGGCCTCGCCTACTTCGGCTTCAACTTGAAGGTGACCGACGTGGTCACGAACCTCGCGAACGGCAACTCGGTGACATCGATTGCCACCATCAGGGACATGGATCTGCGGGTGACGGACAACGGCGACGGCACGCTCACTATCCTCGTTCTCTCGACCGGCAACGCGGTGCTGTATGGAGAGGACGGCAAGGTGATCGCGAGGAACCCCGGCCAAGTCCGATTCGAGATCCTGATCGATCACGCCGGCACGCCGACAGATCCCAGCGATGACACGGAGCTTGCGTTCCTCCGCGTCGTGAAGGAATCGACTGGGCGAACCGACGACTTCTGTGTGGGGGCAGTGCCGATACTTCTCGGCAGCTGAGGACTTGCAGCACGCGGCGGGCGGGCTACTCGAGTCCGCCCGCCCGGACGCCCGATCTCCCGGCTGGGTAGTCGGCCGCGGCTCCATGCCGCAGAGCTCGACCGCCACGCCGACTACCTGCAACGCACGCTCGACCGCGGCGCCCGCATCGTCGGTCTGGACGAGGCAGACCGGCACGCGATCCTGCGCCTTCTCGAGGACTGCCCCGACCGTTCCTCGAGCTCCGTGCCACGCCGGTCCAGGAAGCGGCCTGGCGTCAGCGGGAAGGGCTCTGTCTCGGTAGCCTCGTCGCTTTGGCGAGACGGCGGGCAGTCCCCCGGAGTGCTTCGCTGCGTCGAGGGCTGGCCAGCCTGGCGTAATCAGTCGAAGTAGATGTCGTCGAAGGGCACGACGGGCAGTCGGGTGACACCGCGGTCGTCGATGCGGAGGGCAAACCGCTGGCTGATCGGCTTGGGCGAGCCGGCCTCGCAATATTCGGATTCGTGGTCGTAGACGTCGACGATTACCCATGCGCCGTCGGGGCTGGGCACGATCGAGGAGACCTCGGTCAGCCCGCATCTGGCGCGCGGGCATCCGAACGTCTTGATTTGGTCGTCCGGTGCTGCTCGCGAGTTGTTGGGCAATCACCGAATGGCCGCGGCCGTAAACGATCGTGGTTTCCGTGAGGGGTGCGAAACTGATGCCGTCGTAGCCGTTCAACGGCGACGTTCGAGTGCGGAAGGACGTTGGCTTCCGCGTCTGTCCGGTCAGTGGATTGGCCGACCAGAGTTGGCAGGTCTCGAGGCAGCCGGCTGCCCGGACGACGGTCCGCCGTCTGGCATGACGCGGACGCCCCCGATCGCACCGACGGTGGGCCGAGTGGCCGGGAGGCAACCCCGGGTTTGAGCAGCAGGAGTCGGTCGGGGCCTGTGTGACCGTAGTAGCAGTCCCCGTCATGTGCGCTCGAGGTCGCGACGAGCGTTCCGTCGTCGAGGAACCCCGACGGATAGACGCCGAGTCTCGCATTCCGCGGCAGACGCCACAGAACGCTGGGTGGGCGCCCTCCGTCAGTGGCGATCGAGAGGAGTGCCTCGGTCGAGCAGCCGTTGAACGCCGCGACAATCAGTTCGGAGCCGTCAAGGGAGAAGAGCGTGCTTCCGAGCGATTCGCGTGCGCGCGAGGGGCCATGCTGGCCCTCGCGAGGAGATAGCCGTCACAAGACGTTGGGAACTGTCATATAGGAGGAGTGGAGAGTTGGGAGCGCTGCTCGGACGCTGAGCTTCTGCTTGGAGCGCGCAGTCGTCCCGAGGCGTTCGGTGCTTTCTACGAGCGGCACTTTGCGTCGGTGCTTGCCTTCTTCCGTCGGCGCGTGTCCGGTCCGGAGGAAGCGTTCGATCTTGCGGCGGAGACGTTCGCCGCGGCCCTCGCGTCGGTGCCTCGCTTTCAACCCGGCCCCGAGCCGCCCCAAGCCTGGTTGTACGCAATTGCACGCCACAAGTTCAGCGAGGCACTGCGCAGCAGCCGGATTCAGGACGAGGCGCGGCGCGCGCTTGCGATGCAGCCGATCGAGCTCGATGACGAAGCAATCGAGATCCTCGAGTCGACGGCCATCGCTCCGGTGGTCGAGCTCCTCGAGACCCTGACCACCGAGCAGCGCGCGGCGATCACGGCCCACCACGTCGAGGAGCGCGGCTATGGCGAGATCGCAAGCCAGCTCCGCTGCTCCGAGAGCGTCATCCGCAAGCGCGTGAGCCGTGGCCTGGCAGCGATGCGAGCGCAGCTTCGAGACCTGGAGGCCTGATGAGTAGCCCAATCGACGACCTCAAGCACGAGCTTCTCGCTGCAGCCGAGCGCCAGCAGGCGCACGCGGCCCCAAGCGAGGACGCTCAGCGATGGGCGTCCGCACGCGCCATCGATCGTGAGCACGAGCAGAGAGGCCGCGCACTGCGTCGGATCAGGAAGCGCCCCGGGTACATGGTGCTTGCCACTGCTGCGCTAGCCGCGGCCGCGGCCGCCGCGCTGTTCGTCAGCACCCCGTGGAACAGCTCGCCCGGCGTGCTCGAGAGAGCGCAGGCTGCACTCACGCCACCCGCCGGGACGATCCTGCACCAGAGGTGGGAGATGACCTGGATCTCGACGAATCCCGCGTGCACCGTGACACGCGGCCCGAGCGAGATCTGGATCGACCAGGAGCCGCCGCACAGATACCGAGCCCTTCTCAACGACCTCCCACCGGAACCACCACTCGATCCGCGCGCGCTCGTCTGCTCGAAATCAACGAAGTCCGAGCTCGGCGGCACGCTCGACCCCCACTGCTCCGCGACCGGCTGCGAGCCGTCGCTCAGATTTACGCCACCGAACAAGTTCATTCACCAGCAGCTTCTGTTCCGGCCCTACAGCGAGGACTCTGCGACGAGGGTTCGCGAGTGGCTTGGCGCCGGACTGGCGCACGATGAAGGGAAGACGCAGCTGGACGGGCGCACCGTCGAGCGCATCCGCCTCGACCCACCACGAGCCTGTCCCCCTCCCGGCTGTCCGCGTGAGCCGATCTATCTGTACGTCGATCCCGAGACCTTCTATCCGGTCGAGATCCACGGCTACGGGAGCATCGCCGGCCCGTGGTACCAGATCGTCATCCGCTACCTGACGTACGAGTACCTGCCCCGCACCGCCGCGAACCTCGCGCTCACCGACATCCGCGCACAGCACCCGAACGCCGTCGGGCCATGACCGCCGCACAGGACGGAGACGGTTCAGCAGGATGGGGTCCGGTCTCGGCCGCGCGGCATCCGACGCCGTGAGCGAAGGGCATGTCCTGTCCGCATCAACCTTTCCACCCCCCGGCATCGGGCCAGACGCGTGTCAGATCGCGCAACTGCGTCGCGTGCGCGCGAGAGGAAGTACCCCTGCGGTCCTCAGACGGACGTAGCTTGTTCGGCTCTCTGCGCGACCCTGACGCGCGTGAAAGGCGCAGACCATCCCGCGGTACTTGTGCGCCAGGAACAGAATGATCGCGGCAGAGGTGGGCGTGCTCGCCTGGAGCAGGATGAACACGGGGTCCTGGCGGTACAGCGCGGTTGCGCCGATGAGCACGCTGCTCACGAGCCACATCGCCAGGCGCGGCAGCTGATCCCGGCGGTGCAGTGCTCGCGGCCGAGATGAACCACTTGCGGCACGCAGGCGAGCATGGAGCTCGCGATCCCCGCAATCCAGAGCATCTCGAAAACGCTCATTCCCATCCTCACCGCTTAGCGGCCGCCTTGCAGGGCTCGGCGGCGACGTAAGAACCGTCGCCGGCGAGACACAGAGTCCTCCGACACCGAACGACAGGAGGAGGTCAGATGCCGTGGGGAAGCTTCAGCAACGATCTGCCGGCCGAGCTCTTCCTGGTCGTCCAGTGAGACTCGCCGACCCCAGGAGCGACCTCGTCGTCCTCGCCTGCGCGATCAGCGCCGGCATCCACGGGGCGCTCGCGCCCAGCCACCTCGACGAAGGCACCGCGCCCGGCCTCGGCTTCGCGGCCGCGACCGTGGCGCTCACGGGGACCGTGCTGTGGCTCACCTGGCGGCCCTCGAGCACGTTGGCGGTCGCAGTCGCAGCCGTCACGCTCTCGAGCCTGCTGGCGAGCTACGCGCTCGCGATCACGACCGGCGTGCCGCTCCTCCACCCCCACGCCGAGCCGGTCGGCGGTCTCGCGCTCGCCACCAAGGCGATCGAGGCCCTCGGCCTGCTCGCCGCGTCGAGCCTGCTCCTGCGGCGCGTCGCGATTACCCACACCCGACCGAAGGGAGCACTGACATGACCTCCACCCGGGCCTCGCGGCCCATCCCCCTCGCGCTGACGGCGCTCGTCGCCCTCGTCAGCGCGCTCGCCGCCATCGCGATCGCCGGCGGCCCTGCCGCCCACGCTCACGGCGACGGGTCACACGACTCGACCGCGGCCGCCACCGCGACGACCTCGCAGACGACGCTCACCGACAAGGAGGTCGCGCTTCGCGAGGGCATGCGTCAGCTCTGGGAGGACCACATCGTCTGGACGCGGCTGGCGATCATCAGCCTCACGACGGGCTCCCCCGACACCGAGGCCACTGTCGGCCGGCTGCTGAAGAACCAGACCGACATCGGCAACGCCGTCAAGCCCTTCTACGGCAAGGCGGCGGGCAACAAGCTGACCGCCGAGCTGCGCCGGCACATCCTGATCGCGGCCGATCTGATCGCCGCGGCCAAGGCCGGCGACCAGGCGAAGCTCGCCGAGGAGCAGGCCCGCTGGGCGAAGAACGGCGACGACATCGCCGCCGTCCTCGCGAGCGTCAACCCGCGCTTCTTCAAGCTGGCTGTGCTGAAGGCGGAGATGCAGATGCATCTGAAGCTCACAACCGAGGAAGCAGTGGCCCGCTTGCAGGGCAACTGGGCCGCGGACGTCGCCGCCTACGACAAGATCCACCGCCACATCCTGCACATGTCCGACTACCTCTCCGATGGCCTCGCCAAGCAGTTCCCGAAGCGCTTCCGCTAGCCGCCGAGCCCACCCCGACCGTCCCGGAGCGGCCCGTCCACTCCGGGACGGCTCGTTGTCCGAGGCCGGCGTCCCGGCCGCGCGGGGGTAAGGACCCCGAGCGAGACGACACCAACCAGACATGCGAATGCACACGACACGCGAGGGGACACAGCAGGAGCTCGTTTGCTGGCGGCGCCAACAGCTCGTCGACTCGGGCTTTCAGTTCCCGCTTGCCGCGCGGCTCGCGAACGACTCACGGTATGACCTGCACGCGCTGATCGACCTCGTCGAGCGCGGCTGCGGACCCGACCTGGCAGCGCGGATCCTCTCTCCTCTCGACGACGAGGCCGCCGCGTGAGCGCCGCCGCCGTTACCGTCCCAAAGGTGCAGCGGCCGAAGACCGACCTCTCGGTGGCCGTCGAGCCTCAGCCCCGTTCGTTGCTCGACGAGGAGTCGCGCGCATGGCTGCGCGACCTCCGCTCCGACGGAGGCACGAGAGAGGAGGCGATCGCCCGCCTGCACGCATTGCTCCTGCGCGCCTCCCGCTTCGAATGCGCCCGCCGCCGGGCGACACTGCCCCACCTGCGCGGGAACGACCTCGACGACCTCGCGAACCAGGCCGCCGACGATGCGCTGGTCAGCGTGCTCGCGCGCCTCGAGGACTTTCGCGGCGACAGTCGCTTCACGACCTGGGTGTACAAGTTCGCGTTGCTCGAGGCCGCAGCGAAGCTGCGGAAGCGCTCATGGCAGGCACGCGAGGCGCCGCTCGAGCCGGAGACATGGGGCCTGTTCACGAGCCCGGGAATTCAGCCCGACGACGAGGTCAAGCAGAGCGAGCTGCTGACAACGATCCAGCAGGCGATTGCGCACCTCTTGACGCCGCACCAGCGCAGTGTCCTCGTCGCCCTGGCACTGAACGGCGTTCCGATCGACGTGCTCGCCGAGCGCCTGAGCACGAATCGGGGCGCCCTCTACAAGACACTCCACGACGCCCGCCGGAAGTTGCGCAAGCATCTGATGGAGCAGGGCCTTTCCGTAGACGCACTACTCCGGGAGGAGACGTGATCGAACGTCCGGAACTCGAGCAAGCGCTTGGCCGCCTCCTCGGCCCGGCCGAGCCGGAGGTCGGCTGCGACATCTGCTTCGACGAGCTCGACCGCTACGTCGAGCTGGAGCTCGCGGGCAAGGACGCCGACGCTGCGATTCCTGGCCTGCGCGCGCACCTCCACGGCTGTCCCGCCTGCCGCGAGGAGCACGAGAGCCTTTTCGCGCTCGTCAGCGGCGAGCAGGCGCTGTAGCCGGAGAGGTCGAGTGCCGCCGACTACTAGGGCTGGATCAGTCCGCGCCTGATCGCGTAGCGCGTCAGCTCGACGCGGTCGCGCATACCGAGCTTGTCGAGGATGTTCTGCCGGTGTCGGTCGACGGTCTTGACGCTGATGAAGAGCGCATCGGCGATCTGCTTCGACGTGTTCGCCTCGGCGATCAGCTTCAGCACCTCGAGCTCCCGCGGCGTCAGCACGTCGAACTGCTCCTCGCCACGGCCGCCGCGCTCGACGTAGTCGCGCACCAGCGTCGCCACCGCCGACGGA
>NZ_DASTCS010000003.1:0-37427 GCF_035710885.1 Gaiella sp. | reverse complement strand
CGCGGGTCTTCGGCCTTGCCGGTGAACGGGAGGAGCTCGTTCGCGGCCTCCACCACCTTGCCGCGGCCGGGTACAGGGCGCAGACCGGAGAGGACCGCCGGGCACGCCGCCAGCTCGACCGCGCACGCCGCCGCCTCCTGTCCTTCCCGGACGCCGCATGGCTCGTCGATCTCGTCCAGCGCGATCTAGACTCGTCGGGTGGAGAGCTGGCGGAGCCGTAAGACGCTGATCCTCGGGCGCTCGGACATGGTCGGTCTGCTCACGCCGTCCGAGTACGTCGACTGCGTCGAGCACGCATTCCGGATGCACGGTCTGGGACGCGTCTACATGGAGCCGAAGGGCCACATCGTGCTCGACCGCTACCGCGGCGAGTGGGAGGTGATGCCCTCGTGGATCGAGGAGCCCGAGTCGGCGGCGTGCAAGTGGGTCTCGATCCGCGAGGACAACGGCCGCTTCGACCTGCCGGCGGTGTTCTCGATCCTCGTCTACACGCACCCGGAGACAGGCTTTCCGCTCGCGATCTGCGACGGCTCGCACCACACGCTGATGCGCACGGGCGCCTCGGCCGCCGTCTCGGCGCGCTGGCTTGCCCGTAGAGGCTCTAAGGTGCTGGCGATCCTCGGCACCGGCAGCGTGGGGCAGGGGACGCTCGCGACCTGCGACACCGTCCTCGACTGGGACGACGTGCGCATCTGGAGCCGCTCGCAGAAATCGGTCGACCGCTTCCTCGCGAGCGAGGCGCCGAAGTACCCGCACCTGGCCTTGGCCGGGACGACGGACGTGCGCACCGCGGTGGAGGGGGCGGACGTGATCGTGACCGGCACGCATGCGCGCGGCTGGATCGTCGACGAGGCCTGGGTGAAGCCGGGGGCGCACCTCGCGGCGCTCGGCGCCGACCTCGCGGGGGAGCAGGAGCTGCACCCCGGCCTGCTGCAGCGCGGCCGGGTCTTCGTGGACGACATCCGTCAGTGCCGCGAGGACGGCGAGATCAACGTTCCCCTGCGCGACGGCGTGTTCAGCGAGGACGACGTGGCCGGCGAGATCGGCAAGGTGATCTGCGGCGAGCTCGAGGGCAGGCAGTCGGACGACCAGATCACGGTGTTCGACTCGACCGGCATCGCGCTGCAGGACTCCGCCACGGTGCCGCTCGAGTACGAGCGCGCGGTGGCTGCGGGCGTCGGGGTCGAGAAGAAGATGATCTCGACGTGACAGACGTCGCCCCGATCGAGCTCGACCCGGACCCGTACGAGCCCTTCCGTCTCTCGCAGGGCTTTCGCGTCGGCGACCTGTTGTTCATCTCGGGTCAGGCGGCGATCGACGAGCAGGGCGGCCTCGTCGGCCTCGGCGACTTCGACGCTCAGGCAGAGCAGGTGTTCAGCAACCTGAAACGTGTGCTCGAGGCCGGCGGCTCGAGCCTCGACCGCGTGGTGAAGGTGACCATCTTCCTCACCGACATGGCGAACTTCCCGAGGATCGTCGAGCTGCGCAGGAAGTGGTTCACGCCGCCGTACCCCGCGGACACGATCGTCGAGGTGACGTCGCTCGCCCTCCCCGAGCTCGAGCTCGAGATCGAAGCGATCGCGGTGGCCGGCTGATCAGCGCGATGCGCCGCCCGCCTCGAAGATGTCGAGCGGGCAGAGCGCCGAGACGAGCGGGTACGGCACGTCGACGACCTGGGAGAGGTGGAGGTCGACGCAGGCCGAGCAGAGACAGTACGCGGCGGGCCTCGAGAGACCGTGCTCGGCTTCCAGCCAGTCGATCATCGCGAGCAGCGCCGCACGCGCGGCCTGCGTCAGGTCCATCGCCGCGGTCTCGGAGATGCCCGTGGTCGCGAACACTGCGCGTCCGGGTGACACGGGCGCCAGGTACGCGGGGAACGCCTGGGCGACGCGCGGCGCCTTGCGGAGGCCGAAGCGGACGGTGACGGCTGCCGCGATCTCGATTCCGGTCCCGCAGACCTCCCCGTCGCCCTGCGCGAAGTGCACGTCCCCGAGCGAGAACAGGGCTCCGGGGACGTGGACGGGGAGCAGCAGCGTCGCTCCGGCCGTCAGCCGGCGGATGTCGAGGTTCCCCCCGGTCTCACGCGGTGGGATCGTGCGGAGGCCGTCTGCGGCGGTCGTCGGGTGGGCACTCTCGGGCTGCGGATCGGCGACCGGTCCGCCGGCCGCCCGGATCGCCTCCTCCCGCTCGCGCTGCCGCTCCATCAGGGCGTGCGACGGCGCGACGCCCGCCACCCCGGCGTGCGTCACCGCCGGGACGGCGATCCCCGGCAGCTCCGGGGAGCGGGCGACGGCGCCGTCGAGCTCCCAGGGGACGAGGAACGGCTCGTCGAAGACGTCCGCGAGGAAGCCGAAGCCCGGGATCACGCAGTTGACCCCGAATCCCGGCGTCTCGTAGCCGACGAAGTTCACCTCCAGCACGTCCCCGGGCTCGGCGCCCTCCACGTGCACCGGGCCCGTCAGCGGATGCGCGAGGCCGAGATCCGGTGTCGCGCAGTCCGCATGCGTGCTCTCGCGGGTCAGCTGGCCGTCGATGCCGTCGCGGGTCTCGAGCGTCAGCGCCTCCCCGGGGCGGACGGACACCGTCGGGGCCAGGTCGGGATGCCAGCGGTTGTGCCAGCCGTCCTCGGGCCCGATCCTCACAGCAGCGCCCGAATCCGCTCGGCGGCCGCCGCCGCTGCCGCGACCTCGGCGGGCGTCCAGCTCCGGGGCGCGCCCAGCTCGTGGACCGAGACGATTCCCTCGAGCCTGCCGTCCGCCATCACGGGAGTGACGATCTGCGCGGCGAGCCCGCCGTAGGTGTCGAGCATGCGCTGGAAGGCGGGGTCGTCGTGGGCTGCGCGGCAGTCGTCCTGCACCACCTGCCGTCCGCGGGCGACCTCGGCGACGACGGGCTGCGTCGGCAAGTGCACCGAGCGCTCGTCGCGCAGTGATCCGGCGCCCGGCGCGAGCGCTTCCTCGACGACGGGGAAGCGGTAGTCACCCGGCACGTCGCGCCTCAGGGTGACCCGGTCGGCGCCGGTGGCGGCAAGCAGGTCGTCGAGGACCGCCGAGAGGTCGCTCACGGCCCCGATTATCTCCCGTGCGCTGGGTCGGCGGTAGGCATTGGAGTAGGCTCGGCAGACCACGTCCGAAGGAGGTTTCACGGTGGCGACGACCGAGGAGAGCCTCGTCTACGAGGCAGTCATGGAGAAGGACGGGCTCAAGGTCTCGAAGAGCCCGTGGGGGCCGGACGACGAGATCGGCCGGCTCAACTGGATCACGCCCGAGACGAACGCGGCGATCCTCGGCCACCTGGACGGGACGCACGTCTTCGACTTGAACGTCGAGTACTTCATCGGGATGCCGTCGTGGGTCGCGGCCGGCGACCCGGGGTACGGGATCTGGATGACGCACACGCCGCAGGGGTCGGTGAACGACAACCTCTCCGGCGTCGGCTCCGACGTGCACGAGGCGTACTCGTACTGCGGCGACTCGATCCACATGTACACGCACTGCGGGACGCACATCGACACGCTCAACCACCTCGGCTTCCACGGGAAGTTCTGGAACGGCTGGGAGGCCGACCGCGACCTCGGGAGCCGGATCTGGAACAAGGGCGGGCTCGAGAAGTACCCGCCGGTGATCGCGCGCGGCGTCCTGCTCGACGTCGCCGGCACGCACGGTGTGGACGTCCTCCCGGACAGCTACGCGATCACACCTCAGGACCTGCAGGACACCGTGCAGAAGCAGGGGGTCGAGCTCAGGAGGGGAGACGTCGTGCTCGTCCGGACCGGCCGGATGAACGTCTGGCCGGACTTCGACGGCTACCTCGTGAACACGCCCGGGATCGGCCTCCCGGCCGCGAAATGGCTCTGCGAGGAGGTCGGCGCGATGTGTATCGCAGGCGACACGATCGGGCTCGAGGTGCTGCCCTCCGAGGAGGACAAGGTGTTCCTGCCCGTGCACGCGTACATGTTCGCCACCGCGGGCGCGCAGATCATCGAGGTCGTCGACATGAACGAGATCGCGGCCGAGAAGCAGTACGAGTTCGCATTCCTCGGCTTCCCGCTCAAGCTCCGCGGTGCGACCGGGGCACCGATGCCGGCCTACGCCGTGCCGCTCCGCGACTGAGACCTCTGCCGACCGGGCCGGCGCCGGAAGCCGCTCCAAGGGGTGACCGGCCGGCCCGGCCGGCCGGTCGCTGCAGGTCGTCTCAGCCCGTCGGCTTCTCGGCGTGCCCCCCGAACTGCTTGCGCATCGCCGACAGCACGCGGTTCGCGAAGTCCGCCTCGCCGCGTGAGGAGAACCGCTCGAAGAGCGCTGCTGTGAGGACGGGGGCGGGGGTGCCGGTCTCGATCGCGGCGATCGACGTCCACCGCCCCTCCCCCGAGTCTGACACCCGCCCACCGAACCCATCCAGCGCAGGCGACTCGTGGAGCGCCGCTGCGGTCAGGTCGAGCAGCCACGAGGCGACGACGCTCCCGCGACGCCAGACCTCGCTGATCGCCGCCACGTCGAGGTCGTAGCGGTAGTGGTCCGGGTTGTCGAGGGGGGCGGTCTCCGCGTCGGACGCGCGCGCGACGTCTCCCGCGCCTGCGTGGTGGAGGAGGTTGAGACCCTCCGCGTACGCGGCCATCAGCCCGTACTCGATCCCGTTGTGCACCATCTTCACGAAGTGCCCTGCGCCGGCCGGCCCGCAGTGGAGCCAGCCGAGCTCTTCCGTTGCCGGGTCGCCCGTGCGGCCGGCCGTCCGCCCCGCGGCATCGAGGCCCGGCGCGAGGGAGGCGAAGAGCGGCGCGAGCCGTGCGACCGGACCGATCTCCCCGCCCACCATCAGGCAGAAGCCCCGCTCGAGGCCGAAGACGCCTCCGCTGGTGCCCACGTCGACGTAGTGGATCCCGCGCTCGCCGAGCTCGCGAGCGCGCCGGATGTCGTCGTGGTAGCGCGTGTTGCCCCCGTCGATCACGGTGTCCCCGGGCTCGAGCAGCGTCCCCAGCTCGGCGACCGCTCGCTCCGTGATCTCCCCCGCCGGCACCATCACCCAGACGGCCCGCGGCGGCGCGAGGATCTCCACCAGCTTCTCCGCGGAGGCTGCGCCCGTCATCCCCTCCCCGGCGAGCCCGCGCACCGCGTCGGCGTTGACGTCCGTGCCCGCGCAGCGATGGCCGTCGCGCATCGCGCGTCGCACGAGGTTCGCCCCCATCCGTCCGAGGCCCACCATCCCGAGCTCGAGCGGCGTGCTCGCGGCCATCGCTCCCTCCCGCGTCCGTCCGTCTAGAGTCACTCGAGTCTACGGCCCTCGCACCGCGACCCGTCCCGGGAGATGACCGACACCGTCACCACCAGCCCGGCGTGGCAGGCGCTCCACGGGCACCACGCCGCCGTTCGCGAACGGCACCTGCGGGATCTCTTCGCCGAAGACCCGCGCCGCGTGAATCGCCTGTCGCTCGAGGCGGCGGGGATCCACGCCGACCTCTCGAAGCACCGGGTCACGGCCGAGACGATCGCGCTGCTGGTCGAGCTCGCGGCCGCGCGGCGAGTTCCCGAGAGGCGCGATGCGATGTATCGCGGTGAGCACGTGAACCGCACCGAGGACCGGCCCGCCCTCCATGTGGCGCTACGCATGCCGCGGGACCGCTCGCTGGTCGTGGACGGGCGCGACGTCGTCCGTGACGTCCACGAGGTGCTCGATCGGATGTCCGCGCTCGCGGAGCGCGTGCGCTCCGGGGACTGGCTCGGCCATACCGGGAAGCGCATCCGGGCAGTCGTCAACATCGGGATCGGCGGCTCGGACCTCGGTCCGGCGATGGCGTACCAGGCGCTCCGCGCCCACTCGGACCGCGGCCTCGCCCTGCGGTTCGTCTCGAACGTCGACGCGACCGACCTGGTGGAGTCCCTCCGCGGCCTCGATCCGGCGGAGACGCTCGTGATCGTCTCCTCGAAGACGTTCACCACCATCGAGACGATGACGAACGCGCGCAGCGCGCGACAGTGGCTGCTCGACGGGCTCGGCGGCGACGAGAGCGCGATCGCGAAGCACGTCGTCGCGGTCTCCACCAACCTCGAGTCCGTCGCCGAGTTCGGCATCGACCCGGCGAACGCCTTCGGCTTCTGGGACTGGGTGGGCGGCCGCTACTCGATGGACTCGGCGATCGGGCTCTCCACGATGATCGCGATCGGCCGCGACGCGTTCCACGACATGCTGGCCGGGTTCCACGCGGTCGACCTGCACTTCGCCGAGGCGCCGCTCGAGCAGAACCTTCCGGCGCTGATGGGCCTCCTCGGGGTCTGGTACCGGGATTTCTTCGGGGCCGAGACGCATGCAGTCCTCCCCTACGAGCAGTACCTGGCGCGGTTCCCGGCCTACCTCCAGCAGCTCGTGATGGAGTCGAACGGCAAGCGCGTGACGCTCGACGGCGATCCCGTGCCGGTCGCCACCTCCTCCGTCGTCTGGGGTGAGCCGGGGACGAACGGGCAGCACAGCTTCCATCAGCTGCTGCACCAGGGCACCGCCCTCGTGCCCGTCGACATCATCGCCTTCGCCTCGTCGCTCAACCCTCTCGGCGACCACCACGACCTGCTGCTCGCCAACGCGCTGGCGCAGGCGCAGGCGCTGGCGTTCGGGCGCCCTGCCGGTCAGCTGCGAGAAGCGGGCACCCCCGAGGCGCTCGTGCACCACAAGGAGATGCCCGGGAACCGCCCGTCGACGTTCCTCCTCCTCGAGCGGCTGACGCCCTTCGCGCTCGGCTCCCTCGTCGCCCTCTACGAGCACGTCGTCTTCACGCAGGGGGTGATCTGGGGCATCGACTCGTTCGACCAGTGGGGAGTCGAGCTCGGCAAGGAGCTTGCCGTCGGGCTCGCTCCCGCGGTCGCCGGCGGGCCGACCGACGCGACGCTCGACCCGTCGACGGCCTCGCTCGTGGAGCTTCTGCGGCGCTTTCGCGCCGGAGGCTGACGTGCTCGAGGTGCACGAGCCCGACGGCGCCTTCGAGCGGATCGAGGCCTGGCTCCGGAGCCGCGGGTTCTTCGAGCGCGGCGGCGAGGAGCTCGTCGCGGATCTCTATCTCGGGTACGGCCTCTCGGACACGATCAGGCGGACGCGGGGGCTCTCCCCACCCGAGCCGTGCAGGTTGCCGCTCGCCGCGTGCGCCGTCCGAACGATCGTGCATCCTGGTGTCAGAGATGACAACGGAGACGACGGCTACGAGATCGGAGAGTGGCGGCGGACGTGGCCGGAGGACGACTACGCCCTCGCGGTTGCCGCAGTGCGCACGGCGATCGCCCGGGGCGACGTCTACCAGGTCAACCTCGTGCAGCACCTCTCGGCCCCGTTCGAGGGCTCCCCGGCCGCGCTCGCCTCCCGGCTCGCCCCCCTGACACAACCGAACGACGACCCGTTGGGCGACAGCGCGTGGCGCCTGTTCCAGGGTGACGGCTGGGCGATCGTCTCCGCCTCGCCCGAGCTGTTCGTCACCCGGCGCGGGCGGCGGGTGTGGACGCGGCCGATCAAGGGGACGCGGCCCCGCGGCGGGCGGACCGAGCTCCTCGCCTCGGCCAAGGACGCGGCCGAGCACGTGATGATCGTCGACCTCGAGCGCAACGACCTCTCGCGCGTCTGCGTCCCCGGCAGCGTGCGCTGGCCCGAGCTGATGGTCGCCGAGCCGCTCGCCGGCGTCGAACACCTCGTCTCGACGGTCGAGGGCGAGGCGCGGGCCGAGGTCGGGCTCGCGGAGCTCCTCGGTGCGCTCTTCCCGGGCGGATCGGTGACGGGTGCGCCGAAGATCGCGGCGGTCGACCTGATCGCGGAGCTCGAGCCCGTCGGGCGCGGCGCCTCGATGGGCGCGCTCGGCCGCGTGCACGGGAACGGGGACGTGGAGCTCGCGCTCACGATTCGGACGTTCGCCGTCGCCGAGGGCCGGATCCACCTGTGGGTGGGCGGCGGCATCGTCTGGGACTCCGACCCGCGCGAGGAGGTCGCCGAGTCGCTCGTCAAGGCGGCCCCGCTCCTGGAGGCGATCGGCGCACCGCTCGACGCCGCGGCGCCCGCCCTAGGACGAGCACGCCCTCCACGAGCAGGCGGTCGGCGGTGAGCGGCCGGCTCCTGGCGGCGGCGGTCGGCGGGCGCGGGGTCGTCGACCCGGGTGCGGCGGTCGTCGCGGTCGAGGACGAGGGGTTCTCGCGCGGCCGGGCGGCGTTCGAAACGCTGCGCGTGTACGGCGGACGGCCGTTCAGGCTCGCCGAGCACGTCGCTCGCCTCGTCGGATCGGCCGAGCGGCTCGGGCTGCCGCGTCCCGACCCCGACGCGCTGCGCGAGCTGGCCGATGCCGCTCTCGGCGCGGCGGGTGCCCCGGACGCGGTCCTGCGCCTCTACTGGACGCCCGGGACGCCGGGAGGAGAGCCCACCGCGATCGCCCTCGTCTCCGGGATCCCGGAGTGGATCGAGCCCGCGCGGGCCAGGGGCCAGAGCCTGGTCTCGCTTGCGTTCCCCCGCCGTTCGGCGCCGTGGCTTCTGCCCGGCACGAAGTCGGTCAGCTACGCGACCCACGCGGCCGCGGAGGCGGAGGCGAAGCGCCGGGGAGCCGACGACGCCGTCCTCGTCGACCTCGACGGCACGGTGCTCGAGGGGACGGTGACGAACGTCTGGTGGCGCGAGGCGCGGCTGCTGGTGACTCCCTCCCTCGAGCTCGGGATCCTCGCGGGCGAGACCCGCGCCGCCCTGCTCGAGCTCGCGGAGGAGGCGGGCTACGAGGTCGAGACGGGCAGCTACCCGCTCCGGCGCATGCTCGCGGCCGACGAGGCGTTCACGTCGTCGTCCGTCCGCGAGGTGATGCCGATCACGGCCCTCGACGGGAGGGAGTACGGGAGCCGGGAGGCGGCTGCGGCGCTCCAGCCCGCGCTTCGCCGGCTGGCCGGCGCCTGACCCGCACGACGGCCCCGGCCGCGGCCCCGCCGCCGGGCTAGTGTCGTTGCGCGCAGCCGCGGGAAGCGGCGTGCTCGCTACGCTCCCCGGCATGGAGAAGCTTCGCCTCGGCGGCATGGCGCTCCAGAACGGCGTCCTCGTCCACGGGCCGCAGACGTGGGGCGCTGCCGTCCGCCTGCCGGACGGCACCATCAAGACGGCGTCGGGGCCGAAGCCACGTCTGGGCGGACGGGTGACCATGCCCTTCGTGCGCGGCCCACTCAGGCTGGCCGAGGCGTTCGCGGTGCTCCCGGCGATGAAGCGGGGACTGCCGGAGGCGGCTCTGCCGTTCGAGCGGCCCGCGGTGGCCGTCGCGCTCGTCGCGGCGTCGACCAGCGCAAGCCTCTTCCGACGATCGTCGTTGCCCCTCGTCCCGCGCGAGGCCGCGGTGGTGATCGCGTCGATCGTGCCGGCGCTCGTCGCCCTGCGAGGGGACCAGCTGACCTCGTACCACGGCGCCGAGCACGTCTCGATCGGGTCGTACGAGACCGGCGAGCGCGCGCCGAAGGAGCACGAGCGCTGCGGCTCGCACCTCGTCGGGCCGCTGACGATCGCGACAGCGCTCGCAGGTGCGGCGGCGGAGCTCGCGCCGGCGCGGCACCGCACGGCCGCGCGGGTCGTCGGCGCGGTCGGCGCGATCGGGGCCGCGGTCGAGGTCTTCGGCTGGATGAGCCGGAACCCGGACAAGCGGCTCTCCCGGGCGCTGGCACGCCCGGGCACCGAGCTCCAGCGCCGTCTGTCCACGAGCGAGCCGAGCGACGCGCAACTCGAGGTCGCGGAGGCGGCTCTCCAGGCGGTGCTCGCGGCCGAAGAGGCCGCCGCGTGACGGTCGTCCCCACCCGACAGCGGGGAGAACGCCTCGACCCGTCCATCTTCGACCTCCCGGTCGAGAAGATGCGCGACGGCTACTACAGCGACGCCTACTTCAACCACACACGGGCAGCGCTGCTCCACGACGGGCGGCGCCCACGCGTCCTGATGCAGGTCTTCCAGCGCAAGCACGCGATGCTCGGCGGGATGGACGAGGCAATCGCGATCCTCGAGCTCTGCTCCCACGACTGGCCGGGGTTGACGGTCCACGCGCTCCGCGACGGCGACCTGGTCGAGCCCTGGGAGTCCGTCATGACGATCGAGGGCGACTACACGACCTTCTCGCACCTCGAGACGGTCGTGCTCGGCACGCTGGCGCGTCGCACGCTGATCGCGACCAACACGGCTCGCGTCCTGGAGGCCGCGAACGGGAAGCCGATCATCTTCATGCCCGCGCGCCACGACCACCACCGCGTGCAGACGGGCGACGGCTACGCCGCGCACGTGGCGGGCGCCATCCTGGGCGCCGAGATCGGCGTCACGTCCGACGCCCAGGCGTCCTGGTGGGGCGGACGGGGCGTCGGGACGGTCCCGCATTCCCTCATCGGGGCGTACGGCGGCAACACCGTGCTCGCCGCGACGAAGTTCGCCGACTGGGCGCCCGAGGACTTCCACATCACCGTCCTCGTCGACTACGACAACGACTCCGTCCGCACTGCGCTCGACGTCGCACGCGCGCTCGGCCCACGGCTGTGGGGCGTCCGCCTCGACACGTCCAGCCAGCTCGTGGACCGCGCACTCTGGGACGAGATGGGCGACTTCGACCCGCGCGGTGTCAACGAGCGGCTCGTCCGCAAGGTGCGCGCGGCGCTCGACCAGGACGGCTTCGAGCACGTCCGCATCGTCGCGTCGGGCGGCTTCACGGTCGAGAAGATCGAGTCGTTCGAGCGCCTCGGCGTCCCGGTCGACGCGTACGGCGTCGGCTCCTCTCTGATCCGCGGCGAGAACGACTTCACCGCGGACATCGTCATGGCGGACGGCCGTGAGACGGCGAAGGTCGGTCGGCGGTTCCGGCCGAACGAGCGGCTGGGGCTGGTCGAGTGACGGGCAGCGTCGAGCTGGTCTTCGAGACCCATTCGCTGACAACCGACAACGAGCGGGGTGTCGCGACCGGCTGGCTCGGCGGCACGCTGTCCGGCCGCGGGCGCGAGCTCGCGGGCGAGCTGGGGGAGCGCCGGAGGGAGGACGGCGTCGACGCGGTCTTCACGTCCGACCTGTCACGCGCCGTGGAGACGGCCGAGATCGCGTTCGCGGGTGCCGCCATCCCCGTCGTCCTCGACTGGCGCCTGCGCGAGGTGGACTACGGCGAGCTGAACGGCGCGCCGGTCGACGTCGTCGAGCGTGAGCGGCCCCTCCGGGTCGACGAGCCGTTCCCGGGAGGCGAGAGCTACCGCGACGCCGTGGCCCGCGTGGAGGAGTTGCTCGACGGGCTGCTCGTCGAGCGCCCCGGGCAGCGCATCCTCCTGATCGGGCACACCGCGACCCGCTGGGCGCTCGACCACCTGCTCGGCGGAGAGCCGCTCGAACGCCTCGTCGTCGAGCCCTTCGCCTGGCGCGAGGGATGGGAGTACGGGCCACGGCGTGAGTTCGCCTCGGCCTCGCGATGAGCGGCCCGCTGCTCTGGGACGTCGACACGCAGGTCGACTTCGTCCGGGCCGACGGGAAGCTCCCCGTCCCCGACGCCGAGGCGGCGGCGCCGGCGATGGCGCGCCTCGTGCGCTGGGCCGAGGAGCACGGCGTCACGCACCTCGCCACCGCCGACGACCACGAGCTCACCGACCCCGAGATCTCGGACGAGCCCGACTTCGAGGCGACCTACCCGCCTCACTGCCTGCGCGGCACGCGCGGCGCGGCGAAGATCCCCGAGACCGCGCAGCGTGACCCGCTGCCCATCTCGCTGACGCCGTATCCGCCAAGCCACCTCCCACGACTCGTCGGTGACCGCCGCGAGCTGCTGCTCCTCAAGAAGACCTACAGCGCCTTCTCGAACCCGAACCTCGAGCCGCTGCTCGAGGCACTCGCACCGAGCGAGGTGCTCGTCTTCGGCGTCGCGACGGACGTCTGCAACCACGCGGCGATCATGGGCCTGCGCGCGCGCGGCTACCCGGTCGCCTTCGTCGAGGACGCCTCGCGCGGGCTCTCCGACGAGCGGGTCGAGCGGGCGCTCGCCGAATGGCGGCAGCGCGGCGTGCGCTTCACGACCACGGACGAGGTGGTCGCATCGAAGCCGTGACGCCGCCGCCGCTCGTCGGCCGCGCCCGGGCCGCGGCCGCCCGCACGGGTCGCGAGGGCTGCCGGGACGAGGTCGGCACGCTGCTCCACGTGCTCGCGGGCCGCCGGGGCGTGGAGCGCGTCGCGGAGATCGGGACGGGCGCGGGGGTGGGGACGGCCTGGCTCGTATCCGCGCTCCGGCCAGGGGTGCCGCTCTTCACCGCCGAGATCGACCAGGAGCTCGCGAAGGCAGCCGCGGAGCTCTTCGCCGACGATCCCGACGTGCACGTGCTCGAGGGAGACTGGCGCGTTGCCCTTGCGGAGCACGCGCCCTTCGACC
Source organism: Gaiella sp. (assembly GCF_035710885.1). Lineage (GTDB taxonomy): Bacteria > Actinomycetota > Thermoleophilia > Gaiellales > Gaiellaceae > Gaiella. The sequence goes on along the minus strand of NZ_DASTCS010000003.1, from coordinate 25,066 downwards.
TGATCTTCGTGGACGGCGGTCGGGCGCAGAACGACCCCGACGCCGTCCTCGGCCTCGCGGTCGCCGGCTCGACCGTGGTGATCGCCGGGCTCGGCGACGAGGAGAGTGAGCCCGACATCCGCCGTGAGCGCTGGCTGTCACATCCCCGGGTGGCGGTTGCAGAGATCGGCACGGGCGCCGGCTCCCACGCGCTCGTGGCCACCGTGAGGCCCTGAGGCGAGCCCGGCTGCGGGAAAGCCGCGCGGCCGTCCGCGTCGCCACCGATGCCCTGCGGTCCGCGCGGTGCCAGGCTCGGTCCGGAAAGGAGGTGGCGAGATGACACTCACCCGCAAGGACGGGCTTGCCACCGTTCTCACCGCGCTCGCTGTGCTCGCATTCGTCGCGACCCACCAGGCGTGGGATGTCTGGCTGATCGGCTCGAGCCACCACTGGGCTGCCGTCGCTGTGACGCTGCTAGGTAGTGCGACGTGCGCTCTCGGCTCGGCGAGCCAGGAGCTGAGCGAGGGCAGCCGGCCCGGGTCGGCGGTCATGGCGCTCGCCGGCGTCGGGGCGGTCGCCGGTGTCCTCGCGATCGTGGCGATCGCCACCGGCTCGCTGACGGCGCTGTCGCTCCTCGTCCTCTCGATCGTCGTGCTCTGGGCGGGATCGACGCTGCGCCATGCCTGGCACCCGACCCACCACCCGGTGGCCACCTGACACAGGCGGAGGGCCCGTGCGCGGGCGGCGCACCGGGCCCTCCAGGCCCTCAGCTCGACGCGCGGCCGACGTGACGCGCGAGCGCGGCGAGGCGCTCGTCCCACTGGGCGCCGACCCGGTCGAGCCAGGCGGTCGCGTCGCGCAGCGGTGCCGGGTCGGGGCGGTAGACCGTGTTCCTGCCCTCCCGCGTGCCGTGGACGAGCCCGGCGTGCGCCAGCGTCGCGAGGTGCTTTGCGACCGCCTGGCGCGTCATCGGCAGCTCGCCGGCGAGCTCCGTCGGCGTGGCCGCGCCGAGATCGGCCAGGCGCTCGACGAGGTACCGGCGGCTCGGGTCGGCGAGCGCCCCGAAGACCGCTCCTACGCCGTCGCCCATGCGGCGCTCGCGTGGAGCTCGAGCGCGACGCCCCACTCCGGGGCGGTCTCACGGACGTGCACCCGCGTCCCGTCGGGATGGTCGCGGAGCTCGACCTCGACGACGCCGTCGTCCTCCCAGCGCAGCACGAGCCGCTCGGGAGCCTCGACGGTCTCGACCACCGCCCGGCGGACCTCTCCGTTGTCCCAGTGGAACACACCCTCCCCGCCGGGAGTCGGATCGAGCTCGACCTCGTTCGCGAACCATTCCTCCAGCTGCTCGGGCTCGGTGAGAGCCTCCCACGCCTCCTCGCGCGTCACCGGCAGCACGACCTCCCGCTCGATCACCACGTGCAACCTCCTAGTTGCGTATAGCATAGGGCAACCACATGGTTGCACGATATGCGAAGAGGAGGTCACGATGCCGTTGATCCCCACCGTCCTGGAGGCCGACGGCCGTGCGGAGCGTGCGTTCGACCTGTACTCGAGGCTCCTTCGCGACCGCATCGTCTTCCTCGGGCGCCCCGTCGACGACGAGCTGGCCAATCTGATCGTCGGCCAGCTGCTCTTCCTCGAGGCCGAGGATCCTGTTAAGGACATCGCGTTGTACGTCAACTCACCGGGCGGAGAGGTCTACGCAGGGCTCGCGATCTACGACGCCATGCAGCACGTCCGGCCGGACGTCTCGACGATCTGCTTCGGGATGGGCATGTCCGCCGCGGCGATGATCGTCGCCGCCGGCGCGCCCGGGAAGCGGTTCGCGCTTCCGAACGCGAAGCTGATGATCCACCAGGGCTCGGCGGGCTTCCGGGGCGCGCCGACCGACATCACGATCGCGGCCCGCGAGGTCGAGTCGACGACGCGCCAGATGGCCGAGATCATCGCCCGCCATTGCGGCCGCACCGAGGAGCAGGTGATGGACGACATCGACCGCGACCGGTTCATGACCCCGGCCGAGGCGGTGGAGTACGGCCTCGTCGACGAGATCCTCGTCCCGCCTCGAAATCGTCCGAGTACGATCGCGGCGTGAGCTTCCGGGGCGTCCACCATCTCGGGTTCGCGGTGAACGACCTCGAGGAGGCCGTCTCCACGTACGGGCGCCTGTTCGGGGCGACGCTCGAGCACCGCGACCGGCTCGAGCAACAGGGCGTCGAGGCGGCAGCGGTGCTCGTCGGCGACGGCCGCATCGAGCTTCTCGCGCCGACCGGCGACGACACTCCGGTGGGGCGCTTCCTTGCGAGGCGCGGGCCGGGGATGCACCACGTGGCCTACGAGGTCGACGACGTCGGCGCCACGCTCGACCGACTCGAGCGCTCGGGTGCGGAGCTGATCGACCATGCGCCGCGGAAGGGGCTCTACGGGCTCGAGGTCGCGTTCGTCCATCCAGATTCCGTCCACGGTGTCCTCACGGAGGTGGTCCGCCCTGGCTGACGATTCGATCCGCATCGAGCTTGCCTTCGAGGGCGGGCAGATCATCGCCGCGATGGTCTCGACGGCGACCGCCGACGCCGTCGAGCGGGCGGTGACGGCAGGGGCCGGCGGGACGATCGAGCTCGAGACGGCGGATGGGAGGATCACCGTCGTCGTGCCGCGCATCGTCTACCTGAAGCGCTACACGAAGGGCGCGCAGCCGGGGTTCCTCGCAGCGAGCTAGCCGCCGCCCTCCACTACTCTGGCCGCCGTGGCGCTCGAGGTCGGCATCGTCGGGCTTCCGAACAGCGGCAAGACGACGCTGTTCAACGCGCTGACGCGCGCGGGCGCGGAGATCACCGCCTACGCGTCCGTGACCGACAAGCCCAACGTCGGGATGGCGACGATCGCCGACGACCGTCTCGACCGGCTCGCCCGGATCGTCTCCGCGAAGAAGGTCACGCCGGCGGCGATCCGAGTCGTCGACGTGCCCGGCACGGGGCCGCAGCTCCTCGGGAACCTCCGCCAGGTCGACGCGATCCTCGCCGTGCTCGACGGCTTCTCGGACGGAGCGACGCCGGCGGACGACCTCGAGACCCTCCGCCTCGAGCTGCTCGTCGCCGACCGCGACCATGTCGAGCGGCGCCACGAGCGGGTCCAGAAGGAGGCGAAGTCGGGAGACGCTGCCAAGCGCGCCGAGCTCGAGACGCTGACGGAGCTCCTGGCGCACCTCGATGCGGGCCGCGCCCTCGCCGAGTGGCCCGGCGAGCTCCCGGCCGAGCTCGATCCGCTGACCACGAAGCCTCTCCTCGCGGTCGAGAACGGCACGGGCGGGATCGACTGCAAGCTCGAGGCCGAGCTCGCGGAGCTCCCCGACGAGGAGGCCGCCGAGTTCCGCGAGGGCCCGTCCGCGCTCGACGAGGTCGTGCGGAGGCTCAAGGATGCGCTCGGCCTGATCACGTTCTTCACCGTGGGCGAGAAGGAGACGCGGGCCTGGACGCTCCGGAGCGGCCAGACCGCCCTGGACGCCGCCGCCACGATCCACACCGACATCGCCCGCGGCTTCATCCGCTGCGAGGTGATCTCGGCCGAGGACCTGCTCGACGCGGGCTCGCACGCAGAGGCGGCGAAGCGCGGCACACAGCGCCTCGAGGGGAAGACCTACGTCGTGGCCGACGGTGACGTCCTCAACATCCGCTTCAACGTCTGAACCTCGCTCGAACGTCGAGGGCCCCGTCGCCGGGGCCCTCGAGCCAACCTGATCGTCTGCTGGGGCTAGCGCCCGAACATCCGCTTGACGTTCGCCTTGTCGCTCAGGTCCTTCGCGTAGTCGAGCTTCTTCGCCCTTGCTCCCGGGCCGTTGCCCGGCTTGACCGGGCCGTCGATCGTCCAGGTGCTCGGCTCGACCACGGCCACGGGCACGCCGGCCAGCGCGGCGCCCGCGACGACGGCCTCGTAGGCCTGCCGGGCGAACTGCAGCGCTGTCCCGTAGCTGTGCGTCGCGAACGCCGCCTGGGCCGTGTTCAGGGCGGCGTTCGCCTCGGCGAGCTTCCCGGCAGCCGCGGGGTTGCCGACCAGGTCCTCCGCGACGATGTTCGCGATCTTCGCGTACCCGGCCGCGTGGTGGCGTGCCGAGTTGTCGCGGTCGAACTGGCTGAAGTCCCAGTTCAGGTCGATGTAGCTCATCATCGAGTTCGACTCGTCACCGAGCCAGGCGAAGTACGTCTCGCCTCCCGGGCCGAAGTCCACGCCCGACGCCGGGTCGAATCCGTCGTGCGGATGGCTCAACGACGAGTGGTGCCCGTACTCGTGGATCATCGTCGTCGTCAGCCCGTACCCGGCCGCCACCGCGTCGGGGTAGACGAAGCTGAAGACGCCGCTCTGCGTGCCGTCCAGCCAGTTGTCGTCCGCGAAGCCGAGGAGCCCCGGCGCCTTCGGCTTCTGGCCGATCGACCAGTTCACGAGACCGGCCTCGTAGGCGGGGGTGCCGTCGAGGAACTCCTCGTGGTGGCGGGCCGAGACGAGGAAGATGTTCACGAACCCGCCGAAGTCCGCGTAGAACGGAGCGAGGTCGTTGTAACAGACCTTGTCCGAGACGAACTGCTGGTAGCAGCGGTTCCAGTCGCCCGCCATCTTGATGTCCTGGTAGTCGGCGGTGAGCGTCGACTCGAAGCCGCTCGGCAGGTCCTTCACCTCGGCGAGGAACAACCCCTGCGAGACGAAGTCCTCGGAGGCGTTCACCTGGTTCCAGCCCTCGACCGTGTTGACGTCGAGGTTGACCTGGCCCGGCAGCCGGTTGGCCGTGAAGTACGGCGGGTAGAGCGGCGAGCTCGTGAAGAGCAGGTCGAGCCCGACGTAGCGGACCACCTTGCCGAGGTCTGCGGCGAGGGTGGACGACCCGAAGCCCGGATGGTTGTACGCGAGCGGCGTGCCCGAGTACTCCCAGATGTTCGGGATCCGGTAGTCGGGCTCGTCGTCCCCGTCGATGTCGGGGCTCGTCACCTCGAAGCTCCCCGCCCAGCTCTCCGGCCCGGCCGAGAGGTCGTAGAACCAGAGGCGGCGCGGCTCACCCGCGTAGGGGTTCTCCTCGTCGTTCGGAGCGGTGCCGCCCCACGCGACGATCTTCCGCGTCTCGCGTACGACGCCGAAGTTGTTCCCCGTGTCGGGGTCCGGCTCGTTGGTCTTCGTGTACACGTGGAACTTGAAGTCCGGGCGGTCCTTCCAGTTGACGAAGAGGATGGTCGGCTCCGTCAGGTCGACGCCGGGGGGTGGGTTCTCGATGATCCACTTCTCGACCGACGGCGCGTCGACCCAGTGGTTCTGGCCGACGTCGAGCGCGCCGTCCTGCGCGTTGTACTCCTCCTGGAACAGCGTCCGCGGCCTGGGCTCGGCGATGCTCCCGAGAAAGCCGAAGAACGAGTCCTCCCAGGTCGTCGGGGTGTTGAACGGCACGTAGCTGTACGTGTAGGTGATCCCGAGCTCCGCCTCCCCGTCGAGCCCGTAGTCGAGCTTGAAGCGGGTCTTCGGCGACGCGCTCGTGGGGAGCCCCGACGTGACCGCGGCGGGGTCGAGGTCGGTGCCTCCGAACGTGCCCACGAAGACGACGTTCACGTCGACCGCCTCCGTGAAAGGTGTCAGCCCACCGGGCTCGAGCCCGGCAGAGGCTGCCGTGGTACCGGTAGCGAGGGCCGTGAGGGCGGCCACGATCGCCGCGAGGACGATTCGTCTCATCTGATCTCTCCCCTCATCGAGGTCGAACGGCCCGCGGACCGTAGCACGGTCCTCCCGGTTCGGCAGGGCGCTCAGCCCGCCGCGACGGCGGCCGCGCCGCCGAGCGCGAGAGCGCCGCCGGCCCGCCTTGTCCCATCGAGCCGCTCCCCCAGCAGCACGCGCGCGAGGATGATCGTCGCCACCGGGTAGAGGGCGCTGAGCACCGCCACGATCCCGGCCGAGCCACGTGTCGTCGCGAATGCGACGAGGACGTTGGCGGCCGTGTCGAAGACGCCCACGGCGAGGATCGTGGGCAGAAGGCGCGCCGGGGGCAGGATCGCGACGGCCGCCGAGACCGCCAGGACGAGCGCGAGCAGGGTGGAGGTCGAACGAACTGCGAGGATCGTCCAGGGAACGCCGCCGTCGGCCGCGGCGTCGAGCCCGACGACGAACAGGCCGAACGCCACGGCCGCGACCACCGCGAGCCCCACGCCGGCGGCGAGCGCGGCGCTCCCCGTGCCACCGGGCTCGCGCGCAAGCAGGACGATGCCGCCGAGCACGATCACGATCCCGACCCACTGGAGCGCGCTCGGCGAGGTTCCCCCCACGAGATCGACGGCCAGTGGGATGACCGGACTGGCGGCAGAGATGGGCGCGACGATGCCCATGGCGCCGACGGCCATCCCGCGGTAGAGCGCCGCGAGCCCGATCGCTCCGCACGCGCCGGCGCCGATCGCGGGAAGGAGGTCCTCGATCCCTGGCGGCGAGTCCGCGCTCGCGAGCACCCACAGCGCCGCGCCGACGAGACCGGCTGCCTGCGACCCGACGAGCACCGTGAGGACGTGGATGCGACGCGCGGCGACACCGCCGAGGAAGTCACCGATGCCCCACGACGCCGCGCCGAGGAGCGCCAGGACGGCGACACCCATGCGTGCTCAGTCGGCGCCGACGGAACGCGTCGCGGCCTGGGCGTCGAGCTGGTTTGCGTGGTACAGGACGGCCGCCTCCGCCGTACGGGCTGCGCTCCGGTCGTGGTGCGCCGCGATCGCGTGGAGGAGCTCCGCGCGGGCCGCGGAGTCGAGGACGTTGGCCCGTTCGTCCACCAGGCGCACGCCCAGCTGGACGTGTCCGAGCAGCGCGCCCTCCGGCGTGGGACGGAAGGCGGGCCCACGGCCGAGCTCGCGCACGCGGCCGACGTCGTGGAGCAGCGCGCCAGCAAGCAGGAGATCGGCACGCAGCCGAGGATGGAGCTGCCCAGTCTCGCGGCACAGCGTTGCGACCCCGACGGTGTGCTCGAGCAGGCCCCCGGCGTACCCGTGGTGCCCGTCCGCTCCGGCGGCCGGGAGCAGCCGCATCCCGTCACGGACCTCCGGCTCCGCGAGGATCCCGCTCACGATCCCCGCGAGACCTGGATGCGCGACCTCCGCGGCGAGGAACTCGAGGAAGCCCTCGAGCTCGTCGGCGTCGCGTCGGAGGGTGGGCGCCAGCGCGGCCGGGTCGGCGTCGGCTGCCTCGACGGTGCGAACGGCGAGCTGCAGGCGCCCGTCGAACCTCTCGACTCGCCCCAGGACGCGGACGGCGTCACCCTCCGCGAAGCGGCGGTCGAGCAGCTCGACGTCGTCCCAGACCCGGCCCTCGATCCGTCCGCTGGGGTCGACCAGCTCGAGCGCGAGGTACGGCTTGCCGCGGCTGGTGGTGAGCCGCCGCTTGCGGGCGACGGCGAACACGCCGTCGACGGTGCGGTCCTCGACGAGCTCGGCGATCGTCGCCACGGGGTGAGTGTAGGCTCGGGCGGTGGCCGACGTCCGCCCGTTCCGCGCCGTCCGGTATGCGCGGCCCGGAGCGGCGGTGACGGCTCCACCCTACGACGTGATCGACGACGAGGCGCGCGAGGCGCTGCTCTCCCGCGACCCCCACAACGTCGTCCATCTGACGCTGGAGCCCGATGCCGACGTGGCTGGCCATCGCTTCCGCAGCTGGCTCGCGGAGGGCACCCTCGTCCGCGACGAGAGGCCTGCGGTGTGGTGGCTCGAGCAGGACTTCGTCGGCCCGGACGGTGTCGCCCGCTCACGTGCGGGGCTCGTCGTTTCGCTCCGTGCCGAGCCGTACTCGACCCGGGAGGTGCTCCCCCACGAGCGCACGCACGCAGGGCCGATCGAGGGCCGGCTGCGGTTGCTGCGGGCGACGCGCGCCCAGCTCGAGCCGATCCTCCTCCTCTACGACAGTCCTGCGCCGCTCCGCCGACCGACGGGTGCCTGCGAGCTGGAGGTGGGCGACGCACGGCTGTGGCGGCTCGAGGGCGATCAGGGTGTCGGCACGTACTTCGCCGACGTCCAGCTCCTGATCGCCGACGGGCACCATCGCTACGAGACCGCGGTCGCGTTCGCCGCCGAGGACGGCGCCGATCGGTTGCTGGCCGTGCTCGTCTCGACCTCGGATCCCGGGCTCGAGGTCTTTCCGACACATCGCGTGTTCAGCGGGCGCCCCGACATCGAGCCACCCGGCGACACTTTCGCGACGGCCGACCAGGCGCTGACCGCGCTCGGTCGGGAGCCGCACGTAGTACCCGCCATGGTGCTCGTGCGCAAGGGCGACGTTCGCCTCGTTCGCGGCGTGGAAGGGGAGCTCGACGTCGAGTTCGTCGACCGTTTCGGCCACGACGGCATCGCGTACACGGCCGACCGTGACGAGGCGGTGCGGAGGGTCGAGGACGGTGAGGCGGACTGCGCCTTCCTGCTGCGCCCGCTCCTCGTCAGCGAGGTCTTCGACCGCGCGCGGCGGGGGCAGACGCTGCCGCAGAAGGCGACGTACTTCTTCCCGAAGCTCGACTCCGGCCTGCTGATCCACCCGGTCGACCCGTGAGGGCTACGGAGGTCGACTGGCTGGAGCTCTGCCGCGGCTGCACCCGCGATCTGGAGCGGATCCTCCACGAGCTTCCGACGCGCGCCGAGCGCGAGCCGGTGCTCGGGGCCGGCGAGGGCGGTGACGACACGACGGCCATCGACGCCGCGGCCGAGGCGGCCGTCGTCAGGCGGCTGGCGGCCCTCGACACCGATCTCACGCTCGTCTCCGAGGAGCTGGGCACGCGCGCGTTCGGGGCTGGTGGGCCGCTCACTGTCGTCGTCGACCCGATCGACGGCTCGGTCAACGCCAAGCGCGGCATCCCGTTCTTCTCGCTCTCGCTGGCCGTGGCGGAGGGGTCGTCCATGCACGACGTCTCGTTCGGCTACGTCTACGACTTCGGCACGCGCGAGGAGTGGGTCGCGGAGCGCGGTCGCGGCGCGTTCCTCGACGGCGCGCCGCTCGAGGACCCCGGCCCGAAGGACACGATCGAGATCCTCTCGCTCGAGGGCACCACGACCGACGCGATCGCCGAGTACGCGCCGGTCATGCGCGGCCTCGCGCGGCGGCTCCGCGTGATGGGCTCGCTGGCGCTCTCGCTCTGCCACCTCGCCGCGGGGCGAGTCGATGCGGTCTGCTGCCTCAAGCCGGCACGCTCGATCGACATCGCCGCCGCGCAGCTTCTCGTCCGCGAGCGCGGCTACGCGATCGAGCTGTTCGAGGATCCGCCGTTCGCCAAGGCACCCCTCGACCTCGTGCAGCGCTCGCGGGTCGTGGCCGCCGCGACCGACGAGCTCTGCGCGCAGGTCGCCGCAGCGCTTCGCTGAGGCGTGGCGGCAGGCCCCGCTCGCGGTCGGCGGGCAGTGCGGTGTCAGACACCGCTTCCTGTCAAGGGAAAAGCGTGCCGACTTCGTGCCGGTTCGTCCCCAGGCGCAACCGCCGTCACCGCCTCGGAAACAACCGCCTCCATGACCGTCCGTGACCCGGCCGCTCTGGCCGGCTTGACACGAAACGGTGTCTGACACCGTTCACCGCCCACCGCCACGCCCACGGTGTCGGAGCGCGAGAACCGGGGGGAGAAGCGTCTCGGCTAGCGGCCGCCGTCGAGCGTTGCAACGAGACGCTTGGGCGCGACGATGCGGTAGCTCTCCTCCACCCAGTCCCGGAGCTCGGCGAGCGGCACCTCGCCGACGGGCACGGTCACCCAACCGGACTTGCCGAGGCCGTACCCGGTCGGCCGCGCTCCTTCGACCGAGAGCGCGTGCCCGTGCGACTCGACCAGCTTCACGGTGATCATCGGCTCGTCGGTGCCGTCCCGCCGCCCGAGGAAGACGAAGACCTTGCCACGCACCTTGACGACGCGCTCGTCCCAGGGGAAGGCCTCGTGCGTCTCTGGGAACCCGAGCGCGAGGTCCCTCAGCTTCGTGCGCGGGTCGGCCATCTGCAAAGGCTACGCTGGCATTCGTGGCCGTCGATCGTGACGCGATCCTGACCGCGCTCGAGCGGGTGATCGACCCCGAGCTCAAGCGCCCGGTCACCGAGCTCGACATGGTGCGCGACGTCGTCGTCTCCGCCGAAGGCGAGGTGGACGTGACGATCGCCCTCACCGTCGCCGGCTGCCCGCTGCGATCGAGCTTTCAGGACCAGGTCGCGCAGCATGTCGGCGCGGTCTCCGGCGTCACGGCCGTCAGCCTCCGATTCGACGTGATGACACCGGAGGAGAAGGCGGCGCTCGCATCGCGGCTCCGGGGCGGGCGTCCGGAACGCGAGATCCGGCTCCATCCCGGAACGCGCGTCGTCGCGGTCGCGTCGGGCAAGGGTGGGGTGGGCAAGTCGACCTTGGCCGCGAACCTGGCGGCGGCGCTGGTGGAGCGTGGGGAGAGCGTGGGTGTGCTCGACTCCGACGTCTACGGCTACTCGATCCCACACGTCCTCGGCGTCACCCAGCGGCCGATCGTGGTCGACTCGCTCATCGTCCCTCCCGTGCGGGGTGAGCTCAAGGTGATGTCGATCGGGCTGTTCGCGGAGGACAACGGCCCGATCATGTGGCGCGGCCCGATGCTGCACAAGGCGCTCGAGCAGTTCCTCTCGGACGTCCACTGGGGCGAACTCGACACGCTGGTCGTCGACATGCCGCCCGGCACCGGCGACGTCGCCATCTCGATCGGGCAGCTGCTGCCCCGCGCCGAGGCGATCATCGTGACGACTCCCCAGCCGGCCGCCCAGCAGGTGGCCGTTCGCGCGGCCGTCATGGCCCAGAAGATCGGGATGCGGGTCCTGGGCGTCGTGGAGAACATGGCGTGGCTCGTCGGCACCGGGCAGGAGCTCTTCGGCTCCGGTGGTGGAGAGGCGCTTGCGTCCGAGATCGACGCTCCCGTCCTGGCCCGGATCCCCTTCGATCCGGCCCTGAGGGAGGCATCGGACGCCGGTCGACCGGTGCTGGAGGCCGCCCCCGAGTCCGAGGCGAGCACGGCCATCCGAGGCCTTGCCGAAGCCGTTCGGGCCCGGCGCGCGGGCGCGATCCGCAAGGCGCTCACCGTCCTCTGACCAGGGTCCTGCAGGGAAGGGAGCCCGTAGGCTCCCTTCCGGTGACGGCAAGCCCTGCGGCGGTGGGCCGTGTGCCGTCCTGCACGTCCGCGCCGGGGGGAGGCGCGGCCATCCAGCTCATATCCTCACAGAATTCTGTGAGGAGGTTGTAAGACTACCCCACTTCGCGGTCGAGCAAACCCGTCCAGTTTCCGGAAATTTCTCTCCTCCCTGCGGCGGTAGGGTCGCAACGTGACCCGTGAGCAGGCATTCGAGCGCCTCTGCGCGCGAGGCTTGGCAGACGCGGACTCGGCGGTGGTCGTCGATCACCTCGCGGCGGCCGACGCGGCCGGAAAGCCCGGGCACGGCCTCTCCCGTGTCCCGTGGCTCGAGCGCCTCCTTGGAGACACGCTCGACCCGTCGGGCAGGCCCGAGCGCATCGAGCGCTCGGCCGGGTTCGAGCGCTGGCACGGACGGGGCGCACTCGGCTACCTGACGATGGCCGCGTTGTGCGACGCCGTCGCCTCCGACCCGCCCGAGCGGGCGAGATTCCTGATCGCCGAGTCCTGCTTCCCCACCGGCGTGCTCGGCGAGTGGGCCAGACGCCTCGCGGACGCGGGCTTCGTCGCCGTGGTCACGGCGACGTCTCCTCGACGTCTGCCGCACCCCGACGGAGGGCCGCCGCTCACCGGCACGAACCCGATCGCGATCGCGGTGCCGTCGTCGGACGGTCGCCCGTTCGTGGCGGACGTCTCGATGGGCGCGGTCACCCACGGTGACGTGCTGGCCGGCCGCGCGCGCCCGGAGGAGCTCGTCCCGTTCGGCGGGCCACAGGCGCACAAGGCGTTCGCGCTCGCGGCCGGGGTCGAGCTGCTCGTCGGCGCCCTTGCGGGGCCGGAGCCGGGCGCGGTCGTCCTCGTCGCGGAGCCCGGTCACGACCCGGTGGCCGGCTTCCGCGAGCTCGCCGACGGCCTCCGGCTGCCGGGCGACCGGGCCGCCTGACGTCCTCAGCTCACCGCGGCGACGGCCGGGAGCCCCGCGAGCGCCATCGCGAGCTCGCCCGCGTCGTACTCGCGGTCCTCGAGCGCGCCGGAGAAGTAGTCGATGTACGCCTGCATGTCGAAGTGGCCGTGACCGCAGAGGTTGAAGAGGATCGTCTCGGCGCTCCCCTCCTCCTTGCAGCGGAGCGCCTCGTCGATGACCGCCTTCACGGCGTGGTTGGCCTCGGGGGCGGGGAGGATCCCCTCGGCGCGCGCAAAGCGGACTCCGGCCTCGAACACGGTCGTCTGGTGGTACGCGCGCGCCTCGATCACCCCGAGCGAGTGGAGGTGGCTGACCAGCGGGGCCATGCCGTGGTAGCGGAGCCCGCCGGCGTGGAAGCCCGGAGGCACGAACGTGGAGCCCAGCGTGTGCATCTTCACGAGGGGCGTGAGGTGCCCGGTGTCGCCGAAGTCGTACGCGAACTCGCCCCGCGTGAGGCTCGGGCAGGCGGCGGGCTCGACCGCGATCACCCTGACGTCGGAGCCTCCCCGGACCTTCTGCCCGATGAACGGGAACACGAGCCCCGAGAAGTTCGAGCCCCCGCCCGTGCAGCCGATCAGCACGTCCGGGTACGCCTCCGCCAGGTCCATCTGGGCGATCGCCTCTTCCCCGATCACGGTCTGGTGCAGGAGGACGTGGTTGAGCACCGAGCCGAGCGCGTACTTCGTGTCGTCGCGCCCGGCGGCCTGCTCGACCGCCTCCGAGATCGCGATCCCGAGGCTCCCCGTCGAGTCGGGGTGCTCCGCGAGGACGGCGCGGCCGGACGCCGTCTCCTCGGACGGGCTCGGCACGCAACGCGCGCCGAACGCCTCCATCAGCGCCCGCCGATACGGCTTCTGGTCGTACGAGACCCGCACCATGTAGACGTCGATCTCGATGCCGAACAGCGCGCCGGCGAAGGCGAGCGAGGAGCCCCACTGGCCGGCACCTGTCTCGGTGGCGATCCGCTTCACGCCCTCGCGCGCGTTGTAGTACGCCTGCGCGACCGCCGTGTTCGGCTTGTGGCTCCCGGTCGGGGAGACGCCCTCGTACTTGTAGAAGATGCGTGCGGGGGTGTCGAGCTCACGCTCGAGGCGGCGGGCGCGGTAGAGGGGCGTCGGGCGCCACTGGCGGTAGACGTCGCGGACCTCCTCGGGGATCGGGATCCGCTGCTCGGTCGAGACCTCCTGGAGGATCACCTCCATCGGGAAGAGCGGCGCGAGGTCGTCGGGGCCGACCGGCTGCCCCGTGCCCGGATGGAGAACAGGGGCGGGCGGCTCGGGAAGGTCGGCGGCGAGGTTGTACCAGGCCTCCGGCAGCCGGCTCTCGTCGAGCATGTACTTGACGGTGTCGCCCATCGTCGACCTCCTCGGCTCGCTTCCCGCCGAGTCTCGCGAATCGCAGCACCGGTGGCAACCGCGGGCCGTGCGGCGACCGTTACCTCGCCGGGCCGAAGTCCTGTTGCTTGACGAGAACCCAGTCGCCTGCGCCGTCGGCCGCCGCGGGATCGACCCGGAGCAACGAGACCACCTGCTGCGTCGAGTCGCCGTTGGCGTCGACGCCGATCGTGCCGAGCACCGTCGCGTGGCGACGCTCCGGAATCGACGGCATACGTGCGCAGGGCCTCCCGGAGCTCGCTCGCCGCAGGGCCGTCCTCTGCTATCGCCTCCAGGGAGGCGAGCACGATCTGCGCGCACGCGTACGCGACGGCTGCGTACTGGTCCGGCTCCTCGCCGGCCTCGGCGGTGATCGCGAGGCCGCACCGGACCGCGCTGCTCACCGAGTCGAAGACGACGTAGAAGCTGTCGCCCTCGGTCTTGATCTCGGCACCGCCGAAGCGCGCGATGGCGTCGCGTGCGAGCGCACGGTATCTCGTGAGCAGGGTCGCCGCCGCCGCGGCGCCGTGCCGCTCGACGAAGTCGGTGTAGCCCCTCAGGTCCGCAAAGAGGAAGCCACGGGTGATCGATCCCCCCTCGCCTGCCGCCATCGCGGCGATCGTAGTCCGACGGACGCCTGGCTTACCAGCCGGCGGCCGCTAGCCTGCGGGCGGCCGCGGGAAGCTGGATTCCTCGCGGATCGCCGCCAGGTCCTCGTCGCCCTGGGCGTACCCGGCGAACCGCGCGTCGAGCTCCACTGCGCGGCTCAGGCGCTCGAGCGCCACCTCGGGACGCCCTGCCCGTGCGTGCGCGCAGGCGAGGTTGTAGTAGGTGCCCGCGTGGTCCGGCGTCTCCGCGAGGTGTCGCTCGAGCACCTCGATCGCGCGGTCCCACTCCTCGGTCGGCCAGAACGCGAGCGCCTCGGCGCTGCGCTCCCATCCCGACGGCGTGAACGCCTCGCCCGGTCTTGCGCCGACGGCGAGGATGGTCGTGTCGAGCTTGCCCGTCGCGGCGCGCTTCACCGCCGGGTCGGGGACGTGGACGAGCGTTCCCCGCGGCGCGTCGACGGTCTCGCCGTCGAGCGTGAAGGACGCGTGGCCCGTGAGGACGAGGTAGAGCTCCTCGTGCTTCTCGCCGTCCGCCTCGTCGTGCTCGCCGATGATCTGCTGGTCGTCCTCGGTCGCCGTCCAGGCGTTGATCCCGAAGGACGAGACTCCGAGCGTCCGGCGGATCGTGTGCCACCGCGCCTGGCTGGGGATCGCCGGCCCGGCGAGCGCGTCGAGCGACGTGACCTTGTAGCGGTCGCTCATGTCGCCTCCCGGAGTCGTTCGAGGACGACGGGGTCGATCGCGTCTTCGCCGTCCACCCGTTCCTCGAGGTTCTCGACCCCTGCCCAGGATGCGAGGCTCGCGTGGCCGGCCCGGGCGAGCAGGTCGTCGAGCTCCGCACGGAGAGAGTCGTCGACGGTGATCCACTCCTCTCGCGGCGTGCGGCCGAAGAGCGCGTCGTGCAGCCCGTAGATGCGCCGCAGCTCGACCAGCGGGTCGGCGTGGTCGTCGACGCGGAGGTCGACCAGCGTGTCCGACAGGCCTGCGTACCCCCCGTCGCGCTCGACGACGAGGAGCGCCGCCGACTGGCGTCCGCGGCTGTCGCCGCCCGCCGCCTCGGCAGCGTCGAGGCAGTCGAGCAGCCGCTCGGCGAGCGGCTTCCCCGTCGTGGACTCGAACGTCTCTGCGAGCGCGTCCACGGTCGCTCCGGAGACGAGGATGTTTCCCTGGGCTGCGTAGCCGTCCCCGGTGCGACCGCCGGCCCACGCATGGCAGTCGTCCCCCGTGAACGTGGCCGCCCGTCCCTTGCTGTCGACGACGCCGAGTTGGCGGAGCGCGCGGTCGTCGTCTGCGGAGGTGAGACGCTCGACGACTGCCTCGGCCGAGAGCCCCTCGCGCAGGAGCTCGAGCCCGTCGGGCCCGTAACGGGGGTTTGCATACGACTGGGTCGCGACGGCGCCCACCTGGGCCCCGGCCCACGGCACGACCGAGCCGACGGCGAGGAACTTCGACTGCGTGGCCACGCCCCACCGCCCCGCCTCGAGATCGCAGGCGCAGATCGAGTAGGTGGCGATGCCGTCAGCCATACGTGAGCTCCGAGAGGTCGAGCTCGAGAAGCGCAGGGTGCGTGACGAGAACGCAGGAGACCTCGGGCCTCGCGAGCGCTCGGGCAACCGACGCCGCGTCGTGGGCGCGCGTGACGACAGGAGTACCGCCGGCGTGCGCCTTCCGGAGTGCGTCGAGGTCGTCGATCGAGTCCACCACGAGCGCACCGTCGATGTCGATGGTCCCCTCGAGCGCGATCGCGGGGACGCGCCGTCCCGTCGCTCCGAACCAGCGCTCGCGCATCAGCGGGTGACGACGAGCCGCGCAGCGGCGCCCTGTGCGCCGGACGCCCAGCAGGCGCCCGTGCGCGCGCAGTCGACGGCGTCGAAGCTGCCGGTGTCGAAGCGCGTCCAGGTTCGGCCGCCGTCGGTCGTCACGTCGCTGCCGGTCGGCCCGACGGCGACGGCGGTCTTCGGCAGCCTCGGCACCCATGCCGAGCCCGAGCGGTACTCGCCGGGCCCGTCGGCCAGCGTCCACGTCGCGCCTCCGTCCTGCGTGTACGCGGCGCCCGCCGGCGCGTTGGTCGGATCGAGGAAATCGCCCCCGACCGCGATGCCGTGGCGCGGGTCGGCGAACGCGAGCGAGAAGATGCCTCCCGCGGGCGAGCTGGCGACCGGGGTGTTCACGACCTCCCAGGTGCTGCCGCGGTCGTCGGAGTGGAAGACGCGTGAGACGACGTCGCCGCCCGTCCCGAACCACGCGTCGCGGCCGCCGGCGACCTCGATGCAGGTCCCGCTTGCGGCGAACCCGAATTCGCCGGGCAGGGCGTCGGGCATCCCGCTCGAGGGCACGAGCTGCCAGCTGCGCCCACCGTCGTCGGTCGACAGGATCTGGAACTTGCCGCCGACCGGGTCGCCCATCACGAGGCCACGGTGGCGGTCGAAGAACGCCATGCAGTCGTAGAACGCGGCAGGATCGGTGTTCTGGAACGTCATCGTCCACGTTGCGCCGCCGTCCTCGGTGACGTACACGCGGGACGCGTCGCCCGGGCCGATCGCGAGCAGCACCGCGTGGTCGGCGGTGAACGCCTCGAGGTCCCGGAAGGCCTGAGCGTCCGCGTCGGGCGGCGCGACGTCCTGCCAGGTCGCGCCGCCGTCGAGCGTGCGGAGGACCGTCCCGCCGCTGCCGCTCACCCATGCGACCTGATCGTCGACCGCCGAGAGACCGCGGAGGCCCGAGGTCGTGCCGGTCGGCCGGAGCTGCCACGTGAAGCTCGCCTTCGGCCCGGCTGCGGCGCCGGGGGCGGCGAGAGCGCCTGCGAGCGCGGCGCCGAGCACGAGTGCCGTCGCGGCCGCGAGCAGGACGATGCGATATGTCTGCGGCTTGGTAGTCATCCCGGGACCCTAACGCCTCTGGCGGCCCCGCAAACCACGGCGCCTACAACGAAACGGTCTCACCCGGGGAGTGCGCGAGCAGCTCGACGCCCTCCGGCAGCAAGGGCCTGAGCGCTTCCGGCGTGCCGGTCAGGATCGGGAACGTGCCATAGTGGGACGGCACGACCCTGGGGGCGCCGACGAGCTCCGCGGCGACCGCCGCCTCCTCGGGCCCCATCGTGAAGTGGTCCCCGATCGGGAGCACCGCGACGTCGGGAGCGTACAGGCGCTTCACGAGCGCCATGTCGCCGAAGACGTTGGTGTCTCCGGCGAAGTAGACCGTCGGCCCGTCGTCGAGGCGGAGGACGACGCCGCACGATTCGCCGAGATACACGCGCGCGCCGTTCTCGTCGGTGCTGGACGAGTGGTTCGCGTCGGTCAGCGTCGTCCGGACGTCGCCGAACCGCTCCGTGCCACCCTTGTTCAGCGCCTGGCCCATGTCCTCCGGCAGGCCTCTGCCGGAGAGCCAGCCGCGGAGCTCGACCTGCGCCACGACCGGGCACGAGAAGCGCTGCCCGATCGACACGGCGTCGCCGACGTGGTCGTCGTGGCCGTGCGTGACGACGACGAGGTCGCAGCGCTCGGGCTCGCGCTCGCGGTCGGGGCACGACGGGTTGCCGGTCAGGAACGGATCGACGTACACGCGCGTCCCCCCGGCGGTGTCGAGCCGGAATGCCGCATGCCCGAGCCACGTGAGCGTCGTCGCCACGGCTGCCATGCTAGACCCGTAGCCCGTAGCCACGCACGGGCCGCCGAGGCAGGGCTGTACCGGAGCCGTGATAAAGGTGAGCAAGAACGATCAAGCGGCGACCGCGCCGCGGCGGCAGGCTGACCGCATGGCCCTGCAGCTGATGGACACGTTCTCGACCTTCGTGGGCTCGCTCGCGGAGAGCCTCGACGACCACGAGGCGGACGGGGAGGACCTGGCGGCGCGTGCCTGCCTGTCGCGCTTCCACTTCGACCGGGTGGTGACGGCCGTGTCCGGGGAGACTCCCGCACGGCTGCGCCGCCGGGTGCTCCTCGAGCGTGCGGCCTACCGGCTCGTGACGAGCGAAGCGGGCGTCCTCGAGGTGGCGCTCGAGGCAGGCTACTCCTCGAACGAGGCGTTCACCCGTGCGTTCCGTCGCGCCTACGGGGTCGGGCCGTCGGCCTGGCGCTCGTCGCCCGGCCCGATCCACCTCGAGAGCCCGAACGGCGTGCACTTCCACCCACCCGGCGGCATTCGGCTGCCCGCCAGAGACGAGGTGACCTCCATGGACCTGATGAAGAAGCTGGTCGAGCACCATGTGTGGCTCGTCGGCGAGATCGTCGACCGCGCGTCCACCCTTTCCGACGAGCAGCTCGACGCGCCGATCGAACTCTCCGTCGAGGGCGTCGACGACGAGCCGACGCTGCGCTCGCTCCTGTCGCGGCTCGTCGGCCAGATGGACATGTGGAACGCCGCGATGGACTCACGCGCGTACGACTTCGACGTCGAGAAGGGCGAGAGCATCGCCTCGGTTCGCGCCCGGCTCGGCGCCGCCGGCCCGGCGTTCCTGGCGCGTGCGCGCGAGGTGATCGACGGCAACAGGCTCGACGAGACGTTCGTCGACGCGGTCTGCGACCCACCCGAGGTGTTCACCTACGGGGGAATGCTGGCCCACGTCCTCACGTTCGCCGCACACCGGCGAACGCTGGCGATCGGTGCGCTCCACTCGGCGGGGATCACCGACCTCGGCGCCGGGGACCCGATGCGCTGGGTGGCGGACGCCGCCTAGCGCGGCGAGCGTCAGAACGGCAGCGAGGCGACCGCGTCGCGCGCGAGGTCGACGAGCGGCTGCACGAGGAAGAACGAGCCGATCGTGACGACGAGCGCACAGGCGACGGCCGTGTCGAGCAGGAGGTCGCGCGGCGGTGAGCCGCCCGCCGCGACGACCGTCCCGCCGATCTCGCCCGAGCGCATGTAGAGCGCCCGCACGACGTTGAGGTAGTACGCAAGGCTGAGTGCGGTCGCGAGCACGCCGATCACGACGAGCCACCACCAGCCGGCCTCGTAGACGGCCGAGAAGACGAACAGCTTGCCCAGGAATCCGCCGGTGAGCGGGAAGCCGGCCATCGAGAGCATGAACCACCACATCGCGATGCCGAGGAACGGCCGCTCCCAGCCGAGCCCCTCCAGCCTCGAGAGCGTGACGGGCTGTGCGAGCTCGCGCTCCCTGGCCGCGACCACCGCGAAGGCGCCGACGGTCGCCGCGCAGTACGGGATCAGGTAGTAGAGGAGCGCCGTCCCGCCGTCGGCGTTGTCCGCCGCGATCGCGATCAGCAGGAAGCCCGCGTGCGAGACGGAGGAGTAGGCGAGCAGCCGCTTCAGGTCGCGCTGGGCGATCGCGGCGAGATTCCCGATCACGAGCGAGGCGACGGCGAGCACCGCGACCGCGATCGTCCAGATCTCGTCCTGCTCGGGGAACGCCGTCACGAGGATGCGCAGCGTGAGCACGAGCGCGGCCGCCTTCGTCGCCGCGGCCATGAACGCCGTCACCGTCGTCGGCGCGCCCTGGTAGACGTCGGGCGTCCACATGTGGAAAGGTGCCGCCGAGACCTTGAACGCCAGACCGGCGAGGATCATCGCCATGCCGGTCACGAAGAGCGGGTCGTCTGCGCCCGTCGCCTCGCGGATGGACGCGAACCCGAGCTCACCCGTCGCGCCGTAGACGAGCGCGCAGCCGAAGAGCAGGATGCCCGAGCCGAAGCTCCCGACGATCAGGTACTTGAGCCCCGCCTCGAGCGACTCTCGCCGGTGGGTGTCCAGGGCGCACAGCACGTACAGCGAGATCGAGAACCACTCGAGCGCCAGGAACATCGTCATCAGGTTCGCGGCGGAGGCGAAGAAGACCATTCCCGCCGAGGCGGCCGCGAGGAGGGCGTAGTACTCGCCGACGTGGGAGCGCCGGCCGTCGCCCGCCGAGATCAGCACCACCGCGATGCCGACCGCGGCGATCAGGATCGCCGCGAACGCGCCCAGGCGGTCGCGCGTCATCGACTCGACGACGACCGCGGACGCCTCGGGCGACCGGTCGAAGACGATCCCGGCGAGCACGGCCGAGGTGGCGAACCCCGCGAGCGAGACGACGACCGAGAACGCACGCTCGGAGGAGCGCGGGACGATCACCGCGCCGAGCAGCGTGATCGCAGCGACCGCGAGCAGCGCGAGCGTGGGCGAGAGCGCGAGCCAGTCGACGCTCGGGGTGTCGATCACGGCGCCCCGAGCCCTTCCTGCGAGCCGATGAACGTGGCGGGCTCGTCGGCCGGGAACGACCGCTCGGTGATGCCCGCCGGCCACGCGGAGAGCACGGCGAGGATCGCCACCAGCGGCACGAGGAGCATCAGCTCGCCGCCGACGAGGTCGCCCGCGTCGTCCCGGACGGCGGTGCCACGGCGCTCGTGCAGGATCGCCGAGATCAGCCGCAGCGCGTAGAGGGCGGCGAGGACGATCGCGGCTGCGCCGACCGCCGCGTACCCCCAGCCGCGGTCGAACACGCCCGCGAGGATCGCGAACTCGCCCGCGAAGTTCGTGGAGCCCGGCACCGCCAGGGTGAACATGCCGAGGGTCAGCACGAGGGTCGCGAGGATCGGCCGGCCCTTCGCCATGCCACCCAGACCGGAGAACAGGCCCGTGCCGGCGCGCGTCTCGATCATCCCGGCGAGGAGGAAGAACCCTGCGGACACGAGCCCGTGGTTGACCGAGTGGAGCACGGCACCGTCGAGCCCGAGGTCGTTGACCGCGAAGATCCCGAGGACGATCAGGCCCATCTGGGCCATCGAGGAGTACGCGACCACGCCGCGGATGTCCGGCTGGCGGAACGCGAGCACCGACCCGTAGACGAGCGTCGCGGCGGCGAGCACGAGCACGAGCGTGCGGAAGTCGTCGACCGGCCCGGGGAAGTGCGGCAGCACGATCCAGACGAGCCCGAAGACGGCGGCCTTGGAGACGACGCCCGAGAGGATCGCGCCGACCTCCGGCGGTGCCTCGACGTACGCCAGGCGGAGCCAGCCGTGGAACGGGAGCAGCGGCGCCTTCACGGCGAACGCCGCGAGGAATCCCAGGAACACCCAGTCATTGGAGCTCGTGCCGATGTCGGAGAGGAGGAACGTGCCCTGCGAGATCCCGAAGGCGATGATCGACGCCAGCATCAGGAGCGACCCGGCCATCGTGTAGAGCACGAACGTGATCGTCGCCTTGATCCGTTGCGGGCCGCCCCAGACTCCGACGAGCACGTAGATCGGGATCAGCATCGCCTCGAAGAAGACGTAGAAGACGATCAGGTCCTGCGCGGCGAACACGCCCACGAGCGCGCCGATCAGGAACAGCAGGAGCCCGAAGTACGCACGTGCCCGCTCACGCCCCACCCAGGCCCCGTAGCCGACCGCGCAGGCGCCGACGACGATCGTCAGCCCGACGAGCCAGTACTGGAAGCCGTAGAGGCCGACCGCGTACGAGATCCCGAGCTCCTCGAACCACTCGCGGTTGGCGGAGTACTGCTGCGCGTCGCTCGCGAAGTCGAAGTTCCGGGCGCTCCCGAGCCAGAGCCCCACCTCGGCGAGCGCGACGAGGAGCGCGACCCCCCCGGTCGACTCGCGCGAGAGCGGCAGGATCCAGACGAGGATCGCGCCCGCGAGCGGGACGAAGATGAGGAGCGTCGTCAGCACGGCGGCACCTAGCGCACCACGAGGAAGACGAGGGTCAGGACGGCGACGGCGACGGTGAAGGCGAGCGCGTACGTTCGGAGCAGCCCGCTCTGGGCGCTCGACGTGATCGTGGCGCCCCGAATCGTCCCCTCTGCGACCTCGTCGAGACCGCCCTGCACGATCGGCGTCTCGAAGCGGTCTCGCACCAGCGCCGCGATCGCCTGCGCCGGCCGCGAGAAGACGGTGTCGTAGAGCTCGTCGAACCAGAGCTTGTGCTCGAGCGTGGTGCGCACCGGCCCCTCGGCGACGAGCTCGCGGCCGGCCCTGAACGCGCGCCACGCGAGGAAGCTCCCGACCAGGGCGAGCCCCACGGCGAGCGCGCTCGTCAGCCACTCCTGGCCGGTGGACGGGTCGACGAGCGGCTCGACGGCGGTCTCGAGCCAGTCCTCGAACGGGTGCCAGACGCCCGGGATCAGCAGCAGCCCCGTGATGCTCGACCCGAGCGCGAGCACGCCAACCGGCACCGTCATCGAGCGTGGGGCCTCGCCGTGGTGTGCGGCTGCGGCCTCCGGGTGCGCGGCCTCGGCGGCCTCCTTCCCGCGGAAGACGAGGAAGTAGAGGCGGAGCGAGTACATCGCGGTGAGCAGCGCGCCGAGCAGTCCGCCGACATAGAGGATCCACCCGAGCACCCCGCCCTCGGCAAGCGCCGAGGCGAGGATCGCGTCCTTCGACCAGAAGCCGGCGAAGGGGGGGATGCCCACGAGCGCGAGCGTCCCGATCAGGAAGGTCGCGTGGGTGAACGGCATGGTGGCGCGGAGCCCGCCCATTCTGCGGATGTCCTGCTCCCCGTCGAGGTGGTGGATCACGATCCCTGCCGCGAGGAACAGGAGCGCCTTGAAGAACGCGTGGGTCACGAGGTGGAACATCGCGAAGCCGTACGCCCCGATCCCGGCGCCGACGAACATGTAGCCGATCTGGCTCATCGTCGAGTACGCGATCACGCGCTTGATGTCCCACTGCACGAGCGCGACGACGCCCGCGACCAGGAGCGTCGCCAGGCCGAGCAGCGCGGCCAGGTGCTGCACGTCCGGCGCGGCCTCGAACACGGGATGCGTGCGGCAGATCAGGTAGACGCCCGCGGTGACCATCGTCGCGGCGTGGATCAGGGCGGAGACCGGGGTGGGGCCCTCCATCGCGTCGGGCAGCCACGTGTGGAGCGGGATCTGCGCGGACTTGGCGACGGCGCCGCCCAGAAGGCCGAGCGCGAGGAGCGTCACGACCGTGTCGGAGAGCTCGCCGGACTCCGCCGCCTCGAACACCACGCCGTAGTCCAGGCTGCCGATGTGCGCGATCGTGAGTGCGAAGGCGAGGACCATCACCGCATCGCCGATCGCGTTCATCACGAACGCCTTCTTCGCTGCCGCGACGGCGGACGCGCGCTCGTGGTGGAACCCGATCAGCAGGTAGGAGGCGAGGCCGACGAGACCCCAGCCGACGAGCAGCAGGAGCAGGTTCCCGCCCTGGACGAGCAGGAGCATCGAGAAGACGAAGAAGGCCATGTAGGCGAAGTAGCGCCGCTCCTCGTCCTCCCCGGCCATGTAGCCGTTCGAGTAGAGGACGATCAGGCCGCCGACCCCCGTGACCACGAGCATCATCACGAGGGAGAGCGGGTCGACGAGCAGCTCCAGGCCGACCTCGAACTCGCCGGCCTTCAACCACGTCCAGGCCGTCGTCAGCTCGACGCGATCGTCGGTGTCGCGGCCCCACGCGTCCACGAGCGCCACCACGGCGCCCGCGAAGCCGACGAACACCGAGAGCGTGGAGATCGCCCCTGCCTGGCGGCGCGTGATCCTCGTCCCGGCGAGGGTGATCGCGAGGAACCCGGCGAGCGGCGCGAGCAGGCAGACCCACGAGCCGGCGACCATCACGCGGCCCTAGCCCCTGAGCTCCGTCAGCGAGTCGACGTCGAGGGCGAGGTTGCGCCTCGCCATCGCGACGATCAGCCCGAGGCCGACGCACACCTCCGAGGCTGCCACCGCCATCACCGCGAGCGCGAACACCTGGCCGTCCATCTCCCCGAAGAGCCGCGAGAAGCCGACGAACGCGAGGTTCGCGGAGTTGAGCATGATCTCGAGGGAGAGCAGCACGATCAGGGGGCTCCGGCGCAGGAGCACGCCGGCCACGCCGATCGAGAAGAGGATCGCCGCGATCGCGAGGTACCAGGGGACGTCGGGGCCCATCATGTGCGGGCCTCCCCTGCGTCGAGGAGCTCCTCGGCCCGCGAGCGCATCCCCAGCACGACCCCGCCCACGGCCGCGACTAGCAGCACGATCGACGTGATCTCGAACGCGAGCAGGTGATCCGTGAGGAACAGCCGGCCCATCTCCGCGGGGGAGCCGAACGCCCGGGTGACCTCCGCCTCGTCGGAGAGCCGCCCACCTGCGTTCAGCATCAGCGCCACGAAGGTGACCGCCAGCAGAGCGACGGCCGAGATCACCGAGGCCGTCTGGATCAGGCGCGTACCGCCCGCCCAGGGCGCGTCGGCGCGGCCGCCGAGATAGGCGATCACGAAGAGGAACATGACCATCACCGCACCCGCGTACACGAGCACCTGCGCCGCCGCCACGAACTCGCCCGAGGCGAGCAGGTAGAGCACCGCCAGCGAGGCGAGGTTCCCGATCAGCGAGAGCGCCGACGAGAACGGGTTCGAGGCCGTCACGACGCGGAGCCCGGTGCCGATGCACGCGGCTGCCGCGAGGAGCCACACGACCCAGACGAGGAAGTTAGACAGGTGTCCCACCTCCGGTGAGCCACCTGGGAGGGCGGTGTCCGTGGGTCGGCATGGTCTGCTGGTCGTCCGTCAGGACGACGACTTGTAGGCGGGGATCGGGGTGTCGTAGAGGTCGGCGTCCTGCACGGGGATCCGCTTGATCGGCTCGGCGAGGAGCATGTCCTTCGTGTAGATCAGGTCGTCGCGCGAGTACTCCGACAGCTCGAACTCGTTGCCGAGCGTGATCGCGTCGAACGGGCACGCGAGCTCGCAGTAGCCACAGAAGATGCACCGCGAGAGGTTGATCTCGTAGATCCGCGCGTAGCGCTCGCCTGCGGAGACCCGGTTGTCGGCCGTGTTCTCCTCGGCCACGACGCGGATGCAGTCGGACGGGCAGGCGGCCGCGCAGAGCGAGCAGCCGACGCACTTCTCGAGCCCGTTCGCGTGTCGATGGAGGCGGTGACGGCCCCGGAAGCGCGGGTACACGGGCCGCTTGAACTCCGGATACTGCTGCGTGATCGGCTTCTTGAAGATGTGCTTGAACGTCACTCCGAAGCCCTTGAGTGTCCCGAACGGCTGCATGTCAGCGCGTCACCCTAGATCCATACCACCAGCAGCGCCGTGACGACCGCGTTGACCGTGGCGACGGGGAGCAGCACCTTCCAGCCCACCTGC
>NZ_DASTCS010000002.1:0-244352 GCF_035710885.1 Gaiella sp. | reverse complement strand
ACAGGAGGCGGCGGCGTGCGCGGTCGAGCTGGCGGCGTGCCCGGCGGTCCTCTCCGGTCTGCGCCCTGTACCCGGCCGCGGCAAGGTGGTGGAGGCCGCGAACGAGCTCCTCCCGTTCACCGGCAAGGCCGAAGACCCGCGCGAGCGCACTCGATGCCGCGACGTACTCCTGGCGCTCGAAGCAGCCCTCCGCCTCCCACAGCGCGGCCTGCACCCGGTTCTCGCGCGGGGGCCACTCGTCGTCCACGGTCGGCCCATACTAGAGTCGTCCCGTGGTCGATCGGTCGCGCAGCGCGGAGCGGATCGAGCGGGACATCGAGACGCTCGCCGGGCCGCATTTCACGCGCTCGAGCGACGCGATCCAGCGCTACGCCTACACGCCGGAGTACCGACGCACCCTCGACCATTTCGCCGGCGAGCTGCGCTCGCTCGGCTTCGAAGTCTCCGAGGACCCGGTCGGGACCTTCGTCGCGCGGAACCGGCCGCCGGGTGAGTCGGTCTTCGGCATCGGCTCGCACTGCGACTCCAACCGCAACGGCGGCAAGTACGACGGCACGATGGGCGTCGCCACGGCCGTCGAGGTCTGCAGGCTGAATGTCGAGGGCGGCCTCGACCTGCCGCTGCAGCTGATCTCCTTCCTCGAGGAGGAGGGCTCCGGCTTCGGGCAGATGCTGCTCGGCAGCCGGATCATGCTCCAGCGGGTCACCGAGGAGGAGCTGCGCGAGTCGTTCCGCGCGCTCGACGACGGCCGCAGCTTCTGGGAGCACGCCGAGGAGGCAGGCTACGAGCCCGCGCGCTGGCGAGAGTCGATCCACGTGCTCGACGACCTGACCGGCTGGATCGAGATGCACATCGAGCAGGCACGGGTGCTGCAGGACACGGGCAACCGCATCGGGCTCGTGCACGCGATCGCGGGGTACGTCCACGCCGACGTGATCGTCCACGGGCGCGGCGACCACGCCGGCGCGACGCCGATGGACCTACGCCTCGACCCGACCACCGTGCTCGCAGAGACCGTCCTCGAGCTGGAGCGGGTCGCCCGGGAGACCGGACAGGGCACGGTGGGCACGGTCGGCGAGATCGAGGTCGATCCCGGCCTGATCAACGCGATCGCGAGCCGCGTCCGCTTCTCGCTCGACATCCGCGGGCCGGTCGAGGAGGCATACCGCGGCGTTGCACGCGAGGTCGCCGCGTTCGCCGAGCGCGCTGCAGAGGCGCGTGGCATGCGCGCCGAGGTCCGGCAGCGGCAGGCGCTCCCGGCGACGCCGCTCGACGAGCGGATCGTGGATGCGCTCGAGACGGCGGCGAAGTCGACCGGGGAGCCCTACCTGCGGATGCACTCCGGCGCTGCCCACGACACGATGTGCGTCGCCGACCGGATTCCGAGCGCGATGGTGTTCGTCCCCTGTCGGGACGGCATCAGCCACCATCCCGCCGAGGACGCCGACCCGGCCGATGCGGCGCTCGCCGCGGGCATCATCCTCGACGCGATCGCCGCGCTGCGGTAGCCGGGCGAGGGTCGGGCCTTCGTGGACGCCGTGTTGCTCGGCGCGCTCGCAGGCGCCCTCTTCGGGCTGCTCGCGATCGCCGTCCGCCACGGGCTCGGCCGCGGCGCCGACCCGGAGGTCGGGGCCGTGGTCGTCCTCGGCGCCGGCTCGCTCGTCGCGTGCGCGCTCGCGCTGCCGCAGGCGGCCGCCCTCGGCGACCCGGGCGAGCTGTGGCCCTTCCTCCTGATCGGGGCACTCGTCCCGGGTACGTCGCAGATCCTCTTCATCCTCGCCGTCAGGGACGCCGGGCCGGCGCGAGCCTCGATCCTGATCGGAACCGCGCCGCTCATCTCGGTAGGGCTCGCGCTTCTTCTCCTCGACGAGCCGTTCCGCCCCCTGCTGCTCGTCGCGACGGTCCTCGTGGTTGCGGGCGGCGTCGTCCTCGCGGGGGAACGCAGCCGGCCGGCCGCGTTCCGCGCGCTCGGGGCGGTGCTCGCGATCGTGTGCGCGGTGTTGTTCGCCGTGCGCGACAATGCGGTGCGCTGGGCGGCCCAGGACCTCGACCCGCCGGCGGTGGCGGCCGCCGCCGTCTCGCTGCTCGGCGCGCTCGCGATCGTGGCCGCGTACCTCCTCGTGGCTCGCCGGAGGCGGTTGCGCACGAACCTCGGTTCCGCGACCGTCGCCTTCTGGCCGGCCGGTGTCGCGCTCGGGCTCGCGTACGTGAGCCTCATCGTCGCGTTCGACCGGGGGCGGGTCGGGATCGTCGCGCCGCTGAACGCGACCCAGTCGCTTTGGGCGGTCGCGCTGTCGGCCGTCCTCGTCGGCCGCTCCGAGGCGGTCGGCAGGCATACCGTCCTCGCAGGGGCGCTTGTCGTCGCCGGCGCAGTCTTGGTCGGCATCGTCCGCTGAGGCCCCGAGGCCCGGCTCGACGCCAGGCCTCGCAGCCTGTGCGCTACACGGTCGTCGGCACCGCCGAGGGGACGCTCTCGAGGTAGCCGAGCGCCTCCTCGACCGAGACGACGTCGGCGTACTTCGCGTCGATGTCGAACAGGTTCGCGTCGTGCGGCGCCTGCGCCCGGTCGCCGACGCACTCGCGCGGAACGAGGGTGGGCCAGCCGTACTGGAGCAGGTCGATCGCGGTCGCGCGGATGCATCCGCTCGTCGTCGCGCCGCAGAGCACGACCGTGTCGACTCCCTGGGTGACGAGCACCGACGCGAGGTTTGTCCCGAAGAACCCGGAGGCGCCCTTCTTCACGATCACCGTCTCGTCCGCACGCGGCTCGAGCCGAGGGTCGATCTCGACCCACTTCCCGCCCATCTGCAGCGCCGCCAGCGTCGGCACCTTCTGCATCCAGAGGCCGCCGTCCTTGAGGCTCGCGTCGAAGCCGATCGTCGTGAACACGACCGGCAGCCCCTTGGCCCGTGCGGCGTCCAGCACGCGCTTCGTCGCCTCCACCTGCGGGGTCAGGTCGGAGCCCAACGCGCACTCGGGATCGGTGAACCCGCAGGAGAAGTCGACCACGAGCACGCCGGGGCGGGCGCCGAGCGTGACGCTCGCGCCGAGCCCCGACTCCTCGTAGATCCGCCTTGCGTCGTCGTCGGACATGACCGTTCAGGCCGTCGCCTTCTGCGCGGGCTGGAGCTCCTCGCCGAAGCGGGCCCGTTTCACGAACTGGCCCGCCCCGGGCTGCGCGACGAGCTCGTCGCCCTCGACGATCACCTGGCCGCGGACGAGGACGACCTCGGGGGCGCCCGTCACCTTCTCACCCTCGAAGAGGTTGTAGTTGACGTTGGTGTGATGGGTCTTCGCGGAGATGGTGAGCTTCTTCTCCGGATCCCAGACGACGAGGTCCGCATCCGAGCCCGGCGCGATCGTCCCCTTGCGCGGATAGAGCCCGAACAGCTTCGCGATGTTCGTCGAGACGAGCTCCACGAAGCGGTTCGGCGTGATCCGGCCCGTGCCGACGCCGTGCGTCCACAGCATGTGCAGCCGGTTCTCGATCCCGGGGCCGCCGTTCGGCACGACCTGGAACTCCCGGCCGTTGATGCCCTTCTGCTCGGGCCAGTTGAACGGGCAGTGGTCGGTCGAGAGGGCCGAGAGCGCATCCGTCTTGAGCGCCTTCCAGAGATGCTCCTGGTGCTCCTTCGGGCGGGGCGGCGGCGTGTAGATGTACTTCGCGCCCTCCCAGTCGGGCTTCTCCAGCGCGGTCTCGTCCACGAACAGGTACTGCGTGCAGGTCTCGCCCCAGACCTGCCAGCCCTTGTCGCGCGCCAGCTGGATCGGCTCGACCGACGGCTGGCAGGAGACGTGGACGACGTACAGCGGCGCGTCGGCGACGCGCGCGAGCTGGATCGCGCGGTTCGTGGCCTCGGCCTCCGTCTCCATCGGCCGCGTGCGCGCGTGCCAGATCGGGTCCGTCTTGCCCTCGGCGACTGCCGCCTTGACGATGATGTCGATCGCGTCACCGTTCTCGGCGTGCACCATCACGAGGCCCCCGGTCTCGCTCGCCGTCTGCATGACCTTGAAGAGCGTCTCGTCGTCGACCATGACGGCGCCCTTGTAGGCCATGAAGAGCTTGTACGACGTGACGCCCTCGTCCGGCAGCCTGGCCAGATCCTCGAGGGTGCCGCCCTCCTTCAGGTCGGTGACGGCGATGTGGAAGCCGACGTCGATCACCGGAGGACAGCGGTCGAGCTTCTCGTGGTAGGCCTCCAGCGCCTGCGCGAAGGTCATCCCCGGGGCCTGGATGCAGAAGTCGATCAGGGTCGTCGTGCCGCCGAACGCGGCGGCGGTCGTGCCGGACGTGAAGTCGTCGCACGTCGTCGTGCCGCCGAAGAACATCTCGATGTGGGTGTGCGGGTCGATCGCGCCCGGGAAGACGATCTTCCCCGTCGCGTCGATCGTCTTCTCGGCCGACACGTCGAGCGACTCGCCGATCAGCGAGATCGAGCCGTTCTCGACGTAGATGTCCCCCACGTAGTCGTCGGAGGCGGTGATGATCCTGCCGCCCTTGATCAGCACGGACATGTGCCTCACTCCCTTTCCTTCGATCTCCCTGTGTGGTGTATACGACCCCGTGGAAGCGCCGTCAAACGGGAACCGGCGGGCGCAGCTCGTGCCAGTCGGTGACCTGTTGGAAGGCGTGCGCCGCCCGTAGCACGGTTTCCTCGGCGAGCCGCCTGCCCGCAAGTGCCAGCCCCACCGGGAGGCCGTCCACGAAGCCGCACGGCACGCTCGCGGCGGGGAGGCCGAGGCACGTCCAGGGGGAGTTGAAGGGCATCAACGCCAGCCGGTACGGGAGCCGCTCTGCTCCGGCCGAGACGACCTCCTCACCGATCCGCGGAGCGGTGACGGGCATCGCCGGAGCGGCGAGGAGGTCGTGTTGCTCGAAGAGGCGCCGTGCCTCGCCGAGGATGCGCCGCCGGGCCCGCTGCCCCGTGACGAGTGCGGTCGCGGGCAGGAGGAGGCCGGCGAGCAGACGGGCGCGCACGTCGGCGCCGTAGTCGGCGAGCCGGGTGCGGAGCCACGGCAGGTGCGCGTCCGCCGCCTCGGGGAGCATCACGAGCTGCGTCACGACCTCCGTCTCTCGCAGGAAGCCCGCGTCGACGCGTTCGACGCGTGCACCGAGGGCCGCGAGCTCGCCGAGCGCGGCCTCGACCGCCGCGACCACGCGTGGGTCGACGGCGCCTTCGAGCAGGTGCGAGACGACGCCGATCCGCAGGCCGGCGACCCCGCTCGAAAGTCCGCCCACGTAGTCCGGGACGGGCGCGGGGAGAGTGCTCGGGTCGGCATGGTCGTGCCCGGCGATCGCGTCCAGGAGCAGCGCGCAGTCCTCCGCGCTCCGGGCGATCGGGCCGACCGTGTCGAACGTCCACGAGACGGGGACGACGCCGCGGTTCGGGACGCGGCCGATCGACGGTCGCAGGCCGGTGACCCCGCAGAGGCACGCCGGGATGCGCACCGAGCCCGCGGTGTCGGTGCCGAGGGTGCCCGGCACGAGGCGGGCCGCCGCCGCGGCGCCGCTGCCGCCGCTCGAGCCGCCGCAGATCCGCTCCCGGTCCCAGGGATTGCGCGCGGGGCCGAAGTGCGGGCTGGTCGTCGTCGCGCCGAACGCGAACTCGTGCGTGTTCAGCTTGCCGACGACGACCGCACCGGCCCTGCGCAGGCGCGCCACGACCGTCGCGTCGTGCTCCGCGACCGAGTCGGCGAGGATGCGCGAGGCGGCCGTCGTCCGCGCCCCCGCGACGTCGATCACGTCCTTGACCGCTACCGGCACGCCGTGGAGCGGCCCTCGCCATCCCGCTCCCCCGAGCCCGGCGGCCTCGGCCAGCGCCTCCTCCGCGCGCACGGAGAGGAAGGCGTTCAGCGCGGGGTCGAGGCGCTCGATCCGCTCGAGCGCCTCCGTCACCGCCTCCACCGGCGAGAGCTCGCGCTCGCGCAGGCGCCGCGCCAGCGCCGCCAGCGTCAAGGATCCTCCGGCAGGAAGGGGCCCGCGGGCACGTCCGACCGCGCGAGCCGCACCTCGATCGCGGGGAGCTCCGGCAGGATCGAGGCGAGGAAGCCCGCGACCGCCTCCAGGTCTTCGTCGGAGGGCTCGACACCCTGCATGCGCGCGAGCGCGCGCAGCACCTCGGGCTCGGGGACGGGGCTAGACTGCGACGGCATGCCGATCTACGAGTACCGCTGCGAGTCCTGCGAGAAGCAGTTCGAGGAGTACCTGTCGATGTCGACGAAGCCCGCGCCGCCCTGCCCTGCCTGCGGCTCGCCGGACGTCCGCCGCCTCATCTCGAAGATCAACACCGAGTGGCTGCCGAGCGACGTGGCGTGGGACCGCGTCGGGCGCTCCTGGGACTAGCCCCGTCCTTCGCACTGTCGCCTCCCTCCCGGCGCGCGGCTCGCAGACGTAAGACTTCGACACTCTTCCAGACACGCCGACACGAGGCGAGGTGACGCATGCCGCACGTGCAGATCGAGGACGGGATCCGTCTCTACCACGAGCTGACCGGGCCGGAGGACGGCCCGATCGTGCTCCAGCTCGGAGGCGGTCTCTTCGGCCGTGCCAACTTCGGCGCAGTCAACGACGGCTTCCGCGAGAACGGGTTCCGCCTGCTCTCCTTCGACGCCCGCGGCTACGGAGCCTCCGACCACCCCCGCGAGGAGTACACGATCCAGCTGTGGGCCGACGACAGCGTGCGGCTGCTCGACGCGCTCGGCCTCGACCGCGTGCTCGTCCACGGCACCTCGATGGGCGGCATGATCGCGATCGCGCTGACGGGCACGTATCCCGAGCGCGTGATCGCGACCTGCGCGGACGTCGCGTTCGCGAAGCCCGACGTCTACCGGCAGACGCTGTTCCGGGTCTGGCGGCGGATGGCCGAGTCGATGCCGTGGGACGACTTCGCCGACCACGTGACCACGCAGGCGGTCGGCGCGGGCTTCCTCGAGAGCGAGGAGGGAAAGGGCACCTTCGAGCTGGTGCGCACCGTGATCGGCTGGAACGACCCGTACACCGTGCGCCAGGCCTGCCTCGCGATGGAGCGGATGGACCTCTCGCCGCTCGTCCCCCGGATCTCGCGGCCCCTCCTGATGACGAACGGGACCCACGACGTCCTCTGCCCGCCGGTCCTCGCCCCGTCGGGGCTCGGCGCCCGGCGGATGGCCGAGTTGAACGAGCACGTGCGGGTCGTCGAGTTCCCCGACATCGGCCACGCGGACCTGATCGAGTGCCCGGCCGACGCGGTGCGGATCGTGAGCGACTTCTTCCGCGAGGCGCTCGGGGCCGGCTAGGGCGAAGCAGCAGGCGGCTCGCCGGCCTTGACGAGCGCCGTCACCGTCGCGTTGACCGGCGCCTGCAGGCCGACGGCCTGCGCGCGCGGCGGGATCGCGCCGTTGATCGCGTCGATCTCGCACGGCCGGCCGGCCAGCCGGTCGAGCAGCATCGACGGGCGCGCACCGCGGATCCGGGCGCCGAACGCCGCCAGGTGGGCGACCGGGTCGTCGTACCCGATTGCGATGCCGGACGCCAGCGCGACGTCATAGGCCTCCTGCGCGCAGGCGGCGGAGACCGACCAGGCGTGCGGATCGTCGAGAATCTCGCCGATCGTCCTGCCGAGCACCGTGCACGGGCCGCTGAAGCCGGCGTTGCAGACGAGCTTCTCCCAGACGAGCCGCTCGACATCCTCGAACACGCGCACGGTGAACCCCGCGCCTCGCCACACCTCCGCGACCCGCTCCACCCGCTCGGTCTCCGTGCCCGCCCGCGCGCCGAGGCCGATGACCCCGAGCTGCTGTGGGCGAACGTGCCCGGGCGCCACCACGCTGGAGCCGAAGCCGCCCGCGATGCCGAGCAGGACGCGGTCGTCGCCGAGGACCTCCGCCGCCACGTCGCCCGAGCCGAGGCCGTTCTGGATCGACAGCACGACGGTCTCCGGCCCGACGAGCGCCCGCGACCCTTCCGCCGCCGCGCGGACGTCCATCGCCTTCGTCGCGATCACCACCAGGTCGACGATCCCGACGTCGCCGGGGTCGGTCGTCGCCCGGATGCGCACGACCCGGTCGCCGCCCGCCGTCTCGACCCGCACGCCGTGCCCGCGGATCGCCTCCACGTGCTCGACCCAGGGGTCGACCGCCCAGACCTCGTGCCCGGAGTCGCCGAGCAGTCCCGCGTACACCGACCCCATCGCTCCCGCGCCGACGACCGCGATCCTCATCGACGCGGGCTCCCGCGAGGGGTCGAGGCCGCCTACTTGAGCGGGTTCGTGCCCGCCATCCAGATGATCACCCGCGTGAACTTTCCCGACTCGTCGAAGGAGAAGAAGTTGCAGTTGTGCATGTCGTTCCTCGAGCCGTCCTTCAGCTCGCCGATGTACCCCTGCTCGGTGGCGACCTTGCCCGCCGCCTCCTCGACGACCACGTTCCGCAGCTCGTGGCGGATCGTCACGGACACGTCGAAGAAGTCCGTGAACATCCGCCGGATCTCCCCCGCGCCCGAGAACGTCACGTGATCCGTCTGGACGGTCAGCGTCGCGTCGTCGGCGAAGTGCGAGAGGACGGCGTCGACGTCCATCGCGTCGACCGCGTCGAAGTAGGTCTGGGGCGCGGCGGCGAGCGCCTCGCGCGTCCACGTTCCGGTCGTCGTGCTCATGCTCGAGCCTCCTTGGCAGCTCGTGGGGGCAGGATCGTATCGCGGCCGGGGCTCACGGCTCCGGGTTCGCCGGCGGGTGCGTCGCACGCCAGTGCCGCGCGATGTCGGCTCGCGTCGCGACCCACACGTCTTCGTGCGCGCGGACGTGCTCGAGGAAGCGCTCGAGGGCGGGGGCGCGACCGGGCCGGCCCACGATCCGGCAGTGGAGGCCGACCGACAGCATCCGTCCTCCCTCGGCGAGGAGCCGGTCGAACGAGTCGACGAGGTACGCACGGAAGTCGTCCGCCGTCACGAACCCGCCGGGGAGCAGGAACTTGAAGTCGTTCGCGTCGAGCGTGTACGGGATCACCAGGTGGTCCTGCCCCTCGACCTCGACCCAGTAGGGCAGGTCGTCCGCGTAGGAGTCGGAGTCGTAGAGGAATCCTCCCTCCTCGACGACGAGCCGCCGCGTGCGCTCCGACACGCGGCCCGTGTACCAGCCGACCGGCCTCGTGCCGCACGCGCGCTCGATCGCCTCGACCGCCAGCCGGAGGTGGTCCCGCTCCTCCTCCTCGGAGAGGTCGCCGTAGTCGATCCAGCGCCAGCCGTGGCTCGCCACCTCCCAGCCGGCTGCCGCCATCGCCCGCGCAGCCTCGGGGTTTCGCTCGAGCGCCTGTCCGACCGCGTAGACGGTCAGCGGCAGCCCGTGGGCGGCGAAGATGCGATGCACGCGCCAGAACCCGGCGCGGCTGCCGTACTCGAACATCGACTCCGTGTTCAGGTTCCGCCTGCCGACCGTCGGCGGCGCGCCGACGACCTCGTGCAGGAACGCCTCCGACGCGGGGTCGCCCTCGAGCGGCGTCTGCTCCCCGCCCTCCTCGTAGTTGAGCACGAAGCTGACGGCGAGACGCGCGCCGCCGGGCCAGCGAGGGTCGGGCGGGCTCCCCCCGTACCCGACGAGGTCGCGCCCGCTCACGGGCGCACCGGGACCTCACCGAAGACCCCCGCGCTCGCCAGCGCGTCGACGCGCTCGGGCGTGTACCCGCAGATGCCGACGAGCACCTCCTCGGTGTGCTCGCCGCGGAACGGGCCGCGCACGGGCGGCCGCTCCAAGCTGTGCTCACCCTCGGCGAGGCGGAGGGGAGTCCGGATCGACCGCACGCGGCCGAGCGACGGATGCTCGTGCTCGACGACGTCCTCGCGCGCGACCGTCTGCGGGTCGGCGAGCGCCTGCTCGACGGAGTTCACCCTCGAGGCCGGCACCCCCGCCGCTACCAGAGCCTCGACCCAGGCGTCCACGGTGCGGCTCCGGAAGACGTCCTCGAGCACCGGGATCAGCTCGTCGCGGTGCTCGTTGCGACCTGCCATCGTCGCGAAGCGCGGGTCGTCGTCCAGCTCGGGGTGCCCGATCACGTCGCAGAGCCGCTCCCAGAACTTCTGCTTGGCGGCCCCGACCACGAGCCAGCCGTCGGAGGCCTCGAAGTTCTGGAACGGGACGATCGTCGGATGGGCGGAGCTCGGCCTGCGCGGGGGGACGTACCCGTGGGTCGCCGCCCACGGTCCGATGTACATGAGCTCGTGCAGCGCCGTCTCGAAGAGCGAGACGTCGCAGTCGCACCCGACCCCGTCGCGCCGCGCCCGCCAGATGCCGGCGAGCAGGGCGATCGCGGAGGCGTAGCCGCCGGAGAGATCGACCAGGGAGAGCCCGGACTTCGTCGGCGGCCCACCCGGCTCGCCGGTCAGACTCTGCCAGCCGGCAAGCCCTTGCATCATGTAGTCGTAGCCGCCTTCGGCGGCCCGGGGCCCCGTCGACCCGAAGCCCGAGAGCGAGCAGCAGACGATCCTCGGGTTGACGTCCCGAAGGCTGTCAAATGTCAGGCCCAGCCTGGCGGGCTGGTCACCGCGCAGGTTCGAGTAGACGCCGTCGCAGGCGCGGACGAGATCATGGAGCACGTCCCGTGCGAGGGAGTGGCGGAGGTCGAGCGAGATGCTCTTCTTGCCGCGGTTGAACGTCTCGAAGAAGAGCGAGTCCTCGCCTTCCTGGAAGGGGGGGACGTAGCGCCCGACGTCGCCTCCCGCCGCGGGGTCCTCGAGCTTGATCACCTCCGCCCCGAGGTCGGCGAGCTGGAGCGTCCCCCACGGCCCTGCCCCGAACTGCTCGACTGCGAGGATCCTGACGTCT
This sequence comes from Gaiella sp., assembly GCF_035710885.1. Lineage (GTDB taxonomy): Bacteria > Actinomycetota > Thermoleophilia > Gaiellales > Gaiellaceae > Gaiella. The sequence goes on along the minus strand of NZ_DASTCS010000002.1, from coordinate 233,559 downwards.
GCCAGCGGCAAGCGCCCGCCCGGGGGAGCATGGATGGGATCGTCGCGAATGTCTGACATTGACCGCCGTCGGCTGTTCTAGTGTCTCTGCCGTCCCGTGTCAACGCGCCCCGACGGCCCGTTAGGCTGACCGGCGTGCGCGTGCGCTTCTACTACGACGTGGTGTGCCCCTACTCGTACCTGGAGACGCACGCCGTGGAGGCCGCCGAGGACGCGGGTGGGATCGAGGTCGAGTGGCTCCCCTTCGAGCTGCGTCCTGCGCCGCGGCCGCTGCTCCAGCCGCGGGGCGACCACCTGCGGACCGACTGGACGCAGCACGTCTACCGGCGCGCGCTGGAGAGGGGCATCGAGATCCACCTCCCGCGCTACCAGCCGCGCTCGACCCTTCCGCTCGCGGCCTGCCTCTGGGCGGGGGAGGTCGGCGCCCTTCGCGTCTTCAAGCATGCCCTCTACGAGGCGTTCTTCTGCGAGGGGGAGGACATCGCCACCGACCGCGAGATCGCCAGGGCGGCCGAGCGCAGCGGGCTCGACCCCGACCTGGCCGTCGCCGCGGCGTACGACGCGGACAGGATCCGGTGGATCGCCGCCGTGCGCGAGGAGGCGGAACGGGCAGGCGTCGCCGGTGTGCCCACCCTCCTGCTCGACGACGGGCGCACGCACTGGGGCACGGGCGGCGTGGCGCGCCTGCAGTCCGGCGAGCCGCTCGTCCCGCGCGCCTGACACGTGAGACGCAGGGCTCAGCCGCGCGGGCGCGCGGCGTCTACTCGCTTCCACGCCTTCTCGTAGTAGGGACGCAGGAAGGCGAGGTGGTCGTGCATCTCCGCGGCGGCGAGGTCGGCGTCGCCCGCGTCGACCGCCGCCAGGATCCGGTGGTGGTGCTCGTGGATCGAGCGGTGGAACCGCCGGCCGAGCGCCGAGCGGGCGAGGTGCGTCTGGAGCACCGAGAAGATCGGCTGCGCGGACACGACGAGGAGCGTGTTGTGGCTCGCGCCGAGGAGGCAGGAGTGGAACTCCGCGTTGTGCGCGAACTCCTCCAGCGTCGAGAGGTCGACCGCGTCCCCCGGCACCGTCGAGCGCAGCCGCTCGAGGTCCTCCGGGTTCCGCCGCCGGGCGGCGAGCCGCGCCGCCGGTACCTCGACCAGCTCCCGCGCCTCGAGCAGCTCCTCGAGCGTGACGGTGCGCGTCTCGGCGAGCAGCCCGACGTTGGCGTGCACGAGTGACGAGATCGTCGCCGCGGTCGGGAGCGTCACGTAGCTGCCTCCCGCCGCCCCTTTCTCGGTGCGGACGAGGCTCTGCGCGGTGAGCAGCCGAAGCGCCTCGCGGACGGTCGCCCTGCTGACGCCGAAGTCCCGCGCCAGGGTCGACTCCACCGGTAGGCGGTCGCCGGGCTGCAGCTCGCCGCGGACGATCAGCTCGCGCAGCTGGTCGGCGACCTGCTCGTACGCCTTGCGGACGCGCCGGACGGGCGTCGCGGCAGGTCTGCGCCCGCGCGTGGCCCGTCCGTCGACGTCCGTAGGGGCCACGGGTCAGGCCATGCCGAACTGCGCGTTGCCCGCATGGGAGGAGGGAGCGGAGGACGGGGGCAGCCCACGCTCCTCGTAGTACCCGGTCAGCGACGTGAAGCGCGGGTGCTCCTTCAGCTCCTCGCGCAGGCGCGCGGTGGCCTCGTCGTCGATCTCGAGTGTCCGCTCGTCGGCGAAGACGACGCCGTAGGCGTCCCGCGCGAGCTCGAGGGTCGTGAAGTCGTCGAGCACGTCCTCGCGGACGAGAGCAGGGTCGCGCAGGAGCGGGTCGCCGTACCCGGCGGCGTTCGGCTCGCGGAACTCGACGAACTCCCCGGGCCCGAACGGGATGCCCGTCACCTTCGCGTGCATCTCCTCCTCGCCCGGGGTGTCCGGGTTCTTGCGGCAGGAGGCGACGAGCCCGTCCCACCCGCCGAAGATGCCGAGCGGGGGATCCGTCTGCCTGTCGCCCTCGCAGGAGTAGATGCCGTCGACGAGGAAGCGGTTCCGTCGAATGATCCCGATGCCCCCGCGCCAGCGGCCGGGGGAGGCGGGCTCGGGGCGCAGCTCGTACTGGTCGCACCGGACCGGGAAGCGCATGTCGAGCTCCTCGATCGGGTTGTTGCGCGTGTTCGCCATCAGGTTGTCGACGGAGTCCATCGCGTCCTTCCCGTGGCGCCCGCCGTAGGAGCCCTCGTTCACCTCGAGGTAGAGCCAGTACTCGCCCGCCGACTCGTCGAAGCCGGAGTAGGCGCAGAAGTGGATGCCGGCGGAGTTGCCGGCCGTGACCTTGTCCGGCAGGGCGTCGGCCAGGGCGAGGATCGTGTTGTCGACGACGCGCTGCACCTGGGTGAACCGCGAGAAGCACGCGCGCGGGAACGTGGGGTTGAAGATCGTCCCCTTGGGCGCGACCACCTTCACCGGCCGGAAGACGCCGTCGTTCTGCGGCACGTGGTCGGGAAACGTGACCTCGTCGAGCAGGATCGTGCGCACGGCGTAGTAGGCGCCGACGAGCAGCGAGCCCTCGAAGGGGACGTTGAACCCGGTCGGCACCTCGGGGTTGGAGCCGGTCAGGTCGATCGTGATCTCGTCGCCGGAGACGACCACCTTCGTCTCGACGCGCAGCCGCACGTCGCGGTTGCGCGCGTCGTCGTCGAGCCACCCGACGATCGGGCCGTACTCGCCGTCGGGGATCTTCTCGATCTCCGCGCGGAGGCGTCGCTCGGAGTAGTCCATCCAGTCGTACGCGGCACTCATCACCGTCTGGCCGCCGTAGCGCTGCACGAGCCGCAGGAACCGCTCGCGGCCGAGCTGGCACGCGGCGAGCATCGCGTTCATGTCGCCGCGGTTCATCGTCTCCGTGCGGACGTTGTCGAAGATCATCCGGTCGACGTCGATGTTGAGCTCGCCACGCCGGTACCAGCGCAGGCCGTTGTAGAGCTTCGCCTCCGCATAGACGTCGAACGCGTCCGCGTTGATCCCGGGGAACGAGCCCCCGACGTCGAGCACGTGGGCGGTGACGGCGGCCCAGGCCAGCAGCTCGCCGTCGTGGAAGATCGGCACCGCGACCGCGACGTCGGGGGAGTGCGAGGCGCCGAGGTAGGGATGGTTGTGGACGATCACGTCCCCTTCCTCGACGTCGTCGCCGAGCCGGTGCAGGAAGCCGCGGATGTACCAGGGCAGCGAGCCGATGTGCATCGGAGTCGAGTCCGACTCGCAGAGCTCTCGGCCTTCGGCGTCGAAGATGCCCGCCCCGAGGTCCTCCGACTCGCGGATGATCGAGGAGTAGGACATCCGGAAGAGCACCCCGGCCATCTCCTTCGCGATCGCGTGGAAGGCGCCGCCGAGCACGCGCAGCGTGATCGGGTCGACCTCGACCCGCGCTGCGGTGGGCGGCCCCGGCTGACGACCGACCTCGTAGTCGACGACGCTCATCTCCCCACCTCCGCGGTCTCTGCCAGCGCCCGCGCCTCGGACGAGGCGCCGACCTCGATCAGGATGTTCCCGAAGCGGTCGACGTGCGCCGAGATCCCCGGCGGGACGACCGTGGTCGAGTCGTACTGCAGCACGATCGCAGGCCCCTCGATCCGGTTGCCCGCGCGGAGCGCTGCCCTGTCGTAGTAGCGCGTCGCGACCTGCCGGAGCTGCCCGTCGACCCGGAACCAGGCCTCCCCCTCGCGGCGCAGCGCGTCGTCGGAGGCGCGGCCGCCGTGATCGACCTCAGGCGTCTCGAGCGGCGGCATCAGCCCGATTCCGCGGACCCGCACGTTGGGGATCTCGACGTCCGCGTCCTCGAAGCGCCGCGAGTACTCGCGCTCGTGGATGTCGTCGAAGTCGGAGCGCAGCCGCGCCGCCCAGTCGGAGTCGATCATCCCCGGCTCGGCGTCGACGCGGAGCTCGTAGCCCTGACCGAGGTACCGGCACTCGGCGATCCGCTGGATCAGGATGCGATCGGCCGGGACGCCGTCCTCCTCGAGCTGGACGCGCGCCTGCTCCTCGAGCTCCTCGAACGATCGCTGCAGCGCGGGCGCGTCGAGCGCCGACAGGCGCTGATACGTGGTGGTCACGTACTCGTAGACCATGTCGGTGGCCAGGAGGCCCATCGCGGCCGTCACCCCCGGGTAGGGAGGCACGAGCACGTAGGGCGTGCCGACCTCGAGCGCGATCTCGGCGGCGAACAGCGGCCCGGCGCCGCCCTCGGCGACGAGCGCGAAGTCGCGTGGGTCGAATCCCTTCCGCACGGAGTTCTCCTCGATCGACTGCACCATCGAGTGCGTGAGGATCTGGACTGCCCCCATCGAGGCCTCCTCGACCGTCATGCCGAGCGCGTTCGCCGGGCCGTCCTCGAACGCCGTCCGGGCGAGGTCGGCGCGGAGCGCCATCCCGCCACCGAGGAAGTCGCCCGCGGGCAGCCAGCCGAGGTTCACCATTGCGTCGGTCGCGGTCGGCTCGATTCCGCCCTTGTCGTAGCAGGCAGGCCCGGGCTCCGCACCTGCCGAGCGCGGCCCCACGCGGAAGATGCCGCCCTCGTCGACGTAGGCGATCGAGCCGCCGCCGGCGCCGATCGTGTCGACGTCGACCATCGGGATCATCGCCTGGTAGGGGCCGACCTTCGTGTCCAGCAGGTGCTTCATGCGCAGCCGGCCCTCCTGCGCGAGGCCGATGTCGGCGGAGGTGCCGCCCACGTCGAGCGTGATCACGTTGTCGTAGCCGGCCTGCTTCCCGGCCCAGATCCCCCCGACCACGCCGGCGACCGGCCCGGACATGAGCAGGTTCACCGGACGTGCCACGGCCGCCTCCGGGGTCGCGACGCCGCTCGCGGAGGTCATCAGGTGCAGCCCCGTGCGCACCCCGAGCGCGGTCAGCTCGGACTGCAGCCGCCCGACGTAGCTCGCGACCCTCGGGCCGACGTAGGCGTTCAGGCAGACCGTCGAGAAGCGCTCGTACTCGCGGTACTGCGGCAGGACCTCCGACGAGACGGAGAGGAAGGCCTCCGGGAACTCCTCCCGGACGATCTCGGCCACGCGACGCTCGTGCTCGGGGTTCAGGAAGGAGAAGAGGAAGCAGACCGCGACGGCGTCGACCCCGGCGTCCCTGAGCCGCAGCACCTGCTCCCGCGCGCGCTCCTCGTCGAGCGGGACGAGAGCTGTTCCCTCCTTCGTCATCCGCTCCGGGACGGTGAGCCGGTGACGCCGCCGGACGAGCGGATAGCGCTGCCAGGGCAGGTCCTGGTAGTTCGAGAAGTTGAAGGGCTTCTTGTGCCGCGCGATGTGGAGGATGTCGCGGTAGCCCTCGGTCGTGATCATCCCGACCGTGGCGCCGTTGTGCTCGATCACGATGTTCGTCGCGATCGTGGTGCCGTGGAAGACCTGGTCGAGCGCACCCGGGTCGGTGCCGGCGGTCTCGGTCAGCTCACGGATGCCGGCGATCGTCCCCTGGGACGGGTCGGCCGGGGTCGTCGGCAGCTTGTGCACGAGCACCGTCCCCGCCACGTCGTCGACGTAGATCAGGTCGGTGAACGTCCCGCCGACGTCCACGCCGAGGCGCTTCACGACCGACCCCCCGGAAGGAGGATGATCTTCCCGAAGAAATCGCGGCTCTCCATCAGGTCGGTCGCCTCCTTCACCTTCTCCAACGGGAACGTGGCCGCGATCTGCGGCCGGAGCGAGCCCTGCGCGACGAGCCTGAAGCACAGCTCGACCTCCTCGCGCGTGAAGACGAACGAGCCGATCACGGAGAGCTGCCTCCGGAAGAAGGGGATGATGTCGAACGGGACGACCTCGCCCGAGTGGGCGCCGCAGGTGACCAGCCGCCCGTCCTTCGCGAGGGATTCGAGTCCCTCCTGGAACAGCTCACCGCCGACGTGCTCGTAGACGATGTCGACGCCCTGGTCGTTCGTCACGCGCATCACGGCCTCGGAGATCTTCTCGCTCGTGTAGTCGATGCCCACGTCGAGGCCCAGCTCCTTCGCCTTCTCGAGCTTGTCCGCGCGACTCGAGGTGCCGATCACGAAGGCCCCGGCGAGCTTCGCCACCTGAACGGCGGCGGAGCCGATCCCGCTGCCCACGGAGTTCACGAGCACGGACTCCCCGGGCCGAAGGCGCGCGCGGGTGACGAGCATGTGCCAGGCGGTGGCGAAGGCAATGTTCGTCGCGGCCGCCTCGATGTCGGAGACCCCGTCCGGCACCCGCACGAGCTGCGACGTCTTGCAGGTCACGCGCTCGGCGTAGGCACCGGGCGAGCCCATCCCGACGAACCAGTCCGGTGCGGTGCAGAGGGACTCCCGCCCCGTGACGCAGTAGCGGCACGCGCCGCACGTGGCGATCAGGTAGACGGCAACGCGGTCGCCGACCTGCCAACCCTCCACACCTTCGCCGAGTGCGGCGATCCGGCCGACGGGCTCGACACCGGGCACGTGCGGGCACTCGACCGGGAAGCGCGACGTGCCCTCCCGGACGTCCACGTCCAGGTGGTTGAGCGCGGTGGCCGTCACGTCGACGAGCACCTCGCCCGGGCCCGGCTCGGGATCCGGGAGCTCCTCGAGCCGCAGGACGTCGGAATGGCCGAACTCGTTGAAGACGACCGCCTGCACGGAACTGCCTCCTCTCGGGTGGCGGATGACGCCGGGCTTGTGTTTATGTCTGACATCGGTGACCCTGTCAACCGGCAAGGCACCGACCCTCCCGGTACCGACGAGGACAGGAGCGCGTGATGGCCACTGCAGCGGAGACGATCGCCCGCTGGACGACGGAGCTCGAGCTCGACGACGTGCCCTCGGACGTCGTGGCCGCGGCGAAGCTCCACGTCCTCGACACGCTCGGGTGCGGGCTCGCCGCGGAAGCCACCGGGGTCGCCGGCGAGGGGCGGGCGACGATGGACGAGCTCGGCGGCCGGCCCGACGCGACGGTGATCGGCTCCCAGGCCCGTCTACCCGCTGCGAACGCCGCCTTCGCCAACGCCATGCTCTGCCACGGACTGGATTTCGACGACACGCACTCGGACTCGGTCAGCCACGTGTCGACCGTGATCGCCCCGGCGGCGCTCGCAGCGTCGGAGCAGCAGCGCGCCGGCGGCCGCGAGGCGCTCGCGGCGATTCTGGCCGGGAACGAGGTCGTCTGCCGCATCGGGATGGCGGCGCCGGGGGAGTTCCACCGGCGAGGGTTCCATCCCACCGCGATCTGCGGCGTCTTCGGCGGCACGGCCGCCGTGTCGAAGCTGACGGGGCTGGACGCCGAGGCGACGACGCGGGCCCTCGGGATCGCCGGCTCGTTCGCCTCGGGGCTGTTCGCCTACCTGGCGGACGGCACGCCGACGAAGCCGATGCACCCCGCCTGGGCCGCGCACGGTGCCCACGTCGCCTCGCGGCTCGCCCACCACGGAGCTGTCGGACCGCAGTCGGTGCTGGAAGGCAAGTTCGGGCTCTACCACGCCTTCCTCGCTGCGGAGGAGGGGACGGTCGACATCGAGGGACAGCTGGCCGACCTCGGCTCGCGGTGGGAGACGCCGCGGATCGCGTTCAAGGCCTACCCGGTGTGCCACTTCATGCACGGCTCGCTCGGTTCGGCGGCAGAGGCCGTGGGCGAGCGCACGTTCGCGCCCGGCGAGATCGAGGACGTGCTCGTCAGCGTCCCCGCCGCGGGCGTGTCGCTCGTGCTCGAGCCGGCGGAGCTCAAGCGGGCGCCGCGCTCGGAGTACGAGGGCAAGTTCTCGCTCCAGTACTCGGTCGCCTCGCAGCTCGTGCGCGGGCACGTCTCTGTCCCCGACTTCACCGAGGAGGCGATCGCGGACCCCGAGGTCCTCGAGGTTGCCGCCAAGGTGCGCTACGAGACGCGGGACTACCCGACCTACCCCCAGGCCTTCCCGGGCGGGGTGACCGTCCGGCTGGCCGACGGCACCGAGCTCGAGGCCGACCACGCGCACCAGAAGGGCGGTCCCGAGAACCCGCTCACGCCGGCCGAGGTGTCCGAGAAGTTCCGCGAGAACGCCTCGCTCGTCCTCCCGGACGACGCGGTGGCCGCGCTCGAGGAGGCGGTGCTCTCGCTCGAGGAGCAGGCTGACGTGACGGCGGCGCTCGCGCCGCTGCAGCTGCTCCAGGCCGTCGGGGCGTGAGCGAGCACCGAGCCGGCGGCGGCACGTAGCGTGGACTTCGCGCCCGCCGAGGAGCTCTCAGGGATCCGCACAGCCGTGCGCGAGCTCTGCTCCCGCTTCCCGGGGGAGTACTGGCGCGGTCTCGAGCCGGACACCTACCCCGCCGAGTTCGTCCGCGCGCTCACCGAGAACGGGTGGCTCGCGGCTCTCGTCCCCGAGGAGTACGGCGGCGCGGGCCTGTCGCTCACGGCGGCGAGCGTGATCCTCGAGGAGATCAATGCGTCGGGCGGCTCGAGCGGCGCCTGCCACGCGCAGATGTACACGATGGGCACGATCCTGCGGCACGGCTCGGAGGAGCAGAAGCTCCGCTATCTGCCGCGCATCGCCTCCGGCGAGCTCCGGCTGCAGGCCTTCGGCGTGACCGAGCCGACGGCCGGCTCCGACACGACCTCGATCCAGACGACCGCGGCGCGCTCGGACGGAGGCTGGCTCGTCAGAGGTCAGAAGATCTGGACCTCGCGGGCGCTCCACTCCGACCTGATGCTGCTGCTCGCGCGCACGGCCCCCGCAGACCAGGTCGAGCGGCGCACGCACGGCCTCTCGACCTTTCTCGTGGACATGAAGCGCGCCCAGGCCGAGGGCACCATGACGATCAGGCCGATCAGGACGCTGATGAACCACGCGACCACGGAGATCTGGCTCGACGGCGTGTTCGTGCCTGACGAGGACCTCGTCGGCGAGGAGGGGCTCGGCTTCCGCTACATCCTCGACGGCATGAACGCCGAGCGCGTGCTGATCGCGGCGGAGTGCATCGGCGACGGTCACTGGTTCGTCCGGAAGGCGGCCGCCTACGCCTCGGAGCGCGTCGTGTTCGGTCGGCCGATCGGCGCCAACCAGGGCGTCCAGTTCCCGATCGCCCAGGCGCACGCCCAGATCGAGGCGGCGGACCTGATGCGCTACAAGGCCGCGTGGCTGTTCGAGCAGGGGCTCCCGTGCGGGGCGGAGGCGAACATGGCCAAGCTGCTCGCCGCCGAGGCGTCATGGCAGGCGGCCAACGTCTGCCTCGACACGCACGGCGGCTTCGGCTTCGCCGAGGAGTACGACGTCGAGCGGAAGTTCCGCGAGACGCGCCTGTACAAGGTGGCGCCGGTCTCGAACAACCTGATCCTCGCGTACCTGGGTCAGCACGTGCTCGGCATGCCGCGCTCCTACTGATCTGTCGTCGCCTGCGACGCGGCCCGAGACTGGGTGCGGCGCCGAGACATGCCGCGGGAGGAGGAGCTCAGGCGGTCCGCGAGCGGCAGCATGCCGAGCTCCCGCGCTATCGAGAGCGCCTCGGCTCGGAGGTCCGCCGCGCGTGCGGTCCCGTCCGCATCGGGAACGCCGAGGAGCACCTCGGCGTAGTCCGACGCGGTCCAGGCGCACTCGGGCCGGTAGCCGGTGCGTCGGCAGAAATCGAGCCCGCGCTCGAAGTGGCTCAGCGCCGTCTCCACGTCGCCGGCGGTCGCTGAGAGAAGTCCTAGCAGTCGGTCGGCGGTGACACCGATCAGCGCCAGTGCGGTTCCACGCAGGTGCAAGAGCGCGTCGTGCTCCGCCCGAGCGCGAGCTGCGTCGTGCTCTCGCACCGCGGTCAGGGCGCGGCCGACTCCGCAGTACATGTCGAGCAGGGGAAGCACGACCCCGGACGAGTCGACGTGAGCAGCTGCCTCCGCCGCCTTGTCGAGCCGCCCATCGTTGCCGGCGATGCGCGCCAGCAGCGGCAGGTACCCGGCGACACAAGCGTCCTCGAACGCGAACCCTGTCGCCGAGAGCCACCGCGCCTCCACGAGCCGATCGGCGTGGGCGTCGGCCAGGTCGTGCTCGCCGAGCTGACACTCGACCAGCGCGCGGCTGGCCAGGCTCCGCGCATCCCTCGGCTGCAAGGCGAGCGCCTCCTCGCTCAGCGCCCGCGCAGCTTCCCACTCTCCGGTCAGGACGCAGAGCCATAGTCGGTTCACGCGCGCGGTTACGAGCCAGTAGCGTTCGCGGAACCTGTCGGCCAGCTCGAGCATGCGCAGCGCGTGCCGGTCGGCTTCGACCGGCCGGCCGAGCGTTGCGCACATGCGAATCACCTCCGAGAGCGCGAGCATCTCGGTGCGCTCGTCGCCTGCGTCTCGCGACAGCGCGATCGCGCGCTCGCCTTTCTCGAGACAGCGGTCGTACTCGAGATGCCAGAAGTCCACGTGGGCCTCGCTGAGGAGGACTCGTCGCTCGAGAGTCGCGTCGCCGAGCTGCCGGGCGATCGCGGTGGAGCGCCCGAATGCGTCCCTGGCCGCGTCGTAGTCGGTCATGCCCGTGAACCAGCCGAGCGTCGACAAGAGATGGCCCGCCTCCCCCGAGCCGGCCGGGACGAGCGTCAGAGCGCGGGAGGCCAGGCCGGCCGCGTCTGGTGAGCCGTACACGTACGGGACGGGGTGTGTGGCCACTTCGATCGCCCGCCGCCGGTCTCCGGACGTCTCGAAGTACGTGAACGCCTCGCACATGTGCCCCAGCGCCTCTCCGAGGTCGTAGCGTTCGCGCCCCGCGAACTCGGATCGGGCGAGCCCGAAGAGGAGCGAGGCCGTCTCCTCGTCCATCTGCAATCCCGCCTTGGCGTCCAGGGCCTGGCGGAAGTACGCAGACGCCTCCTCGTAGGAGTGCGCGACGAGGGCCTGCTCGCCGGCGAGCCGCGCGTAGCGGACGAGAGCGGCTGGGCCGAGCACCGTCTCGGCCTCCGCACAGTGGTGGACGAGCTCCGCCGCGTGGGCGTCGACCGTGTCGCCGTAGTGCTGCTCGAGCGCCTCGGCGACGCGGGCGTGGAGCCGCACGCGCTGCGTGGTCGACAGCTCCGAGAGGAGCGTCTCCTGGATCAGCCGGTGCGTGAACCGGAAGCAGTCGATCGTGTCGGGGAGCTCCTCGACGAGGCGCATGTCGAGAGCCTCGTGCACGAGCCCGAGCAGCTCGTCGTCGGCCGACTCGACGACGAGCGCCTGCAGCTGGCGGAGGCCGAACTCACGGCCAATGACGGACGCAAGCCGGAGGACATCGTTGCAGGCCGGCGAGAGCTGGTCGAGGCGCCTGCCGATCACGGCCCGCACTCCCTCCGGCACCCGCAGGCTCCAGTCGCGAGACAGGCTCCTCTCGTCGGCGAAGGCGTCCTCCTGGTCGAGCACGCGCACCACCTCGGTGACGAACAGGGGGTTCCCCTCGGCCTGGCGGTGGATCGCCTGCATGAGCTCGGGTGCAGCGGGCCGGCCCATGATCGCCTCGACGAGGCGTGCCACCTCGGTCACGGTCAGCCCTCGCAGCGGGAGGCGCTCGAAGGTGCCCTCGCGCGTGAGCTCGGCCAGGGTCTCGACGAGCCGGTCTCCGCGCCTCAGCGCGACGTCTCGATACGTGCCGACGACCAGCAGAGGCGTGCCCGCGAGCTCCCGGGCAAGGAACTCGAGCATGAGCAGCGAGCCCGCGTCGGCCGCGTGGAGGTTGTCGAGGATGATCGTCATGACCTGCTTCGCGGCTGCGTGCCTCAAGAACGATGCGACCGAGTCGAGGAGGAGGAAGCGGGCCTCCTTCGGATCACGGGGCGCAGGGGCAGCGCCCAGGCCGGGTAGCTGTTCGCGCAACTCCGGCACGATCTCGGCGACGGTTGCGGTGTGGCGTTGCAGCCCGGACCCGAGCAGCCGCAGATCGCATTGGTCGGCGTACGACCGGATCGCCTGCACCCACGGCCAGTAGGGCGGGGCTCCCTCGCGCTCGTAGCAGCGTCCCCAGAGCACCCGAGCTCCACGTATCTGAGCGAGCCCGGCGAGCTCTGTGACGAGGCGGCTCTTGCCGATCCCCGGCTCGCCCGAGACCATGACGAGTCGGCCGTCTCCGGCGAACGCCTCGTCGAGCGCAGCCGCGAGACGTGCCAGCTCGACCTCACGGCCTACGAACGGGATGCTCGGGCGTGAGACCGGGACGGTCTCCGTCATGCTCCGGGACGGCTCGTCGAGTACCGGGTCCTGTCGAAGGATGGCGCTCTCCAGCTCGTGGAGCTTCCTGCTCGGCTCGATGCCGAGCTCGCCCACCAGGTGGGTGCGCCTGTCCCGGTAGGCGCCGAGCGCCTCGGCCTCCCGACCCGAGCGGTACAAGGCGAGCATGAGCTGCAGGCAGAAGCGCTCCCTGAAGGGGTGCTGCTCCACGAGCAGCTCGAGCTCGCCGATCAAGTCGGCGTGGCGGCCGAGCGCGAGATCTGCTTCGACTCGCTCCTCGAGAGCAAGCAGGCGGAGCTCCTCGAGGCGTGCACCCTCGCTCGCCGCGAACGGCTCCGCGGCGAACTCGGCGAGGGCGAGTCCGCGCCAGAGCCCGAGCGCTCGCCGAAGGGCCTCGCCGGCGGCAGCGTGCCTGTTCTCCGCAAGCCCTCTGCGGCCCTCCTCGAGGAGGCGCTCGAAGACGTGCAGGTCGAGATCGTCGGGATCGACCTCGATCGCATAGCCGTGCGGTCGCGTGGACAAGACGCCCTCGGGCAACGCCTTCCGCAGGCGTGACACGTATGTCTGGATCGCCTTGACCGCCTTCTCGGGCGGCGCCTCGCCCCACAACCCCTCGATCAGACGGCTCAGCGAGACAGCGTGATTGGCATCGAGCAGGAGAAGCGCCAGCAGCGCCCGCTGCTTTTCCGAGCCGAGCGCGACGGGCGCGCCCGGCTCACCCGCTTCGAGAGGACCGAGAAGGCGAAACTCCATTGGCCCGCGAACGTACCAAACGGCACTTGCTTCGGGGGCGTCGTTTACCGGTCTGCTGCCGATCGTCGACTCGCCTGCAACCGCGGCGCTACCCGCCGTCGACCGACTCGGTGTCTCCTGGTCCACGGAGCAATCTGTTCGTGACGCAAGGGAGGAGCAATGACCGGGCAACCGACCGAGAAACAGCGGGTCGTCGCCGAGATGAACGCGTCGGCGGGTGCACCCGAGATCGTGCGTACGGCGATCTCCTACTGCCAGGAGCACGACGCCGAGCTCGTCATAGTCTGGGTGGTCGAGCCGGATCTCTTCGGCGCCACGTGCCGGGGAGAGAGTTGGGGGATCGGAGCCTGGGGGACGGTGAGCGCGCCGCAGCTCGCTCTCCGGCTGGTGCGCGGGACGGGCGTTGCTGCGCGGGCTGTGGTCCGGATCGGTGAGCGCAATCGTGTGCTCGAGGAGGAGCGGCGGGCGCACGGGGCCGAGCGCGTGTTCACTGCTGCCGACGTGCCCGTCGTGCGGTGCCCGGTGTGCCGCGGGCGCCTCGACCCGCGGGGCGTGCATTTCTGCCCGAGGGTTCACCTCGGGTCGGCCGAGACACCCCGTACCGAGCCGCGCGCCGCCTGAGGGTCAGCCGGGGCACGCGGCGCCGCAGAACGCTCGCAACGACGCCTCGAGCTCCTCCCCCGTGAAGCCCCGTCCGATGACGACGAGGCGCGAGCGGTGGTCCTCGTCCGGCCAGCCGTGGAGGTGCACCGGCGGGTGCACCGCGTGCTGGACGCAGTTGACGAGCAGCGGGCCCTCGCCTCCGGTGTCGAGCAGGCCCTTGACCCGGAGCACGTCCGCACCGCGCGCCTGGAGCAGCATCGTCAGCCAGATTCCGAACGCGACCCAGTCGACCTCCTCGTCGAGCACGAGGCACACGGCGTGGATCTCGTGCGCGTGCTCGCCCTCCACCGACGGCGAGGTCGGCAGCCGCTCGAGGTCGTGCTCCGGGCCACGCAGGAGAAGCTCCGGCTCGACGTTCCCGAAGGCCACCCGCAGGGCCGGCGCCGTGGGATTGAGCGCCTCCAGCTCCCGCTCGAGCGCGTCGAGCGACACCGGCTCGGCGAGGTCCGGCTTCGTCAGCACGAGCGTGTCCGCCGCGGCAACCTGCTTCACCGACTCGCTCCCGCGCAGGCCGTGCATCCCGTCGACCGTCGCGACCACGGTGTCCAGCGTGTAGTGGTGCGGGACGAGCGGGTCGGAGAGCAGCGTGTTCACGATCGGGGTCGGGTCGGCGACGCCGGTCGTCTCGACGACCACGCGCCGGAACTGCGGGATCTCGCCGGCGTCACGGCGGTCGAGCAGGTCGCGCAGCTCGTCGGCGAGGTCGCCGCGCAGGGCGCAGCAGACGCATCCGCTGGCGAGCAGGACGGTCCGCTCGTCGACGCGGCGGAGGAGGTGGTGGTCGATGCCGACGTCTCCGAGCTCGTTCACGATCACCGCCGTGTCGCCCAGCTCGGGCCGCGCCAGGAGCTCGGAGATGAGCGTCGTCTTGCCGCTGCCGAGAAAGCCCGTGACGAGGACGACGGGCGTCTTCACGCGGAGAGCGTCGCCAGGAGGCCGGGGTCGAGCGGGTCGAGGGGTCGCCCGGCGAGCCGCTCGGCCTCGACCCAGAGCGCGCCGAGGTCGGAGACGACCGCCGCGCCGCCCTTCGCGTCGCGGACGACGTAGCTGCCCGCCCACGCCGCGACGGAGAGCCCGAACTGCGAGAGCACCCTGTCGAGCAGGGCGGCGCGGAAGACGCGCGCCCGCCGCCCGTCGCCGAGCTCGGCCCAGTGCTCCTTCGACATGACGCCGCAGAGCGAGCACATTAGAGTCGCGTTGTAGCAGCACCGGCGAGGGGCGGACGGAACGGAGGGTGAGGGAGATGGCCAAGGAGATCTTCGTCGCGTACGGCGTGGACGTCGACGCGGTCGCGGGCTGGCTCGGGTCGTACGGGGGCGAGAACTCGCCCGACGACATCTCGCGCGGGCTGTTCGCCGGCGAGGTGGGGACGCCGCGCCTGCTGCAGCTGTTCGAGCGGAACAGCCTGAAGACGACCTGGTTCATCCCCGGCCACTCGATCGAGACGTTCCCGCGCGAGACCGAGATGGTCGTCGCTGCGGGGCACGAGATGGGGATCCACGGCTACACGCACGAGAACCCGATCGCGATGACGAGAGAGCAGGAGACGGCCGTGCTCGACAAGTGCATCGGGCTCGTGGAGCAGGTCTCGGGCCGCAGGCCGACCGGCTACGTCGCACCGTGGTGGGAGTTCTCGACCGTCACCAACGAGCTCCTGCTCGAGCGGGGCATCAAGTACGACCACAGTCTCATGCACCACGACTTCCTGCCGTACCACGTCCGCGTGGGCGACTCCTGGACGAAGATCGACTACTCGAAGCGGGCCGAGGAGTGGATGCTCCCCCTCGTCCGCGGCGAGGAGACCGATCTGATCGAGATCCCGGCGAGCTGGTACCTCGACGACCTCCCCCCGATGATGTTCATCAAGACGGCGCCGAACAGCCACGGCTTCGTCAACCCGCGCGACATCGAGCAGCTGTGGATGGACCAGTTCGACTGGGTCTACGCCGAGCACGACTACGCCGTGTTCACGATGACCATCCATCCCGACGTCAGCGGGCGGCCCGCCGTGCTTGCGATGCACCAGCGGATCATCGACCACATCAACGGGCACGACGGGGTGCGCTGGGCGACGTTCGACGAGATCGCGGACGACTTCGCGCAGCGCTCGGCGCGCAAGGCCTGACGGCGAGCTCCGTGCTAGGACTGCGACGAGAGGACGCCGGCCGCGTCGAGCCCGGCGCCCAGGGCGACCTGCAGCAGCACGCGCGCTTTCGGGCCCGCCAGGTCGCCCGCGAACAGCGCGCCCGCCTCGGCGAGGTCGCGGCCGCCGCCGCGACCGTACACGGGCTCGACCCGCCCTTCCGTGCAGCGTGAGCAGACGACGACCGCGACCCCGGCCGCGACCGCCTCGCGCACGCCCTCCACGACCTGGTCGTTCGCGTTGCCACGGCCGGTGCCTTCGAGCACGATCGCTTGGGCGCCGGACCCGACCGCCGTGCGCAGGAAGCGCGCGTCGCTGCCGGCGTGCAGGCGGATCAGGTCGACGGGCGCGAGCAGCTCCGGCGGCGGCAGGGAGGCGCGCCGCAGGGGGCGGCGGCGGAAACGCACCGCGCCGGCGTCGACGTGCCCGAGCGGGCCGTAGCCGGGAGAGGCGAACGCCTGCAGGGCGCTCGTGTGCACCTTGCGCGCCTCCCGCGCAGCGTGCACCTCGCCCGCGAAGGAGACCAGCACGCCTCGTCCGGCGGCGTCCTCCGCCAGGGCGGCCGTGATCGCGTCGCGGAGGTTGCGCGGGCCGTCGGCGTCCCGCTCCTCGGCTCCCCGCTGCGCGCCCGTGAAGACCACGGGTGCCGCCCTCTCGGGAAGCAGCAGGTCGGCCAGGTAGGCGGTCTCCTCCATCGTGTCGGTGCCGTGCGTGACGACCGTCGGGGTGCCGCCGCCTGCGTGCTCGCCCACGCGCCGCGCGAGGGCGAGCGCGAGCTCCCCGTGGACGTCGAAGCTCGGCACCCGGGCGAAGTCGTCGAGCTCGATCGCGGGTGCCTCCGGCCACTCGAGCATCTCCATCAGCTCCTCGCCCGAGACGGCGGGGACGAGCTTCCCGCTCGCGGGATCGGGCCGCATCGCGATCGTGCCGCCCGTCGAGACCACGACGACGGTCGGAGCGTGTGCCGCGCCCACGCGACTGCCCCTGACGGGCTACTCCGCGGGCCGCCGGAGACTGCCGGGGCCGGCGAGGCTGTCCGCCTCGCCGAGCTCCTCCGCCGGACGGGTCACCGGCGCGCTGCGGAAGCGGAGCCGGAGCGTGACGGCGACGAGCACCGTGAAGATCAGGAACAGCGTCACCGCGGTCGTCCCGGCGCCGAGCGCGTACAGGTTGGGGAGGATCGGCCTCGAGGACGGCCAGGTGCCGATCAGGATCGGCAGAGGCTGCGCCTCGTAACCGTTCTGCAGCAGGATCGTCCGGTCGAAGTCGTTCCAGGTCAGGGTGAAACCGAACAGGAAGCTGCCGAACACGCCCGTCCAGACGAGCGGGAGCGTCACCTCGCGGAACGTGGTGACCGAGTTCGCCCCGAGGTCCCGCGCCGCCTCCTCGATGTGGCGGTCGTACCGGTTCCAGACCGCGAGCATGACGAGGAACGAGAACGGGATCCCCCAGATCACGTTCGCGCCGAGCGCCGTGTACCACAGGCTCGGCGTCTCGCCCATGAACCGCCACAGCAGCTGGTTGCCGAGCCCGACGAGGAAGGCAGGGGTCATCAGCGCGAGCATCAGGACGTAGAAGGCCACGACGTCCGTCCGCAGGCGCCACCGGCGGCGGAAGGCCATCGACAGCATGAACCCGAAGACGGCCACGAGGGCTCCCGCCGCGAGGCTGAGCCAGAGGGACTGACGGCCCGACGCGCTGACGTCGTCGGCGATGGTGTTGAAGAGGTTCGAGTCCCAGAGCGTCTTCCACCAGTCGAGGCTCACGGGGCCACGGAACGGGAACGTGAGCTGGCCCGTGTCGCCCTGGAAGGAGAGGATCGCCATCAGGATCATCGGGATGTAGAGGAAGAAGAGGAAGATGAAGAAGTAGACGCCGAGGCCGAGCTTCGCCCAGTCACGGCGCTGCTTCACCTCGCGGCGCACGACGACGTCCTGCGGCCGCGCGACCGCCTCCGCAGCCTGGGCCATGGTCTCGATCACAGCTCCTCCCTCAGGTTGGAGAAGCGCGTGATCACCCAGACGCCGACCATCAGGACGATCACCAGCAGCACGGCCGAGGCGGCGCCCTGCGGGTACTGCACGGCTCCGATCTTCGAGTAGATCAGCGTACCGACGGAGGTGATGTTGCCCCCGCCCACGGTTGCGACCGTCCCGTAGTCGCCCATCGTGAGGACGAAGATAAAGATCGAGCCGATCACGATGCCGGGCATCGTCTGGGGGAGGATCACCTCCCGGAACGTCCTCCACCAGTTGCCGCCGAGGTCGCGCGCGGCCTCGATCGCATGGCGGTCGACCTGCGCCAGCGAGAAGAACAGGGGCGTGATCATGAACAGGATGTAGAGCTGGATCATCGCGAGACGCACCGAGAGCGTCGAGAAGCCGAACTCCGGGATCGGCTCGGCGATGATCCCCAGCTTGATGAGCACCTGGTTCAGCGCGCCCTCACGACCCATCAGCGGGAACGTCCACGCGATGGCGCGCGTGAGGAAGCTCGTCCAGAACGGCGCCAGCGCGATGATGAACAGCGCGATCTGGATACGCAGGCTCTCGACCTTGAGGGCGAGGAAGTAGGCGACGGGGAACCCGAGGACGAGACATGCGACCACCGCGATCAGCGACGTCACGAAGGTCGAGATCATGTTGTCCCAGTACGTCGAGTCGTTGAAGAGCTCGCTGTAGTTCTCGAGCGTCCACGTTCGCTCGAACCCGGAGTCCGTGAAGGTCCAGAAGCTGACGAGGACGATGATCACGAGCGGGGCGATCAGGTAGAAGCCGATCCAGAGCAGCCCCGGCGCCGCCAGCGCGGCCGTCACCCAGCCGCTCGAGCGGCCGCTTCCCGCACCTTCCCCGAGCGCCGCCTCCGCCTTCTGGGGACGCTGCGCGAGGACGGCCTCGGCCTCCTCGACTTCCTCGAGCGCGAGCCTGGCGGCGTCCTCGTCCAGGTGATCAGGCGTCGAGGAGCTGGACATCCTCCTCCTTCCAGGAGATCCGGATCCGCTCGCCCTCGCGGCCGCGGAGCGCCGGGTACGCCTCCGCGCCGACCTTGGCGAGCATGCGCTCACCGCCCGTGAGCAGGTGCAGCTTGACGAGGTCACCGAGGAACTCGACGAAGACGATCTCGCACTCGGCCGTGTTGAGGTCGCTCGCGGTCGCGCCGTTCGGATCCACGATCACGGCCGCGGCCCGGACCGAGATCATGGCCGGGTCGCCGACCGACTGCCGGGCCTCGGGTGCCCTCACGCTCGCCCGCACCTGCTGCTCGTCCTCGACGACGAGCCGGTCGCCCTCGCGCTCGGTCACGGTGCCGCGGATGATGTTGTTGTCGCCCATGAACCGGGCGACGAGCTCGGTCGCGGGCCGCGTGGCGATCGTGAGGGGGTCGGCGACCTGCTGGATCCGCGCCTCGTTCATGACCACGATCCGATCGGCCATCGAGAGCGCCTCTTCCTGGTTGTGCGTGACGTGGATGAACATCAGGCCCAGCTGGCGCTGGAGGTTGCGCAGCTCGACGCGCATCCGCAGCTGGAGCAGCCGGTCGAGGTCGCCGAGCGGCTCGTCCAGGAGCAGCGCCTTCGGCTTCGTCACGAGCACCCGGGCCAGGGCGACGCGCTGCTGCTGACCGCCGGAGAGCGCCCTCGGCTTGCGGTCGGCCAGGGGGGTCAGCCCGACCATGTCGAGCGCCTCGAACGCCCGCTGCCGCCGCTCCTCCTTCCCGACGCCGTGCATCTTGAGGCCGAACTCGACGTTCGCGAGCACCGACCGGTGCGGGAACAGGGCGAAGTGCTGGAACACCGTGGTCGTCGGCCGCTTGTGCGGCGGCAGGTCGACCAGCGACTGGCCGTCGAGGACGATGTCGCCCTCGGACGGGAACTCGTGGCCGCCGATCATCCGCAGCGTCGTCGTCTTGCCGCAGCCGGACGGCCCCAGCAGGACGACGTACTCCCCGTGCTCCACGTGCAGGTTGACGTCGTCGACGGCGACCGTCCCGCCGGGGAACACCTTCGTCAACCCGATGAGGTCGAGGCCCGACCCGCTCGATGGCGAGGGGGCGGCAGGTGCCGCCCCCTCGATGTCCTCCACGTGATCCGTCATTCGACGTTACGCGGACAGGAAGTCGTTCGCCCTCTTGGTGAGGTAAACGCTCTCCTTGCCGAACGAGTTCCACGAGTAGTACTTGCAGATGCGCTGCTGGAACGAACCGCCCTCGCGGCGCTCGCCCTTCTTGATGTCGCCGACCTTGCCCGTGATGCCCGGCAGGTCTCTCGGGGCCGCCTTGCCGCCCCACCAGTAGTCGTACTCGGCGGGCGTGAAGCCTGCCCGCTTCCCCGCCGCGGACTTGATCCACGGGAGCAGTCTCTGGCCGTTGGCGATGTAGTAGCCCTGACGCATGATCACGGCGCCGAGGTACCCGTTGTAGTTCCAGTTGATGTAGTCGTAACACGCCTGCAGCTTCGCCGGGTCGGTGACCTTCGACGAGATGCCCTCGGCGCTGCACCAGCCGCGGAAGCCCTCGGGCGGCGCTGCGTAGAGGATGTTCACGCCGGCCGCCTTGACCAGCGCGACCGCAGGAGACCACATCGACTCGATCACGACCTCACCGGAGACCATGAAGTTGACCGAGTCCGTGAACGCCGACCAGAAGGCGCGGAACTGGCCCTGCTTCTTGTACCTCGTGAGGATCTTGAAGAGCCGGTCGATCTCGCCCTTCGTCGGGTTGCCGTAGTCCTTGATCTTGAGGAGGCCGAGGGCGCCGACCGCGGCCGCCCCGTCCTGGCTCATGATGCCCGGGTCGCGGAGGAGGGAGACCCGCCCCTTCCACCGGTTGTTCAGGAGCTCGGCCCACGACACCTGCCCCGGCCGCTTCTTGATCACGTCGGCGTTGTAGCCCATGGAGTCGGCGTTGAAGTGCGCCGCCGGGCCGACGATCCAGCGCGGCTGCGGCTTCCCGCCGATCGGCTTGCCGTCCTCGCCGATCCAGCGGATGATCTGCCGGTTGCTCTTCGGGCCGTTGGCGTACGCCGGAAGGCCGGTCGAGCCGTCCGGGTCGACGAACGTCGTCCGGAAGGGCGCGTTGCCCTGGCCGAACGTGCACACGCCGGACGCCGGGTTGAGCTTGCCGTGCGTGAACAGCTTGTACTGCGCCGCCCAGCTCTTGAGCCGGCGCGTGTCGACCGGCTGGAGCCCACCCGACGGCCAGACCTGCAGCGACTGGTAGTTGTAGCCGCCGAAGACGTCGAACGTGTCGGGCGACGTGATCGCGATCTGCGGCTGCTTCTCCGACGGAGCGAGGATCGGCTTCACCGTGAAGCCGAGGTCCTTGGACGCCTGCTTCGCGATGTCGGGGATCGGGAACTCGACCCCGAGCGTGAGCACGCGCAGCGTGCCCGTGAACTTCCCGTTCGCGTCGACCTCGCTGGAACCTTGCCTGGCGGCTGCGGCCGGCCCCGCGAGCGCGCCCAGGCCGCCGACCATCGCCGCACCCGCGCCACCCCGGGCGATGAGCTCCCGGCGGGTCAGGCCCCCGCGCTCGTCCTCTCTCCGCTCGGGCGTCGAGAGATCGCTTCGGCCGAGATCCTCCCCGGCGGCGAGCTCCTCGGCATATTCGTAGGGGTCGTACTCCCACTCCCCACTCATACGTGTGCTCCTTTCCCCTCGCGACTCTCGAGGGTCTCGACGGTTCGGGGCTGACAGACAGGCGAGTCGCGGAGGGCATTGGCGATACCGCAGCCGCGGGAACGACAGGTTGGACCAGACCCTGGAATGCTGTTTGTATACAACCGGCGCGGGCGCGAGTCAACGCCCAACCAGGCTCGTGGACCGTTCGAGCGCATGCCTAGCACGGTGGGTGAGGGACGCCGATCGCGGTCCCGAGCCGTGCCACCTTCGGGCCCGCGAGGATGAAGTCGACGTAGGCGACGCTCAGCGCCCGGAAATCCTGCTTTCGAGCCGCCCGCAGCGCTTTCTCGAGCATCTCCAGCCGCCGTTCCTGGAGGTCGAGCCAGCGCGTCACCCTGGCACGCAGCTTCGGAGGTGGCTCGAGCGCACTGACCTTACGCTTCTGCGCTCGCGCGAGCGGGAGGGCCCGGACGACGGCGTCGATCACGTTCGCGGGCTCCGCGACGTCGGGCGGCCGGATCCTGTCGAGCCGCGGCCCGTAGACGCGGCAGATCGCCGCCACGCGTGCGAAGTACTGCGCCACCGTGGGCTCGGCTCTCGAGCTCGCGCTGAAGACGAGGACGACGGTTGTGACGATTGCCGCCGTGGCGACGGCGCAGGCAGCGCCCACGAGCGTGCGCCGACCTCTCAGCGTCCGCATACACCATATCTTCGTCGAAAATCCGCTTTCGGATCGCAGTCCACCGGCGCTGAGCCGGGCCGCGCGGGCTCAGCGGGGCTTCGCCCCCTCCGAGACCGGTGCCGGCACCGGCCCGCGGCCGACGATCCGGAGCTCGAGCTCACGGGCAGCGAGGTAGCCGAGCGCCGCGACGGCGATGCCCCAGACGACCTTCAGCGCGCCGTCCGGGACGGCGTAGTACGCGGCCACCCCTGCGACGATCCCGACCAGGGCGGAGAGGTTGACGCCGGCGCGGTAGCGGTAGCGACCGGCCGGATCGAACAGGGCGGGCACGTCGATCCGCCCCCGCTGCGCCACGAGGTAGTCGGCGAGCACGACGCCCGTCAGCGGCGCGCCGAGGTTGCCCAGATGCGTGACCCACGACTGGGCCTCCTCGATGAACGAGGGGAAGCCCGAGAGCACCACCGCCGCCGCTCCGGCGATCGCCGTCGCCCGCAGCCGGCCGAGGCGCGGCACGGAGTTCACCAGCGACAGCCCTGCCGTGTACACGTTCGTGAGGTTGGCGGCGACCGTCTGGACGACGATCGCCACGAGCAGGCCGGCCAGGATCACGTCGCTCGACGTCAGTCCCGCGGCGGCGACGAAAGGGTTCGTGTCGCCGCTCGCCGCGGCGACGTAGCCCCCGACGAAGGTGGTCGCGACCGCGGCGAGGAGCGCCGACGCGACGAGACCGATCCGCATGTCGCGTCGCGTCGGCGTGTAGCGGCAGACGTCGGCGACGTTGGTGACGAACGTCAGCGACGAGCCGCACATCACGGTCACGAAGGTCGCGAAGCCGACCCACGTGAGGCTCTGGTCGGGCGAGTCGAGCACCCGGGACGGCGCGTAGCGCGGGTCGTCGGAGGCGATGAAGAGCGCCACCAGCACGGCGGCGGCGCCGAGCGAGAGCGGCAGCACGAGCTTGAGCAGCCACCGCATCACGTCGAAGCCGAGCAGGGCGAGGGCGGCGTAGAAGACGCCGAGTCCGACCGCCGTGGGCACGAGCGGGAGGCGGTGCCCGGACATCGCGTCGACGATCGCCTGGAAGCCGAGCGCGCCGGTGAGCGCCTGGGCGGCGAACCAGTAGGTCGCCGCGACCATCCGGTAGGGCGACGTGGCGAGGCGGGCGCCGAGGATCCCGAACGTCGCGCGCATCGCGACCTGGCCGGGCAGGCCGTCGTCCACGCCCGGGCGGGCGACCACGACGAGGAGGCCGAAGGCGAGCGCCTGCCCGAGCACCATGGCGACGATCGCCCAGGGCAGCGGCAGCCCGCCCTCGAGCACGGCGAGCGCCCCGAGGACGTACATCACGGGGTTGAGAAAGAACGTGAAGTTGACCGCGAAGAGGTCGCGCCAGCCGGCGGTACGTAGCTCCGGCGGGATCGGCTCGATCCCGTACTCCTCGACGGCGGGCATCAGCGCGCGGCGTGGCGCGCGAAGAACTCGCTCACGACGCTGGCGTGCTCCGCCGTCGAGTCGAAGATCGTGGAGTGGTTCGCGCCCCGGATCACGTGCGTCTGCGCGCCGGGGATCCCGTCCGCGATCGCCTGCTGGCCGGCGCCGTCCGGCCCCTGGTCCCAGGGTGTCATCAGATCCTCGTCGCCGCCGAGCACGAGCGCCGGGGAGGTGATCCTCGAGAGCCAGGGCCGCAGGTCCATGTCGCACATCGCCTGACACGCGGCGGTGAAGATCTCGAGGTCGTTCGAGTCCCGGAGGATCGTCTGCATCGCGTCGGCGAGCCCCTCGGCCCCCTGCTCCGCCACGAAGCGCTTCGAGAGCGCCTGCCAGGTGATCAGCTCGGCGAGCACGCGGCTGCCCGGTCCCTCGGGGTCGAGACGGGCGATGTCGATCCAGTTCTTGAAGATCAGGCAGCCGGTCGCGCCGAGCTTGGCGGCCGCGCAGTTGATCACGACGGACGTCGTCCGCTGCGGGTACTTGCCCGCGAAGACGATCGCGATCATGCCGCCCATCGACGTCCCGTGGACGTGGGCCGCCTCCAGCCCGAGTGCGTCCATCAACCCCGCGAGGTCGTCCGCCCACACCTCCATGTCGTAGTCCTGCACCGGGCGATCCGACCGCCCGTACCCGCGCATGTCGTAGTCGACGACCCGGAACCGCTCGGCCAGCGCCGGCGTCACCGGGTCGAAGTTGAAGTGCCCGAACCCGGCTCCGTGGATCTGGACGACCGGCTCGCCCTCGCCCGTGATCCTGTGCCAGAGCTTGACACCGTTCACGACGACGACACCCTCCACCGCGTTCTCCATCGCTCCCTCCGTCACGGCTCGACCACGATCTCCAACCGCTCCGGCTCGAGCTCGAGGAACTGCTCCCGGAACGCCTTCTGTGTCCACCCCCGCTTCGGGACGAGGCGGCGGACGAGCTCGAGCGTGCGTGCGCCGTCGGCGAACGGGTACGGCTCCACGCCGATCCGCCAGGCGCCGCGCGGCTCGATCCGCAGGGCTCCGAGCTCGAACGGCTGCTCCCGTTCGAGGTCGCGCATGCAGAAGAGGAGCGAGAGCCGGTCGTAGGACTGGAGCCGCCGGTAGTCGGCCCAGCGCAGCTCGTCGTCGACCCCTGCGGCGTCCAGTCGCGCCCGGGCGCTCGCCTCCTGCTCGGCGACGAACTCCTCCACGAGCTCGGCGACGTCGTCGGCGTGCGTGAGCCGGAGCCCTGGGTCCTCGCCGTAGCGCTGCCGGTAGATGCCCGCGCCGTGCATCGAGACGAGCAGGCCCGCGTAGGGATCCTCGTCTGCGATCGCCGCGATGCCGGCCCGGTAGAAGGCGAGGTGGGCAGGCACCTGGACGTCGAGGAAGTTCACCGGCGCGCCGTCCGCGTCCACGAGCGGTGACTGCTCCCACACGGCCCAGCCGTCGTCGTGGCGCTCCGCCGCGAGCACGAGCGAGTCGTGCCGGGGGCCCTGCTCGGCCCAGGCGCGTGCGAACGCGCCGGAGAGGTCCGCGTGATCCGTCTGGAGGACGACCTGCCACGCGTCGCCTGCGTCGCGGACGATCATCCCGCGATCATGTCCTCCCTCGGCGCGGCCGTCACGGAGGCGAGCACCTCGTCCAGGGAGACGACGTCGCCGTACTTGGCCTCGATGTCGTAGAGGTTCGCCTCGTGCGCCGCCGGGTTCCGGTCGCCCACCGCCTCGCGGGGGACCGTCGGCCGGTAGCCGTGCTGCAGCGCGTCGACCACGGTCGCCCGGATGCAGCCCGAGGTCGAGGCCCCCGTGACGACGAGGCTGTCGGCGCGGCCCGCGGCGAGGAAGCTCGCGAGCGGGGTCGCGAAGAACGCCGAGGCCCAGAGCTTGTTGAACACGGGCTCGGTGCCCAGCGGGGCGATGCGGGGATCGATCTCCACCCAGCGCGATCCCGCCTCCAGGGTCAGGAGGGCCGGCACCTTGTCGATGAAGGCCCCTGCCGCGCGCTTCGCCGCCTCGTCGTAGGAGACGGTCGTGTACGCGACGGGGAGATCGCTCTCGCGGAATGCCCCCAGGAGCCGCCGGATCGCCTCCACGACGTCGTCGAGGTCGCAGACGAGCGGCGACTCGGGGTCGGTGAACCCGACGTTGACGTCGACGACGACCAGGGCGGGCCTCGAGCCGAGGCCCGCCCTGCCGTGGAAGCCGCGGTGCCTCACGTCACCTCAACCGCGTGTCGGCTCCGGGATCCCGTCGCCCGCCCGGACGCGGGCCAGCGCCTGGTCTCCGGGCTCGAGCGGCGACCAGCGCAGCGGCTTCGCGGGCGTGGGCGGCTCGAGGCCCGTCTCCGCCTCGCAGGCGGCCATCGTCTCCTCCAGGGAGGCGCCGAAGTCGAAGGCGAGCGGCTCTCCGCGCTGCTCGCGCTGGCGTGCCCGCTCCGACTCGGTGGCTGCCTCGTCCACCGACCCGTCCTCGGCGAGCACGACGCCGTACCCCTCGCGGGCGGCCTCGCGGCTGACGAGCCCGAAGGAGACGTCCCTGGCGACCGCGTCCGGCGGCCTGTCGAGCCGGTCCTTCCAGCCGCCGCCGCCCGCTGTCCGGTAGACGAGCATGTCGCCGACGTCCACCTCGACGTTGTCGCACTTCGAGGGCAGCACCTGCTCGGTGCCGTCCGCGCGCTTCAAGAGCTTCGTCGAGCGGGAGCCCGGCCAGCCGCCGAGGACGCCCCAGGGCCGGGTCAGCCAGCGGTCGTCGTGGATCGAGACCTCTCCCGGCTCGAGGTAGACGTAGCGCTTCTCGACGCCGTTGCCGCCGCGGTGCAGGCCGGGGCCGCCGGAGTCGGTGACGGTCGTGTAGCCGTCGATCCGCAGCGGGTAGTAGGCCTCGAGGTACTCGGTGGGGATGTTCTCGAACAGCGGCCACCACGAGTGGCCGTCCATCCCGTCGCCGATCGGCCGCCCGGGGATCCCGCCGTAGAGGATCTCCATCGAGTAGAAGAACTCGCCCTGGGCGTCCCAGCCGGAGTAGAGCATGTAGGGGCTCGTGCCGTAGCCGGCCGCGGTGTTCAGCTCGGGCGCCTGCTTGCAGAGCGCCCCGCCGAGCACGTCGAACTGCCGGGCGAGCGCGTGCGTGCGGCAGCCGAGCGCGGCCGGGTAGCGCGGCCGCAGCAGGCTCCCCTCCGGCATGACGACGTGGAGCAGGGGATAGAAGCCGTCGTTGAAGAGGATCTGGGGATCGTTGACCATGATCAGGTAGATCCCGATGAACATCTTGAACATGCCCTCTGAGAGGTAGAAGTTCACCGGGCCGAGCGCCTGCGGGTCGGTGCCCGACCAGTCGAAGAAGGCGTGGTCGCCTTCCCGCCAGATGGTCAGCTGCATCTTGTACGGCCCGTTGCCGAGCCCGTCGTCGTCGACCCAGTCGACGAATGTCTGGGGCTCCTCCGGGATCGCGAGCTGGATCAGCGTCCGCATCGCCTCGTACGTGCGGTCGAGGAGGGCCTGCAGCGCCGCGAGGTAGGTCTCCTTGCCGAAGCGGTCGCACAGGTCGATCACGCGGCGCTCGCCGGCGCGGCAGCCCGCGACGATCGCGAACAGGTCGGCGCGGTTCATCTCCGGCAGCCGCACGTTGTTGAAGATCAGCCGGAGGATCTCCTCCTGGACGACCCCCCGCTCGACGATCTTGAGCGGCGGGATGATGATCCCCTCCTCGAAGATCGTCCGCGCTCCCGTCGGCAGGGAGCCGGGCAGCGGGCCGCCGGCGTCCATCTGGTGGCCGAACTGGCTCGACCAGCCGACCAGTTCGTCCTCGTAGAAGATCGGCACGAGCACGAGCCAGTCGTTCGTGTGCGAGATCGAGGCCGAGCACTTGAACGGGTCGGACGTGAGGATCACGTCACCCGGGTACACCCCCCGGTCCCACTCGGCCATCATCTCGTTGATGTAGGCGCCGAACTGCCCCACGACCATGCGGCCGCGCGGGTCGGTGAGCATCGGGAACTCGTCGTGCTGCTCGCGGATCACCGGGCTCATCGCGGAGCGGAACAGCACCGCGTCCATCTCGAAGCGGGCGCTCTTGAGCGCGCCCTCGATGATGTCGAGCGTGACCGGGTCGACCTCGACGTCGGTCGGGATCTCGGCGATCCGGAGCTCGTCTGCTGTCGTCGTCATCGTCCGCCCCTCAGGCCGTCGGGTTGATCAGGATGTTGAAGCCGGAGTCGACCTGCGCCGTGTACCCGGGCAGGACGACGGTGGTGGAGTCGAACTCGGTCACGATCGCGGGCCCCTCGAAGCGCATCCCCGGCGCGAGCCGCGCCCGCTCGTAGATCTTGGTCGGGAGTCGGCTGCCCTCGAACACGATCTCGTGCTCCTCCGCCACGGCGCCGGAGGCGTCGGCGGGCCCGGACTCGCCGGTGGGCAGCTCCGGCTTGGGCACGGCGCCGAAGCCCACCGCGCGCAGGTTGACGATCTCCGAGGCGGTGCCGGGCATGCGGAACCCGTACAGCTGCTCGTGCAGACCGTTGAAGCGCTCCTCGAGGTCGGCGAGCCCGCCGCCCCGTACCTCCTCCGGGTCGATCGCGACGGGAATCTCGTAGCCCTGGCGGTGGTAGCGCATGTCCGCCGTGTACGTGATCCCCCGTGCCTCCGGGGCGATCCCCTCGCCCTCGAGCCACTCCGTGGCCCGCTCGCCGAGCGCCTCCAGGATCGTGGCGACGTCCCCCGCGTCGGCGTCGGAGAGGACGCGGATGTACGTCTGCGCGAACTCGTCGCGGAAGTCGGCGACCAGGTCGCCGATCGCGCACAGGACACCGGGGGCTGGCGGCACGAGCACGGGGAACGAGCCCATGATCTCCGCGACCGCGTTCGCGTGCAGCGGCCCGGCGCCACCGTAGGCGACGAGCGCGAACTCCCGCGGGTCGTGGCCGCGCTGCACCGAGACGAGCCGCAACGCGCCGGCCATGTTCTCGTTCACGATCGCCAGGATCCCCTCCGCGGCGGCCTCGACGGAGGGCAGGCCCATCGCCTCCTGCACCTTCTCGACGGCGGCGCGCGCCGCCTCCACGTCGAGCTCCATCTCGCCGCCGAGCAGGCGCGGCGGCAGGTGGCCGAGCACGACGTTCGCGTCGGTGACGGTCGGCTCCGCGCCGCCCTTCCCGTACGCGGCGGGTCCCGGCTCGGCGCCCGCGGACTGCGGGCCGACCCTGAGCGCCTTGGTCAGCTCCGGTACGTGCGCGATCGAGCCGCCGCCCGCACCGACGGTGTGCACGTTCACCGACGGCACCTTGATGCGGAAGTGGCTGATCGAGGTCTCGCGGCCGATCGTGGGCTGTCCGTTCTGGCAGAGCGCGACGTCGGTGGAGGTGCCGCCCATGTCGAAGGTGAGGATGTCGTCGAAGCCGGCCTTGCGGGCCACGTAGAGCGCCCCGGCGACGCCGCCGGAGGGGCCGGAGAGGATCCCGTAGATCGGGTTTCGCGTCGCCTCCTTCGTCGTCATCAGCCCGGCGTCGGAGCGGAGGATGTTGACCTCGGCCCTGGCGCCGATCCCTCCCAGCTCGGACTGGAGCTGCTCGACGTAGGTCGACACCCGCGGGCGGACGTAGGAGTTCATGCAGGCGGTCAACGTCCGCTCGTACTCCCGGAACTCGGGCAGGACGTGCGCCGAGAGGGTCACGGGGAAGCCCGGGTAGAGCCGCTCGACGATCTCCGCCACCCGCTCCTCGTGGGCGGGGTTGACGTAGGAGTTGATCAGCCCCACCGTGAGCGACTCGACGCCCGACTCGACGAGGTCCGAGACGATCTCCTCGACCTGCTGCTCGTCGACCGGGACGACCGTCTCTCCGCGCGCGTCCATCCGCTCGACCGCCTCGCGCGTGTCCGCCAGCGATGCGGGCGGATCCGGCTTGATCATGATGATCCAGCCCGCCAGCGGCCCCGGTGTCTGCGAGCGCGCCAGGTGCAGGATCTGCTTGAAGCCCGTCGTCGTGACCAGCCCGACCCTCGCCCCCTTCGACTCGAGCACCGCGTTCGTCGCGACCGTCGTGCCGTGGAGGATGTTGCGGAGGTCGCCGACCTCGATCTGCGCCTCCTCGCAGATCCGGCGGACGCCGTTGAGCACCCCCTGCGACGGGTCGGCGGGCGTCGACGGGGTCTTGACGCGGAACTGCGCGCCCCCGTTCGAGTCGCCGACCAGGAAGAGGTCGGTGAACGTGCCCCCGACGTCGACTCCGAGCCTGTACGCCATGCTGTCCCCTTTATGCCGTCATCCGGAGACCGGCGCGAAGACGCCGGCCCTGTAGACCATGCCCTCGAGCTCCCGCCCGAGGGTCTCCTCCAGCCACTGCGCGACCTCGACCAGCGCGTCGAGGTCGATTCCCGTCTCGATCCCCTCGCCGTGCAGCAGGTAGACCAGGTCCTCGGTGGAGATGTTCCCGGTCGCGCGCGGCGCGAACGGGCAGCCGCCGACGCCTCCGACCGACGCGTCGAGCACCGTCGCACCCGCCTCGACGGCCGCGAACGCGTTCGCGATCCCCGTGTTGCGGGTGTTGTGGAGGTGCACGCCCACGGGGACGCCGAGCCCGATCGCCTCGCCGACGAGCTCCCGCACCTGTCGCGGCACGCCGACCCCGACGGTGTCCGCGAGCACGAGCTCGTCGGCGCCCCCCTCTGCGAAGCGGCGGGCGAGCTCCAGCACCCGCGCGGGATCGACCCGCCCCTCGAAGGGACACCCGAACGCCGTCCCGAGGGTGACGGTGGCGCGCAGCCCGTCCTCGTGCGCGCGCTCGACGATCCGCTCGCCCGCCTCCACCGAGGCCTCGACGGCGGCGCCCGCGTTGCGGCGGTTGAACTCCTCGCTGACGGCGAAGGCGAAATGCACCTCGTCGAGGGTCGTCTCGCGCAGGCGGTCGTAGCCCCGCTCGTTCAGAGCCAGGCCGGCGTAGACGACGCCTTCGCGCCGGTCGATCGCGGCGACCACCTCCTCCGCCCCTGCCATCTGCGGCACGCGGGCAGGGCTGACGAAGCTGACCGCCTCGATCCGCTGCACGCCCGCCGCGGCGAGCCGGTTGACCAGCTCCGCCCGTGTCTCGGGGTCGAGCACCTGGGCGTCGTTCTGGAGCCCGTCGCGCGGCGCCACGTCGCAGACCGTGACCCTCACAGGACGCCCTCCGCGCGCAGGCGCTCGAGCTCCTCGTCGGGGATCCCGAGCAGGTCGCCGTACACCTCCCGGTTGTGGCTGCCTTCCTCCCAGGTCGCCGACCAGCGGACGGCGCCCGGGGTACGCGACAGCTTCGGGACGATGCCCGGGCCGACGTACTCGCCGAACTCCGGGTCGACGTGCGTGACGAGCATCTCCCGGGCGCGGTACTGCGGGTCCTCGAAGATGTCGGCGATCGTGTAGATCGGGCCGCAGATCACGCCCGCCTCGTTGAGGATCTCGTCGATCTCCTTCGCGGTGTGGCGTGACGCCCACTCGGCGACGATCCCCTCGATCTCGTCCTGGTTGTCGCCGCGGGCGAGGTGCGTCGCGAACCGCTCGTCGTCGGCGAGCTCGGGCCGTCCCATCGCCTCGCACAGCCGCCGGAAGACGTTGTCGGCGTTCGCGGCGATCACGATCCACGTGTCGTCTGAGGACTTGAAGATGTTCGAGGGCGCGATCCCCTTCAGGTTCGTGCCCTGCGGCCCGCGGACGATCCCGAGACGGTCGTACTCCGGCACGGCGCTCTCGAGCATCGCGAACGAGGCCTCCATCAGCGAGACGTCCACCACCTGCCCCAGCCCGCCGCGGAGCGCGTCGCGCCAGTAGAGGGCCGCCAGGATCCCCTGCGCGGCGAACATCCCCGCGAGGGAGTCGCCGAGCGAGATGTGCATGCGCGGCGGGGGCTCGCCGGGGAAGCCGTTGATGTACCGGATCCCTCCCATCGCCTCCGACACCGACGCGAAGCCCGCGCGCTTGGCGTACGGCCCGGTCTGCCCGTAGCCGGAGACGCGCGCGAGCACGAGCCTCGGGTTGACCTCGCTCAGCCGCTCGTAGCCGAGGTTCCACTTCTCGAGCGTTCCCGGCCGGAAGTTCTCCACCAGCACGTCTGCCTGCTCCGCGAGCCGGAGCAGCAGCGACTGCCCCTCCTCGTGGCGGAGGTTCAGCGTGATGCACTTCTTGTTGCGCGACTGCACGGGCCACCACAGCGAGCGGCCCTCGTAGCGGGCCTTGCCCCAGTCCCGGATCGGGTCGGGACGCCCGGGCGCCTCGACCTTGATGATCTCCGCGCCGAGATCACCCAGCAAACGGCCGGTGAACGGCCCGGCGAGGAGCTGCCCGAGCTCCACGACCCGCACGCCCGTGAGCGGGCCGCCGGCCTCGGCCGCGGATGCCTCCCGGCCCTCCCGCGCCGTGTCGGTCACGTTTGCTCGACCTCGTCGCGCGCCCGTGCCTGCTCCTCCTCGACGTGGCCGACCAGGACGTCCCGCGCCTCGAGCACGTGCTCCTTCATCACGAGCTCCGCGCGTTCCGCGTCGCGCCGCTCCAGCGCGCGCGTGATCTGGCGGTGGTAGTGCTGCGAGATCCGCGTCTGCTCGGGCGAGTACCAGACGTACGACTTGTAGACCAGCGGCAGCTCGACCACCTGCCTGACCATGCCGGCCAGACGCCCGCTGCCGGCCGCCTCGAGGATCGTGTTGTGGAAGACGAAGTTCTCGCGCACGAGCTCGCGGAGATCGTCGTCCGCGCTCATCGCCTCGAACCGCTCGCAGCTCGCCCTGAGCGCCAGCAGCTGCTCGTCGGTCAGGCCGGACGCAGCACGGCGCGCCGCATAGCCCTCGAGCAGCGCCCGCAGCTGGTACATGTCCTCGAGGTCGCCCGGCTCGTACGCACGCACCGTGGCGCTGCGGTTGGGGGCTGCGTCGACGAGCCCCTCCGACTGCAGCACCTTGAGCGCCTCGCGCACCGGCGTGCGGCTGATCCCCAGCTCCTTCGCGAGCCGCTCCTCGGTCAGGCGCTGGCCCGGCGCGAGCCGCCCGTCGACGATCGCCTTCCTGATCATCTCCGCGGCAGTGCTGCTGGCCGTCCGGGCGAGCGGGGGATGCCCGTCGAAGATCTTCCCCACGATCGGTGACCATACTGTATGCAGGCCAGGCGATGAAAGGGGGTCGCGGCCGTGCTCCACGACCTCACAGCGCAGGCTCGAGCGGTCGCCGGAGGCCCGCGGCGAGCAGCGCTCCCGCCGCCGCGAGCGCCGTCGTGCTCAGCCACAGGGCGTCCCAGCCGGCGACGTCGACGACCGCGCCGAGCACGGGGGTGACCACGCCCGAGAGCAGGAAGACGACCGTCGCAGCGACCGCGACGGAGCGGGCGGCCAGCTCCGGCGCGGCACGCTCGCCTGCGCTGACGTACACGAGCGCGTTCCATCCGAGCGCCCCGATCCCGAACAGCACCGCCGCCGCCAGCACCAGGAGGGCGCTCCCGTGCAGGGCCACCGCGAAGAGCAGCGAGCCGACGGCGGAGACGACCCCGATCTCCACCAGGGTCCGCACCCGGCGCGAGCCGCCCCCGCGGTCGGCGATCTGGCCCCAGGCGATGCGCGCCCCCATCGCGACGATGTTGATCGCGAAGTACGCGCTCGCCGCAACCAGCTCCGAGAACCCCGCTTCCCGCACCGCGGGCACGACGTACGCGAGGAGCGCCTGCAGCACGACGATGTAGCACGCCGCGACCGCGAGCAGCCTCTGCATCCCGGGAGCGCGCCAGATGCTGCGGAAGGGCGAGGGAATCCGCGCCGCGGGGGTCGACGGGCCGACGACGAGCGCGAACGCGGCCCCCGTCGCGCCGACGGCGACGGCGGTCGTGAGCATCGTGAGCCGGGTGCCGCCCAGCGCGTACAGCCCCGGGAACGTCAGGGCCGCGATCGTGCCTCCTAGCGGCACCGCGGTCTGACGCACGCCGAGCGCCCAGCCGCGCCGCCCGGCCGGGTAGACGCGGAACAGCTCCCCGGCCCCGGCGACGGGGACGACCGCGGAGCCGAGCCCGAAGACGAGCAGCGACCCGAAGAGCGGTCCCTTGGTGGTCGAGAGCGCCGCGACCACGAGCGCGACCGTCCCGAGCGCGGTTCCGGCAACCAGCGTACGGCGGGCCCCGAGTCGCTCGACGGCGACCCCCGCCACGAGCAGCGCGAGCCCGGAGCCGAGCAGCCCTGCGCCGAGCACGGCGCCCAGCTCGAACAGGCTGAGCCCGAACTCGTCCTGGAGCTCGGGCCCGATCGCGGGAAGGCCGAAGTTGACGAACGCGACAGACGCCTGTGCGGCCGAGGCTCCGACCAGGACAGCGCCGGCCGAGCGGGAAGCCTGCGGCACGACGGGATTATCCTTCGCGCGTGGATCGCGACGCGATCGTGCGGAGCCGGCGCAGGGAGGATGCGCTCGAGGCCCTCGAGTTCGAGCGCCAGCGAGAGCGGGCCCTCGCGGGTCAGATCGACGCGATCGTCGTCGAGGAAGACGGTCCGCGCGTCGACGAGCAGGTGTTCGCGCGCATGGAGCCGGACGACGTCGCTCTCGTCCGCGAGCTTCTCGGCAACGGCGGCTGGGTGACCGACGAGGACGGCGACGACTGGCCCGACGAGGACGGTGACGAGGCGGAGGAGGCAGACGCCGACGAGGTCGCGCGCCTGGAGGCGGAGATCGCGGAGTGCCGCCGGCGCCAGCAGGCGCTCGAGCGCTTCATCGAGGCGCTCGGCGCCTGATCGCCTCCCTCAGGGACCTCCGTCCCACGGCCTTACGCGCGGCCACCACCCGGGAACCGCTTGACGGTACGCCTCGTACTGCTCCCCGAACCGCCGGGCGAGCGTCGGCTCCTCGTACCAGTGGACGAATGCCCCGACCGCCGCGGCGAAGGCACCGAGGTACCCGAGGAGCACGACCCGGCCGAGCAGGAGGGCCTGCCCCAGGATGATCGCCCCCACCGCGAGGTACATCGGGTTCCGCACGAAGCGGTAGAGGCCCCCGACGACGAGACGTTCGGTCGGAGCGACCGGCGCAGGCGTCCCGAGCCCCTCTCCGACGAACCGCGCGAATGCGTGCACGAGCGCGGTGCTGCCGAAGACGACGAGCGCGCCCCCGAGTGCCTGCAACGGCCACGGCAGCCGCCGGCCCGTCTCCCAGCCCGTGAGCAGCCACGGGACGAGCCCGGCGACCGCGCCGGGGACGACCACCAGGAAGACGAGGCTGGCGGCCGCGGCCCGCCGCCGTCGGCCTCGGTCCGCGGCTGGTCCCGAGCTCACGTCAGAGGCGTCGTCGCGACGTGCCGGAGCAGGTCGACCCCCAGCTCGAGGTCGTCGACCGCGATCCGCTCGTCGGCGGAGTGGACGAGGCGCGCCGCAAGCTGCGTGTCCATCGTCCTGAGCGGGAAGAAGCCGTAGACGGTCGCGCCGAGCGAGCTGCGGACGTAGTGGCTGTCGGTGAACCCCGCCGTGACGATCGGGGCCAGCCGCGCCCCCGGCTCGATCCCCTCCACCCAGGTCTCCAGCGCCCGCCAGAGAGGCGTGTGGAGCGGCGAGCGCGTGCCGCCGACCTGCTCCGCGACGATCCACTCGAGCTCCCAGTCGTCGGGGATGCCCGCGCGGAGCAGCGCCTCCATCTCGGCGGGCGGCTGCCCGGGGAGCAGGCGGCAGTCCACCTCGATCACGCACGAGCCGGGGATCACGTTCCGCTTGCGGGACGCCTCGATCATCGTCGGCGAGAGGGTGGCGGAGAGCAGCGGCGCGAGGAGCTGGGCCGCAAGCGGGTGCACGTCCGCGGCGCGAGCGAGCGCCTCCTCCAGCGGGGGGACCTCTCCGAGGACGGTCTCCAGGAACACCTTCACCTCGGGAATCAGCGACCGGGGCAGCTCGAGCCGGCCGAGTGCTTCGAGCACCGGGGCCGCCTTCAGCAATGCGTTGTCCGCGGAGTACGGATCGGAGGCGTGCCCGCTGCGCCCGCGGAGGTGCAGCTTGAACGGGGCCGTCGCCTTCTCGCCGACGGCGCAGAGGTAGTAGACGCGGCCCCCGAGGACACAGCGCTCGCCGCCTCCCTCGTTGAGCGCGAAGTCCGCGCGGAGTGCCTCGGGGTGCTCCGAGGCGAGCCACGACGCGCCGAAGTCGAGGCCGACCTCCTCGTCGGCGGTGAGCGCAAGCAGGACGTCGCCCGGCAGCCGGGCGCCCTCGCGGGCGAGGGACGCGACGGCGACCGCGGCCGCGGCCACGTGGCCCTTCATGTCCAGCGCGCCCCGGCCCCAGACCTCGCCGTCGACCAGATCTCCCGACCACGGGTCGCGGGCCCACTCCGAAGCGTCGGCGAGGACCGTGTCCGTGTGGGCGAGCAGGAGCAGCGTAGGCCCGCCGCCGCCCTCGAGCCGGGCGACGAGGTTCGCGCGCTCGGGGGACCTGGCGACGAGCCGGCTCTCGAGGCCGTTCCTCGTCAGGTACTCACGGAGCAGCTCGGCGGCGCGTGCCTCGTTCCCCGGTGGGTTGACGGTGTCGAGCCGGAGCAGCTCCTGCAGGAGCGTCGTGACCTCGTCGCGGAGGGTCACGCCTCGATCGAGCTCAGGTCTCGGCCTTCGACCGCGCCGTCAGCTCGTTGCGGACCTCCCAGAGCTCCGGGAAGACCACCGTCTGCACGAGGCGGCCGAGCACCTCGACGGGCGTGCCCTGCGTGCCGACGACCGCGTCGCCGATCACGCGCGCGACGACGCGGTAGTGGCGCACGCGCCACGCCTGGCACCACTCGTCGAGCTCGGTCAGCGACTCGGCGAGCCGGTACAGCGCGTCGTGGTCGCGGCGCTGGACATAGAGCTCCACCAGCGAGAGCCCCGCTTCCCGCCGGCGGGCGTGGAAGGCCTGCCCGACGCGCGGGAGGGCGGCGCGGAGCGCCCGCCAGCCGGGAGAGTCGAAGCCGCTGCCGTGACCCAGCACCTTGCGGATCTCCTGGTACTCCCACGGCGAGAGCTCCTCCAGCATGTCGAGCTGATCGGTGACGTAGCGCATGCAGCGCAGGGGGCGGCGCAGGTGACGGACAGCCTCCTCGACGTCACCCTCCTCGGCCAGCCGCGCCGCCTCCTCGACGTCGCTCGCGGCGAGCTTCAGCCAGAGCTCGGACGACTGGTGGACGACCTGGAAGAGGAGCTCGTCGCGGTGGACCCACTCGTCGGGGCCCTTCTGCAGCGCGAGCAGCTCCTCGGTGTTGAGGTACCGCTCGTAGTCCGACGGGGCGTCGCCGGGGAGGATCGGTGTCTCGTAGTCCCCGCTCGTCGCGGACATCGTGGTGAGCATACTGACCCGGTGGGCGACCTCTTCAGCGACGCGGTGTCCCTGCGAGCCGACGAGGTCGCACCGCTTCCGCACCGTGTTCGCCCCCGGCGGCTGGAGGAGCTCGTCGGGCAGCAGGGCGTGCTCGGGCCCGGTACTGCGCTGCGACGCGCGATCGAGGAGGGCCGGGCGCCGTCGATGATCCTCCACGGGCCGCCGGGCGTCGGGAAGACGACGATCGCGCGGATCGTCGCCGAGGCATCCGAGGCGGTGTTCGAGGAGCTGTCCGCGGTCTCGGCCCGGGTCGACGACGTCCGCGGAGTGATCGCGCGCGCGCGCGATCGGCTCGGTGGGAACGGGATCCGGACGATCCTCTTCATCGACGAGATCCACCGCTTCGACAAGCGACAGCAGGACTCTGTCCTGCACGCCGTCGAGGACGGGCTCGTGACGCTGATCGGGGCGACCACCGAGAACCCGTACTTCGAGGTCAACCAGGCCCTGCTCTCACGCTGCACCGTGATCGAGCTCGAGCCGCTCACCGTGGAGGAGCTCGGCAGGGTGGTCCGGCGCGGCGCGGCCGAGCTGGGGGCCGAGGTGCCGAACGGGATCGCGGAGGAGATCGCGCGTCGCGCGGGAGGTGACGCCCGGACTGCCCTGCAGACGCTCGAGCTGGCGTGGGAGACGGCGACCGCCGCCGGCGAGCCGCTCGCCGTCGACCACGTGGAGGACGCCGCCCGCAAGCGGCCGCTCCGCTACGACCGTGCCGGCGACCGCCACTACGACCTCGCGTCGGCCTTCATCAAGTCGATGCGGGGAAGCGACCCGGACGCAGCCGTCTACTACCTCGCGGCGATGCTCGAAGGCGGCGAGGACCCGCGGTTCCTGGCCCGCCGCATCGTGATCGCCGCCAGCGAGGACGTGGGCAACGCCGATCCGCGCGCGCTGCTCGTCGCGGTCGCAGCCGCCAACGCAGTCGAGCACGTCGGGCTCCCCGAGGCGCAGCTCAACCTGGCCCAGGCCGCGATCTACGTCGCCCGGGCGCCGAAGTCGAACGCCTCCGCCCAGGCGATCTGGGGGGCCCTCGCCGACGTGCGCCGCGAGGGCATCGCCGAGCCTCCCGCGATGCTGCGCGGGTCGGGATACCGTGCCGCAGCCGCCCGCGGCCACGGGGTCGGGTACGTCTCCCCACACGAGGACCCGTCCCGGGCGGGCGTCGACCATCTCCCCGAGAGCGTGCGCGGACGAACGTACTATGTTCCGTCCGGGAACGGCGAGGAGGCGGAGGAGACGCGTGGCGATCGGGACCGGTGACAAGGCGCCGGAGTTCGACCTCGAGGAGGATCACGGGCAACCGAGGGTGCGCCTTGCCGACTACCTGGGCCGGTCGAACGTGCTCCTCGTCTTCCACCCCTTTGCCTACACGGCAGTCTGCACCGAGGAGGCGCTCGACCTGCAGGAGAACCTGGCCTCGTTCCGCAACGCGAACACCGAGATCGTGTTCGTCTCGTGCGACGCCTCCGCGGCTCGCCAGGCCTGGAAGCGCGAGCTCGGCGCGGAGTACACGTTCGCGTCGGACTTCTGGTCGCACGGAGCGGCGGCCAAGCAGTACGGTGTCTTCAACGAGGACAACGGCGCTCCGATCCGCGGGACGTTCCTGATCGACAAGGACGGGATCGTCATCTGGTCGCTCGTGAAGGACACGAGCACGCAGCGGACCGAGATGGTGCCGGAGTCCCTCGACACGCTTCGAACGAAGGCGTGAGGCCGCGGGCGGGGCGCGCCTGCGGGCCGACGTCGCCCTGCGCGGGTCGGCTGCACGTTCGAGAGGCGGAGCGGTGGACGCGGCGACGCCCGGATCGGCGGCGGG
The DNA here is from genome assembly GCF_035710885.1 of Gaiella sp. Taxonomy (GTDB): domain Bacteria; phylum Actinomycetota; class Thermoleophilia; order Gaiellales; family Gaiellaceae; genus Gaiella. The sequence continues at coordinate 195,029 of NZ_DASTCS010000002.1, read as the reverse complement.
CTCCGGACCCGCATCGGCCGCTCTCGCGGGCGCAGGACCGGCACGAAGTCGGCGCACAGGCGCCACACGTCCGTCGATACCGTGACCTCAGGGGGCCGCGTGCCCCCCTGTGGGGGCGCGGACCGCTCTCCCCGAGAGGCGAGCGAGAGCCCGCGTGAGGAGCCTCCACGTCCACGCGTGGGGCGACGAGAGCGCGCCGGCCGTCGTCTGCCTCCACGGCGTCACCGCGTGGGGCGGGCACTTCGAGGGCCTCGCGCAGACCCTCTCGCCTCGTTACCGCGTGCTCGCGCCCGACCTCCTCGGCCACGGGGCCTCCCCCGGCGAGCCTCCGTGGCGGCTCGAAGACCACCTCGCCGCCGTGGAGAGCGCGGTCGGAGGGTCGCCGAGGGCCTGGCTCGGGCACTCCTTCGGCGCGCGCGTGGCGTTCGAACACGCGGCGCGGGCGCCTCGGGAGGTCGACGCGCTCGTCCTGCTCGACCCGGCGATCCTCGTTCCGCCGCACGTGGCGCTGTGGGCCGCCGAGAACGCGCGACGCGAGCGCGTCTACGCGAGCTTCGAGAGCGCGGTCGACCTGCGCTACGAGGAGAGCCAGCTGCACGACGCCCCGCGCGAGCTGGTCGAGGCGGAGCTTCGCGGCCACCTCGTGGAGGACGGCGACGGGTGGAGGTACCGCTACCGGCAGTCGTGTGTCGTCGCCGCGTACGGAGAGCTCGCCACGCGCCCGCCCGACTTCGCCGATGCCCGAGTGCCGACGCTCCTCGTGCTGGGTGCCGAGTCGTACCTTCCCTACGACCACTTGCTCGAGGCCCATCGCGAGGCGCTCGGCGACCTGCTCGAGATCGTGACGGTCCCCGGCGGGCACACCGTGCTCTGGGACGCGCTGCCCGAGACGGCGCGCGCCGTCGGCGAGTTTCTCTCACGCATCGCCGGCTGACCCCGCAGGCCAAACGCCAGAGGCTTTGATGTGAGGGCGCTCCGTGGAGGGGTCTCGGGTCGAGCCGGGTCGGCTCCGCGTCCATCGGGAGACCGGACGCCCTCGCAAGGGCGCGGACCAGCACGGCGCGGTGCCTGAGACGGCATCCACGACCGCGCACGAATTCGAATCAGGCCTCTAGCTCACGTACTCGTCGGTGATCGCGAGCGCCTCGTCGAGGATCGCGATCCCGGCGTCGACCTCCTCGCGGGTGATGGTCAGCGGCGGCACGACCATGATCACGTTCCAGTGGGTCATCAGGTAGAGGCCCTGCTCGAGCGCCGCCTTTGCGAGACGCGCGACCGGAGCCGCCGCCTCGCCCGAGGCGTTGTACGGCACGAGCATCTCCCGGGTCTCCCGGTTCTTGACCAGCTCGACGCCCCAGAAGCAGCCGAGCCCGCGCACGTCCCCGATCGACGGGTGTCGCTCGGCCAGGCCGTGCAGCGACTCGCCGAGGTGGCCGCCGACCGCGGCCGCGTTCTCGACCACGCGCTCCTCCTGGAACGCCTCGATCGACGCGATCGCGGACGCGCACGCGAGCGGGTGGCCCGCGTACGTGAGGCCGCCGGGGAAGAAGCGCGAGCGCACCTGGTCGACGATCTCGCCGCGCGCGATCATCGCCCCGATCGGGACGTAGCCCGAGTTGATGCCCTTCGCGACGGTGAGGATGTCCGGGACGACATCCCAGTGCTCGCACGCGAACCAACGACCGGTGCGCCCGAAGCCGGCCATCACCTCGTCGAGGATCAGGAGGATCCCGTGCCGGTTGCACACCTCGCGGATCGCCTGCAGGTACCCGTCGGGCGGCGGAATGATCCCGTTCGTCCCGGTGACCGTCTCGAGGATCACCGCAGCCACGGTGTGCGCCCCCTCGTACTCGAGGATCTCCTCGAGATGAGGCGCGCCCGTGCAGACGGGACACGGGTCCGGATGGCCGGCCGGGCAGCGGTAGGTGTACGGGTCGAACATCCGCACGACGCCGGGCATGCCCGGCTCGACCGCCCAGCGGCGCGGGTCGCCGGTGAGCGTGACGGCACCGTTCGTCGCGCCGTGGTACGAGCGGTAGCGAGCGATGATCTTGCTCCGCCCCGTCACCATGCGCGCGAGCTTCACGGCGTTCTCGTTCGCCTCGGCGCCGCCGTTCGTGAAGAAGGAGACCGACAGGTCGCCCGGAGTGACCTCGGCCAGCATCCGCCCCAGCCGGGAGCGCGACTCGTTCGCCATCGGCGGGCCGATCGTGCAGAGCTGGTCGGCCTGGTCCTTGATCGCCTGGATGATCTTGGGGTGCTGGTGCCCGATCGAGACGTTCACGAGCTGAGACGCGAAGTCGAGATACCGCTTTCCGTCGTAGTCCCAGAAATGCCGCCCCTCGGCTCCGGCGACCGCGATCGGATCGATCTGGTCCTGCACCGACCAGGAGTAGAGGACGTACTCCTTCGCGTCCGCGACGATCTGGGCACCGAGGTCGGGGTTCGCCTCGACGATGGCCATCTCCACGCTCCTTCGCTTCGCTCCGCCCGATGGTATCGCCGTTCGTCGAGCCTCACCCGGGTGGCTCGTGGGGCGGGCGCGATTGACGGCAGGATCGACGTTGGTGATCGTCGAGTCGGAGGGGAGGCGCCTTCAGCCCGCGACGGCGAGGATCCGCTGCGCGACGCTCCCCCAGCTCCACCGCTCCACCGCAGCACGGCGCGCCGCCGCGCGGATCGCCTCGCGGTCGTCCGGCCCGAGCGCGAGGAGCGCCCCCAGGCGCTCGCGCAGCGCCTCGGCGTCGTTGCTCGGGAATCGGACGAGGTCGCGGAGGCCGGCCGGATAGTCCTCCTCCAGGCCCGCGCCGACCTCGGCCAGCCCGGAGTGGTCGGCGACGAGCGGCGGGCACCCCGCGGCGGCCGATTCCGCGGCGACCATGCCGAACGCCTCGGGAAAGATCGACGGCACCACGCACGCGTCGGCCAGGGCGAGCAGGTGGACGAGGTGCCGGTGCTCGAGTGGCCCGGTGAAGAGCACGTCGAGGCCGCGAGCCTGCTCCTCGAGCTCCGAGCGGTAGTCGCCGAAGCCGACGACCACTGCGCGGGCGTCGATCCCCCGGAGCGCCTCGAGCAGCACCTGCACGCCCTTGTTCCGGATCAGCTTCCCGTAGTAGACGACGGTCGGCCGCTCGCCCCGGAGAAAGGCGAGCAGCCGCTCGTCGTTGCCGTCGTCGGGATGCCGCTCGTCGGCGTTGCCGGGGTTCGGCAGGTCCCTACGCGCCTCCGCCAGGAGTGCCTCGAGCGCCGGCTCACGCGCCTCCGGTTGCCACAGCTCCACGTCGACCCCGGGCGGGATGGTCTCGACGCGCTCGACGGTCCCGCAGATCTCGGCCAGCACCTCGCGAATGTGCTCCGAGCCGACGATGGTCGCCGTCGCGCCATCGAGCGCCCGCCCTCCCCACGTGGACAGCTCGCGGTTGCCACGCATCGAGTACTCGAGCTCGGAGCCGTGTGCCTTCACGATGTACGGTGAGCCGCTCGCCGCTCCCACCGGTCCGCCGAGGAGGACGTGGTTGACGAAGACCAGGTCGGCAGGCCCGCACTCGCGAAGTGCCGACGCGTTCGCCTCGACCCAGGCGTCCAGCTCCGCGCGCGTGCAGTCCTGCAGCCGCCTGACCTCGTACCCGGCGTAGTCGTCGAGGACGAACACGGGGAGAAAGCCGTGGACGTCGGGCCGCATCGTGGCGGCGCCGCCGAGGTCGACGCGCGCCGGGTCGGGGTCCTGGGAGAACACCGTCACGTCGTGCCCGTCCCGGCTCCACTCGCGGGACAGCTGCCGCGCGTAGATGTTCGACCCCGTGCCGGCGAGGAGGTACCCGTGCCAGACGAAGATGCGCATCAGGGACGGGCGTCGGGAGTCGAGCGCGGAGGAGACGGCATCACTCGACCCTAGTAGTCGCCCAGGTCGACCGACCTCACCTCTGCCCGTCCTCGGGCGGGCCGACCCCACCACGGCGCCCGGGGCTCCCTCCTCGAGCCGAGGGCCCCGGCGTCGGGGCCCTCGGGAGACGTGGACCGGCGGGATCTACACGAGCTTCTGATTGCTCCACTTGCGATAGATCGCCTGCGCCTTGCGTGCGAAGTTCGAGACGCCCTCGGCCGGGGTCGACTTTCCCTGGGCGACCTCGGCGAACATCTGCGGGATCAGGAACGTGTTGAAGATCTCGTCCATGACCGGGGTCGTGTTTCCGGGGTGGCCCGGGTTGGTCGTGTACTTCTCGGCGATGGTCGTCAGCACCGTGTACTTGCCCTTGGGCTTGTGCGGGTCCTGCGCGGTGAGCGAGCGGATGGTCTTGAAGCCGCCCTTGATCGCATTCGTCCAGGGCGGGAAGTTGTAGTACTTGCTGCGAATGAAATGCTCGCGGTAGGCGAGCTGCTGGTCGATGACGTACTTCTGCGCCGCCTCCTTGTTCTTCGCGAACTTCCAGATCAGGTAGACGCCCATCACGTGCTCGTTGCCCATGCGCATCACGGGGCCACGCGGGATCGACGCGAGCCACGTGTCGTCCGAGAGCGCCTGGTTCCCGGAGTCCTCCGCCGTGCGGGCGATCGAGATCGCGTTGAGCGCCACCGACAGCCGGCCGGCGACGAAGGCCTGGTTGTTCGATGCCGCCGTCCACGCGAACACCTCGTCGGACATGCCGTTCCGGTAGATGTCGCGCATCACCTGGAGGGCCTGGATAGCGCCCCTGCGGTTCGAGCCCTGCCCGATCACGATCCGGTTCTGCTCGTTCTGGATGAAGCCGCCGTAGCAGTACAGGAGCGAGGTGAGCAGCATGTTCGAGTCGATCTCGTTCGACATGCCGAGGCCGACCGGGTGTCCCTGCTGCTTGAGCTTCGGCGCTCCCCTGCGGAGGTCGTCCCAGGTGTTGAGGCTCACCCCCGCCTCCTGCAGGTAGCTGCGCCGGTACTGCACGGGGTCGGGCGCGTACGACTCGGGGAAGCCGAAGAACTGCTTCGTCTTCGGGTTGTAGGTGCTCTTCCTCGCGACCTTGGTCATCCGCCCGACCTTCCTCGACACCTCCTGTACGAGGTCGGTGACGGGAATCGCCTGCCGCTGGAAGGTCGACGGGGGCGAGATGAACCAGAAGAGGTCGTGTCCACTCTGGGCGGCCACCTGCGCCGCCCCCGTGCTGTAGAGCAAGGCGTTGTTGATGTGGTCGACCTTGACCTCGACGTCGTTCGCCTCGCCCCACTGCTTGACGTAGGTCCCGTCGAGCCAGGTGTCGTAGGCGGGGACGAAGTGCGCCCACGTCATGATCCTGAGCTCGCCCGAGAGCTGCCTGTGGGCGTACTTCAGCGGGCCGGTGAACGTCCCGAGGGCCTTGTCCGTGAGGCCGCCGAACATGCCGATCGCAAAGGTCGCGGCGGTGCCTCGCCTGAGCAGGTCGCCTCGGGTCAGTGCAGGTCCGGCACCTGCCACCTCGTCGGCTACGTCTGCCACGTCTGTTCCTCCTTTCGGGCCTTCGATTGTCTAGCGGAATGCCCCTCCTGTAAAGCCCTTGATGAACCGGTCGAGGAACGCGTTGTAGAGGAGGGCGATCGGGATCGCGGGGATCAGCGTCGCCGCCATGAGCGATTGCCAGAAGTAGACGTCGCCGCGGATCAGGTCGTTCGGGATCCCGGCGGACACGGTTCGCTGCTCCGAGCTCGAGATGAAGGTGAACGCATAGATGAACTCGTTCACGCACAGAGAGAACGCGAAGATCACAACGGTGAGGATCCCCGGCAGGGAGACCGGGAGGATGATCAGGTAGAGCGCCTTCAGCCGGGAGGCGCCGTCCATCAGCGCCGCCTCCTCGAGCTCCTGGGGGATGGTCTTGAAGAAGCCCATCAGGAGCCACGTCGCGAACGGGACGGTGAACGAGGGGTAGACCAGGATCAGCGCCCAGAGCGAGTCCTTGAGGTCGAGCTGCGTGACGAGCCGCGAGAGCGGCAGGAAGAGGAGCGTCGGCGGGATGAGGTAGACGAGGAAGATCCCGACCCCGGCGCCCTGACCCCACCCGCCGGCGAGCCGGGCCAGCGCGTAGCCGGCGGGCATCGCGAGCACGAGCGTGATCGCCACCACGGCGGCGCCGACGAGGAGCGTGTTGACGAGCCAGGTCGGGTAGTTCGTCTCCTCGAAGAGGAACCGGACGTGCTCGAACGTCGCGTAGTTCCAGAAGTCCCAGTGGAAGTTCCCCGCGAGGTCGTTGTAGAGGTAGGGGGAGTGCTCGACGTTCGAGAGGTCGAGGTTCGTCTTGAACATCGTCACGAGCGCGAACAGGAAGGGGAAGCCGAGGAGGATCGCGAACGGCACGACGACGAGGTACGTGACGATCTTCTGGCGGGTGCCCATCAGCTCACCTGCGCCCGCTTGGCGAAGAACAGCATCCCCACGCTGACGAGCACGAGCAGCGGGAAGAGGAACAGCGAGATCGCGGCGCCCTCGCCGAGCGAGCCGCCGTCGATCCCGATGAAGTACGCCCACGTCGGCAGCACCTGCGTCGAGTTGAACGGGCCTCCGCGGGTGAGGATGTAGACGACGGCGAAGTCGACCGCGGTGAACACGATCCCGAACAGGACCGCGACCAGCGCGATCGGGAGCTGTAGCGGGATGTCGACGTACCAGAGCTTCTTGAACCCGGTCGCCCCGTCGATCTTGGACGCGTCCTCGACCTCGTTCGGGATCGACGCGCGACCCGCGATGAAGATCACGACGGCGAACGGGAGGATCCGCCAGGCGTGTACGAGCGTGATGGCGATCAGCGCGAGATTGGGGCGTCCCAGCCACTGGAGCGGCACCTGCGCGTCCTCCTCGAGGTGCACGACGTCCAGCAGCCAGACGAGGGCGTCGTCGAGATGCAGCCTCGCCAGCGTCCAGTTGACGACGCTGTACAGCGAGTCGAGGAGCCAGAGCCAGGTGATCGTCGAGAGCACGACCGGGGCCGCCCACGGGAGCACGACGAAGAAGCGGACGATCCACTTGCCGCGGAAGTCCCGCACGAGGTACGCCGAGAGGATCGCCGCGCCGACGAGGACGACCGCCTGGGAGGCGAGCGTGAAGACGAGCGTGTTGCGGAGGGCCCGCCGGAAGTTCTCGTCCTGCCACGCGTTCGTGAAGTTGTCGAAGCCGACCCAGTCTCCGGTGAGCGAGCCGCCGATGGCGTTCGTGAAGCTGAGATAGATCGCCCAGGCGAAGGGGACGCCCACGACGAGCGCCATGAAGATCACGGCCGGGGCGATGAGCAGGGGCGCGAGGACGCGGCGGCTCTCGAGAGCGTGCCGCCAGCGGCCACCAGCAGGCTTCAACGGCGCGGCTCCGGCCTCCATGGGAACCGGGCCGATGCTAGTAGATTGCGACCTCGGGAGTCACCTGTGGCCGAGATCACCCTCGAGAGCCTGACGAAGGTCTACCCCGACGGCACGCAGGCCGTCAGCGACCTGCACCTCGACGTGGCCGGCGGCGAGTTCGTCGTGTTCGTCGGCCCCTCCGGCTGCGGGAAGACCACCGCGCTGCGGATGATCGCCGGTCTCGAGACGATCACCTCCGGGCACGTGATGATCGACGGGCAGGTCGTCAACGATCTTCCGCCCAAGGACCGGGACATCGCAATGGTCTTCCAGAACTACGCGCTCTACCCGCACATGAACGCGGCGAAGAACATGGGCTTCGCGCTGAAGATGAAGGGGCTCCCGCAGAACGAGATCGACATTCGCGTCCGTGAGGCGGCGCGCATCCTCGGCCTCTCCGACGCGCTGCACAAGAAGCCCCGCACACTCTCGGGCGGGCAGCGCCAGCGCGTGGCGATGGGCCGCGCGATCGTCCGCAACCCGCAGGCTTTCCTGATGGACGAGCCGCTCTCGAACCTCGACGCGAAGCTGCGGGTCGAGATGCGCGCCGAGATCGCGCGCATCCAGCGCGACCTCGGCGTGACGACGATCTACGTGACCCACGACCAGACCGAGGCGATGACCATGGGCGACCGCGTCGCGGTCATGCGAAACGGGTTGCTCCAGCAGGTCGCCGCCCCGAAGGAGCTCTACGACCGGCCGCGCAACCTGTTCGTCGCGGAGTTCATCGGATCTCCGGCGATGAACCTCGTGATGGCGCGGGTCGAGCGGCTCGACGGCGACACCTGGGTCTCGTTCGGCCCGCATCGCCTGCGACTCGACCCCGCGACGCTCGAGCGGCACGACGGCCTGCCGGCGTACGACGGCCGCGAGGTCGTCCTCGGAATTCGGCCCGAGGACATGGAAGACGCCTCGGTCGCGCGGGAGGCGCCTGCGGACCGTGTCATCTCCGTGGTCTGCGACATCCGCGAGGACATGGGGTCGGAGGTGTACGTGCACTTCAACGTGCAGGCGGACGCCGTGCTGATGAGGGAGGTGGTCGAGGCGCTCGTGGTGGAGGACGCCGAGGACGAGGAGACACGGCTGGCCGCCGAGCGCGCGCGGGGCGGAGGAGTCGTCTTCGTCGCGCGCCTCGACCGGGCGACGGAGGCGCTCGAGCGCCAGCCGGTCGACGTCGCGGTCGACGTCACGCGGCTCCATTTCTTCGACCCCGAGACCGGCGTCGGGATCCACGGGTCGCCGGCGGGCGCGACGTAGGACAGCGGCCGGGCGCCTGGGCCGGTCGCTTCCAGGGCCGGGTGGCGAAGTGCCCGCGGAGCGACCTCCGAGAGCCCGGCCCGAGAAGCCGGAGGGCTGCGCGGGCCGCTGGGCTCGGTGACGATCCGAGGCACGTATCCCGAGACTCGTCGGTGCCATGTGTCGAAATCGGCACGGACCTGGCACGGACACGTCACGCCTTTGCGATTAGCGTCCGTGTCCCCGGGGTGGGTGGGGGCTAGGGATGGGACCCCGCCGCAAACCGCGCCCGGCACCGGCGCGCACGCCGTCCACCCGCGACCGGTTAGGCTCCCTCCGGTGAGGGCGGCCCTGATACGTGAGCTCGGAGCTGCGCCCGAGACCGCCGTCATCGACGAGCCGGGCGGTGACGGGATCGACGTGCTCGCCGCGCCGGTCAACCCCATCGACCTGGCCGTCTCGCGAGGGATCCTCGCCGCAGGCCACCCCGAGCTGCCGTACGTCCCGGGGTGTGAGGCGGTCGGCCGGACCGCCGACGGGAAGGTCGTATGGATCTTTGGCGGAGGGCTCGGCCTGGCTCGCAACGGTGCGATGGGCGAGCGGGCGTCGATCGGCTCGTCCTTCGCGATCGAGGTGCCCGACGGCGCCGACCCGGCGCTGGCCGCCGCGCTCGGAATCGCCGGGCTCGCAGGCTGGCTGCCCTTCGCCTGGCGCGCGCCGCTCCACGGCGGCGAGAACGTCCTCGTGCTCGGGGCCACCGGCTCGGTCGGGCTCGTCGCGGTGCAGTCCGCAAGGCTTCTGGGCGCCGCGCGCGTCGTCGCTGCCGGGCGCAGCCCCGAGGGCCTGGAGCGCGCCGCGTCGCTCGGGGCGGACGCGACCATCCGGCTCGACGAGGCCGGTGACCTCGTCGCCGCCATCAAGGAGGCGTTCGGAGGCGACGGGCCGAGCTACGTGTTCGATCCGCTCTGGGGTGCCCCTGCCGCCGCTGCCGTCGAGGCGGCCGTGCCGCGGGCAACGATCGTCAACCTCGGCCAGTCCGCGGGCGCGACCTCGGAGCTCGCGTCGGCCGCCGTGCGCTTCAAGAGCCTCTCGCTCCTGGGCCACACGAACTTCGCCGTCCCCGCCGACGAGCTGGCCGACCACTACCAGCGGCTCGTCGGCCACGCGATCGCGGGCGACATCCGGCTGGACGTCGAGCAGGTGCCGCTCGCGGAGGTCGCGTCGGCCTGGCAGCGCCAGGCCGAGGGCGCGGGCACCAAGCTCGTCGTCGTCCCCTAGCAAGCCCGGCCGATGCGACGATAGGCTCGCGACCGTGCCGCTCGATCCGTCCCGCGTCGTCTCTCGGCTGGAAGAGCTCCGCTCCCTGACCGGAGACGTGAACGGCGAGCAGCGCGTCGCCTGGACGGAGACGTGGGCGAAGGGACGCGCCTGGCTCGCGGAGTCGCTGGCCGACCTCCCCCTCGACGTCGAGCGGGACGAGGCGGGCAACGACTGGTACACGCTGCACGGCGACTCCGACCGGGCGGTGCTGATCGGCGGTCACATGGACTCCGTGCCGAACGGGGGCTGGCTCGACGGCTGCCTCAACGTGCTCGCGGGCGCCGAGGTGCTGCGTCGCGTCGCCGAGGAGGGGACGCCGCCCGTGACCGTCCGGCTCGTGGACTGGGCCGACGAGGAGGGCGCTCGCTTCGGACGCTCGCTCTTCGGCTCGTCGGCGGCCGGCGGCTCGATGGCCGATCAGGACGAGCTCCGCAAGCTCGTCGACGGCGGCGGCGTCCCGCTGCCCGAGGCGATCGCCGCGTTCGGCATCGACCTCGGCCGGGCCGTCGACGCACGTTCCCAGCTCGAGAGCGCCGCCGCGTACCTCGAGCTGCACATCGAGCAGGGGCCCGTCCTCGAGTCGCTCGACCTCCCGCTCGGAGCCGTGCTGGGCACGTTCGGGGTCGAGCGATGGCGGATCACCTGGAAGGGCCAGGCGGCGCACGCGGGGTCGACGCCGATGGAGCAGCGCCGGGACGCGCTCGCCGGCGCCGCGAAGCTCGCGCTCGCGATTCGAGACATCGCCCGCGACACCGGGGACGGCGCCGTCTGTACCTCGGGTGGAGTCGTGTGCAAGCCGGGGATCGTCACGTCCGTTGTCGAGACCGCAGAGCAGCTGCTCGACCAGCGCCATCTCGACCCGGGGAAGCTCGCCTCCATGCTCGCCCGCGCGCAGGAGCTCTCGCGCGGGTTCGCGGCAGAAGAGCGAATCGACGTGGACTGGGAGCGGCTCTGGTCGATCGAGCCCATCCTCTTCGACGACACCCTGATCGGGCTCGCGGACGAGGCGATCCGCGAGGTCGCCGGCTCGTCCCACCGCCTGCCCTCCGGGCCCCTGCACGACGCGGCGGAGGTGGCACGCGCGGGTGTCCCCACGGTGATGCTCTTCGTGCAGAGCCTGCGCGGCCTCTCCCACACGAAGCTCGAGGACACGAGGCCCGAGCACCTCGAGCTCTCCGTCGCGGCGCTCGACCGGCTCGCCACGAAGACGATCGACTGGATAGCGACCGGATGAGGTACGAGCTGGCGGTCGAGATCGCGCGGCCGCCGGCGGAGGTCTACGCATTCCTCGCGGACCCGTCGAATCTGCCGCGCTGGCAGGACGACGTCCACGAGATTCGCGACGCGACGGGCGACGCGCTCCCCGCCGGGGCGACGTTCACCGAGGTGCGCACGTTCATGGGCAAGCGGGTGGAATCCACGCTCGAGGTCACCGCCTCCGAGCCGGAGCGGGAGTTCTCGCTGCGCTCGCTCTCCGGCCCGGTTCGCGTCGTCGTCCGGCACGTGCTCGAGCCGACCGACACCGGGACGCTCGTGAAGCTCGAGGGCGAAGCGGATCCCGGGAAGCTGTTCGGCCTGGCGGGGCCACTCGTGCGGAAGGCCGCAGAGCGCCGGGCGCGCGCCGACTTCGAGCGTCTGAAGGCGGCGCTCGAGGCCCGGGCCTGACCGAGACGCCGGTACGACGCGACGGATCCTCTGGCACGGGCGCCGACGACGGCCGATACTGACTCCTCGCGAACGACGGAGGAACGACATGGCACTCTCTTTCGGCGTCACCGTCCTGCCCGACCCGCCGGCGAGCCGCCTCGTCGAGCTGATGCAGCTCGGGGAGCGGAACGGATTCGAGATCGGCTGGACCTACGACTCGCACGTCCTCTGGCAGGAGTCGTACGTCCAGCTCACGCTGGCGATCCAGGCGACGTCGCGCCTCAAGTTCGGGCACCTCGTCACGAACCCGGGGACGAGGGATCCGACGGTGGTCGCGAGCCTCTACGCGACGATGCACGACATCTCCGGCGGCCGCATGGTGATGGGGATCGGGCGCGGCGACTCGGCCCGGCGCTACATCGGGCAGCAGCCCGTGCGCGTGGCCGAGTTCGAGCGGCGGCTCCGGATGATCAAGGACTTCATGAACGGGCGTGAGGTCCACTGGAACGAGAAGGACCTCCAGCTCAAGTGGGTGCGGCCGGAGCTGCCGGAGATCCCGACGTGGGTCGCGGGATACGGCCCCAAGGCGCTCGCCGTCGCAGGGCGGGTGGGCGACGGCGTGATCATCCAGCTCGCCGACCCGGAGATCATCCAGTGGATCATGGGCACGGCGCGGGCGGCGGCCGAGGAGGCCGGGCGTGACCCCGCGGCCCTGAAGTGCATCGTCTGCGCGCCGAGTCACGTCGGCCCGATCGAGGAGGGGCGTGAGCAGACGCGCTGGTTCCCGGCGATGGTCTCCAACCATGTGAAGGACCTGATCGAGCGGTACGGGACGGACGGCTCGGTCGTGCCGAAGGCCCTCACGGACTACGTCGAGGCACGGAAGTTCTACGACTACGACGAGCATTCGCGCGTCGGCGCGAGGCACGGCGAGTTCGTCACCGACGAGATCTGCGACCGCTTCTCCGTGCTCGGGGACGTCGAGCAGATCACGACGAAGCTCCGCGAGCTCGAGTCGATCGGCGTCGACCATTTCTCGATCTACCTCATGACCCACGGTCAGGAGGAGACGCTCGAGACGTACGGGGAGAAGGTCATCCCGGGATTCGCGGCGGCGCGCGCGTAGACGGGCGGCGTGGACGACTCGTCGGAGCAGATCGCGGCCTGGAGCGCGGTCGCGGCCGGATGGGAGCGGCAGCGACCGCTGTTCTGGGAGGCGACGCGCATCGTGTCGGAGCGGCTCGTCGACCTGCTCGACCCGACGCCCGGCGAGACGATCCTCGACCTCGCCGCCGGCCCCGGCGACACCGGGTTCCTCGCGCTTCCGCGCGTGCGGCCCGGCGGGAAGCTCCTCACGACCGACGGCGCTCCGGAGATGCTCGAGGCTGCGAGGCGGAGGGCAGCGGAGCTCGCGCTGGGCGACGGCGAGGTCTCCTTCGCCGTCGAGGACGCCGTCGCGCTGTCCCTCGGCGACGCGTCGGTGGACGGCGTCCTCTGCCGCTGGGGACTGATGCTCCTGGCGGACATGGGCGCCGGGGCGAGCGAGATCGCCCGCGTCCTCCGTCCCGGAGGCCGTGCGGCGATCGCCGTATGGGCCGATCCGGCGGAGAACGACTGGATGACGGCCCCCGGCCGAAGCGCGGTCGAGCTCGGCCTCGTGGAGCGACCCGACCCCGAGTCGCCGGGGCCGTTCCGGCTCTCCCCGGAGGGGAGCCTGCGGTCGCTGCTGGAGCGTGCGGGCCTCGAGGTCGACGTGGTCGAGGACGTCCCCCTCACCTGGCGCGCGCCCACCCTCCGGGACTGGTGGGACGTCGCCCGGGACACGTCACGGTCGCTCGCCCTGATCCTCGGCCGGATCACGCCGGCGGAGGCCGAGGCCGTCCGTGCCGGTGCGGAGCGGAAGCTGGAGCGGTACGTGGAGCCGGACGGCACGCTGGCCGTGCCCGGACTGGCGCGGGTCGCGCTGGCGCGCCCGCAGAGCTGAACAGCAGCGCACCGTCGGGGAATGGCGAGGGCCGGACTTGAACCGGCGACACCACGGTTTTCAGCCGTGTGCTCTACCAACTGAGCTACCTCGCCCGGACGAGCCAGTGTAGCCGGGCGGCCGCGGCCTCGTCCTTGGCCGCGTCAGGCGTCGCGCACCGCGTAGGGCGCGGACGACGACGGGTTCCGAAGCGTCCAGGGGAGGTCGATCCACCGGTCCGTCCGCTTCCAGACGTAGTCGGCCCCGACCACGGTGTGAGTTCTCGTAGAGCACCGCGATACGCACCTCGCCGACCTCGCCTGCGCAGAACTGCTGCACGCTCTCGTTCCTGTGGCCGGTGTCGGCGAAGTCGTGCGCGATCGCGATTCGCGCGCCGCCGAGGTCGACGAAGCCCGGCGCCGGGAGGGAGGATCCGCCGGTCATCGAGGCGCTCGTCGACCCCCGTGTGTGCTTCGCCACGTTCATCGTGTAGACGTTCTTGACGGAGGGCGCGTAGCCCAGCCCGGCGCCCACGAGCAGTCCGCCGTGGGCGATCGAGAGGATCATCTCCGGCTCGTACCCGTCTTCGGCGACGCTTCGAGCGAGAGCCCTGCACCCGGCGCCGAGGTCGGGCCACTCATGGTCTCGCGCTCGCCGGTCATGCCCGACGCCGGCGCATCGCGGGGTGCGGACGACGGGTCACCCGGGTAGCCTCCGTCGCCGTGGCCGCGACGCCGAGGACCGTGACCATCATCGGTGCGCCGCTCGATCTCGGCCAGGGCCGCCGCGGCGTCGACATGGGCCCCTCGGCCATCCGCTACGCCGGTCTCGAGGAGCGCCTCGCGTCGTTCGGCTGCCGTGTCGTCGACCGAGGCAACGTGACCACATCCGAGCCCGAGGCGCTGTCGGTGGGCGACGAGCGGACTCGGTTTCTCCCCGAGATCCTCGAGGCGTGCTCGCGGCTCGCCTCACTCGTCGCCGAGGTCGTCGCGGAGGGATCCGTCCCGCTCGTGCTCGGCGGGGATCACTCTCTGGCGCTCGGGACCCTGGCTGGCCTGCGGGCTGCGACCGGTCGGCCCGGAGGGGTGATCTGGATCGACGCGCACGGCGACCTGAACACCCCGGCGACGAGCCCGACCGGCAACGTGCACGGGATGCCTCTCGCGGCGGCGCTGGGGCTCGCCGGGGACGCCTTCCACCACCCCGGCCTGCCGCTCCCGGCCGTCGAGCCCGAGCGCGTGGTGCTCGTGGGCGTGCGCTCGCTCGACCCGGCAGAGAGGGCGCTGATTCGCGAGAAGGGAATTCGCGTGATCACGATGACCGAGATCGACCGCATCGGGATCGAGCGAGCTGTGCTCGAGGCGATCGACCGCGCCTCCGGCCCCGGCTTCGTTCACGTGTCTCTCGACCTCGACGCGCTCGACCCCGAGGTAGCGCCGGGCGTCGGCACCCCCGTGAAGGGGGGCCTGACGTACCGCGAGGCGCACCTGGCGTGCGAGGATCTCGCCGAGTCGGGCGTCGTCGGCTCACTCGAGCTCGTGGAGGTCAACCCGATCCTCGACCGCGAGAACGGCAGCGCGGCGATCGCCGTCGAGCTCGCCGCGAGCGCGCTCGGTCAGTCGATCCTCTGACGGCCGATGGTCGACGCCGAGGAGTGCGAGTTCCAGCGTCTCTGGGGCCCTTGGGAGGCTCTCGCGCCAACGCAGGCGGCCGCGCTGTTCGACACCTACGTGCGGCCGTGGTGGATCTCAGGCGGATGGGCCATCGAGGCTTTCACGGGTATTGCCCGCCCGCACAAGGACGTCGACGTGACGATCTTCAGACGCGACGTCGCGGCGCTGAGGGAGTATTTCCGCGGCCGGTACGACCTGTGGGCCGCAGGAAGCGGCACGCTGCGACCCCTCGACGACCGCCGTCCACGCCCTCCGTCGTGGTCGGCGCAGATATGGATGCGGGAGCATGCGCTTGCGCCGTGGCTCCTCGACGTCCAGCTCAACCCGGGCGGGCCGCGGCGCTGGGTGTTCAAGCGGGACCACTCGGTCTCCATGCCGATCGAGGAGGCGACGTGGGTCGCAGCCGACGGCATTCGCTACCTCCGACCCGAGCTCGTCCTCGCGCACAAGGTGAGGCTTCGCCGGCCGGCCGACGACTCGGACCTGGCCGGGGTCCTGCCACGACTCGACCCGTCGGCACTCGGTTGGCTTCGAGCCTACGTCGCACGCGAGGACCCGAGCCACCCGTGGAGCCACGTCTTGCGAGTGTCTCGGCGAGCTCAGCCGGGCAGCACCTGACCGAAAGCGATGTCGTGCTCCTCGGGGTCCTGGATCCCGAACTCGCGCGTTCCCCACGGCGTGTCGTAGATCGAGAAGTCGATCGGGGCGCCACGTCCCCGCAGCTCGTCGTAGAGCGCGTTCGCATCGTCGACCCATACGTACACCTGGTTGGCCTTGTCGAGCACCCGCCAGTTCGGCACGGGCGGCTCGCTCCCCGGCGGCGCCTGGGCGAGCATGATCGTCACGCCGTCGCGCGTCGGCATGGCGAAGCTCGGCGGCTCCCCGTGGAGCGTGTCGGTCTCGAAGCCGACGCGCTCGCGCCAGAACTCGACGGAGGCGGCGATGTCCCTGACGAGCAGCACCGGCGCGACCCGCAACACGCGCATGGCACGGACGATAGCCCCGGGCGAGAGAAGAGCGTTCGGGCCGGCTGACCGCGCCGCGAACGCTCTTCGTTGTACGCGACCCTAGCGCAATGCGGCCGCAGGGCCAAGCACGCGGATCCGGAGAGGGCGGCCGGGGCTCGCGTGCAGCATCGACGCTGCGTTGCCGCGGTTGATCGCGACGGACATGTTCCGGTAGCTGTCCTCGTAGAGGATCACGTCACCCGGGCGGGCGTCGGCGAAGGTCCGGGCCATCACGGCGTAGTAGCGCTCTCCCGCGAGCTCGAGCTCGACGCGTGTCCCGGGAACGATCCCCGCTCGCTCGGCGTCGTCGCGGGTGAGGTTCAGCGCGATGTTGCCGAAGCTGTCGACGTAGAGCATCGTCGCGTCGATCCGATCGTCGGAGAACGCCGGGCGCGGCAGGTCGAGCCTGACGAGGGCGTCGGGATCGAGGGGAGGGCCAAGCTCGTTGACGTTCACGCCGTTCGCCAGGTGCGCCGCCGCGGGGGCGAACAGGTCGCGGCCGTGGAACGTCCGGGAGATCGTCTCGAGCGCATACCGCGGGTTCGCAAGCTCGCGCACCTCGGTGATGCCTGCCCGCTCGGCCGCAGGCAGAAGCAACCCGTTGTCAGGCCCGACGAACACGCGCCCGTCGCCGTCCGCGATCGCGAGGGGTCGCCGCGAGCCGCCGACACCGGGATCGACGACCGCGAGGTGGACCCCGACCGGCATGTAGGGGAGCGTGCTCGAGAGGACGAGCGCGCCCTGCAGCACCTGGGTGGGCGGGATCCCGTGGGTCACGTCGATCACGCGAGCGTCGGGCGCGATCCTGGCGATCACTCCGTGGCATGTGCCGACGAAGTCGTCCTGCAGGCCGAAGTCCGTCAGGAAGCAGATGACCACGGCGTCGAGTCTACGACCGCAGCGCGCGCTCGACGGCGGCCACGATCCCGTCGAGGTCGTTCGTCGTCGCCTCCTCCGCGAGCGTGGCTCCCGCTGCGATTGCCGCCCGCGTCGTCTCCGGGCCGAGCGACACGACGGGTGTCGAGACGGCGAGCCGGCCGTATGCCCGCGCGGCCGACGGCGACATCAGGACGACGAGCTCGCTCTCCGGCCAGGTCTCGGGAGCGAGCTCGACCGTGCGGTAGAGCACGACCACGTCCGCACCAAGCGTCTTGGGCAGGAGCCCGCGCGCGCCGGCGGCGCCGGCGAACAGGACGCGGCCGGCGGGCCGCGGGATGGCCGCGAGAAGGCCCTCCTGAGTCGAGGTCGCCGCGATCAGGTCCGCGCCCCCGAAAGCGTCTGCGGTCGCCTTCCCGATCGCCGCGACGTGCCGGGGGCGACCGCGCATCCTGCGCCGCAGCTCGCGGGCGCCGACGACGCTCGTGAGGACGACCCAGTCGTATCCGGCGACGTCGACGGGCTGGTCGCCGAGCGACTCGATCGCGACGAGGGGAACGTGAACGGGCTCGTGCCCCAGCGCCTGCAGCCTGTCGAGGAGGTCTGCCTCGCGGCCTGCCGGGCGAGTGACGACGATGCGGGCCACGCGCGGTGTTGGTCCCGTCCCTAGCCCCCGCCCACCCACGGGGACGCAGACGATAACGGCGAGATCGCGACCGGTCTGTGCCACCTGTGTGCCGATCGTGCGATGGGCGCGGCGGCGGTGCTGGTGGCTACGCGTGTCATCCGGCCGAGCGGGGCATGGGTCAGGCGGTTCGGCGCTCGAGCGCCGCCAGCTCTCGGCCGAGCGCGTCCGGGTCCGACCCCTCCCGACGTTCCAGCCAGCTCCCGTCCTCCGCCGCGATGAGGCCGGTGAGCACCGTGCCGTCGTGATACGCGGCCACGGGCGCGAGGCAGCCCCCGCCGACCGCGCCGACACAGCGGCGCTCCGCCTCCACCCGCCGACGGGTCTCGGCGTCGTCGGCCATGGCGACGAGATCCTCCTCCCCCGCCCGCACCTGCAGCGCGAGCGCCCCCTGCCCCGCCTCGGGCAGCATCACGTCCGGGTCGAGACGCACGGCGATCTCCGATCCGAGCCCGAGCCTGTCGAGCCCGCAGGCTGCGAGGACGACCGCGTCCAGCCCGCGCTCGACCCGCTTGCGGAGCCGGGTGTCGATGTTTCCCCGCAGCGGCTCGACCGAGAGGCCCGGCTCGAGCGCGAGGAGCTGCGCACGCCGACGCGCAGACGCAGTCCCGATGCGCATGCCGGCGCGCACGTCGGCGGATCCGCAGAGCGCATCGCGCGGGTCCTCGCGGGCCGGGTACGCCCCGACCGCGAGCCCCTCCGCGTCGGTCGAGGTCATGTCCTTCGCCGAGTGCACGGCGACGTCGATGCGGTGGGCGAGGAGCGCTTCCTCCAGCTCCTTGACGAAGACGCCGCGGCTGCCGATCTCGCCGAACGGGCGCGTGCGGTCGCGGTCGCCCGCCGTGGTGATGGGGACGAGCGCGATCTCCACCCCCGGCCGCCGCAACGCCTCGACGGCGCGCTCGGCCTGGGTGAGCGCGAGCCTACTTCCGCGCGAGCCGACGCGAAGCAGCACGACAGCGGCGGGACACGCGTGTCGCCGGCGTGCCGCAGACCGGTCGCCCACTTGGCCGGATGCGAACGAACGCGGACGGCACGACGAGCGGCAACGGCCTGCCCCGGAAAGCCTCGAGCGGGCGCGTCACGCCTCGTCCTCCTCTTCGAGCCCGAACAGGTGGCGCACGACGTCAGCATAGACCAGCCCGTCGGGAGTCACGGCCGCCTCCTTCAGGCGAACGGTTGGCAGGTGCAGCAGCTTGTTGACGATCTGGGCGGTGACCGTGTCGACGACGGCGCGCTCGCTCTCGGGCAGCCGCCCGAGCCTCGCCTCGACGCGAGCGAGCTCGGACGCTCGGATCTCCTCGGCCAGCGCCCGCAGCGATGCGATCGCAGGCACCACGGCAAGCGAGGCCTGCCAGGCGCGGAAGCGCTCCGCCTCCGCGGCGACGATTCGCTCGGCCTCCACGGCCTCCGCCCGGCGGCCCTGGAGGGAGGAGGAGACGACCGCCTCGAGGTCGTCGACGTCGTACACGAAGCACCCGTCGATCGAGGCGAGCGAGGGATCGACATCCCTTGGCACCGCGAGGTCGACGAGCAGCACGGGTCGACCGCGGCGCGAGCGCAGCGCCGGACCCAGCTCCTCGGCCGTCAGGACGAAACCGGCAGCGCTCGTGGACGACACGACGATCTCCACGTCCGCGAGAACCGTGGCGATCTCGTCCAGGGCGACCGCGCGCGCCCCGAGGCCGTGCGCGAGCCGCTCGGCCTTGCCCACCGTCCGGTTGACAACGGCCACGACCGTGGCTCCCCGGGAGCGGAGATTCTTCGCTGTCAGCTCGCTCGTCCGCCCCGCACCCACCAGCACCACCCGGCGGCCTTCGAGCCCCTCGAACACCTGCTGCGCCAGCGCGGCCGCCGCGGAGGGAACCGACGCCGGGCTCTCGCCGATCGCCGTCTCGATGCGGGCCCGACGCCCTGCGTGGAGCGCCATCCGGAACGTCCGGTCGAGCAACGGGCCGGGCGCCCCGGCCTCGAAGGCGTCGCGCACCTGCCCGAGGATCTCGCCCTCGCCCGGCACGAGCGAATCGAGGCCCGCCGCCACACGGAACAGATGGAGCGCGGCCGACTCGTCCGCGAGCCGGTACGTGCTCGGGGCGAGCGTCCCCGCCTCGGCCCCGGCCAGCGACAGCAGCGCCCGGTCGGCCCGATCGCCGAGTTGGTCGTCGTCCCCGGCTGCGAGATACAGCTCGGTCCGATTGCACGTCGAGAGGACGACGGCCTCGAGACCTGCGCCGTCCGTGCTCGCCAGCGAGCCGGCGAGCCGCCCCGCCGCGTCCAGGTCGATCGCGACCCGCTCGCGCAGCTCGACCGAGGCCGTGTGGTGCGAGATACCCGCGAGCGCGAGCTTCACGACGCGAAATGGGTCAGGGGGAGAACGACGGTGACCAGGGCGAAGCCCGCGACGAGCGACCATGCGAGGCGGCGGCCTCTGAGCCCCGCTTCCCAGCGCAGTGCCAGTGCCGCCGCGTAGAGCGCCCAGATGACGACGGTGACGGTCATCGCGGCATCGAGCTCGCCGGCGTCGAGCCTCGTGACTCCGACGATGATCCCGGCCGAGAGCAGCCCGAGCCCGACGAGCGCGACTCGCGAGGCGAGGCGGTCCAGCGCCTCGAGCGACGGGAGGCGCAGGCGCAGCAGGCCGGCGTCCCGATGCTTGAGGCGTCGCTCCTCGTAGAGGTAGAGCACTGCCATGGCCGCAGCCACGGTGAAGCTCGCGAACGCCGCCAGCATCAGGCCGGCGTGGAGATCCAGCGCCCACCCGCCTCCTTCGGAGGCACGGACGCCGGTGCCGCCCCCGGCCCAGGCCAGGACCAGCAGGCCGACGGCGACCGGCATCACCACGAGCCCCACCAGCCGATAGCGCGGCTTGCAGCCCCAGACCAGGTACCCGGAGACGACGAGCCACGAGAGCAGGTTGAGCGCCCCCGCCCACGTTCCCCACGGGAAGCCGTCGACCGAGAGCACCTGGGCGACGAGGAGCGCGGTCTGCGCGAGCCAACCGATCCGCACGCCCCAGATCCCGAGCCGGCCGTAGCGGCCCGGGCCGCGCAGCTCTCCGGCATAGGCAACCGCCGCCTCCCCGTAGGCGATCAGTGCCGGCCAGACGAGGAGCTCAGCCATCGCCCCGCTCGAGGGCGCGTGCCCGCGCCAGCTGGACGAGCTCCCCGGTCTCCCGCTCGAGCCGGGAGAGCTTGGCGGCGATGATCACGACCCAGACGAGCACGAAGAGGAGGAACACCCCGTAGGCGGCCGCGACGTACTTCTCGGCGGCGGTCACGGCGCAAGCGCCTCGCGGAGCTCACGCAGGTGGAGGTCGGTCCGCTTGCCGGCGAGCTCGGTGCGGTACATCACGTAGGCAACGAGCGTGATGGCCGCCCAGGAGACGCAGAAGGCCGCGAACATCTCACCCGTCATCTGCGGTCCTTCCCGCGTGAACACGGTCGGGTGGATGAAGTCGTTGGCGAGCCGGATCGCGAAGAAGCTGACCGGGATCAAGGCGACGCCGAAGAGGGCGTAGACGGCGGAGATCCGCTCGCGCCGCGGCCCGGGCTCGATCGAGAAGCGGAGCATGAAGTACGCGCAGTAGAAGAGGAAGAGCACGAGGAACAGGACGAGCTGGTTCGAGCTCCACGTCCACCACACGCCCCAGGAGGCCTTCGCCCAGATCGCCCCGGTGACGAGCGTCAGCGCCCCGAAGATCGTCCCCTGGTGGATCGCCGTGTAGCTCTCGAGGTCGTAGCGCTCCCCACGCGTGAGCAGCAGCCGAAGCGCCTTCCAGGCGCCCAGGCCGAAGCAGGCATACGCCGTGAGAGCGATCGGCACGTGGACGTAGAAGATCTTCTGGGAGAGGCCCTGGTCGGCGTCCTCCGGTGCGACGAAGAAGATCATCGCGACGGACACTCCTGCAAGAACGGCGGCCAAGATGGCCACGGCTGTCAGGGAAGGCTTGGCGATGCTCATGGGGACCGTCACTCGGTGACGACGTACTCGAACGCCGCCCAGGAAAGTATCGCGAAGACCGCGTCGTAGAGGGCCAGGAAGGCCAGGTACTTGCCGGGCTCCGGGGAGATGCTCGAGCCGACACCGCCGACGACCAGCGGGATCGCGAGCGGCAGGAAGAGCAGCGGGAGCAGCACCTCGCGGCCTCGGGCCGCGGCGGCCATCGCGGAGACGAGCGAGCCGACCGCACAGATCCCGATCGAGGCGAGCACGACACCGGCGAGCGCGGCGCCATCGAGGCGCGCGAAGAAGAGCGCGAAGGCGGGCAGCGCGACGAGCTCGGCGACCGCCAGGAAGGCGAGCGTCGCGAGGGTCTTGCCGAGCCAGATCGCGCTCCGGTCCGACGTCGCGAGCACGAGCCCGTCGAGCGCGCCCGCCTCCCCCTCGGGCACCCAGGCGCGCGCCAGGCCGAGCAATGCCGTGAACACGAGGGCGACCCAGAGCAGGCCGTACGCCGCGTCGTCACCGGCACCGCCGGGGAGGGCGAAGTGGAACACGACCAGGGTCGCCAGCACGAAGAGGGCCATCGCGGGAAGCGTGTCGCGCGCCCGGAGCTCCAGACGAAGATCCTTGCGCGCGAGGGCCGCGACGTCGCCGAGGTAGGCGCTCACAGCCGCTCCAGCGCGAGGCTCGCCGTGGCGAGCGCGGCGACGCGGCCCGGCTCGTGCGTCGAGACGACGAGCGTCCGCTCGCGCCTCACCGTCGCAAGCTCGTCGTCGAGGAGGACCACCCCTTCGGCGTCGAGCGCCGAATGCGGCTCGTCGAGGACGAGCAGCTCCGGGTCGTGCAGGAACGCGCGGCAGAGCGCGAGGCGCTGCGTCATCCCGCGTGAGAAGGCGGACACGCGCTGATTGCGGGCCTCCCACAGCCCGAACCGCCCGAGGAGCATCCCGATCCGCTCGCGCCGCTCGGGAACGCGGTAGAGCCTGCCGTACAGATCGAGGTTCTCGAGCGCCGTCAGCTCCCGGTAGACGAGCGGCTCGTGCCCGACGAAACCGACGCGCGATCGCTCGACGTCGATCTCGAGCGAGCCGCGGGTGGGCGCGGCCAATCCCACGAGCATGCGCAGGAGGGTGGTCTTGCCGGCCCCGTTCGGGCCCGTCACGACGAGCGCACCGCCGACCGGAAGCTCGAACGAGACGCCGCGGAGGACGGCCCGCGCTCCGTAGCGCTTCTCGAGCCCGGCCGCTCGGATCACCACGAGCCCGGGCTCCCGGCCCGCCCCGCAGCCCGTCCCCTGCCCGTCGCCACCCGAGACAACCACCCCCAGGGGCACCCCCGGTGCCCTGTTGTCACGCTATCGGGAGAACTGTGACCCATGGGTGCCGGGATCGTGCCCGAAGTGTGACGGCCGCGTTGGTCGCACTCCGGTCCGTCGGCGACGCGGATCGCCGCGGCCCCGCGGACGGGCCGACGCGCCGGTACCGGGCCGGTCGGTGGGAGGCCGTCGGGTGGAGGGCCGTTCGACGTCATGACCTCGAACCCGTTCCGGCGGCCGGGCGCACGATGGGCAATCGGCGCCGAGCACCGTTGCACGCCGGGCGCCGAGGCCGTCCAGCTCGAGAGGCGGCCGACTCAGAGCAGCGTGTCGAGCGCGACGAGGACGCCGAAGGCGATCGAGAGGATGCCGTTGACCGTGAAGAACGCCGCGTCGAGCCTGCGCAGGTCGTCGGGCCTGACGATCACGTGCTCGTAGACGAGGAGCACCGCGACCACTGCGACCCCGAGCCAGTACCACGCGCCGACCGGGAGCCCGGCGCCGGCGACGGCGAGCAGCGCGACGGAGCCGGCATGCATGGCACGCGCGCCCGCGAACACGCCGTGGATGCCGAACCGCGTCGCCCATGAATGAAGGCCCTCGGCGAGGTCGTGCTCACGGTCGAACAGGGCGTAGAAGAGATCGAAGCCCGCGACCCAGAGGCATACCGCACCGCCGAGCGCCCACGCCTGCCACGGCAGCTCTCCCGTCACGGCTGCCCACGCGCCGACCGGCGCGAGGCCGAGCGACGCGCCGAGCCACAGATGGCAGAGCCACGTGACGCGCTTGAGGTAGGGGTAGGCCACGAAGAGGAGGACGGGAACGGGCCACAGCCAATGGACGAGCGGGTCGAGCTGGAACACCGCCACGAGGTAGACGGCGAGCGCGAGCCCGCACAGGGCGGCGACCTGAGCCCGGCTGAGCGCCCCCGCGGGCAGCTCCCGACCGGAGGTCCGGGGGTTGCGCGCGTCGATCTCGGCATCGACGAGCCTGTTGAGGCCCATCGCGAGCGTCCGCGCACCGACCATCGCGACCGTGATCCACGCCATCGCCTCGAGCCCGGGCCACCCGTCGATGGCCAGGAGGGCACCCACGTAGGCGAACGGCAGCGCGAAGACGGTGTGCTCGAGCCGCACCAGCCGAGCCAGGCGCACCGGGAGCGGCGCAGCGACGGCGCTCATCCGGCCCCCCCGCATGCCGGACATCGGCTCACACGGGCGCCTTCGTCTTCGAGACGAGCACGACCTCGTCGATCCGCATCTCCTTGTCGATCGCCTTCGCCATGTCGTAGACGGTGAGCGCCGCGACCGCGACGGCGGTCAGCGCCTCCATCTCCACTCCCGTCCGTGCCGTCGTCTCGGCCGCGGCCTCGATCGCCACTCCGCCCGCGTCGACGGTCAGGTCGACCTCGACGACCGAGAGCGGAAGGGGATGGCAGAGCGGGATCAGCTCGCTCGTCCGCTTCGCCGCCTGGATCCCGGCGATCCGCGCAACCGTGAGTGCGTCCCCCTTCGGCAGCGAACGAAGGCGCTCGGCGGTCGAGGTCGCCATCCGGACGCGCCCGCGGGCAACGGCGCGTCGGCGCGACTCCGGCTTCGCGCCGACGTCGACCATCCGCACCTCGCCCGACGTCTCGTCGACATGCGAGAGCTCGCTCACCGCAGGACCTTCCGCGCGAGATGCGCGAGCCCGCGGCGGTGCTCCGCGACCGCGCGGATACGGGCCGTTGCCCCTTCGGCGTAGAGCGCGCCGACGAGGCCCCGCAGCCCGTCGACCGCATGATCCCCGTAGGGGAACCACCAGCCGGGCGTCAGCTGTCCCCGGTCGGAGCCGACCAGCTTCGAGTGCGAGAGGGCGTAGAGGCCGTGGCGGGAGCCGGTGCGGCCCAGGCCGGAGGCACGCCGTCCGCCCCACGGCGCCTGCGACGCGCCGAAGGAGTACGCGTGGTCGTTGACCCACACGGAGCCGGTCTCGAGGCGTTCGGCGAGCGCGCGGGCACGCCGTGGGCTCCGTGTCCAGATGCTGGCGCCCAAACCGAACGGCGAGTCGTTGGCCCAGCGCATCATCTCCACGTCATTGTCCAGTTGGACAACGAGGACGGCGGGCCCGAAGAGCTCCTCGGTTCGTGCGCGCGACGTGCGCGGCTCGCCCACGAGGACGGTCGGCTCGTGGAACCACCCGGCAAGCTCCGTGCTCGGCCTGCCGCCTCCCGTCGCGACCGTCGCGCCGTTCTCGACGGCATCCGCTAGAAGCTCCTCGAACCTTGCCCTCTGCGCCTCGCTGACGAGGGGGCCGAGCTCGACGTCCGGGTCGGTGCCCCGGCCGATGCGCAACGTGCGGGCGGCCGCGGCCAGACGCTCGACGAACGTGTCGTGGAGGCCCGACGGGACGGCGATCCGCTCGATCCCGGCGCATGCCTGTCCGCAGTTGGTGAACGCGCCCCAGAGCGCGCCGTCGACGGCGCGGTCGAGATCGGCGTCGTCGAGGACGAGCATCGCGTCCTTCCCGCCGAGCTCGAGCACGGCCGGGCAGAGCCGGGCGGCAGCTGCCTGCGCGACGAGGCGGCCGACCTCCGAGGAGCCGGTGAACATCACCGCGTGCGTGCCCCGGTGGCGGACGAGGGCCTCGCCCAGCGAGCCGTCGCCCTGGACGACCCGCACGAGGCCCGGCGGGGCGCCTGCGCGGCGGAAGAGCTCCTCGACCCAGGCGCCCGAGAGCGGAGTCAGCTCGGACGGCTTGACGATCGCGGCGTTGCCGGTCGCGACGGCGGCCGCGGCGTGACGCAGCGGGAGCGCCAGCGGAAAGTTCCAGGGCGTGACGACCGCGACAACTCCGAGGGGCTCGTATCGGATCCAGCCCCGCTTCTGCCGGAGGACGAGCTGCGGGAAGCGGAGGCGCTCCTCGCGCAGGACTCCGACGAGGTTCTCGGCCAGCCATCTGCAGGAGTCGGCGGCCACGACCAGCTCGTGCGCGTACGCCTCGGCGAGCGGCTTGCCGGACTCGGAGACGATCGTCCTCGCGATCGCGTCGGCGTCGTCGGCGAGCGCGTGTGCCACTCGCTCCAGCAGCCGCGCCCGCACCTCGAGCGGCCGGCGCGCGAACGCCTCCTGCGCCATGCGGGCCTCCGCGATCGCCTCGGCCAGCTCCTCGGGCGGCGTGACGGGCACGCGCCCGACCGACGCGAGCGTCGCCGGGTCGACGGAGACGAGCTCGCGCCTGAGGACGTCCGGGCCCGCGCTCACCGGCGCATCGTAGCCCCGATGGCCGATCAGGCCCGGAGGGGGGCCCGCTCGTCCAGGAGCTCGAGCTCGCGTGCGGCCCACGCCTCGAGATCGTGCGTCCGCACGTGCGAGCGGATCGCCTCCAGCCACGAGCGCCGCTCCTCGGGCGGGAGCTCGATCGCCTGCTTGAGCGCCGCGGCCTGACCTTCGACGTCCAGCGGATCGATGCCGACCACCCACGGCGCGAGCTCCTCGAACGCCCCGGCGTCGCGTGACAGGATTGTCACGCCGTCGCGCATGTTGACGAGCGGCGCCTCCTTGGCCACGAGGTTGAGCCCGTCCATGATCGGGTTGACGAGGAGCACGTCGTACTCGGCATAGGCGGCCACCGAGGCGAGGAAATCGTCGCGGACGTCGAGGACGACCGGCTCCCAACCGGGCCGTGCAAAGCGCCGATTGACGTCGGCAGCCGCCGCCTCCACCGCCAACCTGTAGTCCACGTACTCGGGAATCTCCTCACGGGACGGTTCGAGCAGCGCGACCAGGCCGACCCGCCCCCGCAGCGCCGGCTCCTGCTCCAGGAGGAGGCCGAACGCCTCGAACCCGCGAACCGCGTTCTTCGCCGGGTCGATGCGATCGACGCGCAGGACGAGAATCTCCGGGCGACGGGCGACGACCTCCTCGCGCCGTGCGCGGACGCCTCTTCCTGCGACGAGCCGTGCGAACTCTCCCGCGTCCACCGTGATCGGGTTCGCATGCGAGCAGCTCTCCGCCTCGGCGCCCCGGCCGAGGAGCGCTTCGCAGCTCTCGACGAATGCCGAGCGCCAGCGCTCGGTGTGGAAGCCGACGCTGTCGCACGCGAGCAGCCCCTCGTGGATCGCGCGCGGGATCGCGGGCGGCAGCACGGCCCAGCCGTCCGGCCCGACCCAGGGGATGTGCACGAAATGCGCGATCCTCGCCTCGGGGCGCGCCGCCCGGACGAGCGCGGAGACGAGGTAGAGGTGGTAGTCCTGGACGAACACCGGCGCCTCGGGGACGCGGTCGAGCTCCTCGACCGCAGCGGCCGCCAGCGCACGGTTCGCCTCGACGTAGCCGTCCTGCCACGGAGGCTCGAGATCTGCGTCAGGATCCTGCTTCAGGTTCCAGAGCCCGTGCTGGACGAACCACAGCACCGGATTCGCGACAACCCCGTAGAAGAGGCGGTAGACGCCCGGGTCGTGGCTGACGAAGCGGAGCCGGAAGGACGAGCCGGCGGCCGAACGCTCGTCCCGCGCGCCGCGCGCCGCGACCTCGCGGTCGGCATCGGTCATGGCGCTCGCGACCCACGTCACGTCGTGGCGGTCGACGAGGGGGCGCAACGCGGTGACGAGGCCCCCGGCTCCCCGGTGCGCCTCGAGCCCGCCGTCCGGGCCGAAGCTGAAGCCGATCGGCGCGCGGTTCGAGACGAGGACGAGCGGCCTGGCTCGCGGCATCGGCGGCTAGCCCGTCGGCGGGCGGTCGCCGAGCGTCACGTCGATCGTGACCCGGCGCTTCCCGCGAAGCACCGTGAACGGGACCGTCTGCCCCGGGAGAAGCTCGGTCACGAGCCCCGAGACGTCGTCGGCGCCGTCGACCTTCTCGCCGGCGATCGCAACGATCAGGTCGCCCCCCAGGGTCACGTTCAGGCCGTTGAATGCCTCCGTGCGGGAGCCGCCGCGGAGGCCCGCGTCGTCGGCCGGAGTGCCGGCCTCGACTCGCGCGACGAGCGCGCCCCGCTCCGCGCCGAGCCCGAACTTCTTCGCGATCCCCGGCGTGACGTCCTGCGTCCGAATCCCGATGTACGCGTAGCGGACACGACCCGTGCGCAGGAGCTGGTTCAGGGAGCGTCGTGCGATGTCGATCGGGATCGCGAACCCGACCCCCTCGGCCGTGCCCGACGTGCTCTGGATCTGTGCGTTGATGCCGATCACGCGGCCGTCTCCGTCGAAGAGCGGGCCGCCCGAGTTGCCGCGGTTGATGGGAGCGTCGACCTGGATCCCGTTCGCCACGCTGAACCCCGACGTGAGGGAGTCGATCGAGCGGCCCGTCGCGGAGACGATGCCGACGGTCAGCGAGCTCTGCTTTCCGAACGGGCTGCCGATCGCGGCCACCGGCTCGCCCACGACCACGTCCGACGACTCGCCGAGCGGCACGGGAGCGAGCGCGTGGGCATCGGGGGAGACACGGATCACGCCGACGTCGCTGAACAGGTCCCACCCGACGACCTTCGCGGTCACGCGCTCGCGGTCGGCGAACTCGACGTACACCGCCTGGGCGCCGCTGACGTTGTTCGGCGACTCTGCGACGTTGGTGATCACGTGTGCGTTCGTGAGGATCACCCCGTCGTCGTTGACGACGAATCCCGACCCCTGCGACTCGCCGCCGAGGCCGAGGTTGGCGTAGATGGTGACGACCCCCGGAGCCCTGGCGAGGTAGAGCGACCTGGGATCGAAGCCGGACACCGACGGTCTCGGGCCTGCTGTCGTCGTGGTGCCCGTCGACGGGAGGTCGAGGCTCCGCACCACGGTCGTGGTCGTCCCCTCGCCGAGATCGGTGAACGAGCCCACGAGCAGCGCGACGCCCGCACCGATCGCTGCGGCGACGGCGGCAATGCCCGCTGCGGCGCGGCGACGCATCACAGCCACCGTAGCAACGGCCCCGCCGAGTGGCCCCGAGGGGCCAAGGGCGTTTTCACGTGGAAACGGCCAGTTCGCCCGTGACGACGGGCGTCGCGGGGAGCGAGAGGGTGAACGTCGTCCGCCCCCGCGCGCTGGCGAGCTCGACCGTCCCGCCCATGCGCTCCGCGAGCTCCCGCGCGATCGCGAGCCCGAGACCGCTCCCCGACGCGTGCGGGCCCTCGACGCGGTAGAAGCGATCGAAGATCCGTTCGGCGTGCTCGCGGGGGATCCCCGGCCCGTCGTCGCTGACGGTGAGCTCCGCCCGCCCCTGGCTCCGGGCCGCCGCGATGCGGATCTCGGTGCCCGGCGGCGTGTGCGCGAGCGCGTTCCCGGCCAGTGCGCGGCCGATCTGCAGCACCCGCTCCTCGTCGGCGAGCGCCCAGGCCTCCGGGTCGGTCTCGAGCACCAGCACGTGCCCGGTCGACTCGGCGAGCGGCGTCAGCTCGTCGACGAGCGCCCGCACCGCGTCCGCGAGGACGACCTCCTCCTGCTCGACGCGGAGGCGGCCCGCGTCCATCCGCGAGAGGTCCAGCAGGTCGGCCGCGAGCTTCGTGAGGCGCTCGACCTGCTCCCGCGTCGTCGCGAGGAACCCGGCGCGCGTCTCCTCGTCGAGGTCCTCGTCGGCCATCAGCTCGAGGAAGCCCGCGAGCGAGAAGAGCGGTGTGCGGAGCTCGTGCGAGGCGTTCGCGACGAACTCTTTCCGCGCGGTGTCCAGCTGCGCGAGCTGCACGCGCATCCGCTCGAACGTCGCGGCGAGCTCGCCGAGCTCGTCGTCGCCGAGATCCACGACCGGCTCGTCGAACCTCCCCTTCGCGATCCGGTCGGCGGCACGCTCCAGGCGCCTGATCCGCCGTGCGTGGAGCGTCGCCGCAGCGCTCCCGAGGATCGCGGCGATCGCCAGCGCGACGCCGGTCGCATAGAGCAGGCGTCGCTTCACGACGCGGACGGTGGCGAGCTGGTCCTCGATCGGTGTCGAGAGCAGGAGCACGTTGCCGGACGGGAAGAGCTGCACCGCGACCTGCCCGAACGGCCGGCCACGCCGCTCCACGCGGCCACGCGTGATCTGGGTCGTCCGCGCCGCCTCGAGGGCGACCGGGTCGTCGCTGGCCGAGCCCGCCCCGCCGGCGGAGTCCGCCAGCGTCCGTAGCGAGATCGGCGAGGGTCCGAAGACCTGGAACACGATCGTGCGCGCGTTCGAGAGGAGGGAGGTCGCATCGACGAAGGCATCGAGCGAGAGCGGATCGCTGAAATCGGTGCGCGCGTACGAGTAGGCCGTCGAGAGGGCGTCCCGCTGGAGCTCGTCGACCCGGTCGTCGACGAGCCGCCGCTCGAGCGACGGCACGACCATGAGGTAGGCACCGCCGAGTGCGCCGCCCACGATCAGCAGAAGCGCGACGGCCAGGGTCGTCCGGATCCCCCCGGGGAGGCTCATGTTCCCCTGAAGCGGTAGCCCGCGCCGCGGACGGTCAGGATGAGCTCGGGCTCGCGGGCATCTCGCTCGATCTTCTCGCGGAGATGACGGACGTGGACGTCGATCGTCCGCGGCTCGCGGTAGTCGGCGCTCCCCCGGATCCGCTCCAGCAGCTGCCGGCGGCTGAAGACGATCCCGGGCTCCGCGGCGAGCTGCGTCAGCAGCTCGAACTCCACGAACGTCAGCTGCACCGGCTCGCCGCGCACCTGGACCGCCCGTCGCGGCAGGTCGATCACGACCTCGCCGCGGTCGAGCACCTCGTCCCGGCGGCTCGCGTGGTGGGGCGTCGCCGCCCGGCGGAGGAGCGCCCGGACGCGGCTGCGGAACTCGCGGATCGAGAAGGGCTTCGTGATGTAGTCGTCGGCGCCGAGCTCCAGCCCGAGGACCTTGTCGAGCTCGTCGTCTCGTGCGGTCAGCATGATGATCGGCACGGTGCTCTCCGACCGCAGTCGTCGGCACACCTCGAGACCGTCGACTCTCGGCAACATGATGTCGAGCACGACGAGGTCGACGTTCTCCTCGGCGAAGCGCCTCATGGCCTCGTCTCCGTCCCGCGCCTGCACGACGCGGTAGCCATCGCGCTCGAGTGGATACGTGAGCAGGGACTGGATCGCGTCCTCGTCGTCGACGAGGAGGATGGTCGAGGAGGATTCCGGCATGTGGTCGTCGGCGCCCCCACGGGCGTGATGGCCTGCCGGTACCTACTATAGCCCCCTGCATGGAGCCCGCCCGCGTCGGCACGATCAAGCGGAGGCCGAGGCGCGGCTCCGTGGAGCGGCCCGTCGACCTGCGCCTCGTCCGCAACCTCGGGGCGCTCGTTGCGCTGCCGTTGCTCCTTGCGATCTTCACCGTCTCGCGGCCGGGCCCGCTGCCGGCACCCGTGCTGCCGCCCGCCTTCGACGGGGCCACGGCGACGGCCCTCACGCTCGAGCTCGCCGGTGACAACGCCAGTCGCGTCCCCGGGTCGCTCGGCGCAGCGAGCGCCGCGCAATGGCTCCGAGACAAGCTGGCGCTCTACGGTCTCCCGGTCCGCGAGGACGTCTGGCGGGAGGACGTGCCCGGGGTCGGCCGCGTCGAGCTTCGCAACCTCGTGTCCGTCGTCGAGGGGACTCTCGACGAGACGATCGTCGTCGTTGCTAATAGAGACAACAACGGCAAGAGCGCCGGTGCGAACCGCAACGCGAGCGGCACCGCGGCGCTCGTGGAGCTCGCGCGGGCGTACGCGACGGCCGGGACGACCGAGTCCGCACGCACGCCCCTCCACACGCTCGTATTCCTCTCCTCGGACGCCGGCGCCTACGGCTCGCTCGGCGTCGCCCGTTTCGCCACCCGGTCTCCGCTCGCGGCCCGGGCGGTCGCGGTCGTGTCCCTCGACGGGCTCGCGGGGACCGGCCGCACCCGGCTCGAGGTCGCCGGGCTCGACCGGCACTCGCCCCCGCCTGCGCTCGTCCGCACGGCGGCAGTGCGCATCGCGTCCGAGCTCGGGCGCGAGCCTGCCCAGCCCGGCGTCCTCGGCCAGCTCGTGGCGCTCGCGCTGCCCTTCGGATTCGGGGAGCAGGCCCCGCTCCTGGGTGACGGGATCCCGGCTCTGCGCATCTCGACAGCGCCGGACGGGGGGACACCGCCCGGCGGGGACGAGGTGGCAGGGCTCGACGCACGCCGGCTGACCCGCCTCGGGCGTGCCTCGGAGTCGCTGCTCACCTCGCTGGACGTCGCTGTCGAATTGCCGTCCACGACCCCGGGGGCGCTCTTCCTCGGACCGCGCGCCGTGCGCGGCTGGGCGTTGCAGCTCCTCCTGCTCGTCGCGGTCGTCCCGTTCGCGGGGGCCGCGCTCGACCTCCTCTCCCGCTGCCGGCGCCGACGGCTGCCGCTCGCTCCCGCCTGGCGCGCGTTCCGCCGAAGGCTCGGCCTCTGGCTGGTGCTGCTCGTGCTCCTCGGCGTCGCGGCCGCCGCCGGCGCGTTGCCCAGCGAGCCGCAGCTGCCGCCGCCTCCCGACCAGCCGCCGGTCGACGCATGGCCGGTCGGCGCCGTCGCTGTGGGGGTCGTCCTCGCGGCGCTCGTCTGGCTCAGGGCGCGGGCGCGGCTGATCCCGCGCGGGCGGGCGAGGCCGGAGGAGGAGCTCGGTGCGTACGCGGTGGCCTTCCTGGTGCTGCTGGTGCTGTCGGCGCTCGTGGCGCTGGTTTCGCCGTACGGGCTTCTCTTCATGCTGCCCTCGCTCTACGCCTGGCTCCTGCTGCCGCAGCTGCGGTTGGCGCCGGCCTGGGTGACCGACGTCGCGTTCGGGCTCGGCCTCGTCGGCCCGGTCCTCGCCCTGGTCGTGCTCGCCGAGCAGCTCCACCTCGGGCTCCTTGCGCCCCTGTATGCGGCATCGCTCCTCACCACGGGAGTCGTGCCCTGGGCGTCGACGCTCCTCCTCACCGCCTGGGCCGCGGCCGCGAGCTTCGTCGGCGCGATCGCCGCCGGCCGCTACACCGAGCCGAGCGGGAAGTAGCGCACAGCCGAGCCGACCGGAAGCTCGCCCTCGCCTCGGGGCACGTGGACGAGCGCGTCGGCCGCGGCGGCGCGGACGATCATGTGCGACTCCTGGCCCTCGATCGGCCGCAGGAGCGTCCCCGCGTCCGACTGCTCCCTGCGGGCGCGCTGGTAGTCGTCCCGGCCGGGATGTCGACGTGCCGGCGTCGCGAGGATGCCTGTCTCGAAGCGCGGTCCCGGCGCGGAAGCGCCCTGGAGCGCCCGCAGCGCAGGCACGACGAAGAGGAGCGCTCCCACGAGCGAGGAGACGGGGTTTCCCGGCAGGCCGAAGACGAGCGTGTCGCCGCGCACGGCGAACGACAGGGGCTTCCCGGGCCGCATGGCGACGCCCCAGAAGACCTCGTCCGCGCCCAGTTCCTCGAGCGTTGCCCGAACGAGGTCGTGCGGCCCGACGGAGACTCCTCCCGACGTCACGAGCATGTCCGCCTCGAGCCCACGGAGGAGTGCCGCCCGGTGCGACGCCTCGTCGTCGGCGACGCTCTCGCGCGGAAGGACGACCGCTCCGGCCGAGCCCAGCAGCGCGGCCAGCATGACGCCGTTCGACTCGTAGATCTCGCCCGCGGCGAGGGGCTCACCCGGCCGCCGGAGCTCCGTCCCGGTCGTCACGATCGCGACGCGCGGACGGACAGCGCAGTGCGGATGCGCCACACCCGCGGAAGCGAGGGCCGCCAGCCCCGAGGGCGCCACGGTCGTGCCCGCAATGAGTACCGGGGCGCCCGAGCGGATGTCGCCTCCCAGCGGCCGCACGTTGTCTCCTTCGGAGACGGAATCTGGAACGCTCACCGTGCCGTCCTCCTCGCGCACGTGCTCGATCGGGACGACGGCGTCGGCCCCCTCGGGGACGACCCCGCCCGTGGCGATCGCCATTGCCTCCCCGACCGCCAGCGCTCGAGGCGCCGGGATCCCGGCCGCGATGCGGGCAACGACCGGGAGCGTGCCCGGCGTGTCGGCCGCCCGCAGCGCGAAGCCGTCCATCGCCGAGCTCGGGAAGCGCGGCAGGTCGACGGTTGCGAGCGCGTCCTCTGCCAGCACCCGTCCCGCAGCATCCGCGAGCGGCACCGGCTCCGCCGGGAGCGGCCGGACGCGCTCCAGCACTCGGGCGAGCGCGTCCTCGACGGTCAGGAGGCCGGCCACGGCGCTGACGGTACACACGGGGTACGCTCGCCGCGTGATCTCTGTCGTCGTCCCGGTTCGTGACGAGGAGCTCACCGTCGAGCCCCTCTACGAGGAGCTCGCGGCTGCCCTCGAGAGTCGCGGCGAGCCGTGGGAGGTCGTGTTCGTCGACGATGGGTCGCGCGACGGGACGCACGCCGCTCTCGTCCGGCTCCACGCGGGGGCGCCGAACGTCCGGGTCGTGCGGCTGCGCCGCAACGTCGGCAAGGCGGCGGCGCTCGACGCAGGGTTCCGCGAGATCGAGGGCGAGGTCGTGGTGACGATCGACGGCGACCTCCAGGACGACCCGTCCGAGATCCCCCGCCTGCTCGCCAAGCTCGACGAGGGCTACGACCTCGTCACGGGCTGGAAGGCACGGCGGAGCGACACCTTCGCCAGGCGCATGCTCTCGCGGATCTTCAACACCGTGACGGGCCGGCTCTCCGGTGTGCGCCTCCACGACATGAACTGCGGGCTCAAAACGTTCCGGGCCGAGGTGGCCCGCGAGCTCGAGCTCTATGGGGAGCTGCACCGGTTCATCCCCGTCCTCGCCCACGACCTCGGGTTCCGCGTGACGGAGCTGTCGGTCAACCACCGCCCGCGCGAGCACGGCCGCAGCCGCTACGGCATGGAGCGCTACCTGCGCGGCTTCTTCGACCTGCTCACCGTCACCTTCATGAGCCGCTACCGGCACCGCCCGCTCCACCTGTTCGGCGGGCTGGGGCTCGTCCTGGGTGCGATCGGGACGGGGATCCTGGTCTACCTGACGGTCGTGAAGCTGACGGGCGAGCCGATCGGCCGCCGCCCGCTCCTCCTGCTGGGCGTGCTGCTCGTCGTGGTCGGCATCCAGTTCCTCTCGCTGGGCCTCCTCTCCGAGCTCCTCACGAGCCAGCACCGCGAGCGGCTCAGGGCGATCGACGATCGCTCCTCCAGGCTCGTCGACGAGATCCTCCGTTAGAAACGGCCCGGTGAAGGCTCTCTACTTCGGGACGTACGACCGTGCGTCCCCCCGGAACACGCAGGTCGTGTCCTGCCTGCGGCGCGCGGGTGTGACCGTTGTGGAGCGACACCGCGAGGTCTGGGGGCGACAGAACTGGTCGGTGGGCCTCGGACAGCTCGCCCGGGTCGTGCGTGCCGAAGGAGCGCTCGCGCGGCGACAGCCGGACGACGCCGACGTCGTCGTCGTCGGCTACCCGGGCCACTTCGACATGCCTGCGGCGCGGCGCATCGCCCGGAAGCGTCCGGTCGTCTTCAACCCTCTCGTCTCGCTCCACGACACGTTCGTCGGCGACCGCGCGCGCTTCCGTCCCCGCTCTCCGGCGGCGGGCGTGCTGCGCGCGATCGACAGCGGCGCGTTCCGGGGGGCGGACCTCGTCGTCGCGGACACCGAGGCGCAGGCGGACTTCTTCCGACGCGTGTTCGGCCTCCCGGGTGAGCGAGTGGCGGTCGCCCTCGTCGGGGCGGAGGAGCCGCTGTTCCGGCCGGGATACCACCCGCCAGAGCCCTTCCACGCTCTCTTCGTCGGGAAGCTGATCCCGCTCCACGGCCTCGAGACGATCCTCGAGGCGGCCGCGCTCGCGCCGGAGATCCCCTTCCGAGTCGTCGGCGACGGCCAGCTGGCGGAGCTGCTCGAGCGGCGCCCGCCGAACGTCGAGCACGTCCCGTGGATCCCGTACGAGGAGCTGCCGGAGGCGTACCGGGCGGCGGGGTGCGCCCTGGGCATCTTCGGCACCAGCGAGAAGGCGGCACGGGTGATCCCGAACAAGGTCTTCCAGGCGCTCGCGTGCGCGGCGCCGGTCGTCACGGGGGACACGGTCGGCGCGCGGGAGCTGCTGACGGACGGCGCGGACGCGATCCTCGTTCCCCCGGGGGACGCCGCGGCGCTCGCGGGGGCCGTCCGCCGGCTCGCGGCCGACCAGCAGCTCGCGCAGCGGCTCGGGGATGCCGGCCGCGAGGCGTTCGAGGCGCGCGCGTCGGAGGAGGTGCTCGGCGCGCAGTGGCGCTCGCTCCTCGAGCGGGTGGTGGCCGGCAGATGACGCGGCCCGCCCGCCTCGTCGGCGCGGGCACCGCGGCGTTCGGGGCAGGAATGGCGGCGCTCGCCGTGCTCCAGCACCGCGCGTTCTGGACCGGGCGCTTCGACGTCGGCAACCTCGTCCAGGCCGTCTCGTCGACGGCGCACGGAGACCCGCTCTCGGTGACCGGTCTCACCGGCAGGCAGATCTCGCGCCTCGGGGCCCACTTCGACCTGTTGGTCGCGGTCTTCGCCCCACTGTGGTGGCTCTGGCCCGACCCCTCGCTGTTGCTCGTCGCGCAGGCCGCGGCGGTGGCGACCGGGGCCATCCCGGTGTTCCTGCTCGGCCGGCGGCACCTCGGCTCCGAGTGGGCGTCGGCCGGCTTCGCGCTGGCGTACCTGCTCCATCCGGCGACCCAATGGCTCGTCCTCGACGACTTCCACCCGGTCGCGCTTGCGACGCCGCTGCTCCTCTGGGGCTTCTGGTTCCTCGACACAGAACGGCTGCTGCCGTTCGCGGCCGTTGCGGCCGCGGCGTGCCTGACGAAGGAGCAGATCGGGCTCGTGGTCGCGGCGATGGGCCTCTGGTATGCCCTCCGTCCCTCCGGTCGGCGTGCCGGCCTCGCCATCGCGGCGGCGGGAACGGCTGTCTCGCTCCTGGCGGTGACGGTCGTCGTGCCCCATTTCGCCCCCGGCGGCGGGTCGCCGTTCGAGGGGCGCTACCGCGCGGTCGGCGGATCGCCGCAGGGCATCGTCGAGACCGCCGTCACCGACCCGGGCGCAATCGTCGCCGCTGCGTCCGAAGGGCGTGACCTCGAGTACCTCGCCGACCTGCTGCTGCCGCTCCTCGGGTTGCCGCTGCTCGCGCCTCTGGCCGCGCTGACTGCCGCGCCGGAGCTGCTCCTCAACCTCCTCTCCGACACGCGCACGCAGACGTCGATCCACTTCCACTACACGGCCGGCGCCATCCCGGGGCTGTTCGTCGCAGCCGTGCTCGGCGCCGCCCGTCTCCGGCGCCGGTTTCCGTGGGCGCGCAGGCCCGACGGGCGAGCCGTCGTCGCCGCCGGGCTCGTGGCCGGAGTCCTGCTCGGGCCCTTGCCCCTCTGGCGGCACGTCCCCCTGGGCTCCGACCTCGCGACGCGCGAGCACGTCGTCGGCTCGCACGCGGCCGTCGCCCGGCGTGCGCTGCGGCTCGTCCCTTCGGACGCTCCGGTCAGCGCGACGAACACGCTCGGCGCCCACCTGTCGGAGCGAGAGCGCATCTTCAGCTTCCCCGTGCTCGGCGAGGCTGAGTGGGTCGTGGTCGACCGGGAGCGCCCGAGCCATCGCGACCAGGCGGACGCCCCGGAGAAGTTCGCCGCGGCCCTGCAGCAGCTGCGCGCGAGCGGCCGCTTCGCGGTCGTATTCGACGAGGACGGTCTCCTCGTGATGCGACTCAGAGCGGGATCGTCTGCGGCAGCAGGTACGCCGTGAGCGCGAGCACGCCGAGCCGGGCGAGGCGGTCTTCCTCCGGGGCGGCGAGAGGCACCGCCCACGCGAGGTACCAGACGGCGAGGTACGGGCTCGTCGCGAGGACGAGGCATGCGGCGCGGCCGAGGTGAGCCCGCCCTCGGAGGGCGTCTCGAACGAGCCACAGCAGGCCGGCGGCCAGCGCCCCGAGGGCGAGGACGAGCGCCGCGCCCTCGGGCGCGCCGAGCTGCTCGAGCCTCGAGGGAAGCGCGTAGCTCGTACGGCGAACCGTGTTGTCGGCAAGAGGCTCGAGCGCGCCCAGCCAGTCGAGCCCGTACCGCCAGGTGGCGGCGCCGACGACGACCGCGGCGGCGGCGGCAAACCCGGCGAGCCCCGCCCGGCGGCTTCGCGAGCGTGCGGCCAGCGCCGCGAGCGCGAAGAAGACGAGCGGAACCCACTTGACGAGGGCGGCGAGCGCCCACACCGCGCCTCCGAGTGACGCCCTGTGCCGCGCCCCGAGCGCCACGGCCAGCGCGACGAGCGCGCCGACGAGCGCGTCGTTGTGCCCGCCGCCGGCGGCGTGGACGGCGAGCACCGGGTTCCAGCCGACGAGGGCGGCCGCCAGAGCCGGTCGGCGGGCGGTGCGCGCGACGGCGACCGTCGCGACCAGGACGGCTGCTGCGGCGAGCCCCTTGAAGATCCACGCCGCAGCGTCGGGGGACGACCCCGCGAGGCGCGCGACGGGCTCGGAGAGCATGGTGAACGCCGGCCCGTACACGGTGGTCGTGTCGCGCCATGCCGCCCCGAGGTACGCGGCCGCCGGGCTCTCGGGGAAAGCCGACGGCGGGTCGATATAGGGATTGCCGCCCCCCTCGGCTGCGATCCACCCGTATCCCCAGTACGTCCACGCATCCGTCGAGAGCAGCAGCGGCGCGAAGAGC
Source organism: Gaiella sp. (assembly GCF_035710885.1). Taxonomy (GTDB): domain Bacteria; phylum Actinomycetota; class Thermoleophilia; order Gaiellales; family Gaiellaceae; genus Gaiella. Next base: position 156,557 of record NZ_DASTCS010000002.1, on the reverse strand, counting down.
GGGACGAGCTGTATCGCGACCGCCAGCCCGACGGCGAGGCGGACCGGGACGCCCGTGCGCCGCATCGCCAGGAGCCCCAGCACGTAGGCCGAGAACGCCGCGACGAGCAGGGCGAAGAACAGCCACGCGGTCCCCTGGCGGGCGAGGCCGCCGTCACGAGGGACGAGCGGAGACCCGTCGCGCCACGCGAGCGCGGACGCTGCGGCGACCAGGCCGAGCGTGGCGGCGCCCGCGCCGAGCGCCGCTCGTCTCGAGCTCACGGCTCGACGATGCGGCCAGGGCTGGACGGTGGGCCGGGCGGGCTGCTGGGCGTGTCGGTCGCGTCGGGCGCCGGAGCCGACCGCTTCGGGGTCGGCTCCGTCGGCCCGTCGTCGCCCGACGGCTCGGAGGGAGCTGTCTCCTCCGGCTCCGGAGCAGCGGGCTCGTAGGACGGGACGTAGTACGGGTCGTACGAGAGAGCGGCCGGGCCGCGCTCCCACGAGCGGAACGAGACGGGCCGCGTCGGGGCGGGGAAGTCGCGTGCAGGCAGGCCCCGGAGCGCCGGGTCCATGAAGCGACGCCAGATCTCCGCAGGGAAGGAGCCCCCCGAGACCGAGATCCCGTGGACGTTCTCCATCGGGATCTCCCCACGCGTGTAGCCCATCCAGACGGCGGTCGCGACCCCCGGGGTGTAGCCGACGAACCACGCGTCGGCGTGCTTGTCGGTCGTGCCCGTCTTACCGGCGACGGGCCTGTCGAGCGCCGCCCGCGTGCCCGTCCCGTAGCGGATGTTGTCCTGCAGGATCCGGGTGACGACGGACGCGACTCCGTCGGAGAGCACGCGCGTCCGCCGGTGGCTCGTCGCCCACCGGTCGTCGGGCTTCCCCTTCACGATCACCTTGCGGATCGCGGTTGGCTCGGTGTAGATCCCGCCGGCGGCCAGCGTGGCGTAGGCGGAGGCCATGTCGAGCGGGGACACCGCGATCGAGCCGAGGCCCATCGCGGGGACGAACTGTCCCCGCACCTCGAGGGGTGTCCGGACGCCGAGTCGCCGTGCGAGCGAGGCGACGCGCTCGGGCCCGACGTCGAGCGTGAGCTGCGCGAAGACCGAGTTGTCCGAGCGCAGCGTCGCGCTCTCCACCGAGGTCCAGCCGTTGTAGCTGGAGTCGTAGGTCTTGACGCACCACCAGCCGTGGTCGCAGTCTCCGATGGGTCGCGGCCGGTAGGTGAACGGCGCCGAGACGTAGTGCGTGGAGCCGGGGTCCATCCCCCGCTCGACTGCCGCTGCGAGCACGAACGTCTTGAACGTCGACCCGGGCTGGCGACGGGCCTGGGAGAGCAGGTTGAACTGGTTGTTCGACCGTCCCGGGACGATCGCGGTCATGGCGCGGATCGCACCGTTCGCGGGGTTGATCGAGATGATCGCGGCGGCAGGGTCGGTCCTGCGCGTCAGCGTCCCGCTGATCGCCTGCTGGGCGAGCCGCTGCAGGCGTGGCTCGATCGTCGTGTAGACCTGGAGCCCGCCCGAGCGCACGGTCTCCGCGCCGTACTCCTTCACGAGCTGGTCGCGCACGTACCCGAAGAAGTAGGGCTCACGGATCTGCGCGTAGAGCCGTCCGCGGCGGAGCCCGGGGGTGCGCTGGTGACGCGCGCGGGCGTACTGCGCGCGGGTGATCATCCCCTCCTCGTGCATCGCGACCAGCACCTGGTCGCGCCGCGCGACCGCCCGGGCCGGGTCGGCCAACGGGTCGTACGTGGTCGGCGCCTGGGTGAGGCCCGCGAGAAGGGCCGCCTGGGGCAGCGTCAGCCAGCGCGCCGGGCGGGAAAAGTACGTCCGCGCCGCCGCTTCCGCCCCGTACGCGAGGTTCCCGTAGAAGACGGAGTTGAGGTAGCTGGCGAGGATCCGCTCCTTCGACCACGCACCGTCCAGCTTCACCGCGAGGCAGGCCTCGGTCAGCTTCCGCTCGACCGTCCGCTCGTTCGAGATGTAGAGGTTGCGGACGAGCTGCTGGGTGATCGTCGAGCCTCCCTCGACGACGCTGCCCGCCTTCACGTCGCGCCAGACGGCACGCGCGATGCCTTCAGCGTCGATGCCGCCGTGGTCGTAGAAGCGTCTGTCCTCGATCGCGACCGTCGCCTTCACGAGCCACGGCGAGATGCTGTCGAGCGGCACCACCTGACGATTCCGCTCGGCCGGGATCACGCCGAGCAGGGAGTTGTCTGCCGCGTAGACGAAGGTGTTCTGGCCGATCTGCGCAGGCCGGAGGGCGGACAGGTCGCAGCGCGATCCGTAGGCGAGCACGGCTGCTCCACCGGCGATCCCGGCCGCCGCGAGCAGCCCGCCGAGCAGGAGCGCCACGAGCAGCAGCTTCCGGCACCGGCGCTGCCGCGGACGACGACGGCGCACACGGATCGCCGGCGCAGGCGCGCGTCCCGCGCGAGAGCGCCTCGAGCGGCTCATGGAGCGATGGTAGCCATGTCTCGGAGGGGGTTCCGCGTCCGGGAGGCCATCCCTCGCAGGGACCCCGGCGTTATGGTCGCCTCGATGCGCGGCGCGCTCGCAGCGTCGTGGCCGGCGCTCCGGTTGTTCGTCTGGAGCAGGCTCGCGCTCGGAGCGCTCGCCGCGGGCACCGTGCTCCTCTTCGAGGACGAGCTCAACCCCTCCAGATGGCGGTGGGACAGCCCACGCCTGCACGAGCTGGGAGCGGCGCTCGACGTCTGGGCCCGCTGGGACAGCGACTGGTACCTGCGCATCGCGGAGAGCGGGTACGACTGGCCGTCGAGCACGCCCGCCTTCTTCCCGCTCTATCCACTGCTCGTCGGCGGGCTCGGCCGCGTGCTCGCGGATCACTACCTGCTCGCCGGCCTCGTCGTCTCCCTGGCGGCCTGCGCGGCGTCATTCGTCCTGCTCCAGCGGCTTGCCCTCGATCGGCTCGGCGCGCCCGAGGCGCGCCGCGCGGCGCTCTACCTCGCGCTCTTTCCGACCTCGCTCTTCCTCGGCGCCGTCTACGGGGAATCGCTCTTCCTCGCACTGGCGCTCGCGACGTTCCTGCTGGCCGAGCGCGGGCGCCTCGGCTGGTCGGCAGTCGTCGCCGGGCTCGCGCTCCTGACGCGCGCCCAGGGGGTTGCGCTACTCCCGGCCCTGGCCGTCTTCGCCTGGCGCTCCCCGCGACGCCGTGACCTTGCGCTCCTCGCCGTGCCTCCGGCGATGTTCCTCGCGTTCCCCCTCGCGCTCGAGGCCTCCGTCGATCACGGGCTCGCGTTCGTCGACGCCCAACGCGTGTGGGAGCGGTCGCTGGCGCCGCTCGGGCCGCTCGGGGGCCTCGTGCAGGCGGTCGGGGAGGGCGATCTGCTCGGGCCGTCGCTGGCCGTGGCGATGCTCGTGCTTTCGGGCCTCGCCTGGCGCTGGCTCGGCGCTGCCTACGGCCTCTACGCCGTGGGGGCGCTCGCCCTCCCGATGGCACTGCCGTCGGAGCGCCTCGGCGGGCTGTACTCGTTCCCGCGCTTCGCGCTCGTTGCGTTCCCGTGCCTCGTCGCGCTCGCCGTCCTCGGCCGCGACCGGCGCGTCCACGTGCTGGTCGTCGCGGTTCTCGGGGCCTCGCTCGCGGTCAACGTGGTTCGATGGGCGCTGTGGTACTGGGTCGCCTGACGGAGGTTCCGCGCCCCCGCCTCATCGGCTGGGCGATCCTCGTCGCAGTCCTCGCGTCGATCTCGTACGCGGCGAACTTCGCCACGGAGGGCGACCCGCCCGACGACGTGCTCTACCGCTGGTCGACCGCAGTCGGCGGGCTCGTGCAATACGCGATCATCCTCGCCGTGGTCCTGGCGCTTGCGCGGGGCATCGCTCCGGACACGCTCGGGCTGCGCCGCCCGAAGTCCTGGAAGGGCGCCGCGGGGTGGATCCTCGCGGCACTCGTGGCGGTCTGGATCGTCGGCGCGATCCTGAACATCTTCCTCGAGGCGGGGGAGGAGCAGGGGCTCGTCCCCGACAGCTGGGACTCGGACCGGGCCGTGCCGTTCGCCGCGAACTTCGTCGTCGTGGCGCTCGTCGCGCCGGTGGTCGAGGAGCTCACCTACAGGGGACTCGGGTTCGCAGCGGTCCGCGATGCCATGACCGCGGGGGCCGCTGTGATCGTGACCGCGCTCGCCTTCGGGCTCGCCCACGGGCTCGTGGTCGCGCTTCCGGTGCTGACCATCTTCGGTGCGATCCTGGCGTGGCTCCGCCTCAAGACCGAGAGCCTCTATCCGCCGATCATCCTCCACGCGCTGTTCAACGGCGCGGCCTTGATCGCGGCGGTGACGGTGTGAGCGAGCGGTTCGAAGAGCTTCGGGCGAGGATCGCGGAGAACGACCGGGCGATCATCGCCGGCCTGAACCTCCGGCTGCGGCTCGTCGAGGAGCTCTGGCGGCTGAAAGAGGCTCAGGGGGCTGCGAGGCTCGATCCCGACCGGGAGCTGCGGCTGCGCGAGGCGCTCGCGGCCGCGAACGAGGGTCCGCTCTCCGGCGAGGGGCTCGACCACTTCGTCGGCGAGCTCCTCGCGCTGACGAAGCGGGAGCTCGGGGAGCACTAGGCCGGCGGCTCGTCCTCGCCGGTCGCGAACTCGTCCGGCGAGACCGTGTCCAGGAACTGGCGGAACTCGTCCATGTCGACCTCGCCCAGGCTCACGCGGTGCGCGTAGTTGAGGTCGGGCTCCTCCCCCTCGAACTCGACGCCGGACTCCTCGACCACTTCGTCCTCCGCGTAGATCTTCGCCTCGGCGCGCAGTGCGATCGCGATCGCGTCCGACGTGCGGGAGTCGATCTCGATCTCCGTCCCGTTGCGGACGAGCGTGATCCGCGCGTAGAACGTGCTGTCTCGGAGCTCCGTGACCGTGACCCGCTCGACCTCGGCGTCGAGGGAGTCGATGATCGCGCACGCGAGGTCGTGAGTGAGCGGCCGCGGAGGCTCCTGGCCCTGGAGGCGCATGAGGATCGCCGCTGCCTCGGCGTGCCCGATCCAGATCGGCAGGTACGTGCGGCCCTCGGCGGTTCGCAGGAGCACGATCGGCTGCTTGCCGACGAGGTCGAAGCTCACGCCGTAGACCGTCATCTCCTGCATGACCCGATTCTCAGTGTAGACGCGCGGAATCCGCGGACGGAGGGAAGCCCTGGCGGACGCCCCGAGGGCCGGCGAGGCGGCTCCGAGGGCAGCCGGCCCGGCGGCGGCGTGCCAGGCACGTAGCCAGGTCCGACGGGGACATGGCCGGCCGGGAGAGGCCGCCGCGACCGAGCGCACGGCACGATGCGTGATCACGACACCGCGTGGTCGTCGCGAGGCGCGAAACGGTGCCAGGCACGTAGCCACGTCTCGCGAGGACACGGCCCGTCGAGTCATGGCAGGACGTTGATCGCGAGAGCGCTTCGCTACACTCGGCACCCGCGGGGGCGATTAGCTCAGTTGGTTAGAGCGCCGCTCTGATAAGGCGGAGGTCCCTGGTTCGAATCCAGGATCGCCCATGCTGGTGCGCGAGACGGAAATCCGCCGGCGGATTTCCGCTGCGCGGCGACGCCGGAAACGTCGGCTTGCCGCCGCACATGCTCCGGCTCGGGGTCGTTCTCGTCCCTGTGAGCGGCGATAGACCGCCGCACGAGGCGTTTCCTTCGCATGACTGCCAGTGACCCTGGCGACGACTGGTTCGGGGCTACAGCGACTCGAGTGCCTCGACGAGCTCGGCCAGGCGCGTCTCGTCGCCGAAGTGGAGCTCCAGCTTTCCGGCCGCGACGCGGGTGGGAAGCCCCGTGAGGCGCTCCGCCGCCGCACGGGCACGCTCGGCGAGGGCAGGGTCGACAGGTGTCGCTCGGGGACGGCGGCGGGCCCCGCCGTCCCGGGCGGCGCGCTCGGTCGCCCTGACGGTGAGCCCGTCACGCGCGACACGCCGGGCCAGGCGGATCCGCGCCTCGTCGTCCGAGACCGCCAACACCGCGCGTGCGTGGCCTTCGGTGAGGTCGCCCCGCGCGAGCATCCAGAGCACCTCCTCCGGCAGCTCGAGCAGGCGTAGCCTGTTGGAGACGCCCGGTTTGGAGCGACCGACGTGCTCCGCGACCTCGCCGAGCGAGAGCTCGAACTCGTCGACGAGGGTTGCGTACGCGCGCGCCTCCTCCACGGGGGAGAGGTTCTCGCGGGCGACGTTCTCGACGAGCGCGAGCAGGAGGGTGTCTCGGTCGTCGGCCTCGCGGACGAGGGCCGGCAGCGTCTCGAGCCCCGCCTCTCGCGCAGCGCGCCAGCGGCGCTCGCCCGCGACGAGCTCGTAGCCGCCCTCGGGCCTCGGGCGGACGACGATCGGCTGGAGCACGCCCTGGTGGCGTAGCGATGCCGCGAGCCCGGAGGTCGCCTCGGGCTCGAAGCGGCGCCTCGGCTGGCGTGCGTTCGGGTGGATCGCGTCGACGGGAAGGTGGAGCAGGTCGCCGTCCGCCCCCGCGCCACCGACGAGAACTTCGAGCCCACGGCCCAGGCCGCGTCGGGGAGACGAGGTATCAGGTGCGGTCGACAAGCTCCATCGCCACCTTCCAGTACGCCTCCGCGCCGGCGGAGCGGCGGTCGTAGGCGATTGCGGGAAGCCCGTGGCTCGGCGCCTCGGCGAGGCGCACCGAGCGGGGCACGGTCGTCGTGAAGACGAGGTCGCGGAAGTGGCCGCGGAGCTCGCGCTCGACCTCCTCGGCGAGCCGCGTCCGGCCGTCCACCATCGTCAAGAGGATCCCCGCCACGCCGAGCCGCGGGTTGAGCCTGCGCTTCACGAGGTCGATCGAGCCGAGCAGCTGCGAGAGGCCTTCGAGGGCGTAGTACTCGGCCTGGACGGGGACGAGCACGCGGTCTGCTGCGGCGAGCGCGTTCACCGTCAGCGGGCCGAACGAGGGAGGGCAGTCGAGGAACACGAACCGGTAGGGCTCGGTCGCCTCGTCCGCGAGCGCGTCGGCGAGGTAGCGCTCGCCTCCCTCGAGCGCCGAAAGATGCACGGTCGCCGCGGCCAGCTCGGCTTTCGCGGGGACGAGGTCGAGGTTCGCGAGCGAGCTTCGCGTCGCGAGCTCCGCCAGCGGGACACCGTCCAGAAGGTCGACCGTGGAGTGGCCGTTCGCGCGGATGCCGAGCCCGGATGTCGCGTTCGCCTGGGGGTCGAGATCGACGATCAGGCAGCGCTCGCCTGCCTCCGCCAGGCAGGCGGCGAGATTGACGGCCGTCGTGGTCTTGCCGACGCCGCCTTTCTGGTTCGCGATCGCGTAGATCCGGGCGGCCACACGGTCACGGTACCCAGGCCCTCGGACGCTCCTCGCGTCGGCGTCGGCGGGTTCGGTGTCAGACACCGCTTGCTGTCAAGCCGTTTCAGCGCCAGGTGCGTGCCAACTGCTCCACAGGCGCCGACGCCTTTGGCCATGCGGGTTCTCCCCGATCAAGGTCAGCCGTAGGCGAGCCAGCGCAGCGGGTGGACGAGCCGAGTCGCCGTCGTTCCGGCCGTGAGGCTGTGGAGAGATCGTGACGGAATCGGCACGCGGTGCCCTTGACGGACGGCAGTGTCTGACACCGCTCGTCCGGACGCACGCGACCGCCTGCGGGAGTGGAGCCCGCCGTGCGCTCAGGCGAGCGGCCGCTTCCGCGCCATGCCCGGGCGGCGCGGGAAGCCCGGCGGCGTGGGGGCAACCTTGCGAATCAGCAGAAAGCCCGCGGGGACCGGCTCGAGGCGCCCGGCGATCCGGTCGGCGACCGCGGCCACCCGGTCCGGCTCGGCCGAGGGGCCGACCCACAGTAGAACGGCGCCGCCCTCGCGCACGAGCGGTAGGCACCACTCGGCCGCGGTCGGCGGGTGGGCGAGGGCCTTCGCGACCGCGACGTCGTACTGCTCGATGGATTGCTCCTCGGCGCGTCCCCACACGACATGCAGGTTCGGGAGCTCGACGGCCCACCGCTCGAGGACGTCGCACTTGCGGCGCTCCGCCTCGATGAGCGTCACCGTTCGCCCGGGGAGCGACACGGCGAGTGGGATCCCCGGCGTCCCGCCGCCCGAGCCGACGTCGACGATCGAGCCCGTTTCCCGGGCGACGAGAGGAACGCCGCGGAGCGCGTCGTCGAGCAGCACGCGGCGTGCCTCGTCCGGGTCGCGGATCGCGGTCAGCCCGGGCGTCCCGACGACCTCGCGAAGCCAGCTGTCGAGCACAGCGGGCAGGCCCTCGCCGATCGACGAGTCTTCGACCCCGTCAGGCAAAGCTGAGCCCGGCGGTGCCGGGGCGGGGGGCAGGGAGCGGCAACCCGTGCAGGAGGGCTCAGTCCACGGGGCGGCGTGGGAGCACGACGACGTACCGGTGCGGGTCCGCCCCCTCGCTCTCCGTCGAGACCTCGGGGTCGTCCTTGAGCGCCTCGTGGACGATCCGCCGCTCGGCGGAGCTCATCGGCTCGAGCTCCACGCGGATCCCCGTGGCAGAGGCCTGCTCCGCGCTGCGCCGGGCGAGGGACTCGAGCGTGGCGGCGCGGCGGGCGCGGTAGCCCGAGGCGTCGATCACGATCCGCCGCCGTTCCTCGCCGACGGCCCTGTGGGCGATGGCGTTTGCCAGGTACTGCAGCGCGTCGATCATCTGCCCGTGGCGTCCGATCAGGACACCGGGGTCGGGGCCGGAGACCGTCGCCGTGACCTCGGCGTCGTCTTCCTCGATCCTGACGGAGCCGCTGACACCGAGCGCGCGGAGCGACCTCTCGAGGAGTGCGCGGGCGACGGCGGCCTCGCCCTCCTCCTCCGGCTCCGCCTCGCCGTCCACGGGGTCGGGCACGTCGACCTTCGCCAGGACGCGGGCCGGTGCGTAGCCGACGCCGAGCAGCCCGCGCTCGCCTTCGCTGACGACCTGGAAGTGGACCGCCTCTCGGTCGATCCCCGGATAGAGCTGCTCGAGCTCGCGGAGTGCCGACCACTTCGCCTCGCCGACGGTCTCGCCCGTCGCCTCGACGGAGAGCTCGTGGGTCACCGGCGCTTGCCCCCGCCGCTGCGTTTCCGCTTCACCCGGCGGGGCGGGCCGGCGACGACCGGTGCTGCTCCGTCGGTGCCCGCGCCGGCCTTCTGCTTCGGCGGCGGCTCCTCCTTCGGTGGAGTGCGAGAGCTGCGCTTCTGAGCGGCCGACAGGTCCGGTTTCGGCATGAGCTTCCGCGTCACGACTCCCTGCCCGGTCGTCCAGAGGTTCGTCGTCAGCCAGTAGACCATCAACCCGGCCGGGAAGTTGAGGATGAAGGGGATGAACACGATCGGGAGGACGAGAAGCAGGATTCGCTGGGCCTTCTGCATCGAGGTCGACATGTAGTACGACGAGGTCAGCTGGCTGATCACGTAGACGACGAGAAGCACCGGGCCCCATCCGTCGATCGTCGGCTCGGTGATGTTCACGAGCCCGAGGAACTCGAGCGACGAGTCCGGGTACTGCGGGAAGATCTCCTCCTCGAAGTCCCGCAGGACGTAGAAGAGCGAGATGAAGATCGGGATCTGCAGGAGGATCGGCAGGCACGACGCGGCCGGGTTGATCTTGTTCTCCCGGTAGAACTTCATCAGCTCCTCGTTCTGGCGCTGCTTGTCGTGCTTGTAGCGCTGCTGGATCTCCTTCATCTCCGGCGCGTGCGCCTGGAGGTTCTGCATCGAGTGGATCTGGCGCACCGTGATCGGCACGAGCACGAGTCGGACGAGCACGACCAGCGCCACGATCGACCACGCCCAGGTGAGGCCGACGGTGGCGTGGAACCACTCGAGGAGCGAGGTGAGGAGGTCCTCGATCGGCTTGAGCGGGTTGAACGCGCCGATCACGTGCCGATCCTCCCCGCGCCGCGTGGCCGGAAGAGGGCCCGGTCACGTACGTGGTCGACACCGCCGTGGCTCCACGGGTTGCAGCGCAGCAGGCGCCAGCCCGCGACGATCCCACCTCGGACCAGCCCGAGCTCCCGGAACGCGTCGAGCGCGTACGCCGAGCAGGTCGGGTGGTACTTGCACGTGCCGGGCGGGGTGAGCAGGCCGAAGCTCCAGCGCCATCCGTGGACGAGCGCGATGCCGACCCACCTCATGCCTGCACCTTGCCGATCACCTCGCGCACCTGCCCGACGAGCCACTCGTGGTCGCGCGTGGACGCGGCCTCCGCGAGCCCCGGGCGCGCGGCGAGCACGTAGTCCCGTCCCGCCGGAGCCTCGCCGGCGAGCTCCGACCACACCGCGCGGAGCTGGCGCTTGAGCCGGTTCCGGGCGACGGCGGGTCCGACCGCACGGGGCACCGCGAGCCCCAGCCGCGAGGCACCCTCGGGGTCGTCGCCGCGCTCGAACCAGTGCAGCGTCAGCGTGCGGGTCGACACGGACCGTCCCTGTCGGTAGACCGCGTCGAAGTCCCGTGACCTGGAAAGGCGCTGCCTGCGCTCCACACGCGGCTCAGGCGGAGAGGCGCTTCCGCCCCTTGGCGCGGCGGCGCTTGAGGATCGCCTGCCCGCCGCGCGACGACATGCGGGCACGGAAGCCGTGCTTTCGCTTGCGGCGGCGGACGTTCGGCTGGTACGTGCGCTTCACGGCGGGAGATGCCCTTCGGTGTGGCGGTGCCCGCGCCGGCAGGCGCGGCGGAGCGCGGAGTATAGACGAGCCCCGAGGGGCCGGTTATCCACAATCGAGCGAGCGCGGGACGATTCCGAAACGGCTGCTCACGAGGGTCGGCCGTCGTCCGGATGGACGCCGCCGGAGGTGTTTTCCACAACTGTGGAGAGTCGTGTGGACGCCGCGAAAATCCCTGCAAAACACGGTCTTTTTTCTTTGCCTACCGTCGGCCGCGGCCGTGCTACGGCCCTTCTCGAGGGTGGTATGCTCGCCCCTTCCTGCGACCTGGAAGGAGCACCGACCCTCGCGTGGCGCACGCCGTCGAGCCCACTGCCGCACAACTCTGGGACGACGCCTGTCGGCGACTCCAGGGCACGCTCAACGAAACGACCTACGCGACGTGGTTCGCCGCGGCGGTGCCGGAGTCGCTCACCGACGACACCTTCGTGGTCGTCCTTCCGAACGACTTCACGCGGAGCTGGATCGAGAGCCATTTCCTCGGCCTGCTGCGTGCAGCGCTCCGCGACGCGATCGGACGGGACATCCGCGTGACGCTCAAGGTCTCCGAGCACGACGCCGCCGGGGACGGCAAGCCGGCCGTCGAGGCGCCGCGCGTCGTGGGCGAGGCACAGCCCGGCGCGAACCCGAAGTACACGTTCGACAACTTCGTGATCGGGTCGTCGAACCGGTTCGCGCACGCGGCGGCGCTCGCCGTCGCCGAGGCGCCCGCACAGGCCTACAACCCGCTCTTCATCTACGGCGGCACGGGGCTCGGGAAGACGCACCTCCTGCAGGCGATCGGCGCGTACGTGAGCAACCACGCGAAGGGCCTCACCACGCGGTACGTCACGAGCGAGACGTTCACGAACGACTTCATCAACTCCCTTCGCGACAAGCGGATCGAGGGGTTCAAGCACCGCTACCGAGCCTACGACGTGCTCCTTGTCGACGACATCCAGTTCCTCGAGGGCAAGGAGCGCTTTCAGGAGGAGTTCTTCCACACCTTCAACTCGCTGTACGAGGCGGGCCGCCAGATCGTGATCTCCTCGGACCGCCCGCCGAAGGAGATCGCGACGCTGGAGGAGCGGCTCCGCTCGCGGTTCGAGTGGGGGCTGATCACCGACATCCAGCCGCCTGACCTCGAGACGCGGATCGCAATTCTGCGCAAGAAGGTGACGACCGACAGGATCGCGGTCACCGACCCCGAGGTGCTCACGTTCATCGCCGGCCGTGTCTCGACCAACATCCGAGAGCTGGAAGGGGCGCTCACACGGGTCGTGGCGTTCTCGTCCCTCACCGGCCTCGAGCTCGACGTCGATCTCGCCGAGCAGGTGCTGCGCGACCTCTTCCCGAACAGCGGCGACCTGCCCGAGGTGACCATCGCACGCATCCAGGAGGCGGTGTGCGACCGGTTCTCGCTGACGGTGCAGGAGCTCGTGAGCCCGCGCCGCTCGCAGGCGGTCGCCTACCCGAGGCAGGTCGCGATGTACCTCTCCCGCGAGCTCACCGACTCTTCCCTGCCCAAGATCGGCAAGGAATTCGGGGGCCGCGACCACACCACCGTCCTCCACGCGAACGCGAAGATCACGCGAATGATCTCCGAGGACAGGGCTGTGTACAACCTCGTGCAGGACCTGACCGCAAGGATCAAGCACCGTGGATGAATTGCTCGCACAGGCGCCCGGTGGTGTGGCACCTGGGGGTCCGGTGGACAACCATGGTCTCTGGACCCACCGCCCGATCCCGCATGAGAGCTGGGTTTCCCTCCGTCTTCCCCGTCGTCCACACTCCCTATGGACTACGACGAAAGGTTTAGAGAAGAAATGATGGAAACCGACATCGCGGTCGGCTCGGACATTCGTGTCGTCGTCGACCGTGAAGATCTCGCGAGCCGGCTCGCGCTCGTCTCCCGTGCGGCCTCGTCGCGGGGCGCCGTCCAGGTTCTCGGGGGCGTGCTGCTCCGGGCGAGCAATGGCCTCCTGGAGCTCGAGGCCACCGACATGGAGATCTCGCTGCGCACCACGGTGCCGGCAACGGTGGAGGGCGAGGGAGCGATCGTCGTCCCTGCGAAGCTGCTCGGCGACGTCGTGCGGCTCCTGCCGGCCAACGAGGTGACGATCGCGCACCGTGCGGAGGACGGGGTCGCGTCGATCGAGTCGGGCTCGTACTCGGGCCGCATGAACGTGTTCGCGGCCGAGGACTTTCCGCGGCTGCCGTCCGTGGACGTGCCTCTCCACGAGATCGAGGCGTCGTCGCTGCTCGACACCGTGCAACGGGTCTCGCGGGCGGCTTCGCGAGACGAGTCGCGGCCGGTGCTGACCGGGATCCTCGTTCGCTTCGAAGGCTCGAGGCTGACGATGGCGGCGACCGACTCGTACCGCATGGCGGTCAAGGAGACCGAGCTCTCGTCGGCCGGCCCCGAGCTCGAGGCGATCATCCCCGCACGCGCGCTCGACGAGCTGGGGCGCGTGGCGGCGGGCGCCGAGAACGTGCAGCTCGGCGTGAACGAGAACCACGTGATCTTCGGTGCGGGTGACGCCTGGCTGACGAGCCGGCGGATCGACGGCCAGTTCCCGAACGTGGCGCAGCTCAAGCCGGAGACGTTCGACGTGGAGCTCGAGCTGAACCGCGCCGAGCTGCTGGAGGCCGTCCGTCGCGCCGGCGTGATGGCCCAGCGGAACACGCCGCTCCGCCTGCGGTTCTCGGAGGGCGAGCTCGTGATCTCCGCGCAGAGCCAGGACGTCGGCGAGACCCGCGAGTCGCTCGCCGTCGGTTACGCGGGTGATGCGCTCGAGATCGGCTTCAACGCCGAGTTCCTGCGCGAAGGGCTCGAGTCGGTGACCGCGGAGGGCGTGCAGCTGAAGCTGATCAACCCGCTGCGACCGGGCCTGATCAGCGCCGAGGGTGACGCCTTCTGGTACCTGATCATGCCGATCCGCCTCGCCGGCTAGGCGGGCCGCGAGAGTGCGGCACGCCCACGCGGCGCACGTCTCGCGGGAAAGCGCAGCGGACAAGAGCAAGACGACTTGATCGTGAGCCAGGTGTCGCTCCGGGACATCCGCTCGTACCCGCGGCTGGAGCTCGCGCTCGAGCCCGGGCTCGTGCTCGTGACGGGGCCGAACGGGGCCGGGAAGACGAACCTGCTCGAGGCGGTGCACGTGGCGACGCAGGGGATCTCCTTCCGCACGCGCCAGGACGCGCAGATCGTCCGGCGAGGCGCCGAGGAAGGCCTGGCGCGCGTGGCCGGCCGGAGGGGTGACGTCGGCGTCGAGACCGAGGTGCGGCTCTCCGTCCGCGACTCGAAGCGGATCCGGCTGAACGGCGCCACGGTCGCGTCTGCCGAGGAGCTTCGCTCCCGTGCGCACACCCTCGTCTTCACGCCGGACCGGCTCGCGGTCGTGAAAGGAGGACCGGCAGCGCGGCGCGCATACTTCGACCGCGTCCTCGTCCGCGCCCTGCCCGCGCGGGCCGATCTGCCGACGGCCTACGGAGCCGCGCTCGGCCAGCGAAACGCCGCGCTGCGTCGCGTCGCCGCGGGGCTCTCCGACGTGACCACGGTCGACCCGTGGACGGCCCAGGTCGCCGCCCTCGCCGGCCAACTCGTGGACGCTCGGGCGCGCGTGCTCTCGCTCCTGTCCCCGGTGTTCGAGGAGCGAGCGTCCGAGCTCGGTCTCGAGCAGGCAACACTCGGCTACGACATCGAGCCGCCGTCGCGAGAGGCTCTCGACGAGCGGCTCTCCCGCGACCTCGAGCGGGGGACGACGGGCCTCGGGCCTCATCTCGACGAGATCCGGATCGCGGCGGGCGATCGTGATCTGCGCACGTTCGGCTCCCAGGGAGAGCAGCGGATCGCGGTCCTAGCGCTGCTCCTGGCGGAGGCCGAGCTGCTCGCGGGCCAGGGCGGGGTGGCACCGCTCCTCCTGCTCGACGACGCGCTCTCCGAGCTCGACGCCGACCGCCGGAGGTTGCTCAGCGCACGGCTCGGCCTCGCGGGTCAGACCCTGGTCACGGCGACGGGCGCCGAAGCGCTCCCGCTCGCGCCCGCTCAGCTCCTCGCGGTGACCCCGGGGGAGGTGCGCCCCGCCTGATGGAGCGGCTGGACGGCTCGGTTCGCGGCGCGCTCCGCCGCGCGGGCGTTCCGGACGCAGGCGTGCTCGCCGAGGTGACGCGCGCGTGGCCCGGAGCGGTCGGCGAGGGCATCGCGCGCTCGGCCTGGCCGCAACGTCTCGCGCGGGACGGGACGCTCCACGTGACGACCGTGTCTGCGACGTGGGCCTTCGAGCTCGGGCGCATGGAGGAGGAGGTGCGGGCCAAGCTCCGCGCTGCGATCGGGGATGCCACCCCGCCCGCCCTGCGTTTTGCGCCGGGCCCGGTGCCCTCCCCGGGCGCAGAGGCCCTGCCCGCCGCGACTCCTCCTCCCCCCACCGCTTCGGAGGAGGCCGAGGCGGCCTCTCTGAGCGCCGCGATCGAGGATCCGGAGCTTCGTGAAGCGGTGTGTCGAGCGGTTGCCGCTAGCCTCGCCGCGGCCCGCACCGACCGTGGTGTCTGATATACTTCCAAGACGCCGCAAAACCATCGTTTTGCAGGCATTTTCTCGTTCAGGAGGCACGTGACCGAAACCGCCTATACCGGTAAGGACATCACCGTTCTCGAGGGCCTCGAGCCCGTCCGCCTCCGGCCCGGCATGTACATCGGCTCGACGGGCCTGCGCGGCCTCCACCATCTCGTCTACGAGGTCGTGGACAACGCCGTCGACGAGGCGCTCGCGGGGCGAAACGACCGCGTCGACGTGACCATCCACCCGGACGACTCGATCACCGTGCGCGATGCCGGAGCCGGCATCCCGGTCGACGTGATGGAGGAGCAGGGTCTCTCCGCCCTGACGGTCGTCCTGACGAAGCTCCACGCGGGTGGCAAGTTCGGCGGGGACGGCTACAAGGTCTCGGGCGGCCTCCACGGCGTCGGCGTCTCCGTCGTCAACGCGCTCTCCGAGTGGCTCGTCGCGGAGGTTCACCGCGACGGGAAGCTGCACCGCCAGGAGTTCGCCCGCGGCGTGGCCCAAGGGGACGTCGAGGTCGTCGGCAAGTCGAAGGAGACCGGCACGACGATCTCGTTCCTGCCCGACCGGGAGGTCTTCGAGGAGACGGAGTTCTCCGCGTCGACGCTGGCCCAGCGGCTGCGGGAGACCGCGTTCCTGACGCGGGGCCTTCGGATCGTGCTGCGTGACGAGCGGCCGGACGGCAAGACCGAGGAGTTCCACTACGAGGGCGGGATCAGCGACTTCGTCGCGCACGTGAACTCCGGCAAGGACCCGGTGCACAAGCACGTCGTCTACTTCGAGGGCGAGAACGACGACGGCCAGGTCGAGGTCGCGATGCAGTGGAACACCTCGTACGTCGAGTCCGTCTTCTCCTTCGCCAACAACATCAACACGACCGAGGGGGGCACGCACCTCTCGGGCTTCCGCGCGGCGCTGACGGGGACGCTCAACCGCTACGCGCGCGACAAGGGGCTGCTCAAGGAGAAGGAGGACAACCTCGAGGGAGAGGACGTCCGCGAGGGGCTCGCCGCCGTCATCTCCGTCAAGCTCCGGAACCCGCAGTTCGAGGGGCAGACGAAGACGAAGCTCGGCAACCCGCCGGTCGAGAGCCTCGTCAAGACGGTCGTCAACCAGAAGCTGGCGGAGTTCCTCGAGGAGCACCCCACCGAGGCGAAGCAGATCATCACCAAGGCCGTGTCTGCCGCGCGGGCACGGCTCGCCGCCCGCAAGGCGCGCGAGCTCACGCGCCGCAAGAGCGCGCTCGAGAACTCGTCCCTCCCGGGGAAGCTCGCCGACTGCTCGCTGAAGGACGCCGACTCGTGCGAGCTGTACATCGTCGAGGGCGACTCGGCCGGCGGGTCGGCGAAGCAGGCTCGCGACCGGACGTACCAGGCGATTCTCCCGCTGCGCGGGAAGATCATCAACAGCGAGAAGAACCGGATCAACAAGGTGCTCTCCAACAACGAGATCCAGGCGATGATCACCGCGATCGGCACCGGGTTCGGCGACGAGTTCGCGATCGAGAACATCCGCTACGGCCGGATCATCGTGATGACCGACGCCGACGTCGACGGGGCGCACATCCGTACGCTCGTGCTGACGTTCCTCTACCGCACGATGCCCGAGCTGTTCGAGCGCGGGCACGTGTACATCGCGGTGCCGCCGCTCTACAAGGTCAAGCTCGGCAGCCAGGAGCTCTACTTCGAGAAGGACCACCAGCTCGAGGAGCTCCTCGCCCGGGAGCGGATCAAGGACATGACCGTCCTCGACCGGACGGGCAACGAGCTCACGCTCACAGAGGCCCGCTGGAACCGCCTCACGCGCGAGCTGGGAGACGTCGAGGCCTGGCAGGCCAAGCTCGCCTCCGACCACGGGCACGCCGCGGCGTTCGTCGTCGAGCACCGCATCGTCGAGGGCGAGACCGCCGACACGGCGGACCTCGAGAAGCTGGTCGGAGGGCTGCCGCAGAACGGCTACGAGCTGAGCATCGCCGAGTCCGTCGCGGAGACCCTGCGGGTCAAGGTGACCGAGATGGAGACGAGCTCCGCGAGCTTCGTCGACGTGCCCGCGGCCCTCTTCGGCGACCCCGCCTACGCAGCGTTGCGACGCGCCTACGGCAAGACCGCCGAGGTCGTGGGCTTGCCGCCGTACACGCTGACCTACGGGAAGAAGCAGGCGACCGCGGAGACGTTCTCCGAGCTTCGCGCAGCCGCGCTCGACCTGGCCAAGGAGGGCATGCAGATCAGCCGCTTCAAGGGGCTCGGCGAGATGAACCCGGAGCAGCTCTGGGAGACGACCATGGACCCCGCGAACCGGATGCTGCTCCGCGTCGAGGTCGAGGACGCAGCGGCCGCGGACGCCGTGTTCACGATGCTGATGGGCGATGCGGTCGAGCCACGCCGCGAGTTCATCGAGCAGAACGCGCGGGAGGTCCGCTTCCTCGATGTATAGGCAGCGCCGTACTCGGACGAACACGTTCTCGACGGTGGCCGGTGCGCTCTGCCACCGGGGCCGGAGGCCGGCTTTGCCGGCCGGGAGGCCAGCTCAGGTCGAGCCATGCGCAACCCGGAAGGAGGGGGCTCGTGGGGGAACCACGGGTTCCCCCACGTTAGATGTCTGACGTGATCGAGCCTCTCGGGGCGGGCCGGATCGAGCCGCGCGAGCTCGAGCAGGAGATGCGCTCGAGCTACCTCGACTACGCGATGAGCGTCATCGTCGGGCGCGCGCTGCCCGACGCCCGCGACGGGCTGAAGCCCGTCCACCGCCGCGTCCTCTGGGGGATGCACGAGTCGGGGATGCAGCCGAACCGGCCCTACAAGAAGTCCGCCAACGTCGTCGGGTACGTGATGGGCAACTACCACCCGCACGGCGACTCCGCGATCTACGACACCCTCGTCCGGATGGCGCAGCCCTTCTCGCTCCGCTACCCGCTCGTCGACGGGCAGGGCAACTTCGGCTCGCTCGACGACGACCCGCCGGCGGCGATGCGCTACACGGAGTGCCGGCTCACGCGGCTGGCCACCGAGATGCTCCGCGACATCGACATGGACACGGTCGACTTCGGGCCGAACTACGACGAGTCGCGCAAGGTGCCCACCACGCTCCCCTCGCGCTTCCCGAACCTGCTCGTCAACGGCTCGACGGGAATCGCCGTCGGCATGGCGACGAACATCCCGCCGCACCACCTCGGCGAGACGGTCGACGCCGTCGTGAAGCTGATCGACAAGCCGGACGCGAACGTCGAGGAGCTGATGAAGCACGTCAAGGGGCCGGACTTCCCCACCGGCGCGATCGTGGTCGGCCGCAGCGGCATCCGCGACGCCTACCGGACGGGGCGTGGGCGGATCGTGATGCGCGCGCGGGCGCACGTGGAGGAGTTGCGCGGCGGCAAGAGCGCGATCGTCGTCACCGAGCTGCCGTACAGCGTCAAGAAGGGCGGCGACTCGGGCGTGATCAAGAAGATCGCCGACCTCGTCAACGACAAGGTCATCACCGAGGTCTCGGACCTCGCGGACCACTCCGACAAGACCGGCATGCGGATCCAGATCGAGCTCAAGCGCGACGCGATCCCGCAGGTCGTCCTCAACAAGCTCTTCAAGCACACGGCCCTCCAGACGACGTTCGGCTACAACGCCGTCGCGCTGGTCGAGGGCGTCCCGCGGACGCTGTCGCTGCTCGAGCTCGTGCGGTACTACCTCGACTACCAGCGCGAGATCGTCACGCGCCGCTCGAAGTACGAGCTCCGCCAGGCGGAGAAGCGCGCGCACATCCTCCAGGGCTACCTGATCGCGCTCGACAACCTCGACGCGGTGATCGCCCTGATCCGCGGCTCGGCCGACACGGACGAGGCCCGGACGGGGCTGATCGAGACGTTCTCCCTCTCCGAGGAGCAGGCGCAGGCGATCCTCGATCTCCGCCTGGCCCGTCTCACCGGGCTCGCCCGCAAGGAGATCGAGGACGAGTACGCCGACCTGCAGGAGCGGATCGCCGAGCTCCGCGCGATCCTCGGGGATCCGGCGCGGATCGACGCGCTGATCCGCGAGGAGCTGCTCGAGGTCAAGCAGATCTACGGGAAGTCGGACGACCGCCGGACGGAGATCGTCGCCGGCGACGACGCACTCGAGCTCGAGGACATGATCGCCGAGGAGGACATGGTCATCGCGATCACGCGGTCGGGCTACATCAAGCGGCTGCCCGTCACCACCTACCGCGAGCAGCGTCGCGGCGGGATCGGGGTGATGGGGATGGACATGAAGGACGACGACTACATCGAGCACCTGTTCGTCGCCTCCACGCACGACTTCATCCTCTTCTTCACGACCGTCGGCAAGGTGTACCGGCTCAAGGTCCACGAGCTGCCGCTCGGCTCCAGGCAGTCGAAGGGCCGCGCGATCGTCAACCTCCTCCCCGTTCGTCAAGGCGAGCTGATCCGAGCGGTGATCGCGACGCGCGACTTCAAGGAGGCGAAGTACCTCGTCTTCGCGACGAAGAAGGGCGTCGTCAAGAAGACGGAGTTCCTCGAGTACAACACACCGCTCAAGGCCGACGGGATCATCGCGCTCAGGATGCGCGAGGACGACGAGCTGATCGGCGTGCGGCTCTCCGACGGGAACGACGACATCCTGATGGTCTCTCGCATGGGCCAGGCGGTCCGCTTCTCGGAGAAGGACGTCCGGTCGATGGGTCGCCCGGCCTCGGGCGTCGCCGGGATGAAGCTCCGAGGCGAGGACGAGGTGATCGAGGTCGACATCGCCTCCGACGACGCCGACCTGCTCGTCGTGACCGAGAACGGCTGGGGGAAGCGGACCCGCGTCTCCGAGTACCCGGTCAAGGGCCGCGGCACGATGGGGGTCAAGACCGCGCAGCTGGTGGAGGGAAAGGGCCGTCTCGCCGGCGCCCGCATCGTCCGGGAGGGCTACCAGGTGATGCTCATCTCCGACGGGGGCACCGTGATCCGGACGCCCGTCGACGGCATCAAGCGCTCGGGTCGTGCTACGCAGGGCGTGATCGTGATGCGGCTCCGCGAGGGCGAGCAGGTCTCGAGCCTCGCACCGGTGGTCGGCGCGGACGATGCCGATGCCGACGAGCTCATCGAAGCGGCCCTCGTCACCTCCGCCGAGGACGAGGTCTCCGCGCCCCCCGGCGAGGACACCACCCCGCCGGACGGGACGGCGTAGCGGCCGGGCGGCCGAGCCACGCCCGTCAGTCGAGCAGCGCGACGAGGATCACCACGCCGATCACGACGATCGCGAGCACGATCAGGCCCTCGACGAGGTTCTGCACCGCGCTCCTCCCGGTCTCCTCCACCTGCCCGGTCCAGGCGACCCGCCGGAGCCCGCGCAGCACGCCGGCGGCCAGCGGTGCGAGGACGAGCACGACGACGAGGACGCCGACGAGCGCCCGCACCTAGTCCCCCGGGCTCCTGAGCGGCACTACGACTCTTTCGACCTCTGGAGCCCGAGGGTCTCCAGGAACTCGATCGGGATCGGGAAGATCACGGTCGAGTTGTTCGTCGCCCCGATCTCGAGCAGCGTCTGCAGGTAGCGGAGCTGTACCGTGATCGGCTGCTGCGCCATCACCGCCGCGGCGTCCTTCAGCCGCTCGGAGGCCTGGTATTCGCCCTCGGCCGAGATGACCTTCGCGCGCCGCTCGCGCTCCGCCTCCGCCTGACGCGCCATCGCCCGCTGCATGTCGCCCGGGATCTCCACGTCCTTGACCTCGACGATCGAGACCTTGATGCCCCAGGGCGAGGTCGCCTCGTCGATGATCGACTGGAGGATCTGGTTGATCTTGTCCCGCTCCGAGAGGAGCTCGTCGAGGACGTGCTGGCCGAGCACCGAGCGGAGGGTCGTCTGCGCGATCTGGGAGGTCGCGACCATGTAGTTCTCGACCTGCACGATCGCGGCCTTCGGCTCGACGATCCGGAAGTACGCGACTGCGTTGACGCGCACGGGGACGTTGTCCTTCGTGATCACCTCCTGCGGCGGGACGTTGAGCGTCACCGTCCGCAGGTCGACCTTCTCCATCCGGTCGATCACCGGGATCAGCAGGAAGAGCCCCGGCCCCTTCGGCTCGGGGAGCAGCCGCCCGAGCCGGAAGATCACACCGCGCTCGTACTCGCGCGCGATCTTGACCGTCGCGAAGAGGACGACGATCAGCAGGATGACGATGACGACGAGGACGATGAACGCGGTGGACATCAGGCCCTTTCGGTCGGGTGCTGGGATCCTACGACGAGCTCGAGGTCGTCCTCGACGGCCTCGACGGTCACGTGCTGCCCGGGTACCAGCTGCCCGCCGTCCGCCGAGCGGGCGCGCCACAGCTCGCCGGAGACCGTCACCCACCCGTCGCGACGCACGACCGCCTCGCCCCCGACGAGCGTGCCGATCCCGACCTCCACGGGGTTGCGACGCGCCCTGACGACGCGGCTCAGCGCGAAGCCGAGGAGGAGCGCGAGCGTGGCGGCGATCCCGATCGCCGTCCAGAGCGACACCTGGTAGGCCTCGCCCGCCGGGTCGAACAGCATCAGTGCGCCGATCACGAACGTCACGGCGCCCGCGAGCGCGAGCGCGCCGTGGCTCACCACGAAGGCCTCGGCGACGAACAGGCCGGCCGCGACCAGCATCAGGAGCACGCCGGCCGCGGAGACCGGGAGCACCTGGAGGCCGTAGAGCCCGACAAGAAGCGAGATCACGCCCACCGTGCCGGGGAGGACGAGGCCCGGGTTCCAGAGCTCGACGAGGATCCCGACGAGCCCGAGCGAGAGCATCAGCGCGATCACGTTCGGGTCGATCAGCAGGTCGAGAGCCCGTTTCCACGCACCCATCTCGACGCGCTCGACGGATGCGCCGGATGTCTGGAGGACGAGGCCCTTGGGGACGGTCTTGCGGCCGTCGATCTGCTCCAGCAGGGCCGGCACGTTGGGCGCGATCACGTCCACGACGCCGCGCTCGAGCGCCTCGCGCGCGCCGTAGTTGGCTGCGGTGCGCACCATCGCCTCGGCCGCGTCCGCGTTCCTCCCGTGCTCGCGCGCGAGCTCGGCGATGTACGCCGCCGCGTCGTTGATCACCTTCTTGCGCAGGTCCTCGCCCAGGTCCTCGCCCGTGGCCGAGATGGGCGTCGACGAGCCGATGTTGGTCTGCGGCGCCATCGCGAGGATGTCGGCCGCCTGGCCGATCACCGCGCCCGCAGAGTCGGCGCTCGACCCGGGCGGGGCGACGTAGACCACGACCGGGATCTCCAGGGCGAGCATCGTCTTGACGATCTCGCGCATCGAGGAGCCGAGACCGCCGGGGGTGTCCATCTCGATCACGACGGCCGACAGCTGCTCCTCCTCGGCTCGGTGCATCTCGTCCTGGAGGAAGTCCTGCGTGACCGGGTTGACGTCGTTGTCGAACTCGACGACCCGCACGCGGTTGACGTCGGCGCCCGCCGCCGGCAACGCGACGAGAACCGCGGCGGCGCCCGCCGCGAGAAGGCACCAGAGCGCTCGCACGGGGCGCGTGTCCACGTCGATTCGACTGTAGCAACGGGCGTGCGGCGTCTCTCTGCGGCCGACCCGGCGTAAGTATTCCGTGAGGGGAGGGTCGGCGGCCTTGCCGGAGAAGGCGTGCTGCGTCACGCTGGTCGACACCCGATGACCCCCCGCCTCCTGATCGCCGCGGCGCTCGCGGCCCTGTTTCCCGCTTCGGCGACGGCGGGCCTGGCCTCGCTCGAGGTTCGCGAGCTCGCGCTCGACGGCGAGCGAACGCTCAGCGCGACGCGCACGACGACGGCGTTCGACCTCGTGGGAGTGCACTGGCAGGGCCCCGGCCGGCTCCAGCTGAGGGTGCTCGGCGCCGGAGGGCGATGGTCACCCTGGCGGCCGGTGCGGGAGCACGACGGGGACGCTCCCGACCGCGGCAGCCGCGAGTCCGGTGCGACAAGAGGCTGGCGCCTGTCGGCTCCCGTCTGGGTCGGTCGCGCCGTGGGGCTCGAGGTGCGCGCCGTGGGACGTGTCACGCGCGCACGGGCGCTCACGGTGCGAAGCCCGGTGTCGAAGGTGCCGCTGCGCACGACCTCCGCCGCGGGTGTGCCGAAGATCGTGCCCCGCAGCGGCTGGCAGGCCGACGAGGCGATTCGCAGGGCGAAGCCGGTGTACGCGGACACGCTGCGCATGGCACACGTTCACCACACGGCCGGGACGAACACGTACACGCGCCTGCAGGCACCTGCGGTCGTGCGGGCGATCCAGCTCTACCACGTCGAAGGGAACGGCTGGAACGACATCGGCTACAACGCGCTCGTCGACCGCTACGGGACAGTGTACGAGGGACGGTACGGGGGCGTCGACCGCAACGTCGTCGGCGCTCACGCTCGGGGGTTCAACACGGGCTCGTTCGGGATCGCCGTCATGGGGGACTTCCGTGGGGCCGACCCGCCGGCGGCCGCCGTCGACGCGCTGGTGAGGACACTCGCCTGGCGGCTCGACGCGGCGCACGTCGACGCGCTCTCGACGTTCAACGGGATCTCCTCCGGGAACGAGCGCTTCGGCGCGGGTATCCCCGTCTTCCTGCGCGCCGTCTCCGGCCACCGCGACACCGGGCTCACGACGTGCCCCGGCGAGCGGCTCTACACACAGCTTCCCGGGATCGCGCGGCGGGTGGCGGCGCTGGGGCTGCCAAAGCTCTACTCACCGTCGGCGACGTCCGACCCGCTGGGCGGCATCCGGCTCACCGCGCGACTGTCGTCCGCGCTTCCGTGGAGCGCGGTCGTGACCGACGGCGTCGGCGCCGAGCTCGGCCGCGGAGCGGGAACGGGCGTGGCGGTCGACTGGACGTGGGCGCCGGGGACGCCGATCCCGGCGAACGCGCGCTGGCGGATCGAGTCGCCCGGCGCGACCCCCGCGGAGGGGGTTCTCGCCGCCACCGCCACCGCGACGGCCCTGCGCCTGGCCGAGGTGAAGGCCGTGCCCGCGACGATCTCCCCGAACGGCGACGGCCAGTCGGATGCGACCACCGTCTCGTTCACGCTCAGCGCCGACGCCAACGTGACGGTGACCGTGCTGGACTCCGCCGGAGCGATCGTGGCCGAGCTCGAGTCCCGGCGCTGGCGTCGCGCAGGCCCGCGGACGATCGTCTTCGACGGGAAGGAGCTTGCGGACGGCGCGTATGTCGTCCATGTCGCCGCCAACGCGACGGGTGGGCGCGAGGCCACCGTCGACGTCCCGGTCACGGTCACGCGGACGCTCGGCCGGGTCAGGCTGGAGACCGAGGCGATGACGCCGAACGGCGACGGCCGCGGCGACGCGCTCGCGATCACGGTGCCGTTGACCGTCCCGGCAACGGTGACCGTGAAGATCCTCCGGGAGGGGCGCTGGGTCGCGACGCCGTTCGCCGGCGCCGGCGAGCCCGGCGAGCGCATCGTGACCTGGGACGGCCGGAAGCGGCTCGGCAAGGCGCGGGACGGGTCGTACGTCGTCTCCGTCGAGGCGTCCGACGGGCTGGCGACGGCGAAGGCGGAGGTGCCGTTCCTGCTCGATGCCACGGCGCCGATCGTGCGCGTGGTGTCCGCAGAGCCTCCGCGGGTGTGGGTGTCGGAGGCGGCCACGCTGAGAGCCCGCGTCAACGGCGCGCGCCGGACGATTCGCGCTGCAGCCGCGGGAACGCACCGGATCCCGCGCATCGAGCGCCTGCGGACGCTCGTCGTCACGGCCCGGGACGCCGCGGGGAACGAGTCCGTGCTCCGGCGCTGACGGCCGGGTCGGCAGCCGTCCGCAGTACACTCGCCGCGTGGCACCCACCCCGCCCTTCGGGCGTGACGAGATCGAGTCGATCCTCCCGCATCGGCCGCCGTTCCTCCTCATCGACGAGGTGCTCGAGCTCGTGCCCGGGGAGCGCGTGTCGGCCTCCTACCGCGTGCCCGAGGACGGCTGGTGGTTCTCCGGGCACTTCCCCGACCGACCGGTGATGCCGGGCGTCCTGATCGTCGAGGCGATGGCCCAGACGGGCGCGGTCGCCGTGCTCGCCGAGGAGGAGAACCGGGGCCGGATCGCGTTCTTCGCCGGGATCGACGACTGCCGGTTCAAGCGGATCGTCTCGCCGGGGGAGACGCTGGAGCTCACCTGCGAGATCGAGCAGGTGCGCGGCCCGGTCGGCCGCGGCAAGGCGACGGCGCGCGTCGGCGAGGACCTCGCCGCCCGCGGCACCCTGACCTTCGCGGTGGATCGATGACAGAGATCTCGAGCGGTATCCCGTGCCGTGGCCTTCGTGTCCGGAGGCCGCCTTTGCCGGCCAGGAGGCCGGAGTCCGATGTCCTGTGCGCGACGGAGGAAGGAGGGGGCTCGTGGGGGAACCACGGGTTCCCTCACGCCGGATGATCGGATCGGCCAACGGCCAGCGGATCGGGATCACGGGCCTCGGGGTCCACGTGCCCGAGCGGATCGTCACGAACGACGAGCTCGCCCGGCACGTCGACACGTCCGACGAGTGGATCATGGAGCGGACAGGGATCAGGGAGCGCCGCATGGCGGCGGACGGCGAGGCCCTCACCGACATCGCGCTGCCCGCTGCCCGCGCCGCCCTGGCCGACGCCGGCGTGGAGGCCGGCGAGATCGACCTCCTGATCAGCGCCACCGTCACGCCCGACATGATGTTCCCGACGAGCTCGGCGTTGATGGCCGACACGCTCGGCGCGTCGAACGCGGCCGCCTACGACCTACTCGCCGGGTGCACCGGGTTCGTCTACGCGATCGTGCAGGCGTACGGGATGCTCGCGTCCGGGCTCTCCCGACGCGCGCTCGTCGTCGGGGGCGACGTGCTCTCCAGCATCCTCGACTGGGAGGATCGCTCGACGCTGGTCCTCTTCGGGGACGGTGCGGGCGCGGTCGTCATGGAGCCGGTCGAGCGGGGCGGCTTTCTCGCCTTCGAGCTCGGCGCCGACGGCGGAGGAGGCGTCCATCTCCAGCTTCCGGGCAGCGGCTCGAGGAAGTTCGAGCGTCCCGAGTCGATGCTCAGGATGAACGGCCGCGAGGTGTACAAGTTCGCGACGCGGGTACTGGTCTCGTCAGCGGAGGCGGTTCTCGCCGAAGGCGGAAGGACGGTCGGCGAGGTCGACGTGTACGTCCCACACCAGGCGAACAAGCGAATCATCGACCATGCCGTCGGTAAGCTCGGCGTCCCCCATGAGCGAACGGTGGTGAACGTGGACAGGTTCGGCAACACGTCGTCCGGGTCGATCCCTCTCGCGCTCGCGGACGCGCGCGCGGACGGTCGGCTGCGCGACGGTGCGCTGGTCCTGATGACCGGCATGGGGGCCGGGCTGACGTGGGGCTCCGCGCTCCTCGAATGGACTGCCTCGCCCACCTCCGGCGGTCGAGGCTAGAAGGGCTGGTTGCTGCGTGACAGAAGGGATCAACATGAGGTGCAGCGTGTCGACGCGACCCAGGTCCTCCAACCCGGATCCCGAAGGCAGCCGGGCATGACGAAGGTCGCGTTCTGCTTCCCGGGCCAGGGCTCGCTCGAGGTCGGGATGGGACGGGAGATCGCCGAAGCAGTCCCCGAGGCGATGGAGGTCTACCGGCTCGGCTCGGAGGTGACGGGCATGGACCTCGCCCACCTCTGCTTCGAGGGCCCGCTCGAGGAGCTCGTCGAGACGGAGGTGCAACAGCCGACCCTCGTCACGACGAGCCTGGCGATCCTGGCCGCGGTGCGCGGGGCGGGGATCCGGCCCGACGTCGTCGTCGGCCATTCCGTGGGCGAGTTCGCGGCGCTCGCGTCCGTGGGCGCGATGTCGGACGGTGACGCGATCGCCCTCGTGCGCGAGCGCGGGCTTGCGATGGCCGAGGCTGCCCGCCAGCGCCCCGGCGCCATGGCGGCGATCCTCGGGCTGGAGGATCAGCTCGTCGAGACTCTCTGCCGGAAGATCCTCGGGGTCTGGCCGGCCAACTACAACTGCCCCGGGCAGATCGTCGTCTCGGGGGAGAACGAGGCGGTCGAGGAGTGCTGCGCCGAGGCCGAGAGCCTCGGCGCGCGACGAGCGATTCGGCTCAAGGTGTCGGGTGCGTTCCACAGCCCGCTCGTCGCACGCGCGGCCGACCGGCTCAAGCCGGCGATCGACCGGGTCCGGTTCACCGACCCCGTCACGCCCTTCATGTCGACGGTGACCGCGAAGATCGAGCCGGCCCAGCGCCTCGGCTCTCTGCTCGTCGACCAGCTGACCGCGCCCGTCCGCTTCACGCAGGCGGCCGGCGAGCTCGTCCGCGGAGGCGTCACGACCTTCGTCGAGATCGGGCCCGGCAACGTCCTCTCCGGCCTCGTCAAGCGCATCGACCGCGGCGTGCGGACCATCTCGGTCAACGACCTCGCCAGCCTCGAGAAGGCCAGGGAGACGCTGACCGCGTCGTGACGACGTTCGCCTCGCTCGAGGGGAAGGTCGCCCTCGTCACGGGGGGCTCACGGGGTATCGGCCGTGCGATCGCGCTCGAGCTCGGCCGCGCAGGCGCCGATGTGATCGTCGGGTACCGGACGGGCCGCGAGGAGGCCGAGGCCGTCGCCACGGAGGTTGGCGGCAGGGCCGTCGAGGCCGACGTGTCCGACCCCGGATCGGCCCGGACGCTCGTCGAGTCTGCGGGCGAGCTGGACGTCCTCGTGAACAACGCGGGCCTGACCCGAGACGGCCTTCTCGTGCGGATGAGCGATGAGGACTGGCGTTCGGTGATCGACACGAACCTCTCATCGGTCTTCTACACCTGCCGCGCGGCCGCACGGGGGATGATGCGCAAGCGCGCGGGAGCGATCGTGAACATCTCCTCGATCGTCGGCGTGCACGGGAACTGGGGCCAGACGAACTACGCGGCGTCGAAGGCCGGGATCATCGGGTTCACGAAGTCCCTCGCCCGCGAGCTCGGGAGCCGCAACGTCCGCGCGAACGTCGTCGCGCCCGGCTACGTCACCACGCAGCTGACCGACGTCCTACCGGACGAGGCGAAGGAGACGATGCTGTCGGCGACGCCGCTCGGCCGGCTCGGAGACCCGGAGGACGTCGCGGGCTCGGTGCGCTTTCTCTGCTCCGACGAGGCCCGCTTCGTGACGGGGGTCGTGCTCCACGTCGACGGCGGGCTGGGGATGTAGCGTGGCGGCCGCGAGCAGCAACGGCAGGCGCCGGGTCGTCGTAACGGGCCTCGGGATGGTGAGCCCGCTGGGGAACACCGTCGAGGACAGCTGGTCGGCGTTGGTCGCCGGCGAGTCGGGGGCCGCGAAGATCACGCAGTTCGACACCACCGGGTTCCCGGTCGACTTCGCCTGCGAGGTGAAGGATCTCGACGTCACGGACTACGTCGACTACAAGGCGTCGCGGCGGATGGACCGGTTCACGCACCTCGCGCTGGCCGCGGCGCGCCAGGCGGAGGCGGACGCAGGTCTCGACATCGCGGGTGAAGCCGAGCGGATCGGCGCCGCGGTCGCGACGGGCATCGGTGGGCTCAAGTCGTTCGAGGCGTGCATCCAGGTGCTCGACGAGCGTGGGCCCGACCGGGTCAACCCGTTCTCGATCGTCCAGATCATCCCGAACCTCGCCGCGGGCTGGGTCTCGATGGAGCTCGGCACGAAGGGCCCCCTGCTCTCGGAGTGCACCGCGTGCGCTGCGTCGAACATGGCGATCGGCGACGGCCTCGATGCGATCCGGCTGGGCCGAGCCGACGTCATGCTCTGCGGCGGCACGGAGGCTCCCGTCTCTCGGGTCGGGATCGCGGGATTCGGAGCCATGAGGGCGATCTCGCGCCGGAACGGCGATCCGAAGCGCGCCTCGCGGCCGTTCGACCTCGAGCGGGACGGGTTCGTGATGGGGGAGGCGGCGGCGATGATCGTCCTCGAGGAGCTCGAGCGTGCGCAGGCGCGCGGCGCGAAGATCTACGCGGAGCTGCTCGGCTACGGGGTCTCCTCCGACGCGACGCACGTGTCCGACCCGGACCCGACGGGCGACAGCCCCGCGCGCGCGCTGGAGATGGCGTTCACGGACGCCGGGATCACGCCGGACGAGGTCGGCTACGTGAACGCGCACGGGACGTCGACCCCGATCGGGGACAGCGCGGAGACCCGCGTGATCAAGCTCGCGCTCGGCGAGGAGAAGGCCATCCGAACACCCGTCTCATCGACGAAGGGCGCGACCGGGCACTGCCTGGGAGCCGCGGGCGCGGTCGAGGCGTCGTTCACGATCCTGGCTCTGGAACGGGGCGTCCTGCCGCCGACCATCAACCAGGAGGTTCCGGACCCGGAGTGCGATCTCGACTACGTCCCGAACGCGGCGCGGCAGGAGCAGGTCGAGATCGGCGTCTCCAACTCGTTCGGGTTCGGCGGGCACAACGCGTGCGTCGTCTTCCGGCGCTGGACGGGCTGACGGGCCACACGCCGAGCGCTCCCGGGAGGGGCGGCGGCACGTGTCGCGACGAGATCGGTGTCAGACACCGTGTTCTGTCAAGACCAAACCCTGTCGATTCAGCACCAGTTCGTCCACAGGGCGCGATCCTCGTAGTCACGCCGAACGGGGCGCCGAGAGCCGGGGGGTGCGGACTGATCGAACACGTCCCGCGTGGCCGTCTTGACAACGACCGGTGTCTGACACGGACAGTCGCCCCTACGGCAGCCGGAGCTCGAGGAGCACGGTGTCGTGCCACACGCCGTCGCGCTGCGCGATTCGCTCCCGCCGCCCGACGACACGGAAGCCGACCGACTCGTGCAGAGCGAGGCTCGGCGCGTTCCCGGCCATGATCGACGTCTGGATCGTCCAGATCCCGTGGTCCGGAGCCTCCGCGACGAACCGCTCGAGCAGTGCCCTGCCGACGCCCAGGCCGCGTGCACGCCCGTCGACGTACACCGAGTGCTCGACGACGCCGCGGTAACAGTCGCGCGACGACACGCGCGTGGCCGCGAGCCACCCGACGACCCTTCCATCCGCCTCGGCGACGAGTCTCGGCGCCCGGAGGTGGCCCGCGTCCCACACCGGCCAGGAAGGAACGTCCACTTCGAACGTGGCAACTCCGGTGGCGAGCCCCTCGGCGTAGATCCGAGCGACGTCGGGCCAGTCACCTCGGGTGAGAGGGCGGATCGTCGACCGCGACACCTCCGCACGGTACGCAGATCGAGGCGCGTACGGATGCCCGCACCACTTCCGCCGCGGCGCGTTCGTAGGCTGCGCGGCATGCACGTCGTGCGCCCTACACCCGCCCGGTTCGACGAGACGCTCGCGCTCCTCCGCGCCGCGGACGTCGCGGTCTTCGGAGACTCCGACTGGACCGCGGACGAGCTTCGCGAGGAGTGGGACGAGCTCGACCTCGCCCACGACGCGTGGCTCGTCGAGCTCGACGGCCGGATCGCGGGCGTCGCACATCTGCTCGACCGCAAGGGCGGGCGGTTCATCGGCGACGGATACGTGCACCCCGAGCTCACGGGCCGCGGCGTCGGCGGCCGCGTGCTCGGCCTCCTCGAGGAGCGCGCGCTCGAGCTCAGGCCCAGCTGGCCCGCCGGCGAGCGGATCGTGCTCGAGGCGGCGCACCTCGTCGGCGACGAGCGTGCGCCCATGTTGTTCGCAGGGCGGCGCTTCGAGCGCGTGCGAAGCTTCTTCCGCATGGTGGTCGACGTCACGGACGAGCAGCCGCAGCCGGCGTGGCCGGAGGGCACCACACTCCGCCCGCTCGATCCCGACCGGGACGGGCCGATGCTCCACGACGCCGAGCTCGAGGCCTTCGCGGACGAGTGGGGCTACGTTCCGCTGTCGTACGACGACTGGCGCGGCCGGGTCTTCGGTCGGTCCGGCTTCGATCCGGCGCTCGTACCGGTCGTCTGGGCGGGGGACGAGGTCGTCGCGTTCTCGCGGAACTACCCCAAGCGAAACGGCGACTGGGGCTTCATCGCCAACCTCGGTGTGAGGCCGGCCTGGCGCAGGCGGGGGCTCGGGCTCGCGCTGCTCCACGAGTCCTTCCGTCGGTTCCGAGAGACAGGGGAGACGACGATCGCGCTCGGCGTGGACGTCGAGAACCCGACAGGAGCGACGCGGCTCTACGAGCAGGCGGGGATGCGCGTCCTCTGGCAGGCGGACCTCTGGCAGAAGGAGCTTCGTGCGCGTGATTGAGCTCACGCTGCGCGCGCCTGTGCCGGCGGACGCCGCCGAGATCGCCGACGTCCTGAACGTGCATGCCACCTCGAGCGGCCGCCCTGCCGACGAGACGGCCGAGGGAGTCGCGCGGTGGTTCGCGCTCGAGGACCTCGATCCGGCCAACGACATGTTCCTCGCCCTCGAGGAGGGGAGGATCGTCGGGTACGCCGACGTGAGCGCGCCCGGCGACGACGCCGGGGTCGTCTACGTCGACCTCCGCGCCCTCCCCGGCCGTCCGCGCGTGATCGAGCGGCTCCTGGGGGAGGTCGAGCGCCGTGCGCACGAGCTCGGCGAGGCGGGCGCTCGCCTTCGTGCGCCGGCCAGCGAGGCTGACCAGGAATACAGGGCGGTGCTCTCGCGGCACGGCTTCCGCGTCGTCCGGAGCTCGTTCACCATGGAGATCGACCTCGCGCAGCCCGGCCAGGAGCCCGTCTGGCCGGGAGGGTTCACGTCACGGGGGTTCGAGCCGGGCGAGGAGCGGGCCGTCTACGACGCGTACGTCGAGGCATTCGCCGATCACTGGGGCTTCGTGCCGGAGAGCTTCGCCGACTGGCGCACCTGGAACCTCGGGGCGAGCGACGACACGTCCCTGTGGCGGCTCGTCGAGGACGACGGGGAGATCGCCGCGCTCTGCGTGAGCAGGCCATCGCGCGGCGAGGACGAGGCGCTCGGATGGGTGAGCATCCTGGCGGTACGCCGGCCCTGGCGGCGGCGGGGTCTTGCCCGCGCGCTCCTGCTCGAGAGCTTCGGGCTCTTCCGCTCGATCGGGCGCCGACGCGTCGGTCTGGGCGTCGATGCCGAGAACACCACCGGGGCGCTCGCGCTCTACGAAGGCGTCGGCATGCGGGTCACGAGCCGCTCGGATACGTGGGAGCGGATGCTGTGAGCGCGCTCCGCGCCCGGTGCCCGCACTGCCGGACGCTGACGGCGGTCGCTTTCGAGGACGCCTACGAGTGTCATTCCTGCGGGGCCGCTTTCGCCGCGGGTCTCGTGCGGGTGCCGCGCGCCTGGGGGGTCGGCGGCTCGGCGATGGAGGAAGCCGCGCACGCCTGGCTGCCCTACCCCGAGGCACTCGTCGTCGAGCGGGACACGTTGGAGGAGCAGTCCGCGGCGATCGCGGCGGGCTTGCCGAAGCGCCCCTTCGTCCTCGGAGGGTGCTGCTGCGCGCACATCGGGGCGATCCGCGGGCTCGCGGCGCGTCACGACCGGCTCGCCGTCGTGTGGCTCGACGCGCACGGTGACCTGAACACGCCCGCGACGTCGCCGTCGGGGAACCTCTGGGGCATGCCGCTGCGGATGGCGATCGACGAGGGAAGCGTCGCTCGCTCGGACGTCGCTCTGGTCGGCGCCCGAGACCTCGACACACCAGAGGAGGAGTACGTCGCCCGGGAAGGCATCGACGACGATCTCGCCCGCGCGCTCGGCGGCGCGACTGCGGTCTACGTCGCGCTGGACGTCGACGTCCTCGAGCCGGGCGAGGTGCCGAGCTTCATGCCCGTGGCGGGCGGCCCCGACACCCGGGATGTCGTTCGCGTGATCCGGGACGTCGCAGGGCGGGCGCGGGTGGCGGGGCTCGGCATCACCGGGCTCGTGCCGGGAGCCGCGCCGGAGACGCTCACGCGGTTCGCGGTCGCGGCGGGGCTCTGAGCCGCGCGCTCTAAGATGCCCGGGATGTCCGCGCCGGGTCACATCGACGTCTCGATCGAGCACAAGCGCGCGGACCCCGGCGGGCGCGACGACGGCACTCACCCGAACACCTGCCCGGGCTGCGGCTCCCACTATCGCGACGACGAGCTCAGCGAGCACTTGCGGGTCTGCCCGCAGTGCGGCCATCATTTCCCGGTGCGGGCTCCCGCGCGGGTCGCGCAGCTCTCCGACCCGGGCTCCTTCGAGGAGGAGGACGGCGAGCTGCGCTCGGCGGACCCGCTCGACTTCTTCGACCTCAGGCCCTACGTCGAGCGTCTCGTCGAGGCGGAGTCGGGAACCGGGCTCGGCGATGCGATCCTCACCGGCCGCGCGGCGATCGACGGCCACGCGTGCCGGATCGCCGCGATGGACTTCTCGTTCATGGGGGGCTCGATGGGAAGCGTCGTGGGCGAGCGGTTCGCCCGCGCGTGCGAGCGCGCGGCGGAGGACCGCGGCGTCCTCGTCTCGGTCTCCGCCTCGGGTGGCGCGCGCATGCAGGAGGGCATCCTCGCGCTCATGCAGCTCCCCAAGACCGTGGCCGCGGTCGGCGAGCTCCACGACTCGGGCGGTGCCCTGATCTCGGTGCTCGCCCACCCGACGACGGGCGGCGTCACCGCCAGCTTCGCGAGCCTCGGCGACGTGATCCTCGCGGAGCCGGGCGCGCTGACGTCGTTCGCCGGCCCGCGCGTGGTCGCCCAGACCACCCGGGAGAAGCTCCCCGATGACTTCGGCCTCGCCGAGTCGAACCTCCGCTTCGGGCACGTCGACGCGGTCGTGCCGCGCGCAGAGCTCCGGCCCACGCTCGCCCGGCTGCTGCGCCTCTTCGGAGCGAAGCCGTGACCCAGGAAGCCGAGCTCGGCCTGCGGGATCGCCTCGCGCAGCTGTCCGGCGTGAAGCTCCTGCGCGGCACGAGGCTCTCGGCGGAGCTCGAGCGCCTGCAGCGGCAGCTCGAGCGGCTGCGCGAGGACACCTCGGACGAGGAGATCTGGCGGTCCGTCGAGCTCGCCCGCCACGAGAAGCGCCCCTACACGCTCGACTACGTCGAACGGATGCTCGACGACTGGTTCGAGCTGCACGGTGATCGGGGGCGGATGGACGATCGGGCGATCGTCGCCGGCCTCGGCTCGCTCGACGGCCGGACGATCGCCGTCGTCGGCCACCAGAAGGGGCGCGACATCAAGGAGCGGGGGTTTCGCAACTTCGGCATGGCATACCCCGAGGGCTATCGCAAGGCGATGCGCACCATGGAGCTCGCCGACCGTCACGGGTTCCCGCTCGTCACGCTCGTCGACACCCCCGGCGCGTATCCGGGCATCGCCGCCGAGCAGCACGGGCAGGGTGGCGCGATCGCGCGGTCGCAGGCGGCGATGCTGCGCCTCTCCGTGCCGACGGTGTCCGTCGTGATCGGAGAGGGCGGCTCGGGTGGCGCGATCGCGATCGCCGTCGCCGACCGGGTGCTGATGCAGGAGAACGCGATCTACTCCGTGATCTCGCCCGAGGGGTGCGCGTCGATCCTCTGGCGTGACGCCGCCCAGGCGAAGAAGGCCGCCTCGGCGTTCAAGCCGGACGCGGCGCACTGCCTCGAGCTGCGCGTGATCGACGGGATCGTCCCTGAGCCGGAAGGCGGCGCCCAGGTGGATCACGACGCGGCCGCGGCACTGCTCCGCGAGGCCGTGATCGCCCATCTCGACGAGCTGGCCGACATCCCCGCAGACGAGCTCCGGCGGGCGCGGCGAGCCAAGTTCCGCTCGATGGGCGTGCTCGCGCACGTCTGACCGTCCCGACCGGCTCTCCACACTATCCACAGGCTTATCCCCGGCCCGGAAATCGCAGTTTCCAGGGCTTTCTCCCAAGCTGTGGGGGCGAGGTAAAGACCTGGTGACCGGGGCAGGGTTGTGGATTACCGCGGTCCTGAAATCATCGGGGGCGTGACGAGCCTCGACGACTACCGTCGCAAGCGCGACCGTCGCCGGACACCGGAGCCGTTCGGCGGCGCGGCGGCGGGCGCTGCACCGATCTTCGTGATCCAGAGGCACGACGCGAGGCGCCTCCACTACGACCTCCGGCTCGAGCGGGACGGAGCGCTCGCGAGCTGGGCGGTGCCGAAGGGGCTGCCGTTCGAGCCCGGGGAGCGTCATCTGGCTGTGCACGTCGAGGACCACCCGCTCGACTACGCGTCGTTCGAGGGCGTCATCCCCGCCGGGGAGTACGGCGCGGGGACGGTCGAGATCTGGGACCGCGGGACGTACGAGCTCCTCGAGCAGAAGCGGAACGGCGGCCTCACGTTCCGGCTCCACGGCGAGCGCGCCGACGGGGTCTGGACGCTCGTCCCGGCGCGCCTCGACGGGGACGAGCGCAACTGGCTGCTCCTCCGAAAGGACGGCGGGCGCGGTGCACACGCCGAGCTCCGCCCGCAGCTGGCGACATTGGCGGAGACGCTCCCGAAGGGGAGCGGCTGGCTCTACGAGCCCAAGTGGGACGGGTACCGCGCGCTCGTCACCGTGCGAGGTGGCGAGGCGACCCTGACCAGCCGGAACGGCACCGACCTCACGGAGCGCTTCCGGGACGTCGCCCGCGCGGTCGTGTACGCCGTGAGGTCGCCCTCCGCGGTGATCGACGGCGAGGTGTGCGCCCTGGACGAGTCCGGCGCGACGCGCTTCGAGGCCCTCCAGTCGGGATCCGGGCGGCTCGTCCTGATCGCCTTCGACCTGCTCGAGCTCGACGAGGAGCCGGTCTACGATCGGCCGCTCGAGGAGCGACGGAGAATGCTCGAGGAGCTGCTCGACCCGACGATCGAGACGGTGCGGCTCTCACCCGCCTTCGCGGACGGCGATGCGCTCCTCGAGGTCGCGCGGGAGCAGGGGCTCGAGGGAGTCGTCGCGAAGCGCGCGGATGCCCCCTACCGCCCGGGCCGGAGGACGCCCGAATGGCAGAAGGTCAAGGTGCGGCAGCAGGACGACCTGCCGATCGCGGGTTACACGCGCGGGACGGGGAAGCGCGGGAAGCTCGGCGCGCTCGTGCTCGCGCGCCGCGAGCCCGACGGCCTTCACTGGGCGGGGAACGTCGGCTCGGGGATCGGAGACGGTGACGTCGACAGGTTGCTCGATGCGCTCCGGCCGCTCGAGCGCCCCACGAGCCCCCTCGTGGACACCCCGCGGATGCCACGCGTCCGCGCCTCGGACGTGACCTGGGTCGAGCCGGTGTTGGCCGCCGAGGTGGTCTTCGCCGAGCGGACCCGCGAGGGACGGCTGCGCGCCCCGGTCTTCCTTGGGTTGCGCGACGACGTTCCGGTGGAACGCCCTGCCATGGCCACGAAGATCGACCGCGGTCGACGGACGCTCGCTCTGACGAACCTCGACAAGCCGTTCTGGCCGGAGGAGGGGATCACGAAGGGTGAGCTACTCGCGTACTACCGCGACGTCGCGGAGGTGCTCGTTCCCCACCTGCGCCGGCGGCCGTTCACGATGAAGCGCTACCCCGACGGCTGGCAGGGGAAGAGCTTCTTCCAGAAGCAGGCGCCGTCGCACATGCCCGACTGGATCGAGACTGCGTCGTTCCCGGCATCCACGCGGGAGGGAGAGCAGCGCACGATCGACTACGCGCTCGTCGACGACGACCTCGCCCTCCTGTGGATGGTGAACATGGGCTGCATCGACATGCATGCGTGGGCGTCCCGCGTCGACAAGCCGCACCGTCCGGACTGGGTCATGTTCGATCTCGACCCGTCCGAGGGGGCGACCTTCGAAGAGGTGATCGAGGTGGCGCTGCTCGTGCGGGACACGCTCGACGTGCTCGAGCTCGAGTCGGTCCCCAAGACCAGCGGCTCCCGCGGGATCCACGTGCTCGTCCCCATCACCCGGCGGCACGGGTTCGACGCAGTGCGCGAGTTCGCCGGGATCGTCGCCGGCGCTCTCGCCCGCGCGCACCCCGGGCTCGTGACCACCGAGTGGACGAAGGCCAAGCGGAAGGGCGTGCTGGTCGACGCGAACCAGAACGGACCGGGGAAGACGACCGCGTCGGTGTACTCGGTGCGTCCGCGAGCCGGTGCGCCGGTGTCCACACCTCTCCGCTGGGAGGAGGTCCGGTCGGGCCTCGACCCGGCGGCGTTCACGATGGACGCGGTGCTCGAGCGCGTGGCACGTGAGGGGGATCTCTTTGCACGCGTGCTCGAGGGCGGTCAGTCGCTGGGCACCGCGATGCGGTCGCTTCGCTGAGCACCGACTACGGCCCGAGCTCGTGGGGGCGTCCGAGCGCCGACAGCTCCACGATGTCGCGCCGGAAGAAGAGCGCCACGGTCCAGTCCGCGACGACCCGCATCTTGCGGCGGAAGGTCGGCAGCGCATACAGGTGGTACGTCCGCGCGACGAACCAGCCGAGGAACCCCCGGAGCCTTAGGCCGGGCAGCTCTGCGATCCCGCGGTAGCGTCCGAGCGTGGCGACCTGGCCGAGCATGCGATAGCCGTACGGCCGCGGTGGCCCCTTGAGGTTCTTCGCGAGCCGGCGCGCCTGCCGAAGGGCGTGCTGGCAGGTCGGGGGATCGAAGCGGTCCGGTGTCCGGGTGTTCGGCACCGCCGCGCAATCCCCGAGTGCCCACACGTCGCTCGTGCCCGTCACCTGCAGCGTCGGGTCGACCGTGACCCGGCCTCGCTCGTCGAGCGGGACGACGAGCCTGGCGAGGTCCGGGCTGGGGCGCACCCCTGCGGCCCAGACGAGCGTCCTCGCAGGAACCCTCGTTCCGTCGGAGAGGACCGTCTCGTCGCCGTCGAACGACTCGAGCGTCGTGCCCACGCGGATCTCGACCCCTCGCTTCTCCAGGTACCGATGGGTGTACTCGCCCAGCTTGCGCGGGATCTCCGAGAGGATCCTCGGCGCGGCGTCGACCAGCACCCACCGCTGAGGGACTCCGCGCAGCGTCGGGTACGACCGGCGGACGGCCTCGTGCGCGAGGTCGTACAGCTCGGCGAGCGCCTCGACGCCCGCGTATCCGGCCCCGACGAAGACGAACCCGAGGTCGTGCGCCGCTTCCTTCGGGTCCAGCCGGGCGGCGGCGGACTCGAGCGAACGGAGAAGGTGGTTACGGAGCGCGATCGCGTCGGCAACGTCCTTGAAGCCGCGTCCGTGCTCGGCGAGCCCGGGCACGGGAAACGTGCGCGTCACCGCGCCGAGCGCGACGACGAGCCGCTCGTACCCGATCTCGTACGTCCCCCCGAGGGTGTCGGCGACGACCGTCCGTGCGTCCGGGTCGCGCTCGAGGACTCGCCCGAGGAGCAGCTCGGCATGCGGGCACATCTGGCGGAGCGGGACGACGACGTGGCGCGGCTCGAGGGTTCCGGCCGCGGCCTCGGGCAGCAGCGGGGTATAGAGCATGAAGTTGTCGGGGTTGACGATCGTCGCGCCGCGCTTGCCGAGCAGACGCGCGACGTACGCGCCGGCGAAGCCGCCGCCGACGACGAGCGTCCCTCCAACCGCTTCGCGACGTTCTGGCATCACGGCGTACGATCGCACGGGTGGAACGTCAGGTGTCGGTGATCGGGAGCGGGCGCGAGCACGAGGCCGCCGCCGAGGAGGTCGGCCGTCTTCTGGCCGAGCGCCGCTGCACCGTGGTCACCGGCGGCCTCGGAGAGGTGATGGCAGCGGCACACCGCGGGGCGAAGTCGGCCGGCGGGACGACGATCGCGATCCTGCCGGGCGAGGCCCACACCGACGCCAACCCCTGGGCCGACCACGTCGTCGTCACGGGGATAGGCCACGCACGGAACCTCGCGGTAGCTGCGTCTGGTCATGCCGTCATCGCGGTCGGCGGCAGCTTCGGCACGCTCGCCGAGATCGCCTTCGCGTTGCGTCTGGGACGCCCGGTGGTGGTGCTCGGGGACGGCCCCGTGGTCGAGGGAGTGCCGCGCGCGCCGACCCCGGCCGAGGCCGTCGAGACGGTGTTGGCCTCGTTCTAGGCTCCGGCCCTCGGCCCCTCGACCTCGCGCAGGCGACGCTCGAGGAAGCGGCGCTCGGGGACGTTGTCCGTGAGAGCGAGCGCCTCCCGGTAGCTCGCCGCGGCGGCGTCGGGCCGGCCCAGCCGACGGAGCAGATCGGCCCGCGCTGCGGGGAGGTAGCCGTAGCCGTCGAGGCCCTCGATCCCGTCGATCATCCGGAGGCCGGTCTCGACGTCGCCCGCCAGCGCGACGGCGACGGCCCGGTTCAAGCGCACGACCGGGGAGGGGTCGAGGCGCTCCAGGGCCTCGTACACCGCTGCGATCGTCGTGGCATCGGCCCCCTCCGCATGACCGGCCGCGATCGCCGCCTGCAGCTGGTAGGGACCGGGACGGCGCAGGCCTTCCGCGCGTCGCAGGACACGCAGTCCCTCTTCGATCTCGGCCGAGTCCCAGAGGGAGCGATCCTGGTCGGCGAGGAGAACCAGATCGCCGTCGGGCCCGACGCGGGCGTCGCGCCGGGAGTCCTGGAGGAGGAGGAGCGCGAGCAGGCCGAAGGCCTCCGGCTCGTCGGGCATCAGCACGCAGAGGAGCTTCGCGAGGCGGATCGCCTCCGTGCAGAGCTCACGCCGCACGAGCGTGTCGCCGGCGGTCGCGGCGTACCCCTCGTTGAACACCAGATAGAGCACCCGGAGGACGTCGGGCACACGCTCGGGCAGCAGGTGGTCGGGCGGCACGCGGAACGGGATGCCGGTGTCCCGGACGCGGCGCTTCGCGCGCACGAGGCGTTGCGCCAGCGTCGGCTCCGGGACGAGGAAGGCGCGTGCGATCTCCGGGGTGGCGAGCCCACCGACCTCCCGTAGCGTCAGGGCGACACGTGCTTCGACGGCGAGCGCGGGGTGGCAGCACGTGAAGAGCAGGGCGAGCCGCTCGTCCGGGATGGAGCTCACGTCGGCGTCCTCCTCGGCGGGCACGGTCTCGAGCCGCGCGAGCAGCTCGGCCTTGCGGGCGAATGTGCGCTCGCGTCGGATCCGGTCGATCGCCCCGTTCCGGGCGGTCGCGACGATCCATGCGCCCGGAGAGCCGGGCACGCCGTCGCGCGGCCAGCGCTCGAGGGCCTTCGTGAACGCGTCCTGCACCGCGTCCTCGGCGAGCGAGAGGTCGCCGAGGACGCGAGTGAGGATCGCGACCGCACGAGGCCATTCCTCTCGAAACGTGGCCTCGAACGACGACGTCACCTCTCAACGATAGGCCGGATCTCCAGGGAGCCGTACTCGGCCGCGGGGACGAGCGCCGCGATGCGGATCGCCTCGTCGAGGTCCGGCAACGTGGTCACGAAAAGGCCTCCGATCTGCTCCTTCGTCTCGGCGAAAGGCCCGTCGGTGACGATCCGCTCGCCGTCGACGACACGGACGACCTTCGCCTCGGTCGCGCCTTCGAGCTCGCGGCCCGCGACGTTCGGGTCCGCCGCTCCCATCGCCTCGAAGAGCGCCATCCAGCGGGGCATCGACTCGGCCCGGCGGCGCGCGGCCTCGTCCTCGTCGATCCCCTCCCAGGACGATTGGTCGCTGTAGACGAGCAATGCGTACTTCATCTCACTCCTCCGGGTCGACGTGGACGGGTCGCACCTCGACTGCGCCGTGCCCAGCCGCCGGGATCCGTGCGGCCCAGTCGAGCGCGTCGTCGTACGTGGAGCAGTTCAGGATGAAGAAGCCGCCGAGCGACTCCTTCACCTCTGCGTAGGGGCCATCCGTCACGAGCCGGCGCCCATCGCGGATGCGGACCGTCGTCGCGGAGGAGGTCGGCCCGAGCTCGTCTCCCCCGACGAGCACACCCGCCGCCTCCGCCGCGCCCGCGAACTCGGCGTACTGCTCGTACGCGGCGTCGCGCTCCTCGTCCGAGAGCCGCTCCCAGGCGCCCTCGTCAGCGTGGATCAGTGCCAGGTACTCCATCGGCTCCTCCTGCTCGTGTCTGTCCGT
The DNA here is from genome assembly GCF_035710885.1 of Gaiella sp. Taxonomy (GTDB): domain Bacteria; phylum Actinomycetota; class Thermoleophilia; order Gaiellales; family Gaiellaceae; genus Gaiella. Next base: position 115,748 of record NZ_DASTCS010000002.1, on the reverse strand, counting down.
TTCGTGCCTGCACCCTCACGACGAGCGACGGCGGGCGGAATCGACATCCTCCTGCGCCCCGAGCTCCAGGGTCGGTGGTGTCGGGCCGGGCTCGGCGTTCGCCCCGCCGGCGTCTCCGGTATCCGCCTCCTGGTCCAGCACCCCCCATGGGGGACGGCGCCCCCCTACCGGAACGATCGCACGCAACCCGTCGCGGGTGCGTGCCGGCTTCGTACCGCGTTCGTACCGCGTTCGTGCCGACTTCGTGCCCACTTCGTGCCGACTCCCGCCGCGGGCTCGCCGGCGTTCGTGTCCGCTTCCGCCGCGCATTGCGCCACCCACCATGGCCGCCTGCGCTATCGGCGACCGCAACCTCCGCCCCGTGCTCAGGAATCTCCCGCGACCATCCGCTCGAGCAGCGTCCGCGCAGCGGCCTTGTCGAGGAGCTCGTTCAGGTTTCCGCACTTCGGGCTCTGCACGCAGGAGGGGCACCCGGCACGGCAGGGACAGCGGGCGAGCAGGCGCGCGGTGTCGGCTGCCCACTCGGCGAAGCACTCGAAGCCCCGCTCGGTGATCCCGACACCGCCGGCGTGCCCCTCGTAGACGAACACGGTCGGTCTGCCCGTCTGCTCGTGGATGTTCGTGGACAGGCCGCCGATGTCCCAGCGGTCGCACATCGCGAACAGCGGCAGGAGTGAGATGAGGGCGTGTTCGGAGGCGTGGAGGGCGGAGACGAGCGTCGGCATCACGTCGATTCCCTCGAGCAACGAGTCGTCCGGAGCGAACCAGACGCCCTCGGTCTCGAACGTCGTCAGGGGCAGCTCGAGCGGTGTCGTGTCGATCACGGTTCCGTCCGCGATCGCCTTTCGCTGGAACCCGACCACCTGCTCCGAGACGGCGACCCGCCCGTGATGGAGCTCGACCCCCGCCACGCGCCTGCTCTGCAGGGACTCCACGATCGACGTCTCCGTCTCCTTCCGCGCCTGTGTGTACCAGTCCACCGTGACGGGCGTCACGAGGGCGGCGCGGGTCTCGAGGTCGAGCGTCGTGACGCCGTACTGGTCGCCGAGATGCAGGTACACCGCTCCCTCGTGGACGGTCGAGAACGCGCGCTCGCGCTCGGCGGTTCCCAGCACGGCGCCGGTGCTCTCGTCGACGATCACGAATGCCTCCGCATCGCCCGATCGCAGCGACAGCCGCGCGGCCGGCGTGTCGCGGCCGCGCCAGACGAAGCCGGCCGGTGTCGACTCGAGCTCGGGCAGCACGGCCGCCCGCTCGAGGGCCTCTGCACCGAGGACGTCCGCGTCGGCGGCGGTCAGCGGGCCTTCGTAGGCGGCCGAGAGCACGTGCCCGTCGAGGATCCGTGGAGTCGTGTGGTCGATCAGGGCCGCCTCGGCCGTCCTGCCGAGGAGCGCGTCCGGCTCGTTGACGAAGAACTGGTCGAGCGCGTCCTCGCTCGCGACGAGGACGGCGAGCCCGCGCGAACGACGACCGGCACGACCCCACTGCTGCCGCAGCGAGGCGACGGTGCCCGGGAACCCGACGGAGATCGCGCAGTCGAGCGAGCCGACGTCGATCCCGAGCTCGAGCGCCTCCGTCGCAGTGACCCCCAGCAGCTCGCCCTCGACCAGGCGCCGCTCGATCTCGCGGCGCTGCTCGGGCGTGTAGCCCGCGCGGTACGGCGCCAGGCGCCCGGCCGTCTCCGCATCGAGGCGATCGGCGGCGAAGCGGTGCACGAGCTCCGCCGCCTTGCGGCTCTTCGTGAAGCAGATCGTCCGCAGGCCCTGACCGACGAGCCCCGCGAGCAGCCGGGAAGCGTCCCCGAGCGGGCTCGCCCGGATCCCGAGCTCCGCATCGACGAGCTCCGGGTTCCAGAGGACGATCTCGCGCTCGGCGCGCGGTGAGGTGTCGACGTCGACGACGCGGACGTCGAGCCCCGTCAGCCGGGCGGCGAGCTCCCCGGCGTTCGCGATCGTCGCCGACGCGAGCACGAACACCGGCTCGGCGCCGTAGGCCAGAGCCAGCCGGCGCAGGCGCCGGAGCACGTTCGCCACATGGGAGCCGAACACGCCCCGGTACACGTGCGCCTCGTCGACCACGACGACCCGAAGGTTGTGCAGCACGTCGCCCCACCGGTCGTGGTGCGGGAGGACGCCGACGTGGACCATGTCGGGGTTCGTGAGGATCGCGTTCGCGCTCCGGCGGATGTGAGCACGCCGCTCGATCGGCGTGTCCCCGTCGTAGATCGCGGGCCGGAGCCCCTTCAGGCCGAGGCTCGCGAGCCACCGAGCCTGATCCTGTGCGAGCGCCTTCGTGGGGTAGAGGAAGAGCGCCCTCGCGGCGGGCTCCCGTGCCATCGCGTCGAGCACCGGGAGCGAGAAGGCGAGGGATTTCCCCGACGCCGTCCCGGTCGTGACGACCACGCTCTCCCCCCGGGCGACTGCGTCCCACGTCTCCGCCTGGTGCGCGTAGAGCCGGGTCACCCCCCGTGCGCGCAGCACGTCCGCGACGGCGGGGTGGAGCTCCCCGGGGACCGGCTCGCCGCGGCCTTCCCGGCCGGGGACGACGCCACGGTAGGCCACCTCGACGCCGTCGAGGAGCGGCTCCCAGGCGACACCCGTGGTCAGTGCGGCGGCTCCGCCGGCCGGAACCCGGCACACGAGAGGTCGAGCGCGGCGATCCGCCCGTCCACGACCGTCGCGTAGGCGGTGTGCTCGTTCTCCTGCCAGCCCTCCGCCGGGTCGCGGCCGTGGAAGCGGTACCTGAGCCTGACGCGGTCGGCGACCTGCTCGACGTCGGACGACGTGACCGCGAACTCTTCGAGTGCGTCGAGCCACGAGGAGTAGCGGCCCGCGATGAGATCTGGGCCGAGCTCTTCGCGCAGTCGGTGCGGTGTCAGCGCGCGGAGCCTCGCATCCGGGGCGAGGCAGGCCGCGATCCGGTCACGGTCACGTGCCGCGATCGCGCCGAGCAGCTCGGTCACGACGGCCGTGTCGTCCACGCGGCGAGGGTAGTCGAGCAGATGGGCACCTACGCTGCCAGGAGGCGCGCGACGGCCTCGGCGTACCGTCTCCGCGGCTGCGCGCCGTGGATCACCTCGACGGGCTCGCCGCCGGAGAAGAGGATCACCGTGGGCAGCGACAGGACGGCGAAGCGGGCCGGGATTCGAAGGTTCGCGTCGATGTCGAGCCGCACGACCCGCAGCCGTCCTTCGTGCTCGCGGCCGAGCTCCGCGAGGAACGGCTCGATCGCGTGGCACGGACGACACCACGGCGCGGTGAACTCGACGACCACGGGGAGCTCCGAGGTGAGCACGTCGCCCTCGAACGTCTCATCGGTGGCGTCGATCACTACAGCCTCCCCCGCAGGGCCTTCCAGCGCAGCACCGGTACCTGATGCATGGCCTCGAGCACGATCGCGCCGCTCATCTTCGACTTCCCCACCCGGCGGTCGACGAACGTGATCGGGATCTCGACCACGCGGAACCCGGCCCTGATCGCACGGTAGGTGCCCTCGATCTGGAACCCGTATCCGCGCGCCGAGATCGCGTCCCGGTCGATCGTCTCGAGCACCGCGCGCCTGAAGCACTTGAAGCCGCCGGTCAGGTCGCGGATCCCGACCCCGAGCACGAGCCGTGCGTAGAGCGATCCGCCGCGGGAGACGAGGCGCCGCAGCAGGCCCCAGTTCTCCGTTCCGCCCCCCTCCACCCACCGCGAGCCGAGGGCCAGGTCGGCGCCGTTCTCGCAGGCGGCGATCAGCCGCGGCACGTCGTTCGGGTCGTGCGAGAAGTCGCAGTCCATCTCGAGGACGAGCTCTGCACCCGACGCGAGCGCCTGCTCGAAGCCGGCCAGGTAGGCGCGCCCGATGCCCTCCTTGCTCGTCCGGTGCAGCACGCCGAGCCAGGCGAGCTCGGTTGCCAGGCGGTCGGCGATCTCGCCGGTCCCGTCGGGCGAGCCGTCGTCGATCACGAGCACGCGGTCACGGGTGGGGTCCAGCACCTCGCCGAGCGCCCGCACGAGCGCCTCGACGTTCTCGCGCTCGTTGTAGGTGGGGACGCAGACGACGGCGCGGGTGGGCATTGACGGAGTCTGCCGACTCCATTCCCCGCGGGCCCGTCCATATGATCGGCGGATGCCCTCGCTGCCGAGGAACGCGGACGTCGCGGACGCGCTCGACGAGCTCGCGGACGTCTCGGAGATCCTCGGCGAGCAGGGCTTCCGGGTCCTCGCCTACCGGCGGGCGGCGACGCGGATCCGCGAGACGGGTGCGTCGATCGCGGAGCTCGCGCTCCAGGGGACGGCCAAGGAGCTCCCCGGGATCGGCGGCACGATCGAGGCAAAGATCGTCGAGATGACCGAGACCGGCTCGATGGAGGCGCTCGAGAAGCGCCGCGCCGAGGTTCCCGACGAGGTCACCCAGTTCGTCCGCCTGCCCGGCCTGGGGCCGAAGACCGCTGCGAGGATCTGGCGGGAGCTCGGCGTGACGACCCTCGACGGGCTGCGCGAGGCGGCGGAGCAGCAGCGCGTCCGGGCCCTGCAGGGCCTCGGTGCGAAGAGCGAGCAGCGCATCCTCGACGCGCTCGCAAAGGGACTGGGGCCGGAGCCGGAGCGCCGCGGCCTGCTCGGCGTCGGCCTCCCGGTCGTCCGCGACGTCGTCGAGGCGCTCCGCGCGCACCCGTCGACGGTCGACGTCTCGGGGGCGGGAAGCGTGCGGCGCGGGAAGGCGACCTTTCGGGATCTCGACGTGATCGCGACCGCCACCGACCCAGCGGCGCTGACCGCGCACTTCGTCACCCTCCCCTGGGTGCTCGAGGTGGCCGCGCACGGCGACACGAAGGCCACCGTCGTCACCAAGCAGGGGCTCCGGCTCGACCTGCGTGTCGTCCCGCCCGAGGACTTCGGCAGCCTGCTGCAGCACTTCACGGGGTCGAGAGACCACAACATCGCGCTGCGCGAGGAGGCGCAGCGGAGAGGGCTCTCGGTCTCGGAGTACGGCGTCACGGTCGCCGAGACCGGGGAGGTGCACCGCTTCCGGACAGAGGACGAGCTCTACCGCTTCCTGGGCTACGAGCTGATCCCTCCGGAGCTGCGCGAGAACGGCGGCGAGCTCGAGGCGGCCAGGAACGGAAGCCTCCCGGAGCTCGTGGAGGTCCGTCACCTCGTGGGGGAGCTGCACTGCCACTCCACCTGGTCGTCGGACGGGAAGGGCTCCATCGAGGAGATGGCTCGCGCCGCCCACGCCCTCGGAAACCGGTTCCTCGTCCTCACGGACCACTCGCACTACCTGCGCGACGCGCGCATGGAGGCGCAGTGGCGCGAGATCGAGGCGGTCAACGAGCGCGTGAAGCCGTTCCGGGTGCTCAGAGGCGTCGAGGCCAACATCCGTGCCGACGGCTCCGTCGACGTCGCCGACGAGGTGCTCGCCGAGCTCGACTGGGTCGTGGCGTCGCTCCACACCGCGTTCGACCGCAATCCGACGGAGCGGGTGCTCTCCGCGCTCGACCACCCCCACGTCGACTGCATCGGGCACCTCACCGGGCGCAAGCTGAACCGCCGCGAGGGCGCAGAGGTCGACGTGGAGAAGGTGGTCTCCCGGGCCGTCGAGACCGGCACCGCACTGGAGATCAACAGCCAGCCCGACCGCCTCGACATGCGCGACGTCCACGCACGCCTCGCCGGCGAGGCCGGCGTGCTCGTGCCGATCACGACCGATGCCCATTCGACGGGCGCTCTCGCGTATCGCGAGCTCGGCGTCGCGCAGGCGCGGCGCGCCTGGCTGACGAAGGAGCAGGTGCTCAACACGCGGCCGTGGCGCGAGATCTCGAAGCTGCTCAGGTGAGCGCGTTCCGGGACGACGGCGCCGCGGCGCTCGAGTGGGCCGCGGCGTACCTCGAGCGGGTGCGGGAGCTCCCGGTGCTCTCCCAGGTCGAGCCGGGGGCGATCCGCGCAGCGCTACCGGAGCGCGCGCCCGACGCCCCGGAGCCGTTCGAGGCCGTGCTGCGCGACCTCGACGAGGTGCTGCTCCCGGGGCTCACGCACTGGCAGAGCCCCCGCTACTTCGCGTACTTCGCGACCACCGGCTCGGAGCCGGGGATCCTCGCCGAGCTCCTCGCGGCGACCCTCAACCAGGTGGGGATCCTGTGGCGCACCTCCCCCGCGCTGCAGGAGCTGGAGGAGGTGACCCTGGGCTGGCTCGCCGAGCTGCTCGGGCTGCCGGAGGGGTTGCACGGGCACATCGAGGACACCGCCTCGACCGGGCTCGTGACCGCGCTCGCCGCGGCGCGCGCCGCGGCGCCGGGCAAGCGCGTGGTGGTCTGCTCGGAGCACACGCATTCGTCGACCGCGAAGGCTGCGCGCCTGCTCGAGCTCGAGCTCCGCGCCGTGCCCGGCGACGACGACTTCTCGATGAGGCTCGACGGCATCGACCTGACCGACGCATGCGCCGTCGTCGCCACGATCGGGACGACGTCGAGTGCCGCGATCGATCCCGTTCCCGCGCTCGCCGATCGCTGCGCCGTGGCCGGAGCGTGGCTCCACGTCGACGCCGCCTACGCGGGCAGCGCGGCGGTCTGCCCCGAGCTGCGCCCGCTCTTCGCCGGCTGGGAGCGCGCCGACTCGATCGGCGTCAACCCGCACAAGTGGCTCTTCACGCCGATGGACTGCTCGGCCTTCTGGAGCTGCCGGCCGGACGACCTGCGCAACGCGTTCAGCCTCGTCCCGGAGTACCTCCGCGCGAGCGAGGACGTCGTCAGCCTGAGCGAGTACAGCGTCCCCCTCGGGCGCCGGTTCCGGGCGCTCAAGCTGTGGGCGGTGCTGCGCTGCTACGGGCGCGAGGGGCTGCAGGAGACGATCCGCGAGCACCTCCGGCTCGCCGCCCTCTTCGAGGGATGGGTGCGCGAGGAGCCCGGCTGGGAGGTCTGCGCGCCGCGTCACTTCTCGCTCGTCTGCTTTCGGATGGACGGGTCGGACGAGCAGAACGAGGCGCTGCTCGAGCGGGTCAACGCCACCGGAGAGGCCTTTCTCTCGCACGCCAGGCTCGGCGGTCGCTTCGTGCTGCGCCTTGCGATCGGCAACGCCCGCACGGCCGAGGACGACGTCCGCGTCGCCTGGGACGTGCTGCGGCGCGAGGCGCGCGCCTAGAGCCGCCGCAGGAGCTGGAGCACGCCGTCGGTGCCCTCGACGACGACGTCGGCGGCCTCGAGCAGCTCGGGCGGTGCCTCCGGCGAGTCGACCGCGACGCGCACGCCGACCTCGAGCCCGTCGAGCCCCGCGAACGCGTCCACGTCCGTCCGGTCGTCGCCTGCGTAGAGCGCGCGCTCCACCCGCGCCCGCCCGACCAGCGTCCGGACCGCAGTGCCCTTGTGCGCCTCGAGGGGCGGCCGGACCTCGAGCACCATCCGTCCCCAGCGCGGGACCAGGCCCTCGGCCTCGGCGGCCGCCGCCACGCGTGTGAGGTAGGCGCGCGCGACGGCCGCGTCGTCCGCGCGGCGGAAGTGGAAGGAGACCGTCAGCGGCTTCCGCTCGGCCGGCCAGTCGACGCCCCGTGCGAACTCGGCGATCCTCCCGGCCCACTCCGCCGCGGCCGGGTCGAGCTCGAGGCCGTGCTCCCCGACGATCGACACCCCAGGGGCCTCGATCATCCGCTCGACCTGGTCTCCCGGCCGTCCGCTCACGCACGCGACGAGCGCGTATCGGCCCACCAGCCGGCGGAGCTCGGCGCGGGCCTCGTCGGGGACACGGGCGTCCTCGGGCACCTCCTCGATCGGAGCCAGCGTGCCGTCGACGTCGAGCAGGATCGCAGCGCGCCCGGGCTCGGCGGCGAGGAGCCGCAGGAGGTCGTCGGGCATGGGCGACCTAGGATACGAGCGGTGCGATCCGAACGGCTCCCCATGACCGCGCGGCTCGCTCTGATCGGTCTCGTGGCCGGGGTGTTCTCGGCCCTGTTCGGCGTCGGAGGCGGGATCATCGTGGTCCCCCTCCTCGTCGTCCTCGCCGCGTTTCCTGCTCACGCGGCCGCCGCGACCTCGCTCGGCGCGATCCTCGTCACCGCGGCCGCGGGGGTCCTCCTCTACGCCGTCCGCGGCGAGGTGCGACCGTGGTACGCCCTTCTCGTGGGCGTCCCGGCGGTCTTCGGCGCCGTCGTGGGCGCGCACCTGCAGCAGCGGATCTCGGGCCGGGAGCTGACGCTCGCCTTCGCGGGACTGCTCGCCGTCATCGGAGCCTGGCTGATCGCCGGATGAGCGCGTGGACGATCGCGGCCGCGCTCGGGCTCGGGCTCGGGGCGGGCCTGCTCTCGGGGATCTTCGGCGTCGGCGGCGGGATCCTGTTCGTCCCGACGCTCGTGCTGCTCGGCCTGGGCCAGGTGGAGGCGTCCGCGACGTCGCTGCTCGCGATCGTGCCGACCGCGGCAGTCGGCACGATGCGCCAACGGTCGTACGGCAACCTGAGGGTGCGACCGGCGCTCGTGGTCGGGGTCGTGTCCATCGCAGGGGCGGAGCTGGGCATCCAGATCGCAACCCGCATCGACGAGGCCCTGCTACGGCGCCTCTTCGGGGTGCTGCTCCTCGCCGTCGCGGCGCAGCTCGCGCTCCAGGTCGTCCGCGACCGCGGGCGCTAACCTGGGTCGATCGTGAGGAGCGCCCGCGCAGTAGTCGTGCTCCTCCTCGGCGCTGCCGTCGCGGGCCTCGCCGCGGCGGCACCGGGGGCACCCGACGCGACCGACACGAACGCAACGGCGCTCGTCGCCCAGGTGAGCATCCCCGGTCAGGCCGGAGGCGCAGGCGCCCAGCTGTCCGCCCCGCCGACGGCGAGCGGCGGCGGCGCGTTCTCGTTCCCGGCCGACGGGTCCGTGCTGCGCATCGGCGCCTCGACGGCGACGACGACCGCGCAGCCCGGCACCTCGTCCTCCGCGGAGGGAACGATCCGCGCGCTCGCCGTCACGGCGCTCGCAGGGGAGGTCGTCGCGGAGTCGGTGAACGTGCGGGCGGGTGCGGCCGCCGGCCCGGCGGGCGCGACGGGCGACGCCGGGACGTCGACGATCACCGGTCTCGTCGTCCTCGGCCAGGCCGTCACTCCGACGGGCAACGTCCAGCTTCCGCTGGCGGACTGGGGCACGCTGGACGTGCTGGGATCGACGCGCTCGACGTCGGACGATCCACGCTCCGCGGAGACCGCCGTGACGGGTCTGCGCATCCGGCTCATCGCGGAGCACCTCGGCCTCCCCGTCGGCACGGAGATCGTGGTGGGTCTCGCGACGGCCCGCGCCATCGCCCAGCCGGCGCCGACGACGACGACGCCACCGCCCGGCGTGGACGGAGCCCCTCGCGCTGCGGCGCCTGGCGCTTCGGCGCGGCCGACGCCGACCCCTCGCCCGCGGCCCGCGCCGAATGCGCCGCGCGAGCCCGGGCGGTCGATCCCGGGCGCGCCGCCGGAGGTCGTGCGCGCCGCGCCCGAGGTGACCGCGCGCCTCTCGCGGAGCGGCTACGTGTTCCCCGTCTTCGGCCCGGCGGCTTTCGGCAACACTTTCGGCGCCTTCCGTGCCGACGTGTCCGGCAAGTGGCACCACGGCGAGGATCTGGTCGCCCCCTTCGGGACCCCCCTGCTCGCCGTCGCCGACGGAACGCTCTTCTCCGTGGGCTGGAACGACGTCGGCGGCTGGCGCCTCTGGCTGCGGGACGCGGCCGGGAACGAGTTCTACTACGCCCACCTGAGCGCCTACTCGCCGCTCGCGATCGCCGGCAAGCGCGTGAAGGCAGGCGACGTGCTCGGGTTCGTGGGGGACACGGGCGATGCCGAGGGCGGGCCCCCGCATCTCCACTTCGAGATCCACCCGGTCGAGTACCTCGCGTACGGATACGACGGCGCCGTCGCGCCCTACCCGTTCCTGGTCGCGTGGCGCCGCGCCGAGGACGTGTCGTTCTCCTCCGGCCGCACCTACCTCCTCGGCGAGGACGGGCTCGCGGGACCGCCCGGCGCCCCGGTCGCCTCGGCCCAGGCGGGGGCGGTCCTTCTCGACGCCGACGACATCTCGGCTGCGAGCGGGCTCGTGCCCGGCGCCCTGAAGCGGGCGCTCGCCGGTGGCGAGGCCCGCTCCGGCGCAGGGCCCTAGCTGGAAGCCTTCGAGGCCTTCGCCTTGACGTCGGAGGCGACGTCCCCGGCGGTGTCTGCCGCGGAGGATGCAGCGTCCTCGGTCGCGTCCACGACATCGGCCGCAGGAGCGTCGAACGTCTCGAGCGGCTGGAGGTCGTCGCTGCCCGCGATCATGTCGAGAAGCTTCTCGCGGGTCTGCGGGCCCGTCCACGGGTTGTAGAGCGCCCCGGCGACGACGCCGGCGAGGAGCACCATGTTGCGGCCCTTGTGGCTCTTCTTCTTCTTGCCCTTGAGCGTGTCCTTCGCGCTCATGAGGTCGTCGAGGGCGCGTCGCATCTGCTCCTGCGCCTTCTTGTCCGTCGCGAGCGCCTTGGCCGACCCGCTGACGCCGTTCTGCTTGGTCAGGGGCCCGTACAGCTCACGGGCAGCGCCGAGCGCGTCCTTCAGGTCCTTGCGGAACTCCTCGTCGCGCAGCGCCCGCTCGAGGTACGGCTTGACCAGCTCGAGCGTGTCCACCATCTTCGCCGCCTTCTTCGCCATCGCGGCCTTCCTTTCGTTTCGGGAGAGCGTCGCTGAAGTATTACCCGCCCGGCCGCTTTACGATGCATCCGTGATGCGGCTCAAGCGGATCGCGCTCGCACTGGCCGGCCTGGCGGCCCTGCTGACCTACGTCTGGGTGGCCGCCGTGCGCGCGGTTCCCGGTGTCAAGAGCCGGAAGGCAGCCGCTCGCGCGCGCCGGCGCGCCTGACCCGCACCGCACGGGCGGATACCCCTTCGCGCATCGAGCACGGTGATCCACCCTCCGCACATCCGCGGCGGCCCGGCGGTCAGGACCGCTTCGCTCGTCGCCGGCCTCTTCCTCTTCGCGCTCGGGATCGTCATGCAGCTCGAGTCGGGCCTCGGCCTCGGGCCGTGGGACGTGCTCAACCAGGGGATCAGCGAGCGGACGCCCCTCTCCTTCGGAGCCGCGAACGTCGCGGTCGGGCTCGCCGTCCTGGTCGCCTCCTGGGCGCTGGGCGCCCGGATCGGCCCCGGCACGGTCGCGAACGCGATCCTGATCGGGGTCTTCGTCGACCTCCTGCTCGAGGCAGGTCCGCTCGACTCGCTCTCCGAGCAGTCGCTGGGCGTCCGCATCTCGGTGCTCGTCGCTGCGATCCTCCTGATCGGGCTCGGGTCGGGGCTCTACATCGGCGCGGCCATGGGCGCCGGGCCGCGTGACTCGCTGATGCTCGTGGGCGCTCGTCGCACGGGTGTCAGGCTCGGCGCGGTGCGCGCTGCGCTGGAGGTGGCCGTCGCCGCGGCCGGGCTCGCGCTCGGCGGGACGGTCGGCATCGGCACCCTCGCCTTCGCGTTCGGCATCGGCCCCGCAGTCGAGCTCGCGTTCGGAGCGCTCGTCCGCGCCGGGGTCGCCGCCCCGCAGCAGCACGGCCACGAGTACGATCGCGCGTCATGAAGGGCCTCGTCTGCGCCGGTGGGGAGGCGACCCGTCTCGGGGAGCTGACCCGGGTCGCGAACAAGCACCTCCTCCCCGTCGGCCGCTGGCCGATGATCTACTACCCGCTCCAGCTGCTGGAACGCGCCGGGCTCCAGAGCGTCCTCGTGGTCACCGGCAAGGGGCACGCGGGCCAGATGATCGACCTGCTCGGGGACGGCCGGCTCACCGAGCGCGGGACGGAGTCTCCGCTGCTCTCGCTCGACCTCACTTACAAGGTGCAGACCCAGCCCGGGGGGATCGCCCAGGTCGTCGGCATGGCACGCGACTTCGCGCAGGGCGAACGACTCGTCGTCGTGCTGGGCGACAACGTCTTCGAGCGCTCACAGGCGGCGGCGATCCAGGCCTGGGCGTCGGGTGAGGACCGGGCTCTGATCTTCGTCAAGGATGTTCCCGACCCGGAGAACTTCGGTGTCGTCGTGTACGAGGACGGCCGGGTCGTGGACATCGTGGAGAAGGCGGGCGTCGTCGACAAGCGCTTCGACGCGCCCCCCACGAACGAGGCGGTCGTGGGCCTGTACTGCTTTCCCCCCGACGTCTTCGACGTGATCGGCCGGCTCCAGCCTTCCTCCCGCGGCGAGCTCGAGATCACGGACGTCAACCGGCACTACGCCGAGGAGGGCCGGCTCGACGTGGTGCGCGTCGAGGGCTGGTGGGAGGACGCGGGCAAGCACTGGCAGCACCTCGCGGAGATCGGCCGGCGCGTCGACGAGACCGGCGCCAACGGATGACCGACGCTCGGCTTCGCGTCGACGGCGTGCTGCGGATCCCGCTGCGTCGCTTCGAGGACGAGCGCGGCTGGTTCTGCGAGCTCCGCCGCGACAGCGCCCTGCCCCGCCCGACCGTGCAGACGAACCTCTCCTTCTCGCGGGCGGGCGTGATCCGGGGGCTCCACTACCACGAGCGAGGCCAGGACGACCTCTTCGCGTGCCTCCAGGGCACGGCGCGCGTCGTCGTCCTCGACCGAGAGACGGGGGCGACGTTCACCGAGGACATCGGCGACGAGAACCCCGTCGCGATCTACGTGCCGGGCTACCACGCCCACGGCTTCGAGGCGCTGACCGACCTCCTGTTCTGTTACCACGTGACCGAGGAGTACGACCCCGCCGACCCGGACGAGCACGGGGTCTCGTGGGACGATCCCCGGGTCGCACACCTGTGGAGCACCACGACGCCGATCCTCTCCGAGCGCGACGCCGCACCCTGATCACGGGCGCCGGCGGGCAGCTCGGCCTCGCGCTCACGCACGCGTTCGCCGACGACGACGTTCTGGCCCTGGGGCGCGAGGGGTGGGACGTCCGCCTCGACCCACCACCGCTTCCGTGGGCTCCGGAGCTTGTTCTCCACGCGGCCGCGTGGACGAACGTCGACGGTGCCGAGGACGATCCGCAGGGCGCCGCGGCGGCGAACGTCGGCGGGACGGCCCACGCAGCCGCCCTGGGCGCGCCGCTCGTTGCCTTCTCGAGCGACTACGTGTTCGACGGCACGAAGGGCAGCCCGTACCTCGAGTCGGACGCGCCGCGACCGCTCTCGGCGTACGGGCGCACCAAGCTGCACGGCGAGGCGGCCGCGGGCGAGCGCGCCTGGATCGTCCGCTCCAGCTGGCTCTTCGGCGAGACCGGGCACAACTTCGTGCGGACGATGCTCCGCCTCGGGGCGGAGCGCAAGGAGGTCGCCGTCGTCGACGACCAGCGCGGCTGCCCCACCTACGTCGGCCACCTGGCCGCCGCGACGCGCGAGCTGGTGGACGGCGGCGCGGGGTTCGGCATCTGGCACCTCGCCGCAGGAGGCGACTGCACCTGGGCCGACTTCGCCACGGCGATCTTCGAGGAGGCCGGGCTCGCGTGCCGCGTGCGGAGAATCCCCTCGGCGGAGTTCGGCGCGAAGGCGCCTCGTCCCGCCCTCTCGATCCTGCGCAGCGAGAAGGGGGCTCCCGAGCTGCCGCACTGGCGCGACGGGCTCCGCGCCTGCCTGGCCGGCCTGCGGGGCTGATGCCGCCCCTCGGGTTAGCTCCTTCCGGATCGGGGAAAGACCACTGCATGGGCCGCAACGTCCTCGTCGTGAGCACGGTCGACCATGCAGACGACACTCTGCGCGCCCGGATCGGCGACGACGTCGACGAGGTACGTGTCGTCGTGCCGGTCGTCCAGCAGGGCTTCATGGACTGGCTCGCGAACGACGAGCGCGCCGCCACGCACGCCGAGGAGGAGGCCGCGCGCCTGGAGGAAGAGCTGCCGGCGGTGTCCGATGCACGGAAGGGCGAGGCGGACGTGCTGCTCGCGATCCAGGACGCTCTCGCGACGTTCGACGCCGACGAGATCGTCGTCGCGCTCCGTCCCGACGACGAGACCCAGTTCGCGGAGCGGATCGCCCAGGAGGACCTCAGGCCGAGCGTCGCCGGAGTCCCGGTGCGGGCGGTCGTGATCCACGAGCAGGGCTAGGCGGCGCCTGCTCCTCGAGCAGGCCGACGATCCTCTCCTGGCCGCGCTGCATCGCCCAGCGGTGATTCCACGCGAACAGCGGTCGCAGCAGCGGTGTCAGGTGCCTGACGATCGGTTTGCGGATCTCCACGTCCCAGTCGAGGACGACAAGCGTGCCTCCGTCGACTTCGGTCAGCGTCCAGGTCCCCGTGCCGACGAAGTCGCCGCGGACGCCGGAGACCAGGCGCCTCGGGACGACGGCCTCGACGCAGGTCAGCTCCCAGCGCAGGCGGTACGGCAGCCGACCCCGCGTGAGCAGCCAGGCCCGCTTGCCGGGTGCGGCAGGGCCGTCGTCCCCGGCTCCCCGGAGGAACGCGTCGCTCCACCACGTGGGGTAGTCGCGCGGGCGGGAGAGCAGCTCGTACACCCGGTCGGCGGACGCCGGGACGTGCCACTCGTCGACGAACCGGTAGCGAGCCACATCCCGTTCTTCGCGGTCCACGTCCGATCGGTTCACGCAACTCCTCGTCGGGGCCTGGCTCCATGCCCGACGGAGGCATGTCGACTACCCTTCTGCGGATGCGCGTCCTCGTGACCGGCGGCGCCGGCTTCATCGGCTCGCACTACGTCAAGCGGCTGGCCGCGGCCGGGGACGACGTCGTCGTCCTCGACAAGCTGACGTATGCGGGGAACCCCGCCAACCTCGACGGGACGGGCGTCGAGCTCGTCGTCGGCGACATCGCCGACCCCGAGATGGTTGCGAAGGCCGGGACCGGCTGCGACGCGATCGTGAACTTCGCTGCCGAGACCCATGTCGATCGCTCGATCCTCGGGCCGAAGGAGTTCGTCGCGACGGACGTCCTCGGGACGATGACGCTCCTCGAATGGGCGCGCTCGACCGGTGCGCGCTACGTCCAGGTCTCGACCGACGAGGTCTACGGTGACCTCGAGGCCGGCGGCAGGGCGCTCGAGGACGACCCTCTGAGGCCGTCGAGCCCGTACAGCGCCGCCAAGGCGGGCGGCGACCTGCAGGTGCTGGCCTACGTGCGCACCTACGGCGTCAACGCCTCGATCACGCGAGGCGCGAACACGTTCGGGCCGAACCAGTACCCGGAGAAGCTCGTCCCGTTGTTCGTCACGAACGCGCTCGACGGCGAGCCGCTCCCGGTGTACGGCGACGGCAAGCAGGTGCGCGAGTGGCTCCACGCGGAGGATCACTGCGCCGGCGTCGACCTCGTCCTGCGCGAGGGCGCGCCGGGCGAGATCTACAACATCGGCGGCGAGGACCACGAGAACCTCGAGGTCACGCACCGCATCCTGGAGCTCACCGGCGCGAAACCCGATCTCGTCCGCCATGTCGAGGATCGCGCCGGCCACGACCGCCGCTACGCGGTCGACGACGCGAAGCTCCGACGCCTCGGCTGGTCGCCCCAGCGCTCCTTCGGCGAGAGCGGCCTCCGCGAGACCGTCGACTGGTACCGCTCGAACCGCGCGTGGTGGGAGCCGATCAAGTCGGGCGACTACCGGCGCTACTACGAGGAGCAGTACGCGGAGCGGCTTCAGGCCTAGCGGCCGGCCGCCGACACGAGCTTCATGCGCCGCCTCTTCGCCATCGTCACGCTCCTCGCCGCGCTCGCGGCCGCGACGGCGACGACCCCGCCCGCGGCCACCGGCACGCCCACGACGTTCGTGCTCGCCGGCGGGGGCTGGGGTCACGGCGTCGGGATGAGCCAGTGGGGCGCGTTCGGCCAGGCAAAGGCGGGACGTGGCTTCGAGCAGATCCTGCAGCACTACTACCGGGGCACGGAGCTCGGGTCGGCTCCGGCGGCGGTGCTCGACCGCGTCAGGGTTCTCGTCGGCAACGGCCTTGCCTCGGTCGCGGTCACGAACGCGATCGCGGTGTTCGACGGGGAGGGCAAGCGTCACGCGCTGCCCGTACGGTCGGTGACCGTCGACGGGAAGCTCGAGCTGCCGGTCGGCAAGCACGACAAGCCCCTCGCGCTGGCCGGCCCGCTGACCTTCCGTGCGGCGCGCGGCTCCTACCTCGCCGTCGGCGGCAAGTCGTTCCGTGGTGACCTTCGCGTGGCGAGGGCCGGCGCGCGTCTCCAGCTCGTCAACGTCGTCGGTCTCGAGGATTACCTGCTCGGCGTGGTGCCGGGCGAGATGCCGAAGGACTGGCCGCTGGAAGCGCTCAAGGCGCAGGCGGTCGCCGCGCGGACCTATGCCGTCGGGCACCTCGTCAAGGGCAAGGGCTTCGACCTCTACTCGGACTGGCGCAGCCAGGTGTACTACGGCGTCGGCTCCGAGGCTCCCGGGCCGACCCGGGCAGTCCAGGAGACCCGTGGCCGGATCCTCACCTTCGACGGCGCTCCGGCGCAGACGTTCTACTTCTCCTCGAGCGGCGGCCGCACGATCAGCGCGCTCGACGCCTTCGGCTCGGACGTCCCGTACCTCGTCGCGGTCGACGATCCGTGGGACGAGGTGTCCCCGAACCACGCGTGGCCCGCACAGCTTGTCACCGCTCGCCAGCTCGCGAATCGCTTCGGCCTCCAAGCACCCGTCGCCGACGCCGCCTACGTGCCCGGCGAGCCGGGCAAGCCTGCGGCGCTGCGACTGACCAGCGTGAAGGGCACCACCACCGACGTGCGGCTCAGCGACGTGCGGGCGAGGCTCGGCCTCAAGTCGACGGGGTTCCGGCTCGGAGTCCTGCGGCTCGATCGGCCGGCGCCGCCGAGTGCGCCGGGTGGCGCGCTCCGGCTCACGGGCCTCGCGCGCGCACTGGGTGACGTCGTGCTCGAGCAACGGGATCGGTCGGGGGCCTGGGTGACCGTCAAGCGACTCGTACCGTCCGCGAGCGGGACGTTCGTGGTCACGCTGCGTCCGGTCGCCACGACCGTCTATCGGCTCTCCGCCGACGGCCTGGGAGGGCCGCCGTTGACGGTCCGGGTCGCGGCGTGAGCCCGAGCGCCCAGGTGGGCGATCGATGGTGTACGTGACGCCACGCGGTGTCCCAGACGAGGCGACCGGGGCGCCGTCCAACCAGTGCCGATCGTGGATCGGCCGCGTCGTGCGCGCATCGGCCGCCGTTGCGGCGCTCGCCTGGCCGGGCGCGAGCCTCGGCGCGGGATACACCCTGGGGCTCACCCCGGATGCAGACCCCGCGTCCGTCACCGCCGCCGTGGAGCGTGCCACGGGCGAGCGGCCACGCAGCCTGACGCCCCTGCGGGCTCTCGCCGTCGAAACCCGCCCGGTGGGCCTGCACCGGCTGCCCGGGGTCGCCTGGGTCGAGCCGGAGCGGGTGCGCCGACTCTCGTTCGTCCCCTCCGACCCGCTCGCCTCGAGGCAGTGGTACGCCGTCGCGAACCGCGCGTACGATGCGTGGGAGACGCCTCCGCCGCTCGCCCCGGTGCGTGTCGCGGTGATCGACTCGGGCGCCGACCTCGGCCATCCGGACCTCGCGGGCCGTATCGTCGGCGCGAGAAGCTTCGTCGGGGGCTCTGCGCAGGACACGCGGGGGCACGGCACGATCGTCGCGGGGATCATCGCCGCCGAGCTCGACAACGCCACGGGGATCGCGGGTCTCGCGCCCTCGGCCGAGCTCCTGATCGCGAAGGTCGTGGCGCCGAGCGGCACGATCTCGGTGCAGGCCGAGGCCCGTGCGATCCACTGGGCGGTCGACAACGGAGCCCGCGTGCTGAACATCAGCCTCGGTGGGCTGCGCGACCCCCGGAACCCGAGCCGGGACACCTTCTCGCGTCTCGAGCAGGAGGCGGTCGCGTACGCGGTCAAGAAGGGCGCCGTGATCGTGGCGGCGGTCGGGAACTCGGATCAGGCGCCTCGCACACCGTGGCGCTTCGCGAGCTACCCGGCCGCGCTGCCCCACGTCCTCGGCGTTAGCGCGCTCACGCGCAACGGGGCATCGCCGGGCTTCTCCAACCGTGACGCGGTCTACAACGATGTCGCCGCGCCGGGGGAGGACGTCATCTCGACCTTCCCACGGTCGCTCACCGTCGAACGGGCGGGCTGCCCCGACCAGGGGTACACCCCGTGCGCGACGAGCGAGTTCCGCCCTCCGGAGGGAACGTCGTTCTCCGCGCCGCAGGTGACGGCCGCGGCGGCGAACCTGCTCGGGGCACGTCCGCTCCTGCGCCCGGACCAGGTGACGGCGATCATCGAGCGCACGGCGGCCGACGCGACCCCGCAGACCGGCTGCCGTGCATGTGCACCCGGCCGCGACGCCTACACGGGGTGGGGTGCGCTGGACGCCACGACGGCGGTGGAGGCACTCGGCGGCCAGCTCCCTGCACGAGACGGGCACGAGCCGAACGACGACGCGGGCGACGACGCCTTCCGGCTGTACTTCCCCGCGGGCGAGGAGGCGCGCTTCGTGAAGGCGTCCGTCGACTTCTGGGACGATCAGGACGACGTCTACAGCGTCTACCTCCGCCGGGGCGAGAAGCTTTACGCCTCGCTCGTCCCGTCGGTCCTGGCCGACGTCGTGCTGGCGTTGTGGCGGCCGGAGACGGTCTCCGTCTCCGACCTCGCGCGGCAGGAGCTCCGGGTGCGGCTCTCGAACCGCCCGGGCCGCCGCGAGCGGCTCTCGTGGACGGCGACCGAGGAGGGATGGCACTTCCTCCACGCACGCCTGACCGCGCCGAGCACGCCGCCCGTGGCCTATCGTCTGTCGATCGTCCGCACGGGCTAAGCGGCGTTGCCGCCCACGGCCTCACGGGCGAACTAGTCGCGCAGCAGCTCGCCATCGGGAACCTCGCGGATGACCCGCGCAGGACTCCCGACGACGACTGCGCGCGGCGGCACGTCCTTCGTCACGACGGCACCCGCCCCGACGAACGCCTCTGCTCCGACCTCGATCCCCGGGCAGAGGACCGCGCCGCCTCCGACCCGCGCGCCGCGTCGGATCGTCGGGCCCTTCATCAGCTCGCGGCGCCTCTCCGTGCGGCCCATGAAGTTGTCGTTGGTCGTCACCACGCACGGCGCGATGAAGACGTCCTCCTCGAGCGTGGAGTAGGCGGTCACGTACGCGTCGGCCTGGATCCTCGTGCGCGCGCCGATCGTCGTGTCGTTCTCGACGAGGGAGCCTCGCCCCACCACGACGTCGTCGGCGACCTGCACACGCTCTCTTACGCAGGACTGGTCTCCGAGGATCACGCGGGCACCGATCGTGGAGCCCGCGAACACGATCGCGCCGGTCGAGATCACGCTTTCCTCGCCGACGACCGTCGGGGGAAGCGGCTCGCGGCTCGCGGTGGAGCGCGGAGAGAGCGTCGGCTGCTTGCCGACGACCGCGTGCTCGAGCACCTTCACGCCCTCGCCCAGGATTGTGCCGGGGTGGACGACCGCGGTTGGGTGGATCTCAGCGGCCATCGCGGAGGCTCACGGTCAGCCGGTCCAGCGCCCGGACGACCGCCAGCCCGTCGTGCGCCTCGCGATGGTCCCCCGGCCCCTCCTCCACGAGCCGCAGGAAGTGCTGCAGCTCGAGCCTCAGCGGCTCGTCGTTGGCGATCTTGGGGCTGAAGATGTCGCCCGTGCGCGTGCGCCACTCGCCGTAGGTCGAGGCCGGCTCCCACGGCGCCTTCTCGTAGACCGTCACCTTGCGCTCGAGCTCCATGTCGTCGAACACGACCATCTTCTCGCGACCCACGACGGTCATCCTCCGCATCTTGTGCGGGTCGAGCCAGGAGAGGTGCATGTGCGCGACCTTGCCGGAGGGGAAGCGGAGGAAGCAGAACACGACGTCCTCGATCCCCTTCTGCAGGTAGTCCATCCCGTACGCGACGGCCTCGGTCGGCTCCTCCCCGAGGAGCCAGAGGATCACGGAGAGATCGTGCACCCCTAGCGACCAGAGCGCGTTCTCGTTCGAGCGGATCACGCCGAGGTTCTGCCTGTTGCCGTAGACGCACGCGACCTCGCCGAGCGCGCCGCTGTCGACGAGCTCCTTCACCTTCGCCAGGCCCGGGTGGTAGAGGAGCAGGTGGCCCGGCATCAGGACGAGGCCCCTGGTCTCCGCGAGCTCGACGAGCTCCTCCATCTCCTCGCCGCGCATCGCCGGCGGCTTCTCGACGAAGACGTGCTTCCCGGCCTCGAGCGCCTGCCTGGCGAGCTGGTAGTGCGTGGGGACGGGGGTGGCGATCACGACGGCCTCGACGTCCTCGTCCGCCAGTAGCTCGTCGAAGGACGCCGTCAGTCGCGCCTGGGGATACCGCGGCCCGTACTCGGCGAGGCGTCCCTCGTCCGTGTCGCAGACCCATGCGAGGTCGGCCAGCTCGCCCACGACGCGGACGACGTTGCTCCCCCACCCGCCGACGCCCGCGTGGGCGACGCGGGTCAAAGCTTCCAGACCTTCTCGCTCGTGATCCCGGCTCGGCCGGTCGCGTTCCGCAGGTCGACCACGAGCTGCGCGTCCTCGACCAGCTCCCCGTAGTCGATCCCCGAGTGGGCCGTCGCGATCACGACCGCGTCGTACGCTGCGGGCTCGAACGGGACGGAGGCAAGGTCGATCCCGTCGGAGGCGAAAGCCGGGACGTGCGGATCGTGGTACTCGACGGTCGCGCCCGCGTTCTGGAGCAGCTCGATCAGCTTCACCGCGGGTGACTCGCGCCAGTCCGAGATGTCCGCCTTGTACGCGACCCCGAGAACGAGCACGCGCGAGCCCGCGAGCGACTTGTGGGCGCCGTGGTTGAGCGCCTGCGACACGCGCGAGCGGCAGTAGTAGGGCATGTTCTGGTTGACCTCGCCCGCGAGCTCGATGAACCGCGTGGAGAAGTCGTACTCGCGCGCCTTCCACGTGAGGTAGAAGGGGTCGATCGGGATGCAGTGGCCGCCGAGGCCCGGCCCCGGCTGGAACGCGGCGAACCCGAACGGCTTGGTCGCCGCCGCGTCCACGACCTCCCAGATGTCGATCCCCATCCGGTCGCACAGCTGCGCCATCTCGTTGACGAGCGCGATGTTGACCGAGCGGTAGATGTTCTCGAGCAGCTTCGTCAACTCCGCCGCCTCCGGAGAGGAGACCCTGTGGATCGTGTCCACGGCCGAGCCGTACAGGGCGGCGGCCGCCTCGGTTGACGCCGCGTCGATCCCCCCGACGACCTTCGGCACGGTCTTCGTCGTCCAGTCGACCCGGCCGGGGTCGACCCGCTCGGGGGAGAACGCGAGGTGGAAGTCGCTGCCGGCCACCAGCCCCGACTCCCGCTCGAGCACGGGCAGGAGCTGCTCGCGGGTGGTGCCGGGATACGTCGTCGACTCGAGCACCACCAGGTGACCACGACGCAGCCGCCTGCCGATCTCCGCTCCGGCGTCGAGGACGATCGAGAGGTCCGGCTCGCGCTGCTTCGAGAGCGGCGTCGGCAGCGCGATCAGGATCGCGTCGACATCGCGGAGCACGTCGTAGTCGGTCGTGGCGCCGAGCCCGCGGTCTGCCACGAGCTTCGCCAGCGTCTCGGAGGAGACGTCCTCGATGTAGCTCTGGCCGCGCCGGAGCCGCTCCACGCGCTGCTCGTCGATGTCGACGAGGACGACCCGCCGCCCGGCCTCGGCGAACACCTGCGCGAGCGGGACGCCGACGTATCCGGCGCCGACGATCGCCACCTCGTACGTGGCCGTCTTCGGCGGGGCCTCCGGCGCGGTCGTCTCGGGCGTGGTCACGGCGCGGAATGCTACCCGCGCGGTTGGTCGTGACAGGGGGCCGGCGCACGGCGCGAATCACCTGGACAACCCGGCCGCCCGGCTGCAGTCGGCCGCCCCGATCGGGCGGCTCGTCGTGCGGGCGCGCGAGAACACTGCTCGCAGCGCCCGCGGTCCGCGAGGTTCTCGACACGCAGTCGTGATCCGGTGTCAGAGGGACCCGAGCACGCTCGCGATGCGCCCGGCCGCATGTCCGTCGCCATAGAGCGGCGGTGCCTCCGCCGGGAAGCGCGCCGACCCGACCGCGGCCACGAGGGCGTCTGGATCGTCGTCCACGAGCAGGTTGGCGCCCACCACGACGGTGTCGACCCACTCCGTCGAAGGCCGCATCGTCACGCAGGGAACGCGGTACCAGTACGCCTCCTTCTGGAGGCCGCCCGAGTCGGTCGCGATCACGCGGGCCTGTGATGCCGCCGACGCGAAGGCGAGGTAGCCGAGCGGCTCGCGCAGCTCGACGTTCTCACCGAGCGGGATCAGCTCCGTCTCGAGGACGGATGCCGTGCGCGGGTGCGCGGGGAGGACGACCGTCTCGTCGAGCTGCGACAGCCCCTGGACGATGCGCCGCAGTCGCTCCGGGCGGACGTTCGCCTCGCGGTGAACCGTCGCGACGACGTACGTTCCCGGACTATGTGGTGGGGGCACGCGCTCCCTCGCGATCGGCGCGAAGCGGAGCGTCGCGTCGGCCATCACGTCGCCCACGACTGCCGTCCGGCCGGGCACGCCCTCGTCCCGCAGCGTCGCCGCAGACCGCTCGTCCGGGCAGAGCAGGAGCGCCGCCAGCGTGTCGACCTCCATCCGGGCACGCTCCTCCGGCATCGACAGGTCTCCGCTGCGCAGCCCCGCCTCGACGTGCGCGATCGGGACGCCTTCGGCCGCTGCGGCCCGCGCTCCGGCGAGGGTCGAGTTCGTGTCGCCTAGGACGAGGACGAGATCCGGACTCTCCGCATCGATCACGGCGCGGATCGGCGCAGTCATCGCGTGGAGATCCGGCGTCCGCAGATCCAGCCGGTGCGCGGGCTCCGCGAGGCCGAGCTCCTCGAAGAAGACCCGGGAGAGCTCGTCGTCCCAGTGCTGGCCCGTGTGGACGACGACCTCCTCGAGGCCGGCCTCGCGGAAGGCCTCGCCGAGCGGCGCGGACTTCACGAACTGCGGGCGGTTGCCGACGACGGTGAGGATCTTCATGAAGGAGGGGGCTCGTGGGGGAACCATGGGTTCCCCCACGTCGACTGCTGGGGGCGGTTGCCGACGACGGTGAGGATCTTCACTGGGCGACCAGCCTAGACGCCCGCCTCGAGCTGCCGATCGACCTTGTGAGGCGGCCTGGTCTCGCCCATCCTTGTGCCGTGACCCATCCCGACCTCCCGGCCGAGCAGGCGTACGTCGACCATGCCTACGACTGTCTCGACCGCATGCGCGGCCTGGTCGAGCGCGCGGCCGACGCGACCGACAGCGAGGTCGCGGCGCTCGCGCTGGAGGCGTGGGCCGTGCGACGGCTCAGGACGTTCGAGGACGCCGAGCGGGGCCTCTGCTTCGGACGCCTCGACCTGGAGGCGACACCGCGGCCGCTCTACGTCGGACGGCGCTGGGTGCACGACGACGAGAGCGAGGTGCTCGTCGTCAACTGGCAGGCGCCCGCCGCCCGTCCGTTCTACGTCGCGACCCCCGCCGAGCCGCACAACGTCACGCTGCGCCGCCGGTTCCGCACCGACGGCCGTCGCCTGCTCGACCTGAGCGACGAGACGCTCGACGGGTCGGGGTCGGTGGCGGGCGGGGACTTCCTGCTCGACGAGCTCGAGCGCAGCCGCGAGCCGCGCATGCGGGACATCGTCGCGACGATCCAGTCTGACCAGTATCGGCTCATCACGCGAGAGCCCGAGCCGCCGCTCGTGGTGCAGGGCGGACCGGGCACAGGCAAGACCGCGGTGGGGCTGCATCGGGCCTCCTACCTCCTTTTCTCGCAACGTGAGCGCCTGCGGCGGGTCCTCGTCGTGGGGCCGAACCCGACGTTCATGGAGTACGTCTCGCACGTGCTGCCCACTCTCGGGGAGGAGAGCGTCGAGCAACGGGCCGTGAGCGAGCTCGTGGACGGCATCTCCGCCACCGTCGCCGATCCACCCGCGGTCGAGCGCCTGAAGGGCGACCTGCGTATGGCGGACGTGATCGGGCGGGCGGCTGCCGAGCGGTCGGCGCCGCACCCGGAGGAGCTCCTCGCGCGGATGGAGGGCGAGTACGTGCGAGTGAGGGAGCGAGAGGTGCTCGAGCTGCTCGACCGCGCACGCGCGGAGCTCGGCCTCACGGCGCACGCCCGCGAGCGCTTCCGCATGGACGTGCTGCGCCACTTCTACGAGGACTACGGTGCCCGCCTCGGCGGCCTGGCGTGGCGCGACTTCGGCGAGGTCGAGCGGGCACTCCAGGCGAAGGGGTTCCTCACGCGCTGGCTCGACCGTGTCTGGCCGGTCGCGTCGCCCGAGGGCGTCGTGCGCTCGCTGCTGACCTCGCGGGCACGTCTTCGCGAGGCCGCCGACGGCATCCTCGACGCGGGCGAGCAGCGGCTGCTCTACCGGTCACGAACCGGCTTCGCATGGAGCGAGCACGACGTGCCGCTGCTCGACGAGGCGCGTGCCCTGCTCGCGGAAGCGCCCCGGGTGTTCGGGCACGTGATCGTCGACGAGGCGCAGGACCTCACACCGATGCAGCTCCGCGCCGTCGCCCGCCGCGCGAGAGGCGACTCCCTCACGATCCTCGGCGACATCGCGCAGGCGACCGGCCCCGTCGCGTATCCGAGCTGGGAGGACGTGCTCGCCCACCTCCCGGGCGAGGCGGATGTCGAGGAGCTCCGTCACGCCTACCGCGTCCCCGCGGAGATCATGGAGCTTGCCTTGCCGCTCCTCGGGCGAATCGCGCCCGACGTCTCCCCGCCGCTCGCGTTCCGCGGCGGCGCCGTACCGCCCAGGATCGAGCGTGTCCAGCCCGACGAGCTCGTCGTAGCGGCTCTTCGCGCGGCGCTCGCGCTGGCGGAGGAGGAGGGGCTTCTCGCCGTGATCCTCCCCGAGTCGCTGCTACCGGAGGTCGAGGCCCATTCGGCCTACGACGACGGGATCCCGCTGCTCTCCCCCCGACGGGTCAAGGGCCTCGAGTTCGACCACGTCGTCGTGGTCGAGCCGGCGCTGATCGCCGAGGGCGAGACCGGCCTGCGCGAGCTGTACGTCGCGATCACGCGCCCCACCCGGACGCTCGTCGTCGTCCACGCCCACTCCCTCCCGCTGGAGATGGGCCTGCCCGAGGCGGCCGCCCCGGGCTGGCCGTCGGTCTCGCCCGTGCAGGAGCAATGACGACGTCCGCCGCGGGCGACCGCCTGAGCGGCACGGCCGGTTCCCGCCTGTGGTCGGAGACGATGCTCGTCCGCGCGTCGATCGGGCTCGTCGCCCTCCATGTCGCCGACGACAGCTTCTTCCAGCCGCAGCCGGGAACCTCGGCCGGCGATCACCTCGTGAGCGGCCTCGTGCCCCTGGCCGTGCTCGGGCTTGCGGCCTGGGCGTATCCCCGGGTCCGCGCCGGCTTTCGGGCAGTGGTCGCGCTGATCCTCGGCGGCTTCGGGATCGTCGTCGGGATCGAGGGCGTCTACTACACGACAAAAGGCGGTCCGACCGGGGACGACTTCACAGGCCTGCTGGCGATACCGGCCGGGGCCGTGCTGATCGGGATCGGGCTCGTCACCCTGTGGCGGTCGAGAAGGACCGACGACAGCCTCCTCCGCCGGTACCTCCGACGGTTCCTGATCGCGGTGGGCGTCATCGCGGCCGTGTACGTCGTCGTCGCTCCGCTCTACGCCTCCTACGTGTTCACGCACGTTGCGCGCGGGTTCGTGCCCGGCGCGGAACTCGGCGCCGCCCACGAGGATGTCTCGTTCACGACGGATGACGGGCTGACGCTGAGAGGCTGGTACGTCTCCTCGAAGAACCGTGCCGCCGTGATCGTCTTCCCGGGGCGAAAGGGCCCACAGCGGCAGGCGAGGATGCTCGCGCGCCACGGCTACGGCGCGCTTCTCTTCGACCGGCGGGGCGAGGGTGAGAGCGACGGCGATCCGAACGTCTTCGGCTGGGCGGGAGAGAAGGACATCAGGGCGGCGGTTGAGTTCCTCCGGAGCAGGCCGGAAATCGACCCGGACCGCATCGGCGGCCTCGGCCTCTCCGTCGGAGGCGAGATGATGATCGAGGCGGCCGCGGAGTCGGATGGGCTGAAAGCAGTCGTCTCGGAAGGTGCGGGGATCCGCTCGATCCGCGAGGCGCTCGCGATACCCGGCGCGGGGCCGCGGCTCACGTCGGCGCTGGTCCACGCCGTCGTCACCCCCGGTGTCGCGTTGTTCTCGAACACGCTTCCGCCGCCGAGCCTGGAGGATCTCGTCGGCCGGATCGCACCGCGGCCGGTCGCCATCATCTACGCGATGCCGGGCCAGGGTGGCGAGGCCGAGCTCTCGCAGGTGTTCTACGACGCCGGGCGAGAGCCGAAGACGATCTGGCGCGTCCCGGGTGCCGGGCACACGGGTGGCATCGAGGCCCGGCCGGCGGAGTACGAACGACGTGTGGTCGGCTTCTTCGACCGAGCGCTGCTCGATCGCCCCTGATCTCGCGCAGCGTCGCTCGGCATCTCGTTGAGGGATCACCGGGACGCGCTTCCCCGGTGCGCCAGGTGCTGCTTCGGTGGCCCTGGGCCCTTGGGCCTCGGCGGTCAGCCGACAGTCACCCAGACCGCTCCCTCGCCGACTGCGACCCCTCGCGGGATGCCTCCGAGCTCGATGGTGCTCGCGATCGCGTTCTCGAGCGGGTCGACGCGAGAGACCGTGCCTGCCGTGCTGTTGGCCACCCAAACCGAGCCGGCGCCGACTCCGACACCGAGAGCGCCCGACCCGACTTGGATCGACCGCACGGCGGATCCCCGTGAGGGGTCGACGCGCCAGAGGATTCCCTGGAAGTTGTCGGTGGTCCAGACGGCTCCCTCGCCCGTCGCGATCCAGCCGAACTCGTGCGGAACCCCGATGGTGGCCGCCGAGTTCGTCGCGGGATCGACGCGCACGACCGCATCCTTCCGGTTCACCCAGACAGCGCCTTCTCCGACCGCGATGCCCTCCCCGGCGGAAGCTCCGCTGAGCCCGGGCGGCAGCGGTATGGTCGCCTCGAGCTTCGCCGTCACCGCGTCGATCCGCCAGACGACGTCCGCGTCGATGTTGGTGATCCACAGAGAATCCGCGCCGTAGGCGATCGAGCTCGGCGACGGTGCGTCGGCAACGCAATCCGGCGGCAGCTTCGTCAGTAGCTCGACGTGATTCGATCCGGGGTCGAGCCGGAAGACCGTGATGTCGGGACAGCCCGAGACGAGCCAGACGAAGCCCGCCCCGACGGCGAGACCGGTCGGAGTCGTGCCGGTGCCGATCGTTCGCGCGTCCATCGCACGTGGGTCGATGCGCGACAGGGTTCGATCCTCGCCGTTCAGGACCCACACGGAGCCTTCTCCGATGACGACGTTCGACGGGCTCGTGCCGACCTCGACCGCCTCGACGACGTCGTTCGTGGCAGGATCTATCACGGCGACCGAGTTGGGCCGCACGGCCACGTCGCCGCCTCCGTTCGACTGGCCCAGCACCAGGACCAGGATCCCCGCGGCGGCCGCGAGGACACCGGCGAGGGCGGCGAGAAGCGGGACGCGGCGTTGGAGGCGCGGGCGGGCGACCGCTGCCTGCGCTGCCTCCGCGAGTTCGTCCTCGCGCCCTTCGAAGGCGGTGCTCACCTGGCCCGTTCGTGGCGGGGGAAAGTCGGTCGCGAGACCATGAGCCACTAGCTGGAACAGACGCTCCGGCCGGTCGAAGTCCTTCAGATCGTGCAGGCCGAGGTCGCGGAGGTCGATCCCATCGGGTAGGTCGTCCTCGGCCACTGCCCGGCTCGCATCCGAGAGCAGGATCTGGCCGCCGTGGGCAGCGCCGCAGATCCGGGCGCCGCGATGCAGGCCGAGACCGACGTAACGCTCTGACCCCACGGTCGGCTCGCCCGTGTGGATGCCCATCCGAACCCTGACCTCGACGTCCTGCGGCCACGCGTGAGCGGCAAGGGCGCGCTGCCCCTCGACGGCTGCGGACAGTGCGTCCTTCACACGCGAGAAGGCGACGAAAAAGGCATCGCCCGTTGTGTCGATCTCGTGGCCGCCCGCGTCCTCGAAGGCCGCCCGGAGCAGTCGCCGGTGATCGTCGAGAAGCTCACCGTAGGCGTCGCGAAGCTGCTTGAGCAGCCGCGTCGAGCCCTCGATGTCGGTGAAGAGGAATGTGACGGTTCCGCTCGGGAGCTCGGTCATTGCACGCGCAACCTAATGGTCGAATCGCATGTTCTCCAACACCAGCGGCCGGGTGGGATTGAGTGAGATCCCGGGTACGAGGCGCAGCGAGATCCCCCGGACGGGCACTCGGTGCTCTGGTACATCGACCACCGCCTCGCGCGCGCACCGGCTCGAGCAACGCCAGGAGGCCGGGCGCGCACGCGTCGGCGTGGAACCCCAAAACCGAAATGGTCACGAGGGCGAGCTCGCGCCGGTAGTACGGATCTTCGGCCATCAGGCGATCGTCTCCTGCTCGAGAGGTCGAGTTGCGCTCCGGCGTCGTCGAGCTCGGTTGCGGGAGCGGGCCGCTCAGGCGCCATCTCGTCGCTGCCGGGCACGAGGTGATCGCGACCGATGCCTCTCCGGGGATGCTTGCCCTCGCCCGGTGGACCGCGCCCGACGCACGCTCGGTCCTGCGGGTCGCGTTGCACAACGACGGGATCCCGGACGCCGACGCGATCGTCGGCCTCGGCCATGCCCTCAACTACCTTGCCGACGCAGAATCCTTGGATCGCACCCTGGTAGCCATTGCGAGCGCGTTGCGCCCGGGCGGCGTGCTCGCGATCGATCTCTGCGATCTGGAGTGGGGCGAGCTGCGGCGGGACGCTCCCGGCGCGGGGAGGATGGGCGAGGACCGGGCGATCGTCACGAAGTTCTCCGTGCCCCGTCCCGATCGCTTCGTGCGGCAGATCGCGACGCTCCTGCCAAACGCCGACGGCTCGTGGTGTCGTGACGACGAACGGCACGACAACGTGCTGATCGACACCTCACGAGTTCCCGAGCTCCTGGCGGAGCATGGCGTCGAGGCGACGATCGACTCGTCGTTCGGGAGCGAGCGTCTCCCGGACGGTCTCTATGCGATCAAAGGAACCCGTGGGGGCTGACCGCCGGGGGTGCGCGCCACGTGAGGGCCGCGAGGGTCCGGCGGGCACCCATCGTCGGGATCCGGGAGCTCGACGCGTGCGCCCACGTTCTCGGTACATGCAGCGTCGGGGATTGCGGAGTGTTGAACCGTGATCGACCGAGACGCCTACGAACCGCGCTCCAGCCGCTCCTTGAGGTGTTGCATGTTGCGGGGCATCTCGTCCTGAACCTTCCTCCCGACAAACAGCGGGAGCAGCAGCTTGCCCAATCCGTGGCCGTGCAGGTCAAGCTCGATCGTGACGCGAGAAGCCGTGCCATTGTCGAGAGGGTCGATCGTGCCCTTGACGTCGCCTCTCACCGGGCCGTCGAGCCCTCGGACTGTCCAACTCGTCGGCGGGTTCAAGCCGGCAACCTCGGCGCTCTGAGTCATCTCGCGCCCGCCGACACGCCGTGTCACACGAGCGGTGGTTCCGACGTCAACCGGCGTCTTGGACGATTCCGAGCGAACGACGCTCTCCTGCCACTCCGACAACTTCGTCGGATCAGTCACATATTCGAACACGTCGTGGGGACTGCGGCTGATCTCGGCGCTCACAACGATGGGCGGCATGGACGCCCTCCTTCGTCGGATACGAATCCTGATGGTGCCGCAAGCGGCGCTTCGCGTCTACGCAGCCGTCCTGGCTGCCCGTCGCCGAACACGTCCGAGAGTCGTACGCCCGCCCCCTCGACGCACAGGACGTCGAGCAGCCCGCCGTTGCTGCCACGGTTGCACATCAGGTCGTGCCCGTCGACGCGCAGCACGTGCCCCTCCCCTCCCCGCGGGCGCGGGGAAGCCCGCGGACACGCATGCATGATCATGGGCCGTGAAGGATTCGAACCTTCGACCTTGGGATTAAGAGTCCCCTGCTCTACCAGCTGAGCTAACGGCCCGAGGACGGGGAAGGATAGCGCCGGGGGTGGGGCGTGTTGTGTGGGGCACGCGTCTGCGGCCGGAGGGCGGCTTTGCCGCCCGGGAGGCCCGGTGCGGCGGTGTGTGCGCGACGGCGAAGGAGGGGGCTCGCGGGGGAACCATGGGTTCCTCCGCGCTCGTCCCCTGCTCTACCAGCTGAGCTAACGGCCCGAGGACGGGGAAGGATAGCGCCGGGGGTGGGGCGTGTTGTGTGGGGCACGCGTCCGTGGGGGAACCATGGGTTGCCCCACGCGTGCTGATGTATCGTCGCGGACGGTGATCCGCCGGGGCGCCATGGTCAAGATGGTCGTGATCGCCGCGCTGGCGGCGCTGATCGCGACGCTCGTCGCCGTGCTCATCGACTGGCTGCCCGAGTCCGCCTCCGAGGAGATGGACCGGATCACGTTCGTCTACTGGTTCGCGACGATCATCTGCATCGGGATCTTCTCGCTCGTCGCCGCCGTGATCGTCGAAGCGGTGTGGGCGTTCCGGGTCAAGCCGGACGACGACACCGACGGCCCGCCGATCCACGGGCATACCGGGCTCGAGGTCGCCTGGACCGTCGTTCCGGCGCTGCTCGTGATCGCGATCGGGGTCGTCAGCGCGGTCGTCCTCTCCAAGAACGCGGATGCGGGGAGCGACCCGCTGCGAGTGAGGGTCTTCGCGCAGCAGTTCGCCTGGCGCTTCGTCTACCCGGGGGACGTGCGCTCGGACGAGCTCGTGCTGCCCGTCGACCGCGGGGTGGAGTTCGAGCTCGAGTCGGCCGACGTGATCCACTCCCTGTGGATCCCCGAGATGGGGCAGAAGCAGGACGTGGTGCCCGGGGTGACGCAGGAGATCGTGATCACGCCGACGCGGACGGGACGCTTCACGCTGATCTGCACCGAGCTGTGCGGGCTCGGCCACTCCACGATGCGTGCACCCGTCCGCGTGCTCGAGCAGGCGGCGTTCGCCCAGTGGCTCGAGCAGCGGGGCGCCGAAGGCGAAGGAGGGGGCGCGGGCGCGGGGAGCGGTGGTGGAGGCTCGGGCGGCGGCACGACCACGGCGCTCGGCCGCGAGACGTTCGCGAGCGCAGGCTGCGGCGGGTGCCACGCCTTCGAGCCCGCCGGGAGCGATGCTCAGATCGGGCCACAGCTGGACGACCTCGCCGCCGCCGCCGAGGAGGCCGGCGTGGCGCTGCCCCAGTTCGTGCGTCAGTCGATCGTGGATCCCGATGCGGTGATCACGCCCGACTACCAGCCCGGCGTGATGCCGAAGGACTTCGCAGAGAGCCTGTCACCCGAGGAGCTCGACGCGCTCGTCGCGTTCCTGAGCGGAGAGGAGGGCACGGAGTGACGACGACGGTCGACGAGCACGCCCAGCACGAAACGCCTCACGGCCATGCCGGGCCGCCCCACCGTCGCGGCCTCCTGATGCGGCCCGGGTACGTCCGCGCGGCCTGGTGCACGGCGGCGTTCTTCCTGATCGGGATGTACATCGTCGTCACGCTGCGCTGGCTCGCCGGCTGGGATCCGGTCTACGACTGGGAGTACATCGTCCTGATCGCCGGGATGGTCGCGGCCCCGCTCGGCTTCCTCCTCGGGATCGGCGCCTTCGACTACTGGCTCTACTGGATCTCGGGACGCCCCACGCTGGTGGACGACCATGCGAACCACGGCGCCTACAAGTGGACCGACTACTTCAAGGTCAATACCGACCACAAGGTGATCGGGGTCCAGTACCTCGTCACGACGTTCTTCTTCTTCATCGTCGGCGGCTTCCTCGCGATGCTCTTCCGTGCGGAGCTCGCGGAGCCCGGGATGCAGTTCTTCGACACTCAGACCTTCAACGGCCTCGTGTCGGCCCACGCGACGCTGATGATCTTCGTGTTCATCATCCCGGCCTTCGCCGGGCTCGCGAACTTCGCCGTGCCGCTGATGCTCGGTGCGCCGGACATGGCGTTCCCGCGCCTGAACGCGCTCAGCTTCTGGATGCTGCCGATCGCGGGCGTGATGTTCCTGGCGAGCTTCCTGGCACCGGGCGGCGCCTTCGCGACGGGCTGGACGAGCTACGCGCCGCTCGCCTCGGAGCAGCCTTTCGGCCAGGTGTTCTTCAACATGGGCGTCCAGTGGGCGGGGGCGTCGTCGATCGCGACCGCGCTCAACTTCCTCGTCACGATCATCACGATGCGCGCGCCGGGAATGACCTTCTGGCGCATGCCCCTCCTCGTCTGGGCCAACTTCACGACCTCACTCCTGGTCGTGATCGCGACGCCGTTCATCGCCGGCTCCCAGTTCTTCGTGATGTTCGACCGGGTGATGCACACGAGCTTCTTCACTCCGGACAACGGCGGCTACGTGCTCGGGTATCAGCACATCTTCTGGTTCTACTCGCACCCGGCGGTCTACATCATGATCCTGCCGGGGTTCGGGATCATCTCCGAGATCGTCTCCGTGATGAGCCGCAAGCCGATCTTCGGCTACCGGCTGATGGCGATCTCGCTGCTCGGGATCCTCGTGCTCGGCTTCTCGGTGTGGGCACACCACATGTTCGTTGCCGGCATGGCCGATTGGCTGCGCGTGCCGATGATGATCTCGACCCTCCTGATCGCGGTGCCGACCGGCGTCAAGGTGTTCTCATGGCTGGCAACGTTGTGGGAGGGGAAGATCCATCTCAACACTCCGATGCTGTTCGCGCTCGGCTTCATCTCGATGTTCGTGATCGGTGGGCTGTCGGGCATCTACCTCGCGTCGGTGCCGATCGACATCCATGCCTCCGACACGTACTTCATCGTCGCCCACATCCACTACGTGCTGTTCGGCGGGTCGGTGTTCACGATCTTCGCCGGGATCTACTACTGGTTCCCCAAGATGACCGGCCGGATGTACAACGAACGGCTCGGGAAGCTGCACTTCTGGATCACGTTCGTCGCGTTCAACGTGACCTTCTTCCCGATGCACTGGGTGGGCCTGGTCGGGATGCCGCGACGCGTGGCCGACTACGCGGGGACGTTCGGCGCGCTCAACATGGTCATCTCGATCGCATCCTTCGCGCTGGGCGCGTCGGTCGCGATCTTCGCCTACAACGTGATCACGAGCTGGGCACGTGGGCCGATCGCCGGGTCGAACCCGTGGCGGGCGATGACGATCGAGTGGCAGGTCTCGTCACCGCCGCCGGTGTTCAACTTCGACGAGATCCCGCAGGTCGTCGGCGGCCCGTACGAGTTCGGCGTGCCGGGGGCGAAGCATGCCGTCCTGAAGGGCGGCGCGTTGCAGGAGGCTCGACTGTGAGCGAGACGGAGCCAACCAAGCACGTCCTCGTCGTCGCGAACGAGACGCTCGCGGGCGACGAGCTCGTCGACGCCGTCCGGACGCGGGCGGAACAGGGCCCCATCCGCACCGTCGTCATCGCGCCGGTCAACGAGCCCAGCGCGGGGTACGTCGTCTACCGCAACTCGCGGCGCGCCTCCGCGGGCAGGCGGGTCGACAAGATGGTGGCGGCGCTCCGCGCTGCGGGGATCCCCGCGCACGGCGACGTGTTCGAGGGCGGCCCGATCGCCGCCGTCCAGGACGTGCTCGCGCTCGAGGACGTCGACGAGCTGATCGTCTCGACCCATCCCCAGCAGACCTCCGGCTGGCTGCGGAAGAAGAACGTCCTCGCCGAGCTCCGCCGGCTGGCCGGCGACCGGCCGTTCCAGCACGTCGTCTCGGACGTCGCCGCCCGCACCGGCCAGGCGAACGTGCTCGTCGTCGCCAACGAGACCGTTCTCGGCGACCGGCTGCTCGCCCGGATCCGGCAGCGGGCGGCGGAAGGGCCCGCCGGCTTCCTGATCGTCTGCCCCCAGAGCGATCCCGACCAGGGTGGGCACCCCGAGGCCGAGCGGCGCCTGCGCGCCGCGCTCACGGTGCTGCGCGACGAGGGCATCGAGGCACACGGGCAGATCGCCCACCCCGACCCGTACACCGCCACGATGCAGGTGATCGACGACGAGCGGGTCGACGAGGTGATCATCTCCACCTTCCCGGGCGAGCGCTCCGGGTGGCTCAGGCGCGACGTCGTCGAGCGGCTTCGCAAGGACGCGGGCGTCCCCGTCGAGCACGTCGTCGCCGACGTCCCGGCACCTGCGGGGGCGGGGACGTGAGCGCCCACGCCGAGACGGCAGCGGACCACGGCGGGCACGCGCACCACGGTCCGCCGCTTGCGAACAAGAGCGCGCGGATCGACTCCGCGACGCTCGGGATGCTGCTCTTCATCGCGTCGGAGGCGATGCTCTTCGGGGCGTTCTTCACGGCCTACTTCTTCGTCCGCGTCGTCAACCCGGACGCGCCCGCGACGTGGCCTCCGCCGCCGTTCGAGTTCCCGGTCTTCGTGGCGTCGGTGAACACGGCGATCCTGGTCACGTCCAGCTTCACCATCCACTGGGCGACGCAGTCGATCAAGCGCGGCGACCGGAACGGCCTCAAGGCGGGCCTCGTGATCACGATCCTGCTCGGGTCGGCCTTCCTGCTCACGCAGGCGATCGAGTACGCCCACGTCGGCTTCAACACGGGCGACGGCGCTTTCGCCTCGGTCTTCTTCGGCCTGACGGGGCTTCACGGCGCGCATGTCTTCGTCGGGCTGTCGCTGCTGACCATCGCGGCCGTGCGCGCCTTCCGCGGGCACTTCTCCCCCGACCACTACCACGGCGTCGAGATCCCCGGGATCTACTGGCACTTCGTCGACGTGATGTGGATCATCGTGTGGGCGGCGGTCTACTTGCTGTAGCGCGTCGCCAGGATTCGCGCCGAAGGCTCGAATCCGCTAGATAGACAGGTGCGTTATGACACGTATGGGGCGATCATCCAGCGGCTCCCCCGGAGCCGGAGGCGCATGAAGAACCCGCTCCGAGACGAGTCGTCCGCGTTCCAGGTCGTCCTCGTCACGCTGGGCGGGGCAGTGCTCGTCGTGCTGGCGGCGTGGATCGACGAGTGGCTCGGCCTGGCGGTGTTCCTCGCGCTCCTGGGGGTGGCGCTCTGGGCGATCAGGGGCGGGATGCGCCAGCGTCCGCCGCAGGCGCACGTCGTCCGCGACGGCGGGCCCACGCGACGCATCCTCGTGGTCGCGAACGAGACGGTCGGCGGCGGCGAGCTGCTCGAGCTCCTCGGGCGCAAGGCGGAGGGCGTGCGCGAGGAGATGCTGATCGTCTGCCCTGCGCTCAACTCCCGTGTGCGCACGTGGACGTCGGACGAGGACGGCGCGCGCGCGGCGGCGCAGGAGCGCCTGGACGAGAGCCTGGCGCGGCTGCGCGAGGCCGGGGTCAGCGCGAGGGGCGAGATCGGCGACGGCGACCCACTCCAGGCCCTCGAGGACACGCTCCGTGAGTTCCCGGCCGACGAGATCGTCGTCTCGACCCATCCGCCCGGGCGCTCGCACTGGCTCGAGCAGGGCGTCGTCGAGCAGGCCCGCCTTCGGTTCGACGTGCCGGTCACGCACGTCGTGGTGGATCTCGCGGGCTCGGTGGCGGAGCCCGCGTAGGAGCTTCCGTCAGCCGCCGGCGTTCTCGGTCACGAAGGTCGCAACCGCGTCGATCTGCTCCTCGCTCAGCTGACCCTTGAACGACGGCATCCCGCCGCGGCCGTTGGTGATCCGGTCGAGCGCGAGCTCCTTCGACGGCCGCGCGTCGTCGAGGTTCGGCCCGACCGTGCCGTTCGAGGCCGCGGCCGCGAGCGTGTGGCAGCCGCCGCAGCCGGCAGAGGCGAAGATCGACTCGCCGTCGGTGTCACCTCCCGACGGCGGCGTGGACTCCGGCGGGCTCGCCGGGTCGATCGGTCGGCCGTTCGCGTCGAGGCCCGCGACCGACGCGACATACGTCGCGACGTCCTCGGCGTCCTGGCCCTCGAAGATGTTCGCCGGCATGCCCGGAGCGTCGGTCGACGGGTCGGTGACGGGGTAGGCGATCTGCCCACGGACGACCTGCTGGATCGTGTCCTCCCCCAGCCCGTCGATCCGCGACTGGACGAAGGCGAAGTCGAGGTCGGGGCCGATCCTGCCGGTCGTCCCCGCGTCGCGGAGCGTGTGGCAGCTGCCGCAGCCGGACGTGAAGAGCTCCTTGCCGCGGATCCGGTCGCCCGTGCCCTCCGAGTACCCGACCGTGTCTCCGCACGCCGCAAGGGCGAGCCCTGCGAGGAGGGCGAGCGCGATCAGGGCGACTGCGTGCCGCCGGCGCCGACTCGGTGCAGTGAGGCTGCCTCGCTCCACGCGGGAGCGAGTCTAACCACCCGCTGCCGCGGCGGTCTGCCGCAGCTGCTTGAGCTGTTCCCTCACGACACTCGCGCTCGGGTCGTCCGGCGCCAGCTCCAGGAACCGCTCGTACGCGGCGATCGCGGTCGTCGCGTCGCCGACCTGCTGTGCGGCCTGCGCGAGCTCGAGCTGGACGTTCGGGTCCTGGGGCTGCAGGGCCACGAGCCGCTGGTACGCGTCGACCGCGAGCGTCGCCTCGGTCTGCGCCTCCCCGAGCGCTTCGGACACGCGCCCGCTCACCGATGCGTTGACGGCCGTCGTGACGGGGTCGGAGAGCACCGACGGCCCCGACGGGGCGAGGAGCGACGGGAACCCCTGGGCCGGGGCGAGGAAGGCGGCCCGCACCTGCGCGAGCTGGGCGTCGCGCTGGCGCTCGGTGGCGCGCGTCAGGTGAAGCCCTGCCAGCTCGCGAAGCGCGCTCGGGTCCTTCGGGTCGAGCTCGATCGCCTTGTTGAGGGCGGTGATCGCCTCGGCGGTCTCCCCCTCGGTCTCGTACGCGGTCGCGAGGTTGCGCCAGGCCTCGGCGTCGTTGGGCCGGTCCTCGGTCTCGCCGCGAGCGTCGGAGACGGACTGCACCCCGGCGCCGCCCGAGCCGCGGAAGACGTCGCCGACGCCCACGCCGCCGGCGCCGACACCGAAGAGGACGAACCCGAGCCCGAACACGAGCGCGAGCAGCACGAACATCCACTTGGCGTGCCGCCGCAGCCGCGGGAAGAACATGGTGTCCTCGATCGTCGGTGCGGACGAGCCGCGCGGGCGCGCAGGCGCTACCGCAGCATGCGGCTTCGCGCTCTTCGGGCGGCTCTTCTCGAATCGGGCCATGCGCTCGTCTCTCGTTCGTAGCGGGTCTCGCCGCCTACGAGAGTAGCGGCAACCCGGCCGGGCGAGCCTCCCAGCACCGCTGTGACGACGGGATCCTCGACGGGCCAGAGGGGGCTCTCGTCCACCGAGATCACGGCGAGGTCGGCCCACTTGCCCGCGACGAGCGAGCCCACCTCGGCCTCGAGGCCGAGCACGCGGGCGCCGCCGAGCGTGGCGAGCTCGAGCGCGCGGTGCGCGGTGAGGGCGTCGGGGCGCTGCTCGCGCGCCCTGGCGGCGACGATCGCCGTCCGCAGCTCCTCGAAGAGGTCGAACGACGGCGTCGAGGCGGGGCTGTCGGACGCGATCCCCACGGGGATCCCCGCCTCGAGGAGCCGTCCGACGGGCGCGATCCCGCAGCCGAGGATCCCGTTCGAGCGTGGGCAGTGCGCGACACCGACCCCGGAGGAGGCGAGCAGCGCGATCTCCTCGTCGTCGACGTGGACGCAGTGCGCGGCCATCAGCCGAGGACCGAGCAGGCCGGCCTCGCCGAGCAGGCGGATCCCGGTCGTGCCCGGCGGCGGCACGAGCATCTCCGCGAACGACGACCAGTCCCCCGAGCCGTCCGCGAGGAACTCCCGCTCGGCCACGCTCTCGGCGAGGTGCGTCGCCAGGGGAAGCCCGAGCCGTGCGCACGCCTCGTACACCTCGAGGGTGCACGTGTACGGCGCGTGCGGCGACACGCCGAGACGGACACGGTCGGAGAGGACCGGCTCGACGCGATCGCGGAGCGCCGCGAAGCGCTCCAGCGCCGTCTCGTCGCGGCCGAACACCTCGAGGTAGACGAGAGCCCGCAGGCCGGTCTCGGCGGCGGCCTCCGCGGACGCGCCGGAGAAGCTGCAGTCGCCCACCGTCGTGATCCCCGAGCGCAGGCACTCGTGGGCGCCCTCCGTCGCGATCGCGCGCATGTCGTCGAGGTCGAGCAGCTGCTTGCGGGCCACGTGGAGGCCGATCCAGGACGAGAAGGGGAGGCCGTCGCCGAAGCCGGCGTACACGGCGTACTCCAGGTGGGAATGGCAGTTCACGAAGCCCGGCACGATCACGCAGCCGACGAAGCGCTCGCCTTCGCCGAGCTCGGCCGCCGGGCCGACCGCCTGGATCCTCCCGTCGTCCGAGACGGCGACCGCGCCGTCGGCGATCGGGTCGCCCTCGACGGGGACGACCCAGTCGGCGGAGACGACCCTCATGTGGGCCCAAGGAGGGGGCTCGTGGGGGAACCATGGGTTCCTCCACGCAGGAGCCAGTCGGCGGAGAGCAGCCTCACAGGGCTTCCGCGGCGGCGCGCTCCCAGCGGCGCTCCATCAGCACCGAGAGCCAGATCGAGGCCTCGAACAGGATCAGCAGCGGCGCGACCTCGAGCACGAGCGAGACGGGATCGACCGTCGGCAGGAGGATCGCGAACGTCAGCATCAGGACGTAACCGATGCGGCGGTTCCGGCGGAGGCGGTCGGACGTGAGGACGCCGAGGCGGACGAGCCCGAGGATGAAGATCGGCATCTGGAAGGCGATCCCGAAGGCGAAGAGCGTCAGCGTGACGAACGAGAGGAAGTAGCTCGCCCGGATCTGCTCGGTATAGAGCTCGGAGTCGTACTCGACCAGGAAGTCGAGCGCCTTGGGGAGGACGATCGCGTAGCAGAACACGACCCCCGCGACGAACAGGGCGGTCGAGAGGACGACGAACACGCTGATCACGCGCTGCGTGTCCTCGGCCACCGCCGGGGCGAGGAACGCCCACACCTGCCAGAGGAGGATCGGCAGCACGATCGCGAGCGAGGCGTAGAAGCTCACCTTGAGCGAGGTGGTGAACGGCTCGGTGACACCGAGGGTGACCACCGGCGTCCCCGCGGGCAGCAGGTCCATCAGGCGACCGATCAGCCGCTCGTGGAAGGCGTACGCGAGAGCGAACGCGGGGACGATCGCGAGCATGCAGACGATGAGCCGGTGTCGCAGCTCGGTGAGGTGCTCGACGAGGGTCGCTTCCTCCTCGTGGCTCAGGCGCCGCGGCACGATCCGGCGGGCCATAGCGCGTCGGGGAGGCTAGGAGACGGTGTCGCGCTCGCGCGACGTCGTCGCGGTCGCAGACGGCTCGGGGGGCGGCAGCTCCGCGATGTCGTCGACGTCGTCGAGGTGCTCGTCGTCCCTGCTGCCGGACACGGAGTCCTTGAACTCGCGCATTCCCTTGCCGAGCTGGCGGCCCATCTCGGGCAGCCGCTTGGGGCCGAACACGAGCAGCAGCACGAGCAGGAGGATCAGGAGCTCCCAGATGCCGATTCCGAAGGGCATGCGACAGAGGGTAGCTGTTCGTGGAGGCGTGTAGGGGCGGGCGGCTCGGTTCGCGGATCCCGGCGATCGGCGCGGACCCTGCGCGTGGGGGCCTCGGTACCATGCGAGTAGGCGCATTGCTCTGCGCCGCGAACCGCAACCCAAGGACAACACCAGTGGCACTACTCGAGATCACGAACCTGCACGTCGCGCTGGAGGACGGCACCGAGATCGTCAAGGGTGTCGACCTCGCCGTGGACACGAACGCGAAGCACGCGATCATGGGGCCGAACGGCTCAGGGAAGTCGACCTTCGCGTACGCGCTCATGGGCCATCCGGCCTACGAGATCACGGAGGGCGACATCCGGTTCGACGGGGAGTCGATCCTCGAGATGGGGGCGGACGAGCGCGCGCAGCGCGGGCTCTTCCTCGCTTTCCAGTACCCGCACGCGATCCCCGGCGTGACCGTGACGAGCTTCCTCCGCAGCGCGATCAACGCGAAGCGGAAGGCGGCGAACGGCGGCGAGGACCATCCCGTCGCAGTCAAGGAGTTCCGCACCGATCTGCTCGCCGCGATGGAGCGGCTCAAGGTGCCGCGCGAGCTCGCGCAGCGGTACCTGAACGACGGCTTCTCGGGCGGCGAGAAGAAGCGGGTCGAGATCCTCCAGATGGCGATGCTGAAGCCGCGTATCGCGATCCTGGACGAGACCGACTCGGGTCTCGACATCGACGCGCTCCGCATCGTGGCCGAGGGCGTCAACACGCTTGTCGGGCCCGACATGGGCGCGCTCGTGATCACGCACTACCAGCGGATCCTGAACTACGTGACGCCGGACCACGTCCACGTGTTCGTGGACGGCCGGATCGTCGCCTCGGGCGGCGCGGAGCTCGCGCACCGGCTCGAGGCAGAAGGTTACGAAGCATTCATTCCTGCAGTCGTCGGAGGAGGCGAGGCCGCATGAGCACCGCCGAGAACGAGCTCGTCAAGGGAATTCGAACC
This sequence comes from Gaiella sp., assembly GCF_035710885.1. Lineage (GTDB taxonomy): Bacteria > Actinomycetota > Thermoleophilia > Gaiellales > Gaiellaceae > Gaiella. The sequence goes on along the minus strand of NZ_DASTCS010000002.1, from coordinate 75,511 downwards.
GAGTACCAGTACGGCTTCGCGAACCCCGACGAGGCCGAGGACTACTTCTTCAAGTCGGGTCGCGGTCTCTCGCACGAGGTCGTCGAGGCGATCTCGCAGCACAAGGACGAGCCGGAGTGGATGCGGGCGTTCCGTCACAAGTCGCTCGACTACTTCTACGCCCGTCCGCTCCCGACGTGGGGCGGCAATCTCGCCGAGATCGACTTCGAGAACATCTACTACTACATCCGCCCGACCGAGAAGCAGGTCGACAAGTGGGAGGACCTTCCGGCCGAGATCCTCGACACGTGGGACAAGCTCGGGATCCCCCAGGCCGAGAAGAAGTACCTCGCCGGGGTCGGGGCCCAGTACGAGTCGGAGGTCGTCTACCACAAGCTCCAGGCGGACCTGGAGGCCAAGGGCGTGATCTTCCTCGACATGGACTCGGCGCTGCGCGAGCACGAGGACATCGTCAAGCAGTACATGGGCACGATCATCCCGCAGAACGACAACAAGTTCGCCGCGCTCAACTCGGCCGTCTGGTCGGGCGGGTCGTTCATCTACGTCCCGCCGGGGGTCTCGATCGAGATGCCGCTGCAGGCGTACTTCCGGATCAACGCAGAGAACATGGGTCAGTTCGAGCGGACGCTGATCATCGTCGACGAGGACGCATACGTGCACTACGTCGAGGGCTGCACCGCACCGATCTACTCGTCCGACTCGCTGCACTCCGCGGTCGTCGAGATCGTGGTCAAGCCGCGCGGCCGGTGCCGCTACACGACGATCCAGAACTGGTCGAACAACGTCTACAACCTCGTCACCAAGCGTGCGGTCGCCTACGAGGACGCGACCATGGAATGGGTCGACGGGAACCTCGGCTCGAAGCTGACGATGAAGTACCCGGCGATCTGGCTGATGGGGGAGCGCGCGCACGGCGAGGTGCTCTCGATCGCCTTCGCCGGCAAGGGCCAGCATCAGGACGCGGGCGGCAAGGTCGTCCACGTCGCGAAGAACACGACCTCCGTGATCACCTCCAAGTCGATCTCGAAGGACGGCGGCCGTGGCGGCTACCGCGGCCTGCTCGAGGTCGCCAAGGGCGCCAGCGGCTCGAAGTCGAAGGTCGTCTGCGACGCGCTGATCCTCGACGAGGACTCCCGCTCGGACACGTACCCGTACATCGACGTCAGGGAGAACGACGTCGACCTCGGCCACGAGGCGACCGTCTCCAAGATCGGCGAGGAGCAGCTCTTCTACCTGATGAGCCGCGGCCTCTCCGAGGCCGAGGCCAGCGCGATGATCGTCGCGGGCTTCGTGGAGCCGATCACGAAGGAGCTGCCGCTCGAGTATGCAGTCGAGATGAACCGGCTGATCCAGCTGCAGATGGAAGGCTCGGTCGGCTAGCCGGCCGGGCCCCCGAACCCCGGAGGCCTCTATGTCGCTCATCAGCAAGGTCGATTTCGTCTCCGTGCCGTCGACCGACTGGAAGCGGTCGCGGGCGTTCTACGTGGACACCCTCGGGCTGCGGCCCGACGAGACCGGGGACGCGGAGTTCTGGATCGGCCAGCAGTGCTTCGGGATCTACGAGCCGACCAGCTTCGGGCTGGAGTTCGCGCCACAGACGACTGCGCACCTCGCGCTGCACGTCGACGATGTGGAGGCCGCGAGGGCCGACCTCGAGGCGAAGGGGATCGAGTTCCAGGGCGAGACGTTCGACACCGGCGTCTGTCACATGGCGTTCTTCGCGGACCCCGACGGCAACGCCCTGATGCTCCACCACCGCTACAAGCCGCGCGAGCAGGAGCGCCCGGGCTCGTGAGAGCCGACCTCCTCGAGCGCTACCAGGCGCTGCCGCTGCCGACGACGCGCGACGAGCACTGGCGCTTCACCGACCTCGCCGGCTTCGACCCCGACGCCTGGGACGCGGCGGCAACGGCGGCCGCGGCCGTTCCGTCGATGCTCGACCTCGACATCGCCGCAGCAGCGACGATCGACGAGTCCGGCCTCCGGCTCGACGGCGCCCCCGAGGGGATCCGCTTCGAGCCTCTCTCCGACGACGACCCGCTCGTCGGCTCGCTCGTCCAGGCCGACGACAAGCTCCGCGCCCACAACGCGGCCGTCTGGGAGCACGGGCTGCTCGTCCACGTCCCCGCAGGGGTGGAGCTCGAGAAGCCCCTCTACCTGCGGGTCGCGAGCGGCGTGCCCGGTGGCTCGCTGTTCTGGCGCGTCCTGGTGGTCGCCGAGCCGGGGTCCCGCTTCACCTTCGTCCAGGAGCTGACCTCGGCGTCGGACGACATGGACGCCTACGTGAACGGTGTCGTCGAGGTCGTCGTCCGGGACGGCGCGAAGGTCGAGGTGGTGAACGTCCAGCGGCTCTCCCCGAAGGCGTGGCTGTTCGCCTCCTGCCATGCGCGCGTGGAGCGCGACGCCGAGCTCGACTGGGTCGAGGGAGGCTTCGGCTCCGGCCGGGGCAAGGTCTGGATCCAGAACGACCTCGCAGACCGCGGTGCGACCTCTCGGGTCACCGGCGCGTACTTCGCCGACGGCTCGCAGCACCTCGACTACGACACGTACCAGCTCCACCAGGCGCCCGATACGACCTCGGACTTCGCGTTCAAGGGCGCCTTGCGCGACGCGGCCGCCACCGTGTGGCGCGGGATGATCCGCGTCGAGGAGGGCGCGCAGAAGACGAACGCCTACCAGGAGAACCGCAACCTCCTGCTCTCGAAGACCGCGACCGCCAACTCGATCCCGGGCCTCGAGATCCTCGCCAACGACGTCCGCTGCACGCACGGCGCGACGCTGTCGCAGGTCGACCGCGAGCAGCTCTTCTACCTCATGACGCGCGGCCTCCCGCGCTCGGACGCGGAGCGGCTGATCGTCCGCGGCTTCTTCCAGGACGTGCTCGACCGGATCGAGCTGCAGCCGGTCCGGGAGGCGCTCGCAGCGGCCCTCGAGGCGCGCATCCCGAAGAGCTAGCCCGCCGCTCGATCCCCCGCCTTCGGCGGGGGGACATCCCGGAAGGCGCCCGCGGTCGCGGTCGCGACGCCTCTTTGCCAATCGAGGTACACGAGTCCTCCGTGGCGCTGTGTCACGATGCCCGCGTGACCTGCCCCTGCTGCCCTGCCGGCGAGTCGCTCGACATCTTCGGCGAGAGGAGCGCCCGCCGCGAGCTGCGTCGGTATCTGCGCCGCGGGCTCGGGGGGACGGACGCGAAGCTGATCGCAACCTGGGCCGCGGAGGCCGGCCTGGACGGCGCGACCGTCGCCGAGATCGGAGGCGGGATCGGCCAGATCCAGGCCGAGCTCGTGCGACGCGGCGCGGAACGGGGGACGGTGGTGGAGGTGATCGGCGGCTACGAAGGCGCTGCCCGCGAGCTCGCTCGCGCAGTCGCGATCGCCGACCGCAGCTCCTTCGTGCTGGCCGACCTCGTCGGGGCTCCCGAGGCGGTCGAGCCGGCGGACGTCGTCGTCTTGCGGCGGGTCGTGTGCTGCTCGCCGGAAGGCCCGGCGCTGCTCGGCGCCGCCGCGGGCCGGACGCGCCGCACGCTCCTCGCGAGCTACCCACGCGACCGCGCCGCCGTCCGCGCGGTCGCACGCCTGCAGAACGCCGGGCTGGCGCTGATGCGCAAGCGGTTTCGTGTCTTCGTGCACTCGCCCTCCGAGCTCGAGCGCATCGCCGCCCGGCATGGTCTCGAGCGGATTCGCCGGTCACGCGGCTTGGTCTGGGAGACGGTGCAGTTCGCCACAGCCGTCTCCTGACGAACTCCTCACGATCCGCTCAGCTTCTCCTGATCGGACCCACCTAGGGTCGGGTGATGCGCCTCATCGCAGTCATCGGGCTGGTCGCGGCGATCCTGATCCTCGTCCTCTAGGGCGAATCGAGGGCGTCGGCCGGGCCGGAGCCCACTCCGCCGCTCGCCGCGGGGTTGCGGTCTCTAGGCTTGCGGCATGGAGGAGATCGGGCTCTTCCCGCTCGGCCTCGTCCTGCTCCCCACGGAGCAGGTGCCGCTCCACATCTTCGAGCCCCGCTACCGCGAGCTGATCACGGAGTGCCTGGATGCCGGCGAGCCGTTCGGGCTCGTCTACGCGGACGACGACGGGCTCCGCCGCACCGGCACGCTCGCCAACGTCGTCGAGGTCACGGAGCGCTTCGAGGACGGGCGGCTGAACATCGTCGTCGAGGGCGGCGACCGCTTCCGGCTCGTGGAGCTGACGGACGGACGGAGCTTCCACACCGGGACGATCGAGCCCATCGAGGACCTCGACGACCCGCCGGCCACGGCGGACGTCGAGCGTGGCCTCGGGCTCTTCACGAAGCTCGTGGAGCTGACAGGCGCCGACGTCGAGGTCCCCGGCGACCCGCTCGAGCAGCCCTCGTTCGCGCTCGCGTCCCGTTTCGAGCTGGCCCCGGAGCTGAAGCTCGAGCTGCTCGAGGAGACGAGCGAGCGGATCCGCCTCACGCGCCTCTGCGAGATCCTCGAGACCGTCGCCGCCGCCGTCGAGCGCCAGCGGGAGATCGCCGAGCGCGCGCAGAGAAACGGCCGCGTGACGCCGTCCGGCGGCACGAGCGGCTGAGCGTTCGCCCGTAGGGGCACGGCTACGATGGCCGTATGACCGCGACGACGCTTCCGGCACTCGACGCGCACCGCCTGCGCGCGGACTTCGCCGTGTTCGAGGAGCTGCTCGACGGGCGCCCCGTGGCGTTCCTCGACTCCGCCGCCTCGACGCAGAAGCCGCGCCAGGTGCTCGACCGGATGCGCGCCTTCTACGAGCACGAGTACGCCAACGTGCACAGGGGCGTCTACCGGCTCGCGGAGCGTGCGACCGAGGGGTTCGAGGGGGCGCGGCGCACCGTCGCCGGCTTCGTCAACGCGCCGTCGGAGAAGGAGGTCATCTTCACCCGCAGCGCGACCGAGGCGATCAACCTCGTCGCCTACGCGTGGGGACTGGACAACCTCGGCCCGGGCGACGTCGTCGTCATCACCGAGCTCGAGCATCACGCCAATTTCGTGCCGTGGCAGTACATCGCGCACCGCACCGGGGCGAGCTTCCGCAACATCCCGATCGACGATCTCGGTGAGCTCCAGCTCGACGCGCTCGACGGCCTCGCGCGCGAGGGCAACGTCAAGGTCGTCGCCAACAATCTCGTCTCGAACACGCTCGGCACGATCAACCCCGTCGAGACGCTCGCCGAGTGGGCGCACGAGCAGGGGGCGATCATGGTCGTCGACGCCGCGCAGGCGGCACCACACCGTCGCCTCGATGTCCAGGCGCTCGGCGCCGACTTCGTCGCGATCTCGTCCCACAAGCTCTGCGGCCCGAGCGGCATCGGCGCGCTCTGGGGGAAGCGGGAGCTGCTCGAGGCGATGAGCCCCTTCAACCTCGGCGGCGAGATGATCCGCTCGGTCGCGCTCGACAAGACGACCTTCAACGAGCTGCCGCACAAGTTCGAGGCCGGGACGCCCGCGATCGCGGAGGCGGTGGGCTTCGGCGCCGCGATCGACTACGTCTCCGAGGTCGGGATCGAGGCGATCGAGCGGCACGAGCACGCGCTCGTCGGGCAGACGATGGCCGCGCTCGACGAACTTCCCTGGATCAGGGTCTTCGGGCCGCCGCCCGACCGCCGGGCGGGGATCGTCTCCTTCGACGTCGAGGGGATCCACCCCCACGACGTGGCGCAGATCCTCGACTGGGAGGGCGTCGCGGTTCGCGCCGGCCACCACTGCACGCAGCCGCTGATGCGGCGCCTCGGCGTCTCCGCCACCACCCGGGCGAGCTTCTACCTCTACTCGATCCCCGAGGAGATCGAGCGGCTCATCACAGGGCTCCACAAGGTCAAGGCCTCGCTCTCGTGAAGCACTCCGCCCCTTGCGTTCGTCAGCCTCCGGCGGAGCCCGGCTCCGCCGGGCGGGAGCCGGAGGCGACCGGGAGCGCGCGGTGAGCGAGTTCGAGCAGCTGTACCGCGAGGTAATCCTCGATCACTACAAGGCGCCCCGGAACCACGGGCTGCTCGAGCCGCACGACGCGATCGCCGAGGGGCAGAACCCGCTCTGCGGCGACGAGGTCACGGTCTCCGTCCGTTTCGGCGAGGGGGACGTGGTCGAGGACGTCGGCTTCGAGGGCAGGGGCTGCGCGATCAGTCAGGCGGCGACGTCCATGCTCACCGACCTCGTCAAGGGCCGAACGGCGGAGGAGATCTCCGCGATGCCCAAGGACGAGCTGCTCGAGGAGATCGGCATCCCGCTCACGCCCGTCCGGCTCAAGTGTGCCCTGCTCGGCCTGGGGGTGCTCAAGGTGGCGCTCCACCGCGCGAAGGGGACCCCCCTGCCCGAGGAATGGGGCACCTCGGCGGGCGAGATCAGCCTCACGTAGTGGGCGCCGGAGCCGAGCTCGAGGTCGAGGCGCTTCCGCTCGAGGAGCTTCCCGACGGCACGATGCGCCTGATCGCCGCCGACGGCCTCACGGTCGGCCTGTACCACTGCGGCGGCGAGCTCCATGCGATCGAGGACCGCTGCAGTCACGACGACGGCCCACTCTGCGAGGGTGAGTGGGACAGCGACGCGTGTCAGGTCGTCTGCCCGCGCCACGGGTCGCGCTTCGACCTCCGCAGCGGCTCGGCGCTGACGCTGCCCGCCTACGTCCCGGTCGCCACCTACCCGGTGAGGGTGCGCGCGGACGGGATGATCGTGATCGACGTCGGCAGACCGAGTCTCTAGGCGCGCTCGCGTCGACGGCCGCGGGGGCAAGCGGCCAGCTAATCTCGGGCACGTGCTCGACGACCGCGTTCGCTCGGTGCTGGCCCGCCTCGAGGCCGAGGACGCCGCCGAGCGAGAGAGCGATGTCCCCTACGCCGAGCGTTCGCTGGCCGTCGGCCCCGAGTCGGGCCGGCTCCTCTTCGCGCTCGTCGCGCCGAACGCGGGCTGCGAGGTGCTCGAGATCGGCGGGTCGCGCGGCTACTCGACGATCTGGCTGGCCGCCGCGGCGCGCATCCTGGGCGGGCGCGTGGTCTCGCTCGAGGACGACCCGCGCAAGACCGAGGCCTGGCGGCGAAACGTCGCCGAGGCCGGACTCGAGGAGTGGGCCGAGCTGATCGAGGGCGACGCGAGGGAGACGCTCCCCGCCATCGAGGACGGCTTCGACATCGTCTTCATCGACGCGTGGAAGGACGACTACGAGACGTACTTCCAGGAGGCACGCGCCAGGCTGGAGCCGGGCGGCGTGGTCGTCGCGGACAACGCGAGCTCGAACCCGGTCGTCCAGGCGTACTCCGCCGCCCGTCAGGCCGACCCCGCGCTCGTCTCGGTCACCGTGCCGCTCGGCAACGGCCTCGAGGTGACGACCGTCCTCCGCTGAGCTCGGGTACGTTCCGCCCGAACCCGAGCGAAGGGAGCGCCGGCCGTGGCAGACGTCACCTCGTATCCAACCGGGCAGCCGTGCTGGGCCGACGTGACGGTCACGGACGTCGACGCCGCAGCGGCCTTCTACGCCGAGCTCTTCGGCTGGGAGGCCGCGAAGGACCCGCGCCCGGAGGCAGGCGGCTACACGATGCTCTCGCGGAACGGCAAGCACGTCGCCGCGGCCTCGCCGCCCCAGCAGGACGGCACCCCGCCACACTGGACGGCCTACCTCGCCTCGGGCGACGTGGACGCCACCACCGGACGCATCCGGGAGGCGGGCGGGACGGTGCTGGCCGAGCCGTTCGACGTCTTCGACTCCGGCCGGATGGCGATCGCAACGGATCCCTCGGGCGCCGTCTTCGGCGTGTGGCAGGCGGGCTCTCACATCGGCTCGCAGCTGCGCGGCGAGCCGGGGACGCTGAACTGGGCGGAGGTGCAGACACGCGACCGTGCGGCCGCGCAGCGGTTCTACGCGCAGGTCTTCGGCTACCGGGCGAGGGCCCAGGAGATGGCGCGGGGCGGTGAGTACGTCGTCTTCGAGGTCGACGGCACGCCCGTCGCGGGCCTTCTCGAGATCGGCCCGGACTGGGGCGAGGTCCCGAGCAACTGGTCTGTCGTCTTCCAGGTGGCCGACTGCGACGCAGCCGTGGCAACGGTGCGCCAGCACGGCGGGCAGCTGCTGCACGGCCCTGCGGAGATCGAGGGGGTCGGCCGGTTCGCGGTGGTCGCCGATCCCTGGGGCGCGGCGTTCCAGGTGATCACCTGACGGCGCGACGGCGGCCGCGAGCGTACGGTTGTCCGCACTTGCCGTCGTCCGACACCTCTGCGTAGACTCGGTGTACCGCGGAAAGGAGGTGGTCGGGTGTCAGATTCGTGTAGTACCGGCAGTGGAGGTGCCAGCGGGTAGAGGCGTGTCCCCGGGACCTACGGGGAATCGCCATAGCCACGCGTAGGGGACTCGCGCTTCGCGCCGCCGACCACCTCTGGTCTGGCAGGAAGCGCCTCTACCAATACGACGTTGGTACCGCAACATGCGGGGCCGCCGAAAGGCGGCCCCGCATGCTTTCTCGCCGCCGCTCGGGCGCTCAGCGCTCGTCGTCGGCGCGCGCACAGAGCGCGGCGAACCCCGCCTGCAGGAAGTCGTTGCCGGCCCCGGCCGCGAGCGACCACGTGAGCAGCCTCCCGAAGCGCGGGGCCAGCACCTGCGTCGTGATCAGGCCGCCTGCGGCCCAGGTCCCCGCGCAGCGCGTGCAGGTGACGAGCTCACCGACCGCCCGGCGGAGCCCCTGCCCGGCGGGACGCTCCTCGACCGGCTCGCCGACGAGCGGGTCGACCTCGACCTCGACGAAGGGCTCTCTGACCACGCTCCCGACGCGCTCGCGCGAGATCGCGCGCGCTGCCTTGAACGTCGCGGCGCAGAGGACGGCGAGCTCCAGCGGGGTGCCCGACCGGGGCGGGCGGCCCAGTGCGCGCTCGAGGGCTGCCACCACGCCCAGCGAGCCTGCGAACGAGCCCAGGATCGCCGCGTACGCGCCGTACGGGGCGCGGGAGGGCATCTCCGGCACCTTCCTCGCGTCCGAGACAGGCGCGTGCACGCTGGGGGGTACCCGATCGCGCCCGGCTCGAATCACTGGCTCGCGACGGCGCGGCGGAGCTGCTCGTCCAGCGGCACGCGGTCGCCGAGCCCGAGCCGGCGCATCGACGCGCCACCGTCGGTGACGACGTTGTCGGGCCCCTCGAGCATCCGCAGCTGGTCGCGGGTCAGCAGGGCGGGAGGCATCCGCTCGAAGAGCGCCGCCGGGCCCCGCGCGAGCCAGAACGGCACGTGGAGAGCAGGACGGCGGGTGCCGAGCGCGACCTTCAGGCGGCGCCAGAGCTCGCTCCACGTGACCGCCTCCGGACCGCCGAGCTCGACGGGCGCACCGGATTCCTCGGCCTCCACCGCGAGAGCAACCGCGCGCACGAGGTCGCTCACCCAGATCGGCTGCACCCGCTGGGTTCCCGGGCCGATCACGGGCGTGACGGGGGCGAGGCGTGCGATCCGCAGGAACCGTGGCAGCGCACCCCCGTCCGTCCCGAAGACGAAGCTCGGGCGGAGGACGACGTGCTCGACGCCCGAGGAGGAGACCGCCTGCTCGGCCGCCCACTTGGCGCGGAAGTACGGAACCGTCGCGCCGGGCCCCGTGCCGAGGGCGCTCATCAGGACGATGCGTCGGACGGCGGTCTCACGAGCGGCCTCGACGAGATTCCCGGTGCCGGTCGCCATCACGCGCTCGAACGTGGCGGGAGATCCCTCGACGATGGACACGAGGTGGACGATCGTGCGCATCCCACGCGCGGCCGCGCGCAGCGACGCGGGATCGGTCACGTCGCCACGGACGAGCTCGCAGTCGATCCCCTCGAGCACGGACGCCCCCCGCGCTGTCCGCACCATCGCCCGCACGCGAGTCCCGCTCGTCGCCAGCTCGCGGACGACGTGGCGGCCGACGAACCCGCTCGCGCCCGTGACCAGGATCATCGCTCGTCCGCGAAGTTCTGCCAGTAGCGGCTCGGCGTCGGGCCGCGCTGCCCCTGGTACTTCGATCCGAGCGCGCTGGCCCCGTAGGGCGTCTCCGCGGGCTCCGACATCTGCACGAACGACAGCTGGCCGATCTTCATGCCGGGGTAGATGGTGATCGGGAGGTTCGCGACGTTGGACAGCTCGAGCGTCACGTGCCCGTCGAAACCGGGGTCGATGAAGCCGGCGGTCGAGTGGATCAGCAGGCCGAGCCTGCCGAGCGACGACTTGCCCTCCAGCCTTGCGACGAGATCGTCGGGCAGCGTCACTCGCTCCAGCGTCGAGCCGAGGACGAACTCGCCGGGGTGGAGGATGAACGGCTCCTCGTCGGCCACGCCCACGAGCTCCGTGAGCTCCTCCTGCTCGGCCTTGACGTCGATGTACGGGTAGCGTGAGTTGCGGAAGACGCGGAACAGCCGGTCGACCCGGACGTCGAGGCTCGACGGCTGCATCAGCTCGATGTCGTAGGGGTCGATCCCGATCCGGCCGGCCTCGATGAGCCGCCGGATCGCGCGGTCTGAGAGCACCATCGAGGCGGATCGTAGACCGCCCGCGCCACCGCGCTGCGGCCGGTCCTCGCCTACACTGCTCGGTCGGTGTCCATGTTGTATCCATCGCTGGACCCGAACGAGCGCTTCCGCGCTCGCCGGGACGCGGTTCGCCGCCGAAAGCGCCGCCGCCGCGCGGCGGTCGCGGGATTGCTGCTGCTCGCGGTGCTGGCGCTCGCGGCAGGCATGACTCTGGCCGGCAAGTCCGGCACGTCCGGAAACGCGACCTCCGCGGAGGGGGCGAACGCCGGCTCGGGATCCGTCGAGACGCTCGAAATCGCGACCAGGCCGCGGCCGTTGCCGGTCGAGGTCCGCGGCGTGCACGTCACGGGCGCCCTGGCCTCGCTGCCCGGGAAGCTCGACGAGTACATGGCGCTCACCCGTCACGGCCTGAACACCATCGAGCTGGACATCAAGGACGAGGGTGGCGAGATCGCGTTCGCGCCGAGCGGCGTGCCGCTCGCGAAGAAGACCGGGGCCGTTCGCAGCTACTACGACCCGCGCAAGGTCGCCCGGAGGATGCATCGCAAGGGCATCTACCTGATCGGACGCGTCGTCGTCTTCCAGGATCCCTACCTCGCGCGTGCGCGCCCCGACCTCGCCGTGCGGCGCTCGGACGGGTCGCTGTGGACGACGAACGCCGGGCTGGGCTGGGTCAATCCCTACGACCGGCGCGTGTGGGAGTACTCGGTGTCCGTGGCGGCCGCGGCAGCACGCGCCGGCTTCGACGAGATCATGCTCGACTACGTCCGCTTCCCGTCCGACGGCGACGTCGGCGCGGCCGTCTATCCGGGCAAGACGAGCGTGCCGAGGGGCAGGCTGATCGCCGGCTTCACGGAGTATGCGAAACGGCGGCTGGCGCCGCTCGGCGTGCGCGTCTCGACCGCGCTGTTCGGCCTCTCCGCGACCCGCGACATGCGGCTCGGCCAGGTCCCGCGCTGGATCTCGGCCCACATGGACCAGATCCACCCGATGGCCTACCCGGCGCTGTACGGCGGTGGGGAGCTCGGCATCCCCTCGCCGAGCTCGGAGCCGGGCGAGACCGTCTTCAGGACGCTCATCGACTTCAAGCGCGAGCTGAAGGGGAGCCGCGCGCAGCTGATCCCCTGGATCCAGGACTGGAACTACGCGCCCGAGCAGGTGATGCAGCAGGTCCGCGCCGCGCGTCTGCAGGGTGCGAAGGGCTACCTGCTCTGGAACGCCTCCGGGCTCTACACGAAGAGCGCTCTCGCGCCTCCCTCGTAGGCATCACGGCGCGAGCCTGACCCTCGACCACCCCGCACCACGGCGCTCGTACCGCGCCCGGTCGTGGAGGCGGTCGGGGCGGTTCTGCCACAGCTCGATCGCCTCGGGCACGATGCGATAGCCGCCCCAGGAGGGCGGCAGGGGGATCTCTCGCCCCGAGGCGAAGCGCGCCTCGACCTCGGCGAGGCTGTGGTCGAGCTCGGCGCGGCCGGCGAGAGGGCGTGACTGGGGCGAGGCCCACGCGCCGAGGCGGCTCTCCCGGGTCCGCGTGCGGAAGTACTCGAACGACTCCGCCTCGGTGAGCCGCTCGGCGGAGCCCTCGACGCGCACCTGGCGGCGGAGCGGCGGGCCCCACTGGAGGACGAGCGCTGCTCTCCCGTTCGCCGCGAGCTCGTCGGCCTTCCGGCTCTCGTAGTTCGTGTAGAAGCGGAGGTCGCGCTCCTCGATGCCGCGCACGAGGACCATCCGTGCCGACGGCCGCCCATCCGGCGTCGAGGTCGCGAGCGCGGCCGCCTCGGGCTCGAAGAGACCCGCGTCCCGGGCCTCTGCAAGCCAGCCCGCGACCGTCACCCTTGGGTCGTCGTCGAGGCTCTCGAGCCAGGGGTCCACGCCGCGAATCTACTGTCGGCAGGCTCGGATACGCTGGGTGGAGATGGCCGCCACGAAGACGATCGAGATCCGGACCGAGATCCCGGGGCCCCGCTCCCGGGCGCTGCTCGAGCGCGAGCGCCGCGCGATCGCGCGCCCGCTGATGGTGCACCTGCCGATCTTCGCCGAGCGGGCCGAGAACGCGACGATCACGGACGTCGACGGCAACGTGTTCGTCGACTTCGCCGGCGGCGTCGGCGTCGTCAACGCCGGGCACGCGCACCCCCGGATCGTCGAGGCGGTGGTCGAGCAGGCGACGCGCTTCCTGCACACCGACTTCACCGTCGTGCCGTACGAGCCCGCGGTCGCGCTCGCGGAGCGCCTCTGCGCGCTGGCGCCGATCTCCGGGGAGAAGCGAGCCGCGTTCTTCAACGCGGGCACGGAGGCGGTGGAGAACGCCGTCAAGCTGGCGCGCCTGCACACGGGCCGGCCCGGCGTGATCGCGTACGAGGGCGGATTCCACGGGCGGACGCTGCTCTCGATGACGATGACGTCCAAGTTCCACCCGTACAAGACCGGGATGGGCCCGTACGCACCCGAGGTGTACCGCGCGCCCTTCCCGGACGCGTACCGTGGGCCGGGCGCCGACGAGGCGCTCGAGCGGCTCGCGCACATGCTCGAGACCCACGTCCCCGGCGAGCACGTGGCGGCGATCGTGATCGAGCCGCAGCTCGGCGAGGGCGGCTTCGTCCCGGCGTCGCCCGAGTACATGGAAGGGCTCCGTGCGCTGTGCGACCGCCACGGGATCGTGTTCGTGGCAGACGAGGTGCAGACCGGGTTCGGGCGCACCGGTCGAATGTTCGCGATGGAGCACTTCGGCGTCGAGGCCGACCTGATGACGGTCGCGAAGTCGATCGCGGCCGGGTTGCCGCTCTCCGGCGTGATCGGCCGGGCGGAGATCATGGACGGCGCGCACGCGGGCGCGATCGGCGGCACCTACATCGGGAACCCCGTCGCCCAGGCGGCGGCCCTCGCCGTCCTCGACGTGTTCGAGGAGGAGGGCCTGCTCGAGCGGGCGTCCTCGGTCGGCGACCGGATCCGCGAGCGGATGCACGCCTGGCAGGAGCGCTGGCCCGCGATCGGCGACGTGCGCGGACTGGGGGCGATGCTCGCGATCGAGCTCGTCCACGACCCGCAGACGAAGGACCCGGCTCCGGAGCTGGCGCTCGCGGTGATCCAGGCCGCCCTGGAACGCGGGCTGATCCTGCTCAAGGCCGGGGTCCACGCGAACTGCATCCGCGTCCTCTGCCCGCTGACGATCGAGGAGGCCGTCCTCGACGAGGCGCTCGAGGTGTGGGAGGACGCGCTCGTCACCGTGCTCGGCTAAGGGCGTGGCTTCAGCCTCGCCCTTCTTCCTCCTCGCGGATCGCCGCTGACTGCCCTCCGAGCCCCAGGGGGGCGAGGCTGAAGCCACGCCCTAGTACTCGAGACCTCTGCGACGCTCGTGGCGCTCGAGCGCCAGCCGGATCAGCCGGTCGAGCAGCTCCTCGTACTCGATCCCGGAGGCTGCGAACAGCCGCGAGTAGAAGCTCGTCGACGTGAAGCCGGGGATCGTGTTCAGCTCGTTCATGACGATCTCGCCGTCGGGCTCGCGGACGAAGAAGTCCGCCCGGGCCATCCCCTCGCACGAGGAGGCCACGAATGCGGCCAGCGCGAGCTCACGGGCCCGCTCGATCTGCGCGGAGTCGAGGCCCGGAGGCGGGACCACGAGCTGCGAGCCGCCCTCGTCGTACTTCGACGAGTAGTCGTACCAGTCGGCGTTGTGCGCGACCACCTGGCCCGGGAGCGAGGCCTTGGGGCTCGGGAGGTTCCCGAGCACGCCGACCTCGATCTCCATCCCGGGCACGTACTCCTCGACCATCACCTTCTCGTCGTGCCGCCGCGCGAGCGCGACCGCCTCCTCGAGCTCGTCCCCGTCCCGCACCTTCGAGATGCCGACGGACGACCCCATGTTCGCCGGCTTGACGAACACCGGGTACCCGAACGGGTTCGTCACCGCGTCACCGAGCCGAAGGGCGACGTGGCGCGCGACCGGGATCCCAGCGCCGCGCATCAGCGTCTTGAAGACGTCCTTGTCCATGCAGACGGACGATGCGAGCACACCCGGGCCGACGTAGGCGACCCCTGCGAGCTCGCAGAGTCCCTGGACGGTGCCGTCCTCGCCGAAGGGGCCGTGCAGGATCGGCAGGACCACGTCGACCGCGCCGAGCGTGGCGGGCGCCGAGTCGGCCGGGACGGGAAGCGTCTCGGCGGCGGTCGTCGACGGCAGCTCTGCCCGGCGGTCGCCGGCCGGGAGCCCCCAGCGGCCGTCGCGGCCGATCGCGATCGTCGTGACCTCGTATCGCTCCGGGTCGAGCGCCGCGGCGACGGACGCCGCCGACGCGAGCGAGATGTCGTGCTCGCTCGACCGGCCTCCCGCGAGCACGGCGAGCCGTATGCGCTCGCTCACGGGGTGGTCGTGGTCGGGCCGGTGGTCGTGGTCGTGTCGGTGGGCGGCGGGGGAGGCGGAGGTGGCGGCGGCGGCGGGGTCGTGACCTCGGGCGGCGGCACGTACGTGCCGACGGTGAGGGTGACCGTCGAGTTGGGGTCGGCCTCCGTCAGGCCGGCGGGGTCCTGCGACATGACGAGGCCGTCGAGCGACTCGTCGTCGGTCTCCTGGCGCGTCACCGTGACGCGGAACCCGGCCGCACGGAGAGTCGCGCGCGCGTCGGCGACGGTCTGCAGCGAGACGTCGGGCACGGGCACGGTCGTCGGGCCCTGCGAGACCGAGAGCGTGACCGACGAGCCCTGCGACGCCGTCGAGTTGCCCGGCGGGTCCTGCGCGACGACTTCCCCGGCGGGGCGGCTGCTCTCCACCGTGACGCGGCCGACGGTGAACCCGGCCGACTGGAGCTGCGCCGCCGCGACCTCGTAGCTCGAGCCGACGACGCTCGGCACGGCCACGGGCCTCGGCCCCTTGGAGACGTTGATCCTCACGGAGGACCCCGAGACGAGGACGACGCCGGCGCGAGGCTCCTGCGCCGTGACGATCCCCGACGGCCGCTGCGAGTTGACCTCGACCACCCGCGCCTCGAGCCCGCGCGTGGTGAGCTCGGCGACCGCCGCGTCGCGCCTCTCGCCCACGAGCGAGGGCACCGTCACCTTCGGCTTGCCGCTCGAGACGAGGATCGTGACGATCGACCCCTTCGGCTGGCGCGTGCCCGGATCGGGATCCTGCTCGTAGACGTAGCCGGGCTGGACGTCGGAGTTCGGCAGACGCCGGACGTTCGCCTCGAACCCGTCACCGTCGATCAGCGCCACGGCGTTCCGCTCGACGATGCCCGTGTAGTTGTCCACCGCGACGGGCTCGTTGGCGTCGATCTCGTCCTGGATCGAGTCGTAGAACAGCCAGCCGCCGATGCCGAGCGCGATCGCGGCCCCCAGCGCGAGGAGCCACGGCCACCAGGAGCGGCCCGTCCGGACGGCACCCTCGTACGACCGGTAGCGCTCGTCGCCCCCGTACCCGACCGGGCCGGCAGGCTGGAGCTGGGTCGCCGCGGTCGACTCGCCGCGCAGCACCATCGTCGCCGCCTCCTCGGTCTCGGGGCCGACGGCGTCGCCGCGACCGACCAGCTCGAGGTCGCGGTCCATCTCCTTCGCCGAGCGGTAGCGATCGGCCGGCTCCTTCGCGAGCGCGCGCAACACGACGAGGTCGAGGTCCCGCGGGATCTCCGGCCGGGTCTCCGAGGGTGCGGAGGGAACCTGCGAGAGGTGCTTCATCGCGATCTCGACCGGTGTCTCGCCGTTGAAGGGCACCGTCCCGGTGAGGAGCTCGTAGAGCACGATCCCGGTCGAGTAGAGATCGGAGGACTCGTCGACCGGTGCGCCGCGCGCCTGCTCCGGGGAGAGGTACTGCGCGGTGCCGATGATCGAGCCGGCCTCGGTCATCTGGCTCGAGCCGGCGCGGGCGATCCCGAAGTCCGCGACCTTGACCCTGCCCTCGTGGTCGACGAGCACGTTGTGCGGCTTGATGTCGCGGTGGACGATCCCGTTCCGGTGCGCGTAGCGCAGCGCCGCCAGCACCTGCCGGACGTAGGAGATCGCGACGGGCACGGGGCACGGGCCCCGCGTGACGATCAGCTCCTTGAGCGTGCGTCCTTCGACGTACTCCATGACGATGAAGTACGACCCCTCGGCTTCGCCCCGGTCGTGGATCGAGACGACGTTCGGGTGCGAGAGGCCGGCCGCGTGCGTCGCCTCGCGGCGGAAGCGCTCCACGAACTGCGTGTCGTTCGCGTACCGCTCGTGGAGCATCTTGATCGCGACCTTGCGCCCGAGCTCCTGGTCCTCGGCGAGCCAGACGTCGGCCATGCCGCCGCTCCCGAGCTTGCGCTCGAGGCGGTACCGGCCCGCGAAGATCGTCCCGCGTCTCTCGTCGATGGTCGCCATCAGGTCTCCAAGGTTAGAACCAGCTACGGATTTCCCGCGGGAATCAGGATCGCCTCCATCACCGCGCGCGCGATCGGCGCCGCGGTGGCGCCGCCCGTGAGGCTCTGGCGCTCGAGCGCGACGGCGATCGCGACGGACGGCCGCTCGCCGGGGCGGCCGGCGAAGGCGATGAACCAGGTCGTGTTCCGCCCGGCCACGCCGGTCTCCGCCGTCCCGGTCTTGCCGCCCACCCGGAAGCCGGGGATCCGCGCGGCCGTTCCGGTGCCCGCCTCGACTGCGCGCACCATCATGTCGCCGATGTCGCGCGCGTTGACGGGGCCGACGGCGCGGTCGAGACGCTCGCGCCCGGTGCGGGAGACGGTCTTCCCCCGGGGCGACACGACCTTCTCGACGACGTACGGGCGCATCACGATCCCGGCGTTGCCGATCCCACCCGCCACCATCGCCATCTGTAGCGGCGTCACGAGCATCCTCTCCTGGCCGAACGCCATGCGGCCCGCGTCCACGTCCGAGTCGCGCGTCGGGAACCAGAGCTCGCCTCCTCGGTACAGCCCGCTCGGATACCGCTCCCCGTCCGGCGTCTCGAGCGGCGGCCGCTCGTAGAACCCGAATTTGCGCGACTGCTCGAGGATCCGCTTCGCGCCGAGGGCCTTCCCGATGTTGCAGAACACCGAGTTGACCGAGTACTGCAGCGCCGTCGCGAGCGAGAGCCGCCCGAAGGGACTCGACGTGTCGAAGTTGTTGACCCTCTTGCCGTACGCGATGCAGTAGCCCGGGTCGGTGAAGATCGAGTCGGGCGCGAAGCGGTTCGTCTCGAGCGCCGCCGAGGCGGTCACGACCTTGAAGATCGAGCCCGGCGGGTAGAGGCCCTGCGACGCGCGGTTCACGAGCGGCGCGGCCGGACGGCAGTCGGCGGTGATCCGGCCGATCTCGGAGAACCGGCTCTCGACCAGGTTCGGGTCGTAGCTCGGCGAGGACGCCATCACGAGGAGCTTTCCGCTTCTCGGGTCGATCGCGGCGACCGCGCCGCACGTCCGCCCGAGCTGCTCCAGCGCGACGCGCTGCGCGCGGAGGTCGAGCGTCGTGACCACGGTGTCGCCGACGATGGGCTTGCCGCGGAGATCGTTCAGCTGGCGCTCGACGAGGTCGGCGAGCCCGCGCTCGGTGCCGGTCAGGGTCCCGTTCAGGGACTTCTCCAGCCCCGCGCGGCTCCGTGAGACGGTCGAGTAGCCCACGACGTGCGCCGCGAGCCTCCCCTGGGGGTACTTGCGGAAGTAGAGCGTCTTGCCCCGGCGCTGCTGGGGGCGGTTGCGCGCCAGCACGCGCGTGGGCGCGAGGATCAGCCCGCGCCGGATCTGGAACTCCGCGACCCGCTGGATCTCGTTGTCCTGACGGGCCGCGAGCCCCGGCCGGGCCCAGGTCTGCCAGTACGTCGTCCCGACGACCAGGGCGACGATCAGCGCCATCGCCACCCAACCGACCCGGGTCAGCTGCCGGTTCACGTCGGTGCCGTCCGCACGGCGCGGTGGGAGACGAGCATCAGGAGGGCGAGCATCACGAAGTTCGAGACGACGCTCGAGCCCCCGTACGAGACGAACGGGAGCGTGATGCCCGTGAGCGGCACGATGCGGAGGACGCCGCCGACGATGATGAACGTCTGCAGCGCGAAGCCGAACGCGAGGCCCGCGGCGAGCAGCTTCGAGAAGCCGTCGTGCGCGACGAGCGCGACCCGCATCCCTCGCGCGACCAGCGCGAGGAAGAGGAGGAGCACGGCCGCCGCCCCGATCAGGCCGAGCTCCTGGGCGATCGCCGAGTAGATGAAGTCCGTCTGCAGGTACGGGATCAGCTGCGTGCCGTCGACGGTCTGGAACGTGCCCTTGCCGATCCCCGTGCCGCCGTAGCCCCCGTTCGCGATCGAGTACAGGCTCTTGACCAGCTGGTACGAGTCACAGTTCTGGCGGTACTCGAGCGCGCCGTTGAGGGAGCAGTACACCTTCTCGTCGGTCCACGGCTCGAGCCACACGGTGACGCGCTGCTGGACGCGGCTCAGCGAGTCGTAGAGCACGGTCGCGCCCCCGGCGAACAGCACGAGGCCCGCGACGACGTACGAGAGCCGCCCGGTGGCTGCGTAGAGCATCGCGAGGAAGATCCCGAAGTTGAGGAGCGCCGACCCGAGGTCGCTCGTCTGGACGAGCACGAGCATCGCGCCGCCCCAGATCGCGAGGAGCGGGCCGAAGTCCTTGAGGCGTCCCCGGGCGAGCGCCTCGCGCTTGTCGCGCAGGTACCCGGCGAGAAAGATGACCAGGAAGATCTTCGCGATCTCGCCGGGCTGGAACCGCAGCGGCCCGACCTCCACCCAGAGCCGGACGCCGTTGACCCGCTCCCCCAGGCCCGGGATGGACGGGAGCATCAGGAGCACGATCGCCGAGACCCCGAAGACGTACTTGTACCGCTCGAGGACCCGGTAGTCGAAGCGGAGCCAGAAGAGCACGAGCGCGAACGCCAGGACGCCGACCGCGACCCAGACGAGCTGCCTGCGGCCGTCCTGCGGATCGAGGCGGTAGACGAACGTGAGGCCGATCGCGGAGATGAGCGCGGTGAGCGGGAGCAGCGTCGGGTCGGCCTCCGGCACGGTCCAGCGCGCGACGAGGTGGGCGACGACGAAGATCCCGCCCAGGATCCCGGCCCAGGGCAGCCAGCCGTAGTCGATCTCGGCGACGTCGGAGAGCCAGGCGCTCGCGAACGCGCTCGACGCGACGAGCCCGGCGAGGAAGAGGGTGAGCAGCTCGCGGTTCCGGGCGCTCACCGAAGCAGGCTCCACCAGACCGCGAACGTCGCGATCGCGAGGAGCGTGATGACGAGCAGCAGCGCGGGCCAGCGGCTCCCCTTGCCGGCGCCGTGGCGGCGTACGCCGTCGACGACGGTCTCGCTCGTCTCCTCGTCCGGATCCAGAGCGGGCCGCGGCGGCGATCCGTCGGAGGAGGCGCGGGTGCGCTCTGCAGGCTCCCCCTCGACGACCTCGAAGAGGACGACCGTCACGTTGTCCTCCCCGCCGGCGGCGTTCGCTGCTCCGATCAGCGCCTCAGCGGCGCGGTGCGGGTCCCCGTCCGCAGCGCCGAGCAGGCGCGCGATCTCGTCGTCCCGCACCATTGCGGAGAGCCCATCCGAGCAGAGGAGGACGAGGTCGCCCGGCCGGAGGTCGACGGTCAGCGTGTCCACGTCCACCTCCGCCTCGGTGCCGAGCGCCCGCGTGATCACCGAGCGATGGGGGTGCACCGCCGCCTCGTCCTCGGTCAGGCGCCCGCTGCGGACGAGCTCGCCGACGAGGGAGTGATCGGTCGTCAGCTGCTCGAGGGTGCCGTCACGAAACCGGTAGGCGCGCGAGTCTCCCACGTGGGCGACCGAGAGTGCGCCGGCGCGCTCGTCGACGAGGGCGACGGTCGCCGTGGTGCCCATGCCCGCCACACCGGGGTCCTGCAGCGACCGCTGGAAGATCCGCGCGTTGGCCGTGCGGACCACCCCGACCACGCCCTCCTTGTCGCTGACCGCCGCGGCGGCTTCCTCGATCGCCGCGGCGGCGAGCCGTGAGGCCAGCTCGCCGGCCTGGGCGCCGCCCATCCCGTCCGCGATCGCGAAGAGCGGCGGATCGCATACGAACGCGTCCTCGTTCCGGCGTCGCTTGCGCCCGGTGTCGGTCTGCCCGGCGGCCCGCCCGACGATCATCGGAGCACCACTATGCCTCTACCAGCAGGTCGGTGTGGCCGATCCGGATCACGTCCCCCGGCTGGAGCAGCCGGGCGCTCGTCACGCGGGCGCCGTTCACGAACGTCCCGTTGGTCGAGCCGGCGTCCTCCACCCACAGGCCGTCGGCGCGCCGCGAGAGGGTCGCGTGGCGGCTGGAGACGGTCGTGTCCGCATCGAGCCGAATCATGTTCTCTGCACCGCGACCGACGCGCGCGCTGTCGGTGAGCTCGATCGCCGTCCCGGCCTGCAGCGCCGGGCTCGCGAGGACCACGACGCGGCCCGTCTGGATGCCCGCCGCGGCCCGCAGGGCCGAGGCCTCGGACGCGGGGAGGATGATGCTCTCCTGGGGGGCGCCCGCGCTCAGGCCCCGCGTCGCCGAGCGCACGACGAGCCAGACGAACAGGTACAGGAGCACGAGGAACGTCACCTTGAGGCCGAGCAGCGCCTCGTCGACCGTCACGGCGGCGGTCACCGGAGAGCGCGGCCGAAGACGAGCTCGGTGCCGCCGATCGTGATCCGGTCGCCGTCGTCGAGTCGCGCGCGGCCCGAGACCGCGCGGCCGTTGAGCTCCGTGCCGTTCGTCGAGCCGAGGTCGGCGACGACCCACACCGTCGGGCTCTCCTGGACGAGCTCGACGTGGCGTCGGGAGACGTTGCCGTCGTCCACCCGGATGTCGCACTCGCGCGAGCGGCCGACGACGATGCGGCTGGACGTGATGGGGACGGTGCGACCGCCGACGGTCAGCGTGACCTCCTCGCGCGCCACGGCGGGCGGTGGGCCGTCGTCCTCCCCGAGGGGCGTCTCCGGCCGGTAGACCATCGTGGCTGCGGGCGGCTCCGGCACCACCACCGGGACGGGAGGGGGCGCCGGGACCGCCACCGGGGCCGGGGGCGCGGCCGGGAGCGGTTCGGGCGTCGCGACGCGCTCCTCGGGCTGGGCCACGCGGGTCGCGATCCCGAACTCGCCCATCGCGAGGTCGTCGT
The DNA here is from genome assembly GCF_035710885.1 of Gaiella sp. Lineage (GTDB taxonomy): Bacteria > Actinomycetota > Thermoleophilia > Gaiellales > Gaiellaceae > Gaiella. The sequence goes on along the minus strand of NZ_DASTCS010000002.1, from coordinate 53,983 downwards.
CGGTCTGGAGGAGCACGCGGGGCGGCGTGAGCAGCGCGTACCCCTCGCGGCGGGCGTGCTCGACGAGGTACTCCTGGAGCTCGCCGACGAGCGAGCCCTCGTACGCGGCGAACTGCGCTCGGTCGGGCGCGGACAGGTACAGCGTGAACTCGTTCGGCACGTAAACCCGCGAGACCGAGACGGAACGGTGCTCGTCCATCTCCTTGGCGAGCTTCCGCGCGAGCTCGACCGGCTGGACGTGCGTCCGGAAGGCGCGCCCGAAGATACCTTCGAAGAGGCCCTCGATCTTGCTCTCGATTGCGCGCAGGACGCTCATGAAACGGGGCGCCTCCCCCGAACGAGTCTAGCGAGCACCGCGACGGGCGATCGTCGCGAGAAGCGGTCGCACCGCGAGAAACGGCCGTACCGCGAGCAGGCCGCAGAGGAGCCACGTACCGAAGACGAAGCCGGGCCACGGGATCGACGGAGCCCACGCGAGCACCAGCGTCACCTGGAGGGCGCCCAGGCAGGCGATGCCCCACGGCCCGCGCGCCGCCGCGCGCGGAAGCAGGATCGCGACGAGCGCCAGCGCGAGCGCGGTGGTCGCGAGCCCGGGGCTCGCGCTCAGCACCGTGCCGAGCGCGTGGAGCACGTCGGTGGGCCGCTCGGTCTGCGCGATCCCGAGGTCGCCGACGACGACGCCTCCGAGCGGGAGGGCGCTCCCGGTGAGGCCTGCCACGGCGGCCGCGGTGAGCACACCGGCTCCTGCCTGCAGCCCCCGCCGCCAGGCGCCGCGCGCGGGCTGCACCGCGAGCGGGAGGAGCGCCAGCAGACCGATCGACGCGAGGACCGGACCGGCCCAGAAGGCGAGCCCCGCACGCGCATCGCGCCACGTCACCGCGAGCCAGCCGAGCGCGAGCGCGCCGTACACGAGGGCGGCGGCCAGCGCCACGTTCCCGAGGGCGAAGACGGGGGTCGCGAGCGCCAGCGCGAGCCCGAGGCGCGGAGCCCGGAGCGTGGTCAGCGCGGCCACGACCGCGAGCGCGGCGAGCGCCGGGGTCGGCCAGAAGGGCAGCAGGGAGCCGCCGACCGCCGTGGCGAACGCGGCCAGCCCTGCGGGGACGAGGCGCTCGCGGGCCGGAAGCGCGGCGGCCGCGGGCCGTGCACGGGGCGCCGACCTGCCCTTGCGGGCCGTATCACGTCTCCGGTCGGGCCGCGGTCGCGGCACGACGAACGCCTCGCGGAGCTCGGCGGCGAGCCACGCGGCGGTGGGACGCTTCGCCGGGTCGACGGAGAGAGCGCCGTCGACCGCCGCGAGGAGTCGCCGAGGCAGGTCGCCACGGCGTGCCGAGAGCGGCGGCGCGCCCGCTGCGATCGTCGACGCGACGTCGGGGAGGGGCACGCCCCAGAACGGATGGCTGCCGGCGAGGGACTCCCACAGCATCACGCCCACCGCCCAGACGTCGCTCCGCTCGGAGGCCTCCTCGCCGCCGAGGCGCTCCGGGGCGATGTAGGCGAGCGTTCCGGGAACGTCGCCGACGGCGGTGAGGGTGTCCGCCTCGTCGAACTGCGCGAGACCGAAGTCGAGCACCCGGACCGAGATCGACTCTCCCTCCTCCACGAGCACGTTCGAGGGCTTCACGTCGCGATGGACGATCCCGCTGCGATGGGCGTGGGCCAGCCCGTCGAGCACCTGGGCGGCGACCTCGACGGCGGCCGCGTCGTCGAGCCCGTCGGCGCGGAGCGTCTCGCGCAGCGTGCGGCCGCGAAGGTACTCGTATGCGATGTAGACGTGCCCGGGGTCCTCGCCGAAGTCGTAGGCCCTCACGCAGCGCTCGTGGCGCAGGCGGGACGCGGCCTCCATCTCGCGCGCGGCGCGCGCCGCTCGCTTGCCCTCTCGGGGGACGATCTTCAGCGCGACGTCGAGGCCGGTCCGCTCGTCGCGCGCGAGCCACACGGAGCCCGAGCCCCCTCGCCCGAGCGGCTTCAGGGGCCGATAGCGGTCGAGGACGAGCGCTCGGTCGGGTAGGGCGAAGGCAGCGGACGACACCGGGTCTCGTCCTTCGGCGCTCAAGGTGAACGTCCTCCGCCGCCGAATCTCCCGTACACTCGGCCGCGTCAGGCCGTTCGGCGGGACAGGACTCGTCGAGCGTCACCGGGCCCGGCGGGGACCAACGTGACCGTGCACGACGACGACATCCTCGACTTCGACTTCGTCGACGACGAGACGCGCGAGCTTGCCCCGACGACCCGGCCCGGTGGGACGCGGCCGCCCGGCGGCGACGGCCCGCGCGGCGGCGGGGGAGGGCCTCGTCGGCCCCAGTTCCGCGCGCCGCACGGGATCACGCCGCTTCTCCGTCTCGCAGGTCTCGTCGCGCTCGCGATCCTCGTCGTGGTGCTGCTCGCCATCTGGGTCCAGGGCTGCGCCGCCGAGGACGACCAAACCACCTACTCCGCCTACCTCGGCGACGTCGGCGAGGTGGGGAGGGACTCGGCGAAGGTCGGCGCCGACCTCGCGACCCTCCTCACGACGCCCGGGCTCGCGCAGACCGAGCTCGAGACGAAGCTCGGCGGGTTCGTCCAGAGACAGCAGCTGGACGTGGAGCGGGCACGCGATCTCGATCCACCGGGCCCGCTGACGCCGGCCCACGCCTATGCGGTGCAGGCGCTCGAGCTCCGGGTCACCGGCCTGCAGGGCATGCTCGACACGTTCCGTGCGACGAAGGACACCGACGACCAGACCGCGGCGGGCCAGCAGCTCGCCGCGCACGGCACCCGGCTCGAGGCAAGCGACGTCGTCTGGAGAGACCTCTTCCAGGGCACGGCGACCGCGACGATGACGACCGAGGGCGTCGAGGGCCTCAACGCTCCCGCCTCGGTGTTCGTCGAGAACCCCGACCTCTACACGGCCCGCTCGATGAGCTCGATCTGGCAGCGCGTGCACGGCGCGTCGACCGGAGGCACTCCCGGCGGGCTGCACGGCAGCGCCCTCGCGTACACCGAGGTCCAGCCCGCCGGCGTCCAGCTCTCCACCACGACGGAGACGAAGATCACGATCTCGACCGACCTCGCCTTCGAGGTCGGCGTGACCAACTCGGGCGAGAACCAGGAGGTCGGCGTCAAGGTCAAGCTCACGATCCCGGCGCAGCCGACGGCGATCGCGAAGACCGGGACGATCGACGTGATCGACCCCGGCGAGACGAAGACCGTGACGTTCTCCGACTTCCCGGACTTCCCGTTCGGCGAGAACACCACCGTGCAGGTGACCGTCGAGCCCGTCGCAGGGGAGACGAACACCGGCAACAACACGGCTGAGTACCCGGTCGTGTTCACGCTCGAGCCGTCGTGAGTCGCTCGCCTGCGGCTCGCTCCCGCGGGGGAAACCCTGTTTCCCCCACGTGCCCCCTTCTCCTCCTCTCGTGTGGGCCAACCTCCCGGTTCCCCCACGCCCCCTCCCCACTCACGAGCCGACGGGTCGGCTCGTGAGCCTCGAGCTCGGGGTGGCCGTCGCCGCGGTCGCGGTCTCGATCCTCGCGCTGCTCGCAACGCTCGCGGCCTGGCGGCAGGTTCGGGTCTTGCGCCGCGGGCAGCGCGCGATCCTCGGCGGGTCGACCTCGGACGTCGTCGACTTCGCGGTCTCGCTGCAGGGCAGGATCGACGACCTTCACCGCGCCGTCGACGAGGTCGCGGCCGGCCTCACGCGGGTCGACCGGCGGGTGGACGGGTCGGTGACCAACACCTCCGTCGTGCGCTACGACGCCTATCAGGACGCGGGAGGCCGGCAGTCCGCCTCGTTCGCGTTCCTCGACTCGACGCGCACCGGCACGGTGGTGACGGCGATCCAGGGCCGCGACTACGCACGCGTCTACGTGAAGGAGCTGGAGCGAGGAAGGCCCTCGCACGCCCTCTCCCCCGAGGAAGCCGAAGCCGTCGAACGGGCGATGGCCCGCTGACGCCACCGGCCGCGTCCGGCTCCCGGCCGGCGGAGCCGGCCTCCGCCGGACGCTCGCGCCGCTGAGCGCCCGCGCCTCTCCGGGTCTGTGCTCTCGCACTATCCCCTCCGGTCGCGCACGCTCAGCGACGCGCCGGAGACGTCAGCGGCAGCGTGGTCGGGAACACGCGCGCGAGCCCCGGCCGGCGAAGTCGGCGCCCTCCCACTGCGCACGGTCGAGCCGCGAAAATGCCTCCACAGAGAGCTTTCCGGGGGGTGCTCGCGGAGGCGCCGATGCTACGCTCGCGCCGTGCAGCACGTGCTCGTCCTGAACGCCAGCTTCGAGCCTCTGAACGTGTGCTCGACTCGTCGTGCGCACGTGCTCGTCTGGAAGGGGAAGGCCGAGGTCGTGGAGCGGCTCGACGAGCCGATCCGCACCGCTACGAACACGTACACGCGCCCACACGTGATCCGTCTCGTCACCTATGTCCGCGTGCCGAGGTCGGTCAAGCGACGCATCTCCCGGCGGGCGCTGTTCGCCCGTGACGGCTGGCGCTGTGTCTACTGCGGGGACCACTCGTCGCGGCTGACTCTCGACCACGTCGTGCCCCGGTCGCGCGGCGGGGACTCGGTCTGGGAGAACGTGGTCACGGCGTGCAGCCCGTGCAACCTCCGCAAGGGCGATCGGCTGCTGGAGGAGACGCACATGCACCTCCCCCGTCCTCCGCGCGCGCCCTCGCCGGTGCTGTTCATCAGCCTGGCGCTCCACCGCGTGCCCGACGCGTGGCTCCAGTACCTCCCCGCGCTCGAGCACGCACGCAGCGGGATCGCGGCCGAGGCCGCATAGGCCCGATCAGGCCGCGACCGTCTCCCACCCCTCGTCGCGATCGGCCCGGTAGGAGCCGAACACGCGCAACCGCGCCGTCTCGGCCTGCATCTCGACCAGCGCGGCCGCGACCTCGTCGTCGAGCGGGTGCCCACCGAGCACGCAGTCGAAGCGGTAGTCGAACGGCCGGGAGGGGATGGGGCGCGAGACGAGCTGCACCATGTCGATCTTGCGACGCGCCAGCGGCTCGATCGCACGGTGGAGCGCACCCGGACGGTGATGCGTCTCGAAGGTCAGCGCGGTGCGCCACTCGCCGTGCCGCCGGTCGAGGCGGGTGTACGGCGCGAGCGCGGCGAAGCGCGTGTACGCCTCGTGGTCGCCGACGTCGTCGCTGATCACGGCGAGCGAGTGCATCCGCGCCGCGCGTCCGCTGGCGATCGCGACGACCGTGGGGTCGCCGAGCTCCGCGACGGCGGCGGCCGCGTCGCCGGTGGTGGGTGCCACCACGGCGGTCGCCCACGGCATCGACGAGAGCAGGCGCCGGCACTGGTCGAGAGCGACCGCGTGCGAGCGGATCTCGCGGACGTCCTCGAGCGGGATCGCCTGCGGCCCGACCAGGCAGTGTCGGATCGGCAGGATCGCCTCCGCGACGATCGAGAGCGCCGAGTCGTAGAGCAGGTCGTGCGTCTCGTTCACCGGCCCGACGAGCGAGCTCTCGATCGGGAGCACGCCGTAGGTGCACGCGCGCGAGGTGACCGCGTCCACGACGTCCTGGAACGACGCCTGCGCGACGAGCCGGGCGGCGGGGAACAACCGGTCGCAGGCGGCCGCGCTGTGGGCGCCCTCGCGGCCCGGGTAGGCGACGGTGTTGTCGGTCTGCGTCAAGGTGCGCTGCCTCTTCGAAGGGTCCGCACCGCGCTCCTAGCCCTCGAGGGCCCGCAGGACGGCGTCGCCCATGCCACGGGTGGTGGCCGTGCCTCCGAGGTCGGGCGTCGGCGCGTCGCGCAAGCCCGTCTCGACCGCCCGCTCGAGCGCCTCCGCCTCGTCCGGACGCCCGAGCCCGTGGCGGAGCATGAGCGCGGTCGAGCGGAGCATGGCCGCCGGGTTCGCGATCCCCTGACCGGCGATCTGCGGCGCGGAGCCGTGCACGGGCTCGAACAGCCCGGGCGGTTCGTCTCCGAGCGACGCCGAGGCCGCGACACCGAGGCCGCCGGTGACCGCCGCGGCGACGTCGGAGAGTATGTCGCCGAAGGTGTTCTCCGTGACGACGACGTCGATCGTCTCGGGCGCGGTGACGACGGTCATCGCGAACGAGTCGACGAGCGCGTGGTCGAGCGGCACGTCGCCGTACTCGGACGCCCCCAGCTCCGAGACGACGTCCCGCCAGAGCCGTGAGGTGTGGAGCACGTTCACCTTGTCGACCGACGTCAGCCGCCCACGGCGCTCGCGGGCGATCTCGAACGCGCGACGCGCGATGCGCTCGACCTCCGGCCGCGAGTACTCGCACGTGTCGAACCACGTGCCGTCGTCGCGCGTCCCCTTCGCGCCGAAGTACAGGCCGCCGACGAGCTCGCGCACGATCACGAGGTCGATCCCGTCCGCGCTCGCCGGCCGGAGGTTCGCGTAGACGCCGAGCTCTCGACGGAGCCCCAGCAGCCCCTGCTCCGGGCGGACCGGTCTGCCCTCGAGCTCGGGCAGCCCGACGGCGGCGAGCAGCACGGCGTCGGCCGCTCGGCACGCCTCCAGCGTCTGGTCGGGCAGGGGAGTGCCATCGGCGAGGATCGCGTTGCCGCCGAACGCGTGCTCGGCGTGCTCGATCCCGAGCGCGTCGAGCACGCGGATCGCCTCGGCGGCGACCTCGGGCCCGATCCCGTCCCCCGGCAGGACCGCGACGAGGGTCACGCGATGCCGTGAGCCGTCTCGTAGGCGGTGATCGCGTCCTCGTGCTGCAGCGTCAGGGCGATCTCGTCGAGTCCGTTGAGGATCCTGTGACGCGTGGACTCGTCGAACTCGAACGGCACCTCGCGACCGTCGGGGGCGACGATCACGAGGCGCTCGAGGTCGACGGTCATCTCGGTGCCCGTGTCGAGGTCGACGCTCTCCATGAGCCGCTCGACGTCGGCGTCCGGCAGCACGATCGCGAGCAACCCGATCTTCCCAGCGTTCGTCCGGAAGATGTCGCCGAACGAGGGCGCGACCACCGCATCGATGCCGTAGTCCTGCAACGCCCACGCGGCGTGCTCGCGAGAGGAGCCGCACCCGAAGTTGCGCCCCGCGAGCAGGATCGACGCATCGCGGAACTCGGGCCGGTTGAGCTCGAAACCGGGCCGCTCTCTGCCGTCCTCGTCGAAGCGCCAGTCCCTGAAGAGGAACTCCCCGTAGCCCGTCCGCTCGATCCGCTTCAGGAACTGCTTCGGGACGATCTGGTCGGTGTCGACGTCGGGCCGGTCGATGATCGCCACACGGCCGGTGACGCGCTGCAGCGCCTTCATGCCGGGACGGGCTCGCGCTCGAGCGTGCGGACGTCGACGAAGTGGCCGTGGAGCGCGGCCGCGGCGGCCATCTGCGGGCTGACGAGGTGCGTTCGCCCGCCGCGGCCCTGGCGGCCCTCGAAGTTCCGGTTCGACGTGGACGCGCACCGCTCGCCCGGCGCGAGCACGTCGGGGTTCATCCCCAGGCACATCGAGCAGCCGGCCAGCCGCCACTCGAAGCCCGCATCCAGGAAGATGCGGTCGAGGCCCTCCTCCTCGGCCTGGCGGCGCACCTGCGCGGAGCCGGGCACCACGAGCGCCGTCACGCGCGAGTCGATCCTGCGGCCCTCCACGACCGTGGCGGCGGCGCGCAGGTCCTCGATCCGGGAGTTCGTGCAGGAGCCGATGAACACACGGTCGATCCGGATGTCCTCGATCCGCTCTCCCGGCCGGAGATCCATGTAGGCGAGCGCCCGCTCGGCCGCGGCGCGGTCGTCGGGGTCCTCGAACGACGCGGGGTCGGGGACGGAGCCGGTCACGGGGACCACCATCCCCGGGTTCGTGCCCCAGGTGACCTGCGGGACCAGCTCGGCCACGTCCACGATCACGTGCTCGTCGTAGGTCGCGTCCGGGTCGCTCGCGAGCGAGCGCCAGTCCTCGACGGCCCGCTCCCAGTCCGCTCCCTGCGGGGCGAACTCGCGGCCCTCGAGGTACGCGAAGGTGGTCTCGTCCGGAGCGATCATTCCCGCGCGCGCGCCCCACTCGATCGACATGTTGCAGACGGTCATGCGCTGCTCCATCGAGAGCGCGCGGATCGGCTCGCCCGCGTACTCGACAACGTGGCCCACGCCGCCGTCCACGCCGACCTGGCCGATCGCACCGAGGATGAGGTCCTTCGCCGTCAGGCCGGAAGGCAGCGTCCCCACGAGCTCGAGGAGCATCGTGCGGGGGCGGGGGAGCGCGATCGTCTGCGTCGCGAGGACGTGCTCGACCTCCGAGGTGCCGACCCCGAAGGCGAGCGCGCCGAAGGCGCCGTGCGTGGAGGTGTGGCTGTCGCCGCAGACGACCGTCTTGCCGGGCTGCGTCAGCCCGAGCTCCGGCCCGATCACGTGGACGATCCCTTCGTGTCCGGAGCCGGTGCCGTAGAGGCGGACGCCGAACTCGTGCGTGTTCGCGCGCAGCGCGTCGAGCTGGGCCTTCGCCAGCGGGTCGGTCACGGGCCCGGGGAGCGTCGGCACGTTGTGGTCCATCGTCGCGACCGTCCGCTCGGGGCGCCTCACGGTACGGCCGGAGAGCCGAAGCCCCTCGAATGCCTGCGCGGACGTGACCTCGTGGACGAGGTGCAGGTCGACGTAGAGGAGTGTCGGCTCGCCTTCCCGCTCCAGGACGACGTGGGGGTCCCACACCTTCTCGAACAGCGTCCTGCCCATCTCCGTCAAGGCTACCGCGGCAACCGATCGAGGCGCAGTCCCCTCAGGCTGCCTCGAGCACGTCGTCGAGGAACGCGTCCGCATCGGCCGCGATGTGCACCGGCGCGAAGGTGAAGGAGACGGGACCGAGCGTCTTCAGCCCGTCCCCCGTCACGAGCAGCACCACGCGGTCGTCGCGGCCCACCTCGCCCGCGTCCACGGCGGCCCGCAGCGCGCCGAGCGTCACGCCGGTCGCGGTCTCGCCGAACACCCCCGTCGTCCGCGCGAGGAGCGCCATGTTCTCCCCGACCGCGTCCTCCGCCACGGAGTGGATCGAGCCGCCCGTCTCGCGCGCCGTGGCGACGGCGAAGTCGCCGTCTGCGGGATTGCCGATCGCGAGCGAGCGCGCGATCGAGTCGGGGCGCACCGGCGTGACCGGCGCTCCCTCGCGGAACGCCGTCGCGACCGGCTCGCAGCCCTCGGCCTGACCGCCGACCTGGCGCGGCGCCGGCCCATCGAGCAGGGCGAGCGAGCGGAGCTCCGCGAAGCCCTGGCCGACCTTGTGGAAGAGCGCGCCCGAGGCGATCGGGATCGCGACGACGTCCGGCGCGCGCCAGCCGAGCTGCTCGGCGAGTTCATAGGCGAGCGTCTTCGAGCCCTCGGCGTAGTACGAGCGCAGGTTGACGTTGACGAAGCCCCAGGGCAGCTCGAACGACAGCTCGACGGACAGGCGCGAGCAGTGGTCGTAGTGCCCGTCGACGGCGTAGATCGTCGGCCCGTACGCGGCGGCGGACGCGAGCTTCTCCGGCTCGAGGTCGGCCGGGACGAACACCGCGGCATCCATCCCCTCGGCCGCCGCACGCGCGGCGACGGCGCCCGCGAGGTTCCCGGTCGACGAGCAGGACAGCGTCGTCAGCCCGAGCTCCTGGGCCTTTCGGGCCGCGACGGCCACGACCCGGTCCTTGAAGGAGTGGGTCGGGTTGGCCGTGTCGAGCTTCAGCCAGAGCTCCCGGACGCCCAGCTCCTCTGCGAGGCGAGGCGCGGGGACGAGCGGCGTGAGGCCGGGGGCGAGGCGCGGCTCCTCGGGAGCGTCGACGGGGAGCAGGTCGGCGTAGCGCCAGAGGGACTGCGGCCCGGCGGCAAGCCGCTCGCGGGTCACGCTGGCGCGGAGCCGGTCCCAGTCGTACACCGGGTCGAGCGGGCCGAAGCAGCGGGAGCAGGTTCCCACGGCCTCGAGGGGGTGCTCGGTGCCGCAGACCCGGCAGGAGAGGGAGAGGGCTGACACGGGTGGAACCTCCTTCGTTCGCTCGACACATCCGTCCGGGTTTGGCACCGTGCCCTCTCTCGAGGGGGGTTGCCGAGGCGTCACAGGGCCGGTCCCTCAGCCTCTCTCGATGTGGAGCGGGACGAGTCCCGCGCCGTCTCCCACTCTATCGGCTCGCGTCCGTGATTGCCTAACCTCGTTCGGACGCCTCGTTTGACACCGCCGGCGCGTCGTCCTAGGCTCGCGGGTGACATGTCAGCCGACCGTGTCGCGACGAGAGGGAGAGCGACGGCACGCCCGACGCGCGCCGGGCTCGCCGCGCTCGTGCTCGTCTGCGCCGCCGCTCTGGCGACGTTCGCCGCGGCCTCTGCCCCCGCCGCCGACACCGGGGCAGGCGCACCGGGCCAGGCGAATGGGCAGCTCGGCCTGGTCGGGATGGACCACGTCGGGATCACCGTGCCCGACATCGACGAGGCGATCGCCTGGTTCGAGGACGTGATGGGCTGCGTCGCGCCGCTCACATTCGGGCCGTTCGGAGATCCGACGGGGACGTTCATGCAGGACCTGCTCGACGTCGACCCGCGGGCGGTGATCCACCAGATCACGATGGTGCGGTGCGGCCGCAGCGCGAACATCGAGCTCTTCGAGTACAGCGCGCCGGACCAGCGGAAGACGTTCCCGCGGAACTCCGACTGGGCCGGGCACCACATCGCGTTCTACGTGACGGACATCGACGCGGCCGTCGCCTACATGACCTCGAGGGGCGCGCAGAAGTTCCTCGGGCCGCTGCCCGTGACCGACGGCCCCGCCGCGGGCCAGTCGATCAACTACTTCCGCACGCCGTTCGGCACCTACGTCGAGCTGATCAGCTACCCGAACGGGATGGCGTACGAGCGCGACCCGGGCCGCCCGCTCTGGTCGCCGAAGCGCAACGGGACGTCACCGACCGTGACCAGCGTGCCCGGCCTGCTCGGGGTCGACCACGCCGGCATCACCGTGCCGAGCGTGCCGGCTGCCGTCGAGTGGTTCGAGCGCGTGCTCGGATGCTCCTCGCCGCTCGCCTTCGGGCCGTTCAGCGACCCGACGGGCACGTTCATCCAGGATCTGCTGGACGTCCACCCGCGGGCCGTCGTGGAGCGCATCCAGCACGTCCGTTGCGGCGACGGCCCCAGTGTGGAGCTCTTCCAGTACAGCTCGCCCGACCAGGACCGGACGTTCCGCAGGAACTCCGACTACGGCGGCAAGCACGTCGCCTTCTACGTGCGTCACATCGACAAGGCTGTCGCGCGCATGCAGGCGCTCGGAGCGCAGAAGCTCCTCGGCCCGCTGGCCGTCACAGACGGGCCCGCGGCCGGGCAGTCGATCAACTACTTCCGCGCCCCGTTCGGAACGTACGTCGAGCTGATCAGCTACCCGAAGGGCATGGCCTACGAGGCCTCCGCGGCGATCCCGCTCTGGGATCCGCGCGACAACCGGCCCTGAGCTCCGACGCTGCGCTAGGCAGCGGCCTCGTAGCGCGACAAGGTCACGGCCCCGTGGGACGCCGAGGCGACGAGGGTTGCGTAGTTCGCCAGCGCGCCGCGGCGGTAGCGCGGCTCGGGCTCCACCCAGTCCGCCAGCCGGGCAGCCAGCACCTCGTCGCTCAGCTCCACGTCCAAGACGTGCCTGTCGACGTCGATCACGATCGTGTCGCCCTCGCGCAGCGCCGCGATGGGGCCGCCCTTCGAGGCCTCGGGAGCGACGTGGCCGACCATGAAGCCGTGCGTCGCGCCCGAGAACCGGCCGTCGGTGATCAGGGCGACCGAGTCGGACAGCCCCTCGCCCACGATCGCGCCCGTGACGTGGAGCATCTCCCGCATCCCCGGCCCGCCGTGCGGGCCCTCGTAGCGGATCACGACGACGTCGCCCGGGGCGATCGCGCCGGCCTTGACGGCCGCGAAGCACGCCTCCTCGGAGTCGAACACGCGCGCGGGGCCGCGGTGCACCGTGCGGTCATGGCCGGCCAGCTTGACGGCGCAGCCCTCGGGCGCGAGGTTGCCGTAGAGCACCGCGACGCCCCCGCGCGCCTTCAGCGGAGCCTCGATCGGGAAGATCACGTTCTGCCCCTCCGCCTCCACCGCGGCGTCGGCGTGCTCGCCGAGCGTCTTGCCGTCGACGCTCCGAGCGCTCTCGTGGAGGAGGCCGGCCTTCTTCAGCTCCCGGGCCACCACGGCCACGCCGCCCGCCGCGTACATGTCGTTCGCATGCCAGCGGCCCCACGGCTTCATGTCCGCCACGATCGGCGTTCGCGCCGAGATCCGCTCGAAGTCGTCGATCGTGAAGTCGATCCCGAAGTCGCGCGCGATCGCGACGAGGTGCAGGACGGCGTTCGTCGAGCCGCCGGTCGCGGCGACCGACGCGACGGCGTTCTCGAACGACTCCTTCGTGACGAACGAGCGCGGCGTGACGTTCTCGCGCACGAGCTGCACCGCGAGCCGGCCGATCTCGTACGCGGCCTCCTCCTTGGCGCGGTGCATCGCCGGGATGCCGTTCGTGCCGAACGGCGAGAGGCCGAGGAAGTCGAGGATCGTGGACATCGTGTTGGCCGTGAACTGTCCTCCGCACGCGCCGGCCCCCGGGCACGCGACCGACTCGAGCTCGTGGAGCTCGGCGTCGCTCAGCTTCCCGGCCGCATGAGCGCCGATCCCCTCGTACACGTCCCCGATCGAGACCTCGCGCTGCCGGTAGACGCCCGGCGCGATCGAGCCCGTGTAGGAGACGACCGCGGGGATGTCGAGGCGCCCGACGGCCATCGCGGCGCCGGGATTGGTCTTGTCGCACGCGACGAGCTGGACGAGCCCGTCGAACAGGTGGCCGCGGGCCACGAGCTCGATCGAGTCGGCGATCACTTCCCTCGAGACCAGCGAGGCGCGCATCCCGGACGTCCCCATCGAGACGCCGTCCGACACCGCGATCGTGTTGAACTCCATCGGCGTGCCGCCCGCGTCCCGGACGCCGCGCTTGACGTGCACCGCCAGGTCCCGCTGGTTGAGGTTGCAGGGCATCGTCTCGATCCAGGTCGTCCCGACGCCGACGAGCGGCTTCGCGAGGTCGTCGTCGCTGAAGCCGGTGCCCTTCAGCATCGCGCGAGCTCCCGCGCGATCGGGGCCGTCGGTCAGAGCGGCGCTCTGCCGCTTCGCGGGGTCGGACGGGTTGTCGTACGGAGTCGTCACGGGTCGCCTCTCTCGATCGGGTTGGACGGGTTCCTGCACCACTCGCTGAACGAGCCGGGGTAGAGCCTGACGTCCTCGCGCCCGGCGAGGACGAGCCTCTGCGCGACGACGCACGCCGTCACGCCCGAGCCGCAGTACGCGACCAGCTCGGGCGGCTCGGTCGCGTCGTCGGGCAGGGGAAGCTCGAAGAAGGCGTTCCGCGCACCGGGGATGCGCCCGGCGACCGGGTCGAGCGGCTCCGCGTCGCCGCGCCAGCGCTCCGGCGAGCGCGCGTCGAGGAGCGCGAGCGACCTGTCGTCGAGCCGCGCGAGGATCTCGTCGGCATCGATCAGGTCGTCGTCGCGGACACGCGGCAAGAAGGCAGCCCGTTCGAGCCGCGGCGCCTCGCTCACCAGCGGGCCGCTGTACGCGCGGATGTCGACGGTGCCGCAGGCGTCGTGGCCGAGGTGCCGGAGGAGCCACCAGCAGCGCGCGGCCCAGCCGGTGCCCTCGTCGAGGGCGAGCACGAACGTGTCGGGCCCGATCCCGGCGTCGGCGAAGGCGGCACCGAGCGCGTGCGGGTCGGGCAGCGGATGACGGCCACCGATGGACGGGTCAGCGCTCGGCGTCGAGAGCGTCGTCTCGGGATCGAGGTGGACGGCGCCCGGGACGTGCCCGACCTCGTAGTCCGCTCGCGGGCGACAGTCGAAGAGGCGGATGCTCACAGCGCGCCCCGTGGAGTGACGCCGAGGACGAGCACGTCGTGGTCGGGGAAGCGCTCGGCGAGAGAGCTCGCGCAGGTCGGTGCGTCGTCCGCCCACACGATCACCGTCGGCCCAGAGCCGGAGAGCGTCGCGCCGCGGGCGCCGGCAGGAGGATCGGCCCTGACGGCCTCCAGGGCCTGCGATCCCCGATACGGCTCGTGCAGCCGGTCGTCGAGCCCGGCGGCGAAGAGGTCGGCGTCGCCGACCGCGGCACCGGCGGCGAGCAGGGCCGCACGACCCGCGTTGGCGGCGGCGTCGGCGTGCGGGACGCTCGCCGGCAGCGAGCGCCGCGAGGCCTCCGTCGAGGTGCGCTCGCGCGGGACGAGAGCGACGGGGGCGAGGGGGAGCGTCGCCGCGATCCGCGCGATCCGCCCCTCCCACGTGACCGTCACGCCCCCGGAGAGGGCCGCCGCGAGGTTGTCCGCGTGGCTCTCGAGGCCGAGCCCCGCTGCGAGCAGCTCCTCCGGGTCGCCGTCCGGGCGCGCGGCCGCGAGGCCGAGGGCGATCGCCGCCGCGGACGAGCCCAGCCCTCGTTCGAGGGGGATCCGGTTCGAGAACCGGAACCTCTTTCCGGAGGGATCGGCCAGCAGCGCATAGGCGCGGACGGCGAGGTTCGTCGTGTCGGCGGGGAGCTCGCCGGCGCCCTCGCCCTCGATCTCGACGCCGTCGCCCTCGGCCAGCTCGAGCTCGTTCCAGAGGTCGAGCGCGACCGCGGCGGCGTCGAACGCGGGACCGAGGTTCGCTGACGTGGCGGGCGCGCGGACGATCATCGTCCGGCTGCGGCCGCGATCGCATCGGCGTCCGGCTCGACCTCGACCGGCGCCGGCGCGAGGCGGTCCGCGGTCGCCGGGTCCTTGAGGCCGTGGCCGGTGATCGTGACGACGAGGCGGTCGCCCTCGACGTCGCCGCGCAGCACCGCAGCGAGGCCCGCTGCCGACGAGGGCTCGCAGAACAGGCCCTCCTCGGAGGCGAGCCGCAGCCAGGCGGCGACCAGCTCGTCGTCGTCGGCATGCACGACCCGCGCGCCGGACGCCCGGACGGCCTCGGCGTGTACCGGGTCGCCGATCCGGATCGCCGTCGCGAGCGTTTCCCTCCGGTTCGTCGCCTCGACCGACACGATCGGCGTTCCGAGACCGAGCTCACTCAGCGCCTGGGAGTAGGCGGACGTGTTGCCGCCTCCCCCGTAGGGCAGCACGAAGGCGTCGGGGGGTCCGCCGAGCTCTTCGACGATCTCGAGCACGGCCGTCTTCTGACCCTCGCGGCGGTACGGGTTCAGCGAGTTGACCAGCACGTGGCTGCCGCGGCCGCCCAGCTCCTGCGCGGCCGACAGCGCCGAGTCGAAGTCACCCTGGACCTCGAGCACCGTCGCGCCGAGCATCCGGGTCTGCGCGAGCTTCGCCCCGGCGACCGCGCCCTGCGGCGTGAGCACGAGCGCCGGGAGGCCCGCACGCGCCGCGTACGCGGCGGCGCTGGCCGCCGTGTTGCCGGTCGACGCGCAGATCACGGCTTCCGCCCCCTCCTCCACTGCCTTCGAGACGGCGAGCGTCATCCCGCGGTCCTTGTACGAGCCGGTCGGGTTCGACGCCTCCCACTTGAGCCACAGCTCGCGGATACCCCCCGCATCGGCCAGGCGCGGAGCGGCGAGCAGGGGGGTCGAGCCCTCACCGAGGGAGACGACGGGCGTCGACTCGGTGACGGGCAGCACCCGGCGGAACCGCTCGATCAGGGACACGGTCACCGTCGCCGCAATCTAGAGGCTCGGTGTGGGTCGGGCGCCGCTCACGCCCAGCCGAGCTCCTCGATCCCGCGCTCGGAGACCACCGGGAGCGCGCTTGCCTCGCCGCGCGACTCGGGTAGCGCACGGATCGCGGCGAGAGCTGCCTCGACCCGTCCCGCGGGGGCCTCGTGGGTGACGACGTGGAGCACCGCATGACCGTTCGAAGGCTGCTGGACGAGCCGCGCGACGGACACGCCCTCGACCGCGAGCTCCTGGGCGAGGCGGGCGAGGACGCCCGCGCGGTCCTCGACCTCGAGGCGCAGGTACCACGGGGAGGCGAGGTCGCCGGGCGGCATCCGCTCGACCTGGCGCCAGACCGGGTCGCCCTGGAGGAACCCGGTGCCGGTCGTGCCGACGATCGAGACGAGGTCGGCCACGACGGCGCTCGCCGTCTCGATTCCCCCCGCGCCGGGGCCCTCCATGGTGATCTCGCGGATCGCGTCGCCCTGGAGCATCACCGCGTTGAAGGGGCCGTCGACCGCCGCGAGCGGGTGATGGATGTCGACGAAGGCGGGGCCGACCCGGACGTCCACCCGGCCGTGGGCGAGCGTCGCCCGGCCGAGCAGCTTGACCCTCATGTCGAGCGCGCGCGCCGCCTCGATGTGCTCCTCGCGCACCGCCTCGATCCCGTCGACCGCCACCCATTCGAGCGGGACACGGGAGCCGAACGCGACCGTCGCCAGGATCGCGGTCTTCGCGGCGGCGTCCAGCCCGGCCACGTCGTCGGTCGGGTCCGCCTCCGCGTACCCGAATCGCTGCGCCTCCGCGAGCGCGTCCGCGTAGGAGCGTCCCTCGCTCATCGCCGAGAGGATGAAGTTGGTCGTCCCGTTGACGATCCCGACGACGCGGTGGACGTTCGTCACGACGAGCGACTCCCGCAGCACCTTGATCACGGGGATCGCGGCGCACACCGACGCCTCGAACCGCAGCTGGGCACCGGCCGTGGACGCCGCGTCGAAGAGCTCGGCGCCGTGCCGCGCGACGAGCTGCTTGTTGGCGGTCACGACCGAGCGGCCGGACCGGAGCAGCGCCAGCACGTGCTCTCCCGCCGGCTCGACACCGCCCATCACCTCGGCGACGAGCCTGATCGACCGATCGCCGAGCACGGCGTCGAAGTCGGTCGTCAGCACGCCGGGGCCGGCGTCGAAGCCCCGTTCGCGGGCAGGGTCGCGGACGAGCGCCCGCACCACCCGGAGGCGGTGGCCGGTCGCACGCTCGATCTCGTCTCCCTGCTCGCTGAGCAGTCGGTGCACCGCGGCGCCGACGGTCCCGTAGCCGAGGAGGGCTACGGGAACGTCAACGGACTGCACTCGTGCCCTCGCGGCGCATGAGCGCGCGGAGCTCCTCGCCCACCTGCTCGATCAGCTGGTTCGCGGCTTCCGCCCGGTGCCCGCGGAGGCCCGCCTCGCCGCTCTCCATCTCCGCGATCCACACCTTCGCGAACTCGCCCGAGCGGATGTCGTCGAGGACACCCTGCATCCGCTCGCGCACGTGTGAGTCGATCACGCGCGGCCCGCTGGTGTAGTCGCCGAACTCGGCGGTGTCGGAGATCGACCAGCGCATGTGCTGCAGACCGCCCTCCCAGATCAGGTCGACGATCAGCTTCAGCTCGTGGAGGCACTCGTAGTAGGCGACCTCGGGCTGGTACCCGGCCGCGACGAGAGTCTCGAAGCCCGCCCGGATCAGCTCGGTCGTGCCGCCGCAGAGAACGGCCTGCTCGCCGAACAGGTCGGTCTCGGTCTCCTCGCGGAACGTCGTCTCGAGGATCCCCGCGCGTCCCGCGCCGATGCCCACCGCGTAGGCGAGTGCGAGGTCGCGCGCACGGCCGGACGCGTCCTGCTCCACCGCGATCAGCGCAGGCGTCCCGTAGCCCTCCGTGAACAGCCGGCGGACGACGTGGCCGGGCCCCTTGGGCGCGACCATGACGACGTCGTGGCCCGTCGCCGGGGCGATGCGGCCGTAGAGGACGTTGAACCCGTGTGCGAAGAGGACCGCGGCATCGGGCTCGAGGGCGGGCCCCACCGACTCCGTGAACACCTGCGGCTGCACCTGGTCGGGCAGCAGGAGCGAGACGAGCTGTGCGCCGCGGACGGCGTCCGCGATCGGACGCACCTCGAGCCCGGCCTCCTCGGCCTCGCTCCAGGAGCTCGAGCCCTCCCGCAGCCCGACGACGACCCGCACGCCCGAGTCGTGGAGGTTGAGCGCGTGGGCGTGGCCCTGGCTGCCGTAACCCACGACGGCCACTGTCCCGTCGAGAAGTGAGAGGTCGCCGTCACGGAGGATCGTCGCCATGAGCTGTGTCCTTTCTGGTGGGGGGCGGGCTTGCTCGGTCGGACGAACTAGTTGATCGCGGCCAGCCGCCTCGGCGAGCGGCGCTTGCCGGAGGCGCGTGGCACGCCGATCCTGCCGGTCCGGACGAGGTCGACGACACCGTACGGGTGGCAGAGCTCGTGGAACGCGTCGAGCTCCTCGGGCGTCCCGGTCAGCTCGAGCACGACCCCGTCGGGGCCGACGTCGAGGAGCCGGCCGCCGAGGGCCTCGGCCGTCGTGACGAGCTCGGCCCGGCGCTCGGGCTGCGCCGAGACGCGCGCGACCAGCAGCTCGCGCTCGACGGCCTCTCCGGCGACGAGCTCCGTCACCCGGAGCACGTTGACGAGCTTGTGGATCTGCTTCTCGATCTGCTCCAGCGAGTGCTGGGTGCAGTCGACCCGGAGCGTGATGCACGAGACACCGGGGCGCTCGGTGGGGCCGACCGCCAGCGACTCGATGTTGAAGCCCCGCCGGGCGAACATCGTCGTGATGCGCGTCAGGGCGCCCGGGCGGTCTTCCACCACGACGGAGAGTGTGTGCTTCATGACGCCGCTCGCTTTCCCGGCCGCTCGCTGCAGGCTCGCGGCCCGCGCCGTTTGCGAGCGGCGGCCCGGGAAACCGAGGGAAGGTGGACAGTCGGATTCATGACGCCCTCGCCTCCACGCTGTCGTCGGTGTCCGAGTACTCCAGCATGTCGAGCGCGGCGGCGCCCGCCGGGATCATCGGGAAGATCTGCTCCGCGGGGTCGACCCGGCAGTCGATCACGACGGTCCTGCCGAGGCCGAGTGCCTGCTCGAGCGCCGGCTCGAGCTCCGCCTCGCTGGAGACGACCATCCCGACGCCGCCGTAGGCCTCTGCGAGCCGGGCGTAGTCGGGCACCTGCGCGGTCAGGTGGACGTGCGAGCGGCGGCCGTCGAAGAACATGTCCTGCCACTGCGTGACCATCCCGAGGTAGCCGTTGTTGACGAGCACCACCACGATGGGCAGGTCCTCGAGGGCCGCGGTGGCGAGCTCCTGGGCCGTCATCTGGAAGCAGCCGTCGCCGTCGATGCAGACGACCGTGGCCTCGGGTCGGGCCGCCTTGGCGCCGATCGCCGCGGGGATGCCGTAGCCCATCGTCCCGAGGCCGCCGGAGGTGATGAAGCTCCGCGGCTGCTCGGAGACGACGTACTGCATCGCCCACATCTGGTGCTGGCCCACGCCGGTCGTGACGATCACGTCGGTGCCGGCGGTCAGCCGCTGGAGCGCCTGGACGACCTGCTGTGGCTTGAGCCACTCGTCGCTCTCGCCGTACCTGAGCGGGAACTCCTCGCGCCAGTCGCGAATCTGGCCGAGCCACGCCTCCGGTGCGGGCGCTCCCTCGGTGCGCTGCAGGGCGACCTCGTCGGCCAGCGCCGAGACCGCCTGCGCCAGCGGGCCGACGACCGGAATGTCGGCGTCCCGGAGCTTCGAGATCTCCGCCGGGTCGATGTCGAGGTGGACCACGGTGGCCCCGGGCGCGAAGGCCGAGAGCTTGCCGGTGACGCGGTCGTCGAAGCGCGCGCCGATCGCGACGAGGACGTCGCAGGTGTTCATCGCGAGGTTCGACCACTTGGGCCCGTGCATCCCCGGCCAGCCGAAGTGGAGCTCATGGGTCTCCGGGAAGGCGCTCTTGCCCATCAGCGTCGTGATGACGGGCAGCGTTCCCGCCTCGGCGAGCTGCAGGAGCTCCGCGCAGGCGTCGCCGTTCAGGGCTCCCCCGCCCACGTACAGCACGGGCTTGCGCGCGTGGGCGATCGCCCGGGCGGCCTCGCGGACCTGGAGCGGGTGCACCTTCGTCGGGGGCCGCCAGCCGGGGAGGTCGACGCCGTCGGGGTAGGCGAAGTCGATCGCCGCCTCCTGGACGTCGCGGGGGATGTCGACGAGCACCGGGCCGCATCGTCCTGTACTGGCGACGTGGAACGCGGCCCTGAGCACGGCGGGGATCTCCCGCGCGTCCTGCACGAGCCACGAGTGCTTGACGATCGGCATCGTGATCCCGGTGATGTCGCACTCCTGGAAGGCGTCAGTGCCGATCAGGGTCGAGCGCACCTGTCCCGTGATGCAGACGAGCGGCGTCGAGTCCATCCACGCGTCGGCGATCGGCGTGACGAGGTTCGTCGCCCCCGGTCCCGACGTGGCGATCGCCACGCCGACGCGACCGGACGCACGGGCGTAGCCCTGCGCCATGTGTCCTGCCCCCTGCTCGTGGCGGGCGAGGACGTGGCGCACGGTGGTGCCGCGGGCGATGGCGTCGTAGGTCGGCATGATCGCCCCGCCCGGGATCCCGAACATCACCTCCACGCCCTCGGCCTCGAGGGAGCGGAGGATCGCGTCGCCGCCCGTCATCCTCATGGCCCGACTCCGAGCGCGAACTCCGTGTCGCGACGAGCGCTGCGAAGCAGGCCGAGCACGGCATCGACGAACTCGCGCGTCGTCGCGGAGACACCGGGCCCCGACACCTCCGAAGGGCGACGCGACGCGCGCAGCGCCGCGGTGAGGCTCTCCTCGAGCGCCTCGCCGGCGGCCGTGCGGCCGAGCCCCTCCGAGAGGAGCAGCGCGGTTGCGAGCAGCATCGCGCTCGGGTCGGCGACGCCGTGGCCCGCCAGCTCGCTGGTCGTCCCCTCCGCGGGGCCGAACAGGCTCGGGCCGCTCGGCGAGAGCTGGGCGGATGCCACGAGGCGGCGCCTGCCGCCGAGTCGCGGGGCCTCCGCGACAGCGTCACCGAGCACGCCCTCGGCGGTGAGCACCCCCACCGATCCGGCGGCGAGCCGCCTGAGCGCGTCGGGGAGAGACACGTGCTCGACCTCGACCCCCGGATGCCGGTCGGCATGCCGCTCCACGAGAGCGGTCCACCCTTCGGAGACCCCGACCGACGTGAGGTGCCCCGAGCGCCGGCGTGCGGTGGCAAAGGCACGTTCGACCGTCCAGTCCGCGGCCATGTCGTGCAACGGAGCAAACGCGGTGGCCTCGCCCGTCTCGTCGAGGACCCGGGTGACGCGCGCCGCGAGGTCGAGCTCCGCGCGGAGCCCGTCGAGGGCCGGCGCCGCATCGCCTGCGACGAGCACTGCATCCGCGGACGAGGTCGCCCGTCGCGTGGCGGCCGGAAGCATGTGGCCCGATCTCGTCAGCGCCTCGGTGTCGAACGGCGGATGCAGCTCCTCGACGTCGAAGCCGTGCTCGCGTGAGAGCCGAGCCAGCGCGCGGCTCGCTGCGGCGGTGATCTCGGGGCCGATCCCGTGGCCGGCGAGGCACGCGACGACGTAGGTCCGTCGTGTCGTCATCGCGGTGCGGGAGTCGGGGGGTCGGGGGTCATGGTGGTGCTCCTCTCGCTCGGTACGTCCTCCGGACGCACCTCTGGTGTGGTCTCGGTCGGCGTGTGCGCCGTCTCGGGCGCGTGAGCGTCGATCTCCCCTAGACGGGGAGAATCAGGATGAGCTCGATGCCGCCGCCGATCGCTACCGCGGGGCGCGGTACGAGTGGACGTGCGGATACGGCGTGGCAGAGCGTCATCGCCGACTCAGAGTGCCGGAGGACCGGACCCGTGTCAATTGAGACCTTCGTCCAGTCCGCTCGTCCTTGCGGCTAGGCCGTCCACACACTACGATCGATGATCGATGGCTCGCGGCGCGATGACTCGTGACGATCGGCCGACCGGGGCGCTCGTAGCCCCGCTCTCGCCGATTGCGTTCATCGCCGCCAAACGGCGCTAGCCGGCGACCCCCTCCCGCCCCCGCCAGCTAGCAGCCGACACACCGGCGGGAGAGCTCTTCTTCGTTCAGCCACGAAAGGCGGTCAGCTCCGCGTGAACCATCCACTCCACGATCCGACAGTCGAGCGAGACGCCTGCGGCATCGGCCTCGTCGCCGACGCACGCGGGCGTGCGTCGCGCGAGCTCGTCGATCGGGCGCTCGCCGGGCTGGCGGCCGTCTCGCACCGCGGGGCGTGGGCGGCGGACGGGGTCACGGGTGACGGCGCAGGGCTCCTCCTGCCGCTCCACCCGTCCCTGACGGGGGAAGAGGGCGCCGGCATCGCGATGTGCTTCCTGCGTGAGCCGTGGCTCCGGGGGATCGTGGAGGAGGCGTGCCGCGCGGAGGGCCTCGAGCCGTTCGGCTGGCGGGACGTCCCGAACGACGTCGCGGCGCTCGGGTCGACCGCCACGGCGAGCATGCCGCGCATCGCCCAGCTCGTGCTGGCGCCCTGCGGGGAGCCCGACGCAGAGCTGCGTGCGCACAGGGCCCGGCGCCGCGCCGAGCGGGTCGACGGGATCTACGTCGCGTCGCTCTCCTTCCGCACCGTCACGTACAAGGCGCTCTGCGCGGCCACACAGCTCGCGAGCTTCTACCCTGACCTTGCCGAGCCGGAGTGGGCGGCGCCGTGGGCGATCTTCCACCAGCGCTTCTCGACCAACACCGAGCCGAGCTGGGAGCGCGCGCAGCCCTTCCGCCTCCTCTGCCACAACGGCGAGATCAACACCATCGACGGGAACGTCGAGTGGATGGAGGCGCGCGAGCGGGCACGCGGGGTGGATCCCGAGCTCGCCCCGGCTCTCGACCGGTCTGGCTCGGACTCGGCGCTGCTGGACAACGCGCTGGAGCTGCTCGTCAGGGCGGGCCTCGACGTGCGCGAGGCCGTCACGCTGCTCGTGCCGCCCGCGTGGCAGAACGATCCGCGGGTCGACGAGGCCGAGCGCGCGATGCACCGCTACCACGCGATGCTCGCCGAGCCCTGGGACGGGCCTGCGGGACTCGTGTACAGCGACGGGATCACCTGCGGCGCGGCGCTCGACCGGAACGGGCTGCGGCCGTTGCGGGTCGCGGTCTGCGACGACGGCCTCGTCGCCGTGTCGTCGGAGGCGGGCGCGGTGCCACTGCCCGAGGGTGGCACCGTTCGCCGCGGGCGCCTGGGTCCCGGTCAGCTCCTCTCGATCGACCCCCACCGCGGGCTCCTGTTCGACGGAGAGCTGAAGCGGGAGCTCGCGGCGCGGAAGCCCTACGCGGCCTGGGTCGAGGGGAGCGTTCGCTTCGGCGAGCGGGGGGAGCCGTTGCGGGCCCCCGAGGCGGACCTCGCTGCCCGGCACGCGCTCCACGGCTATACCCGCGAGGAGCTGAGCCTCATGTTGCGGCCGATCGCGCAGACCGGTCAGGACCCCGTGTACTCGATGGGCGACGACGCGCCGATCGCGCCGCTCGCGGGGAGGGCGCGACCGCTGGCCTCGTACTTCAGGCAGCGGTTCGCCCAGGTGACGAACCCGGCGATCGACCACTACCGCGAGCGGGCGGTCATGTCGATCTCCACGCTGATCGGCGCGCGGGCACCGCTCGACGCGGAGGGGGTGCTGCCGCCGCTCGTGGTGTTGCCGTCGTTCCTCGTCACGCCGGCCGGGCTCGCGGCGCTCGAGGCACCCGAGATCGACGCGACCTTCTCCGCCGGCGAGGGCCTCGGAGCCGCGGTCGAGCGCGTCGCCGACGCGTGCGTGGAGCTCGCGGAAGGCGGCGCGAGCGCCTTCTGCCTCACCGATACGGCAGCGGGAGGCGAACGAGCCCCCGTCCCTGCGCTGCTCGCCGTCGCCGCCGCCCACGGCCGCCTCGTCGAGCGCGGCGTGCGCACGGCCTGCTCGCTCCTCGTGTCGACGGACGAGGCCCGGGACACCCACATGGTCGCGACGCTCGTCGGCTACGGCGCAGACGTCGTCTGCCCGCGGCTCGCGCTCGAGACGGTCGCGCGTCTCGCCGAGACCGACAAGGTCGGCGGCGACCGGCCCACTCCTGCCGAGGCGCAGGCGCGTCTCCTGCGCTCGCTCGAGGACGGCGTCCTGAAGGTGATGTCGAAGATGGGGATCTCGGACGTCGCGAGCTACAGAGGCGCGCGCCTGTTCGAGGCCGTGGGCCTCGACCGCCGCCTCTGCAGGCGGTTCTTCGGCGGCACACCCTCCGCGATCGGCGGGATCGGGCTCGACGGGCTCGAGCGCGACGCGCTCGGGCGGCTCGCCGCCTCGGTGGCCGAGAAGCCGCAGATCGAGAACCCGGGCTTCTACAAGTTCCGCAAGGGCGGTGAGCCTCACGCGACGGACCCCGACGTCGTCGAGTCGCTGCAGGCGAGCGTCACCGCCGCGCACGCGCTGGTGAAGGCGGTGAAGGGCGAGCGCCAGGACCTCTACGAGCGGTTCGCCGTGCTCGTCGACGAGAGGCCCCCGCTCGAGCCGCGCGACCTCCTCGAGCTCGTCCCGGCCGGCGAGCCGCTGCCGCTCGACCGGGTCGAGGGGGTGGACTCGATCGTCCGCCGTTTCTCTGGCGGCGCGATGTCGCACGGCGCGCTCTCCGCGGAGGCGCACGAGACGATCGCCGTGGCGCTCAACCGGCTCGGGGGCCGCTCGAACTCGGGGGAGGGCGGAGAGGACCCCTCGCGGTACCGCGACGAGCGCAACTCGAAGATCAAGCAGGTGGCGTCCGGCCGCTTCGGCGTCACGGCCGAGTACGCGGCGTTCGCCGAGGAGCTCCAGATCAAGATCGCGCAGGGGTCGAAGCCCGGCGAGGGAGGGCAGATCCCCGCGCACAAGGTCACGGAGGAGATCGCCCGGCTCCGCGGGACGAGCCCGGGCGTGTCGCTCATCTCGCCGCCGCCGCATCACGACATCTACTCGATCGAGGACCTCGCCCAGCTCGTGTTCGACCTGCGTGAGGTGAACCCCGACGCGGACATCTCGGTCAAGCTCGTGTCGTCGAGCGGCGTCGGCGTGATCGCCGCCGGGGTGGCGAAGGCACACGCGGACGTCGTCCACGTCGCAGGCGCCGACGGCGGCACCGGGGCAAGCCCCCTTCCCTCGATCAAGCACGCCGGGGCTCCGTGGGAGCTCGGGCTCGCCGAGACCCAGCAGGCGCTCGTCGCGAACGGCCTGCGCGGCCGCGTGCGCGTGCGCGTGGACGGCGGCTTCAAGACCGGCCGTGACGTCGTCGTGGCTGCGTTGCTCGGCGCGGACGAGTTCTCGTTCGGAACCGCGCTGCTCCTCGCCGAGGGCTGCCTGATGGTGCGCTCGTGCCACCTCGACACCTGTCCCGTCGGGATCGCGAGCCAGCGGCCCGAGCTCCGGGCGAAGTTCGCCGGCACGCCCGAGATGGTCGAGGCCTACCTCCGCTTCGTCGCGCTCGACGTGCGCGAGCACCTCTCACGCCTGGGGCTGGCGACCCTGGACGAGGCGGTGGGCCGCGTCGACCTCCTGCGCCAGCGTCGGACGGGCGACCCTTCGGCCGACGCCCTCGATCTCGGCGCGCTGCTCGTCCGCAGGGGGCAGGGCCATGCCAGGTACGTCGGGCAACCGGTCCCGCACGAGGGCGACCGACTCGGCTCCCTCCTCCTCGCCCAGGGCAAGGCCGCGATCACGGGCGCCCGCCTCGTCGAGGCCGCGTACCAGGTGACGAACGCGGACCGCGCGATCGGCGCCCGCCTCGGCGGGGCGATCGCGAAGGCCGTCGGCTCCGCCGCTCCCGCCGGTCGTGTGCGCGCGCGCTTCGAGGGCGCAGCCGGCCAGAGCTTCGGCGCGTTCGTCACCCAGGGCGTCGACCTCCGCCTCGTCGGGGAGGCGAACGACTACGTCGGGAAGTCGATGTCGGGCGGGCGCATCGTGGTCGCGCCGCCCCGGAACGATGCCGGTGACCCCTGCCTGATGGGCAACACGGTGCTCTACGGCGCCACCGGCGGCGAGCTCTTCTGCGCCGGCACGGCCGGCGAGCGGTTCGCCGTGCGCAACTCCGGCGCGGTCGCGGTCGTCGAGGGTGTCGGGGACCACGCCTGCGAGTACATGACCCGCGGCACCGTCGTCGTCCTCGGCTCCCACGGCCGCAACCTGGGCGCGGGGATGACCGGGGGCGAGGCGTTCCTGCTCGACCCCGACGAGCGCCTCGTGAACGAGGAGCTCGTCGCGCTCGTCCCCCTCGAGCGCCACGACGCCGAACGGCTCTGCGACCTCCTCGGCCGCCACGTGCGGCTGACCGGCTCGCAGCGCGCCGCGAGCCTGCTCGCGGATCGCGATGCCGCCCTCGGGCGGTTCCGTCGCCTCGCCCCACGCTCGGAGCTCGCCGAGCGCGAGTCGGCGGAGCAGGGGCGGCTCACCGCATGAGCATAAGAACGAAAGTTTCTGCATAATATGCGAATGCCGTACGTCAGCATCGTCGGCTCCGCCGGCTACACGGGCCAGGAGACGCTCGACCGCGTGCTCCGCCATCCCGAGCTCGAGCTCTACGCCGTCGGCTCGGACTCGCTCGCAGGCCGCGACGCGACGGCCCTCGACCCGCGCCTCAACCGGAACGGCGGCAAGCGCGTTCCGCGGCTGATCACGAACGCCGCCGCGCTCGCCTGTGAGGCCGACGTGACCTTCCTCTGCCTCCCGCACGAGGAGGCGGCCGAGTTCGAGCCGCCCGCACGCGGCGTCGTGGTCGACCTCTCCGGTGCCCACCGACTCGCCGATCCGACCCAGTACGAGGCGTGGTACGGCTTCACGCACCCTCGGCCCGAGGGCCTCGGTGGATGGTCGTACGGGCTGCCCGAGCTGTCGCCGCCGGAGGGGAGGCTCGTGGCCAACCCCGGCTGCTACGCGACCGCCGTGCTGCTCGCCCTCGGCCCGATCGCGGCGGCGGTCGATCCGGGCAGCGTGGTCGTGGACGCGATGTCGGGCATGACCGGCGCCGGCCGCTCGCCGAGGCCCTCCACGCACGCGGGGTCCGTGCTGGAGAACGTCTCGCCGTACAAGGTGGGCGCCCACCAGCACGTCGCCGAGATCGCGCAGGTGCTGGGCTTTCCCGTCTCGTTCACACCGCACCTCCTGCCGGTGCGGCGCGGCCTGCTCGCGACCTGCAACGTCCGCTCGACCGGCTCCGACCTGCGCGCGCTGCTCGAGGAGCACTACGCGGCGAGCCCGGTCGTCACGGTGCTGCGGGAGGGCGTCACACCCGAGCTCGCGCGCGTCCAGCACACCGACGGCGCCGAGATCGGGGTCTTCGGGGACCGACACACCGACCGCACGATCGTGATCTGCGCGCTCGACAACCTCGGCAAGGGCGCCGCGGGCCAGGCCGTCCAGAACGTGAACGCGCTGTTCGGGCTCGGCGCGACCACGGGGCTCCGGCTTGCCGGAGTGCTCGTGTAGACCCGTGTCGGTCACCGCCCCACGGGGCTTCCTCGCCTCCGGTGTCGCCGCCGGGATCAGGCCGTCGGGGAAGCCGGACGTCGCGCTCGTCCGCTCTGTCGCCCCGGCGGTGGGCTGCGCGATGTGGACCCGGAACCGTGTCCAGGCGGCGCCCGTCGTCGTCTCCCGGAGGCACCTCGAGACGGCCCAGCCGCAGGCCGTCGTCGTGAACGCCGGTGTCGCGAACGCCGCGACGGGGCGGCCGGGAGAGGAGGACGCCCTCGCGACCGCCGCGCGCACCGCCCAGCTGCTCGGCCTTCGGCCGGAGGAGGTCGTCGTGCTCTCGACCGGCGTGATCGGGCCGCGGCTGCCGATGGAGAGGCTCCTCGCCGGCGTCGACGCTGCAGCTGCAGCCCTCTCCCGGGACGGCGGCGCGATCGCGGCGGAGGCGATCCTGACCACCGACCAGGGGCCGAAGACTGCGGTCGCCGCCGCGGACGGGTTCACCGTGGCGGGCATGGCGAAGGGGGCGGGGATGATCCATCCCTGCCTGGCCACGATGCTCGCGGTGGTGACGACCGACTACCCGCTGGCCGCAGGCGAGGCGGATTCCTTCCTGCGCCCCGCGGTCGAGCGCTCCTTCAACCGCATCTCCGTCGACGGCGACTGCTCGACGAACGATGCCGTCGTGCTGCTGGCGAACGGGATGTCGGGGATCACCGATCGCGATCCCGGGTTGGACGAGCGGTTCTCGCGCCGCCTCGAAGAGGTCTGTGCCGACCTCGCGCGGCAGATCGTCGCCGACGGAGAAGGGGCGACCGTGGTGCTCGAGATCGTCGTCTCCAGCGCCTCCTCGCACGAGGAGGCGGAGGCGATCGCGCTCCGCGTCGCGACCTCGCCGCTCGTCAAGACGGCCGCCTTCGGGCGCGACCCGAACTGGGGACGCGTGCTGGCCGCGGCCGGATCCGCGCCCTCGAACGGCGGGTTCGCCCGGCTCGACCCCGACCGGCTGCGGGTCGCGTTCGACGGAACGCCCGTGTTCGCCAGGGGTGCGCCGACCGGGCAGGTCCCGGAGCTGGCGGGCGCATCCTGCCGCATCGAGCTCGACCTCGGGCTCGGTGACGGCGAGGCCGCCTACCTGGCATCCGACCTCTCGTACGACTACGTCAGGCTCAACGCGGAGTACACGACGTGACCGTCGTCGTGAAGCTGGGTGGACGCGTCGCCGCGGGAATCGTCCGGGCCGCGCTCGCAGAGGTCGACGGAGACGTCGTCGTCGTCCACGGCGCGGGCCCTCAGATCACGGCCGAGATGGAGCGCCGCGGGATCGTCCCCGAGTTCGTGGGCGGCCGTCGCGTGACGACACCGGACGTGCTCGACGTCGTCCGCGAGTCGCTTGCGGCCGTCAACGCGGAGGTCTGCCAGGCGATCGGGCCGAGCGCGGTCGGCTTGCACGGCGACGAGATCGGCTTGCGTGCGCGGCGGGTCGAGGCGCTCGGCCTCGTGGGCGACCCGGAGCCGTCGGCCCCCGCGGCCGTGCTCGAGGCGCTCGAACGGGGGCGTGTGCCGGTCGTCGCCCCGCTTGCCGAGGGGCCGCTCAACGTCAACGCGGACGAGGCCGCCGCCGCGCTCGCCGTCGGGATCTCCGCCGAGAGGATCCTCTTCCTGACCGATGTCCCCGGCGTGCTGCTCGACGGGCAGCTCGCGTCCGTCCTGCCCGCGGACGAGGCCGAGGCGGGCCTCGACGACGGGCGGTTCGAGGGAGGGATCGTCCCCAAGCTGATGGCGGCCGTCCGTGCGGCACGCGGCGGCGTCCAGGCTTCGATCGGCGCGACCCGGGTTTCCGTATGAGCGAAGCGGGCCGCAGCCTGCTGGAGGCATCCCGCGCGACGGTCCTGCCGACGTACGCGCGCGCGGACGTCACGATCGTCCGCGGGGAGGGATGCCGGGTCTGGGACGACGAGGGGAGCTCGTACCTCGATTTCGTCGGGGGGATCGCCGTCGTCGGGCTCGGCCACCTGCACCCGGCCGTGACGGCCGCGGCGCACGCGCAGCTCGACCGGCTGTGGCACGCCTCGAACCTCTACTGGACCGAGCCGATGCTCCGGCTCGCCGGGCTGCTCTCCGAGCGCATGGGCGGGGCGCAGGCGTTCTTCTGCAACTCCGGGGCGGAGGCGAACGAGGCCGCGCTCAAGGTTGCCCGCAAGGCCACCGGGCGCACCCGGATCGTCGCGCTCGAGGGAGGCTTCCACGGCAGGACGCTCGGCGCGCTGTCCGCGACCGGCCAGCCCGGCAAGTGGGAGGGCTTCGGGCCGCTCGTCCCGGGCGTCTCGTTCGCCCGGCCGAACGACGTCGAGTCGCTCGAGGCGGCCGTCGCGCCCGCTTCGGAGCTGGCGACCATCCTCCTCGAGCCGGTGCTCGGGGAAGGCGGCGTGCTCCCGCTCGAGGCGGAGTTCGTCCGCTCCGCGGCCGAGATCGCCCGCGAGGTCGGGGCGCTGCTCACCGTCGACGAGGTGCAGGCCGGGCTCGGCCGTACGGGGACCTTCTTCGCCTACGAGCAGCTCGGGATCGAGCCCGACCTCGTCACGCTGGCGAAGGGGCTGGGCAACGGTCTCCCGATCGGCGCGCTGCTCGCGCGCGAGGGAGTCGCCGAGGCGATCGGCCCGGGGGACCACGGCTCGACCTTCGGCGGCAACCCGGTGGCGTCGGCCGCGGCGTGCGCGGTGGTGGAGGCGATCGACGACGCGCTGCTCGAGAACGTGGCCGCGCGCGGGAAGCAGCTCGCGACCGGGTTGTCGGAGCTGGGCGCCGTCCGGGAGGTGCGCGGCCGAGGGCTTCTCCTCGCGGGCGTGCTCGACGGCGACGCCGGAGCCGTCGTGGAAGCCTGCCGCGAGCGGGGCCTGCTCGTCGTGACGGCCGGGCCGGACGTTCTCCGTCTGCTGCCACCGCTCGTCGTCTCCGAGGCGGAGGTGGAGGAAGCGCTGGCGGTCCTGCGCGAGGTGCTCTCGTGAGCAACGCCGTCCGCCGGCAGGCGATCCTCCGTCTCGTCCGCGACCGCGCCATCTCGACGCAGGCGGAGCTCGTCGAGGCCCTCCGAGAGGAGGGGCACGACGTCGTGCAGACGACGATCTCGCGCGACGTGCACGATCTCGGCCTCACCAAGGTGAGGGCACCCTCCGGGCGGCTCGTGTACGCCGCCCCGGGCTCGGACGACGCGGACCGTCTCCGCGCGGTCGGTGTCGCGATGCGCCGCTACGCCACGCGCGTGGAGCGGGCAGGGCCGCTCGTCGTCGTGACGACGCCCTCCGGCTACGCGAGCGCGCTCGCGCAGGCGATCGACGAGGGGCGACATCCCGGGATCGCCGGCACGATCGCAGGTGACAACACCGTCTTCCTCGCCCCCCGCGACGGGACGAGCGCGCAGGCCCTGAGCACCGAGCTCGGCGAGCACCTCGCGCGCGCCTAGGGCTGTGCCCGCCGCAGGCGGGGATCCGAGCGGCGGGGATCCACTCGGTGGATTCCCGCTCGCGGCCAGAGGGGCTTGCAGTTCGCTTCGCGGCGGTTGCGGCGGCCAAGCCGACGCCTTCAGGGATGTGCCCCGCCGCAGGCGGGGATCCACTCGGTGGATTCCCGCTCGCGAACGAGAAAAGGGAGACGGCCGCTTGGGGGAGCGGCCGCCTCGGTGATGCTGGGGAGGGTGGGTGCTATGTGCTTCGGCCTACCCGCCGACGCCCTCGCTCCCTCGTTCGAGGGATTCGAACGCGGCGGAAACCAGGCCCTCCCCGCGACCGGGGCCGACCACCAGCGGACGAACTAGAACGCGTAGCGCTGTTCCTTCCAGGGATCGGCGTCGTTGTGGTAGCCGTAGCGCTCCCAGAAGCCCGGGGCGTCGGTCGCGCGGAGCTCGATCGCGCGGAGCCACTTGGCGCTCTTCCAGAAGTACTTTCCCGGGATCACGAGCCTGAGCGGCCAGCCGTGCTCGGGTGCGAGCGGCTCGCCGTCGGCATGGGTCGCGAGGAGGGCGCCCTCGACCTCGAGGAACGACGCGGGCACGTTCGCGGTGAAGCCGGCCTCGGCGTGTGCGATCGCGTGGTGGGCGCTCGGGAGCGGGCCGACGAGCTCGCGGATCGCCGACCACGGGACGCCGGAGAACGAGGCGTCGAAGCGGCTCCAGCGGGTGACGCAGTGGATGTCCTGCGTGACGGTCGTCCTTGGCAGCGCGTCGAGCTCGGCCCAGGTCAGCGTGATCGGCGTCTCGACCTGGCCGTGCACGCGGAAGTCCCACCCCTCGAGATCGGCAGGGTAGGACGGGACGTCGCCGGCGTGCAGCACCGGCCATTTCTCGGTCAGGTACTGGCCCGGTGGGAGCCGGGCGGGGTCGTAGCCCGCCTCCTGCACCTTCCGCTCCGCCTTGCTCCTGAACACCTTGGCTACCCTCGTCTCGATGGCCGTCGCGACGTTACACGCTGCACCCCGGCCCCGCGCCTACGTTTCCGTGATCGGCCCGGACGCCGCCGCGTACCTGAACCGGATGGTGTCGAACGAGGTCGAGAGCCTCCCCGTGGGCGGCTCGTGCGAGGCGCTCCTCCTGACGCCGAAGGCGCGGATCATCGCCCCGCTCGTCGTCTGTCGCCGCGGCGAGGACGACTTCTTGCTGGTCACCGAGCCGGTGGCGGGCGAGCGTCTCGCGCGTGAGCTCGTCCGCGCGCGCTTCGCGGCGAAGTGCTCGATCGAGCCGGAGGAGCACCGCTCGCTGCTCGTCCTCGGCGCGGACGAGCACGTGTCGAGCCAGCACGAGCTCGCATTTCCGAATCGGGACTACGGTGTGCAGGCGGTCGAGGTGCTCGACGCCGATCCGCCGGAGGGCTCCGAGCCGATCTCCGACGACGAGCTGGAGCGGCTCCGGATCCTCGCCCGTACCCCGCGCCTCGGCGCCGAGCTCGACGACCGCGTGATGCCGGCGGAGGCGGGGCTCGAGGAGCGCGCGATCAGCTTCACGAAGGGCTGCTACCCCGGCCAGGAGCCGGTCGCGCGCCTGCACCATCGCGGCCACCCCAACCGCGGCCTTCGCGTGCTGGCGCTCTCCGGTGACGGGCTCCCCGCCTACGACGCGGAGCTGACGCTCGAGGGCAAGGTCGTCGGCCGGGTGACGAGCGCAGCACCCCGCCCTGCGGACGGGGTCGTCGCGCTCGCGTACGTGCGCCGCGAGGTGCCGCCCGAGGCCGACCTGCTGGTGGACGGCCGCGTCGCCCGGCAGCTGGGCGACTCGGGCGATCCCGCTACACTCACCGGCTCCCCGCGCCCGTAGCTCAGGGGATAGAGCGCTGCCCTGCGGAGGCAGAGGTCGCACGTTCGAATCGTGCCGGGCGCATGGGGCGGGGGAACCCATCGTTCCCCCGCCGACGCCCTCGTTCCTCCGTCGTGCACGGGTCTCTCGTGCCTGGCCTCCCGGCCGGCTGAGCCGGCCTCCGGCCTCGACAGAAAGCGCACGGCTGGCCGGGTCCGACCGGCCCCGGGCCGTCGAGCTCTCCTCGACGATCACCCCGCTTCCAGCGCGGTCGTATCCTGCGCGCGTGGACGCGCCGCCCCACGACTTCGAGCCGGAGCCCTGGGGCGAGGACGCCAAGCTCGTCGAGGTGCTCGGCGAGCGCGGCGCCCAGGGGTTTCGCGGGCTGCTCGAAGGGTTTCCCGAGGCCGTCGGCGTCCTGTGGGCCGTGCGCGACCCCGCCGGCAGGATCGTCGACTTCACGTTCGGGTACGGCAACCCCGCGATGCTGCGCGGCTTCCGGATCCCCGCGGCGACCCCGTCTCGCTACACGCTCCTCGAGGCGCTGCCCGCGATGCGGGGCAGCACGGCGTTCGATGCGTACGTCGAGGTGTGCGACACGGGTCGCCCGTTCGTCAACGAGGTGACGTACGACACCCCCTTCGGCGACGGCTACATGCTGGGCACGTTCCTTCACCGCGCGGCGAAGCTCGGCGACGGTGTGGTCGTGTTCCTCCACGACGTGAGCGAGGAGCGTCGGATGGAGGCCGAGCTGAAGGCGTACGCGAACGTCGTCGCACACGACCTCAGCGAGCCCCTCGCCGGCATCTCGGTGCTCGTGAGGGTGCTCGAGCAACGCCCCGAGGAGCCGCCTGCGGCCGAGGTGCTGCATGAGCTCCGTGCCAGCACGGCACGAGGGCGGGAGCTCATCGAGGGCGTGCTCGCGTACGCCCGCTCGGGCGAGCTGGCGCGAGAGCACGTCGCGCTGCAGGACGTGATGGCCGCGGTCGAAGCCGACCTGCGGGGCGCGTTCGAAGAGGCGCGTGCGACTCTCCTCGTGGGCGAGCTGCCGGAGGTGGACGGCGACCCGCGCCAGCTCCGGCGCGTGTTCCAGAACCTGGTCGGCAACGCGCTGAAGTTCCGGGGGCCGGAGCCGCCGCGGATCGAGGTCAGCGCAGCCGAGCGAGGCCGCGAATGGGCGATCACCGTGCGCGACAACGGGATCGGCGTCGACCGCGAGCACTCGAGCAGCATCTTCGGGATGTTCTCGCGCGGGAGGAGAGACGTCGACGGCAGCGGGATCGGTCTCGCCGTCTGCCGACGGGTCGTCGAGGCCCACGGCGGGCACATCTGGGTCGAGCCCGCCGAAGGCGGCGGAAGCGCGTTCCGCTTCACCCTGCCTCGCGGCGGGCTCTAGCATCGAGTCCCGTGCCGCTCTGGCTCTCCGAGGAGGACGTCGGCTCGCTGATCACGCCCGACGAGGCGGTGCCGGTGATCGAGGAGTCGTTCCTCCGGATGGCCGCAGGGCAGGTGGAGCTCATGCCGCGGAGACGGTTCGCCGTCGACGGCGGGGCCTTCGCGGTGATGGCCGCGGCCGACCGCGGGCTCGGGACTGCGGGCCTGAAGAGCTACCTCGCGGTCGAGGGCCGGGTCCAGTTCGTCGTCTGCCTCTTCGACCTCGCCGACGGCACGCTGACCGCGATGATCGCGGCGGACCGGCTGGGTCAGGCTCGGACCGGGGCGGCGAGCGGCGTCGCGGCCAAGCATCTCGCTCGCCCCGGCGCGGCCAGCCTCGGCCTGTTCGGGGCCGGCTGGCAGGCGGAGTCCCAGCTCGCAGCGATCCGGGCGGCGGCGCCGTCGATCGGGCGTGTCGTCGTCTCGAGCCGCAGGGCGGAGCGGGCGGCGGCGTTCGCCGAGCGGCATGGCGCCGAGGTCGCCGAGACCCCCGCCGACGCGGGGGCGTGCGACATCGTCGTCACGGCGACGAGCTCGAAGGACCCCGTTCTCAGAGGCGACTGGCTCCAGGAGGGGGCGCTCGTCTGCGCAATCGGCGCGAACGATCCGCGCAGGCGCGAGCTCGACTCGCAGGTGATCGTCCGGGCGACGCTCGTGTGCTGCGACTCGCTCGAGGGCGCGAAGCTCGAGTCGGGCGACCTGATCGAGCCCGTCGCCGCCGGACAGCTCGACTGGCTCGAGGTTTGCGAGCTGCACCAGATCGTGGCGGGCGAGCTCCCCGGGCGACAGGGCCACACGGATATCGTCGTGTTCAAGTCGAACGGGATCGCTCCGTGGGACGTCGCGATCGGCCACGAGGTCGTCCGTCGCGCTCGTGAGCGTGGTGTCGGCACGGAGGTACCGGTCTGAGGCCGGGTACCGGCGTTCGGCCTCACCCGGACACCCCTGGCTCGGGCGACGACGTCACTGTTCGCGGAAGACGATCTCCTGGGCGCCCTCCCACAGGAACTTCACGCCGAGCGGGCGGAGGTGCTCGTTCCCCTCGACGACCGTGGCGAAGTGGTTCCCGGCCAGCTGGCCGGCCTTCGAGGCGAAGTTGACGTACCCGTAGGCGAGCAGGATCTCGGTCTCGGACACACCGCCCGGGTAGAGGACGATCTCGCCGGGATGGGGATAGCACGTCGCGTTCTCCGGGCCGAGCCCGAGGTCGAGGTCGCCGAACGGGATCCAGCCCGCCTCGCCCGACCAGCGGACGTGGATGATCTTCGACTCGAGCGGGAGGAGCCGCCGGAAGGCGGCGACGGTGTCGGGGGCGTCCGCCTCCTCGAGGCGGGCGGTGAGCTCGAACCCGCCTGCGGTGATCCGAAGCATGCGGGGGCGGATCCTATCCGGCGGCCGCACCGGAGACGTACGCGGCGACGGCGTCGATCTGCTCGTCGGTCAGCCGTCCGTCGAAGGCCGGCATCGCGCCCTGTCCGTTCCGCACGCGGTCGGCGACGAGCGACGCCGACGGCTTCGCGGAATCGAGTGAAGGCCCGACCGTCCCGGTTGCTCCCGCGTCGGCGAGCGTGTGGCAGACGCCGCAGCCTGCTGACGCGAACACCCGCTGACCCTGTGCGACGGCGGCGGGCCCGCTGGGGGTCGCCACGGTCTCGTCCCCCCGCTCGACCAGCAGGGCGACCGCCACGAACGCGGCCGCGCCCGCCGCGGTCATCCACCAGTGTGTGCGGCCCGAGTGGCGAAGGTTGTAGAACAGCCGGGCCCAGGCGCCGATCGCCATCAGGCCGACCAGGACCAGCCAGGCGTGGTCGGCGCCGTACGCGAACGGGAAGTGCCCGGCAAGCATCGTGAGGAGCACGGGCAACGTGAGGTAGTTGTTGTGCACCGAGCGCTGCTTCGCCTGGATCCCCGGCCGCGGGTCGGGCTCGCGGCCGGCCTCCTTCGCGCGAATCAGCTCCCAGTGGGCGGGGATGATGTCGAAGAGGACGTTGGCCGCCATCACTGTTCCGATCATCCCCCCCACCTGGAGCCACGCCGCCCGGGGGCTGAAGAGCTCCGCCGAGCCCCAGGCGGACAGCGCGACGAGCACGAACAGCGCCGTCCAGAGGACGCGGGCGTCGGAGACGAAACGGTTGAGGAGGTCGTAGACGATCCACGCGGCGGCGAGCAGAGCGACCGAGATCGCGACCGCGAGCCAGGGCTCGAGGTCGTCTCCGGGCTTCACGAGCGCGCTCGACGCCTCGAGGTAGTAGAGGACGAGCATCAGCGCGAAGCCGGAGAGCCACGTCGTGTACGCCTCCCACTTGAACCAGGCGACGTGCTCGGGGAGCACGCGGGGGGCGACGACGTACTTCTGCACCTGGTAGAAGCCGCCGCCGTGCACCTCCCAGAGCTCGCCGCCGACACCGGCCTCGGCATCTGCCGCGTCCCTCGGCGGCCGGAGCGACTGGTCGAGCAGCACGAAGTAGAACGACGTCCCGATCCAGGCCATCGCCGCGATCACGTGCAGCCACCGCAGACCGAGATCGAGCCAGTCCGACAGCGCGTCGGAGAGCGCCAGAGGCAGCGTGGAGCTCACCCGTGCACCCAGCGGTCCACCGCGATGTCCACGAGCTCGCCGAGAGCCGTCTCGAGCTCCTGCTCGGTCGGGTTGTCGATGCGGGAACGCAGCACCTCGAGGATCTCGGTCTTCGGCCGACGGTTCACGAACACGACGAAGCGGAAGCCGTGCCGCTCCTCGTAGGCGGCGTTGAGGCGAGCGAGCTGCTCGAGGACGGCCGCAGTCGCGTCCCCTACCTGCTCCGATGCAGAGCGGGCGGAGAGCCCGGCGCGTTGGCCGATCGCAGGATGGGCGTCGAGAACCTCCCGCTTCTCGTCCACCGGGAGCTCGTGGACGAGGGTGCGCGCGCGGCGCAGGGGATCCGGCTCGGCCGCGAGCCTCTCCACGAACCGGGTCCGCCCCTCGAAGAGCTCCGCGAGCTCGCCGACGGTCAGCTCCCGCGGTAGCTCCCTCCTGGGGGAACCCCTGGTTCCTCCCCCACGAGCCCCCTCCTCCGGGTTGCGGCTAGTCACGCGGGGCTGGCCTCCCGGCCGGCGAAGCCGGCCCCCGGCCGCACTGCGTCGGGCACCGACCTCGAAACGGCACGACCAGCGAGATCAACTGCCGCGATAGGTCGCGCATCCGTAGGGGGAGACGAGGAGCGGGACGTGGTAGTGGCCCTCGGTGAGCTCGAGCTGCAGCTCGACCCGGGTGAAGAACGGCGAGGGCGGATGGAACACGAGCTGGTACGTGCCACCCGCCAGGTCCTGCGCGAGGGCGCCGATGCGCCCGTCGCCGTCGGTGACGCCGGAGGCCAGGCACCGCTGGAAGCCGTCGCCCGAGACGAAGAGCTCCACGGTGACGCCCTCGGCGGGGCGGCCGGCCGCCGTGTCGAGCACGTGCGTGGAGAGCGAGCAGCTCACGCCGCGAATCTTCGCGCCTCGGCCCGATGGGCGCGGGCGATCGCCGTCTCGTCGGCCCGGGTGAGAGCGCCCCCGCGCACCACGTCCTCGCCGCCGACCACGAGCCGGTCGACCCGGTGCGGGCCGGAAAGGACGAGCCCGGCGACGAGGTCGTCCGCGCCTCCGAGCTCCAGGCCGTCGGTCCGCCAGATCGCGAGGTCGGCCTGCCTGCCCGGCTCGAGCGAGCCGATGTCGTCCCGGCGCAGCACCGCCGCGCCGCCGCGTGTCGCGAGCCGCAACGCCTCCCGCGCGGTCATCGCCTTGCTGCCGCCCCGTCCGCGTGCGACGAGAAGCGCCTGCTTCACCTCGGCGAAGAGGTCGCCGCGCTCGTTCGACGCCGAGCCGTCGACCCCGAGCCCGACGCGCACCCCGGCGTCCACGAGCTGCCGAGCGGGCGCCACGCCTGCACCGAGCCTGAGGTTCGAGGTCGGGCAGTGGGCGACACCGGTTCCCGTCTCGGCGAACCGGGCCACCTCGCCCTCGGAGAGGTGGACACAGTGAGCGCACCACACGTCGCCGTCCAGCCAGCCGAGCCGGTCGAGGTACTCGACCGGCGTGCAGCCGTAGAGCTGGCGGCAGTAGGACTCCTCCTCGACGGTCTCGGCGAGATGCGTGTGCAGGGTGAGCCCCAGGCGCCGCGCGAGCGCGGCGGACTCCTCCATCAGGCGTCCGGTGACCGAGAAGGGTGAGCACGGCGCGACCGCGATCTGGATGCGCGCTCCGGCACCTGCCTCGTGGAGGGCCGCGTGCAGCCGTTCGGTCTCCGCGAGGACGGCGTCGATCTCCTCCACGAGCTCGTCGGGCGGGAGCCCGCCGTCCGTGACGCCGAGGTCCATCGACCCCCGCGAGGCGACGAGGCGCAGGCCGAGCTCCCGGGCGGCCTGGACCTCGGCCTCGATGATCCCGTCCCGGCCGCGCGGGAAGACGTAGTGGTGGTCGAAGACCGTCGAGCATCCCGAGAGCGCCAGCTCGGCCAGCCCGGTGCGCGCGGCGGCGTACTCCGCCTCCGCGTCGATGCCGGCCCAGACCGGGTAGAGCTCCCGGAGCCATGTGAAGAGGTCGGCCTGCTGGGCACGGGCGCGCGTGAGCGTCTGGTACAGGTGGTGATGCGTGTTCACCAGGCCCGGCGTGACGACGGCGCCGTGAAGGTCGACGCGCTCGTCCCCCTGGTACCGCCGCGGCTCCTCACCGCCGCCGACGGCGACGATCTCGGTCCCGTCGACGAGCACCCATCCGCGCTCGTGCTCCGTGTCGGCGTCGTCCATCGTCGCCACGCAGCCGTTGGCGAAGAGCCGTCGCATGCCTCAGGCCGACGCCAGGCGGTCGAGGGCATCGGTGAGCACGTCGACGGCGACGGCGACGTCCTCCTCGGCGGCCGACTCGTCCGGATGGTGGCTGACACCGCCGCTGCCGGCGCGGACGAAGAGCATTCCCGCCTCGACGCCCGCCGCGGCGAGGATGCCCGCGTCGTGGCCGGCCCCGCTCGCCAGCTCGACGACCGGCAGGCCGCGCGCCTCGACCGCGGCGCGCAGCGTGCCCCGCACGGTATCGCTCATCGCCACCGGCTCCGTGCGGCCCTCGTCGTCGAGGCCGAGCTCGCCCAGCAGCCGCGTCAGCCGCTCGGCGTCCGGCGCGCGCGCGTCCACGACGAGACGCACGCGGCCGGGAACGACGTTGACGCCGCCCGGCTCGATCTCCAGGTAGCCGACCGTCGCCACGGCGCCGTCGATCGCGGTGGCGGCGTCGCGGATGCGCAGGATCTCCGCCGCCGCCGCGACCAGGGCGTCCGCGCGGCCTTCCATCGGCGTCGTGCCGGCGTGGCCGGCGCGGCCCTCGAGCACGCGGTCGCCGCGCTTGTAGCCGACGATGCCGGTGACGACGCCGAGCGGCGCGCCGGCCTGCGCGAGGCGCGGGCCCTGCTCGTGGTGGAGCTCGACGAACGCCCCTGGCAGCCCTCCGGCCCCGGAGCGGGCGCGGCTCCCGACGCAGCCGCGCTCCTCCTCGCGGAACGCCACCACGGCGAGCGTTCGCCGGCGGCGACCGAGCCGTTCGAGCGCCTCGATGCCGGCGAGGACGCCGAGCGCGCCGTCGTAGCGGCCGCCCTGGGGAACCGAGTCGAGGTGCGAGCCCGTCCAGACCTCGGGCAGCTCGGGCTCGTCGCCGGGCACCCGGCCGAGCAGATTGCGGTGGGCGTCGACCTCGACCTCGACGTCGGCCTCACGCAGCCAGTCGGCGACGAGCGCGTGCGCCGCGTCCTCCTCCGGCGAGTAACCGATGCGGTTCGCGCCCGGTCCGCCTCCGATCTCGTAGAGTGCGTCGAGCCGTTCGAGCAGCCGCGCCACGGACCGAGCCATGTGCTTTGCTCGACGTCCTCGAGCGTGCCGCCCCGAGAGCCTACGACCCGCCGGGTGCCGCTATGGAAGCCTTCGCGGCCTCGGCCATGTCGCCGCCGACAGCCTGGATGATCTCCGGGCGGTCGAGCAGGCGCGCGCGCTGCTGCGGGCTCTGCAGGCGGTTGACGACGTAGCGGTCCTCGAGGATCTCGGCGAGCGGCCGGCCGCGGTCGTGCTCGCGGATCACATACTGCGCGACCCGTTCCTCGCCGGTCGAGCGTTGGAACAGGAACGAGAAGAGGTCCTTGAGGGCCATCGGCGGGATCCTATCCGGTCGGAGAGCGGGCGACGGCCCACCGGCCCGGCGGCGGCCATGTCACCTCGGACGAAGGCCGGCGCGCCGCGCGAGGCCTCGCGGTCAGTCCTCGTCGGGGAGAGACCCGTCGGGCCACTCGAGGTTCGCGTCCGGGATCGGGTCGCCGTGAGGGTCGTGCGTCGGGAAGCCGAGCGCCTCGTCGATCCGCGCCTCGAGCTCCTCGGAAAGCGCGTGCTCGAGCCTGTCGGCCTCGTGGTGCACCTCGTCGACCGCGATCCCGAGCGTCTCCGCGAGGTACAGCTCCAGCAGCCGGTGATGCCGGATCACCTCGACCGCGACCTGCTCGCCCTCGGGCGTCAGCGAGACCCCGCGGTAGGGGGCGTGCTCGACGAGCTGGAGCGCGGCGAGCTTCTTCACCATCGCGCTCGCGGAGGCGGGCGAGACACCCATCTCGCGGGCCAGCGCGTTGGTCGAGACCCGCTCGCCCGAGGCTCCGAGCTTGTAGATCTCGCGGAGATAGTGCTGGATCGCGTCGCTGAGCGGCGTCGCCCGGGCCATCGCGGGCGAGTGTAGAAGGTCGTCGCGCGGCCCGATCCTCGCCCGCCCTCGGGCCGGCACGCGGGCGGTTCCCCGCCGTCCCTCGAGCCGCCGCTGCTAGCGTCGGCGCCCGGTGGACGTCCGAGTCGGCCACAGCCCGGACCCAGACGACGCGTTCATGTACTGGGCCCTCACGACAGATCTCGTCGCCACGCGGGGATTCCGGTTCGAGCAGGTGCTCGCCGACATCCAGACGCTGAACCACTGGGCCCGGGCGGCGCGCCTCGAGGTGACCGCCATCTCGCTCGCCGCGTACCCATTCGTGCAGGAGGACTACGCGCTGCTGCCGCATGGCGCGTCGATCGGGTCGGGCTACGGGCCCGTCGTCGTCGCTCGGGGCCAGACCGAGGTCGACGCCCTCGGCGGCCTCGAGATCGTCGTGCCCGGGGCGATGACGACGGCGTTCCTCACGCTGCGGCTCGTCCTCGGCGACTTCGCCTACCGGGAGCTTCCCTTCGAGCAGATCCCGGACGAGGTGGCGAGCGGGCGGGCGGAAGCCGGGCTCCTGATCCACGAGGGGCAGCTCACGTTCTCCGAGCACGGCCTCGTGAAGGTGCTCGACCTGGGCGAATGGTGGCTGCTCGAGACGGGCCTCCCGCTCCCGCTCGGCGTCAACGTCGCACGTCGCGACATCGATCGACTCGGCGACCTGTCGGCGGTGCTGCGGGACGCCATCTCCTGTGGGCTCGACCACCGGGCGGAGGCGCTCGAGTACGCCCTCCAGTTCGGGCGGGGCATCGATGCCGCGGTCGCCGACCGGTTCGTGTCGATGTACGTGAACGAGCTCACGCAGGACTACGGAGACGAGGGCCGCTCGGCGGTCTCCGAGCTCCTGCGACGCGGCGAGGCGATCGGCGCGTTCCCGGCGCCGGTCGCGGTCGACTGGGTCGCGTCGTAGCAGGACGCGCCTCCGTGCGTGTCACCGCCGGAGCGTGAGGGCAGCACCCGCGGCGAGCAGCACGATGCCGAGCACGCGCGACCAATCGAGCGCGACGCGGTCGAACCCGAACCAGCCGTAGCGGTCGATCAGGGTCGCGGCGACGAGCTGCCCGGCGATCAGCAGACCGACGACAGCGGTCGTCCCGATCTTCGGGCCTGCAATCGTGATCGAGAGCACGATGAACGCGCCGAGCGCTCCGCCGGTCAGCATCCACCACGGCTGGGAGAGCGTCTCTCCGAGGCCTCCCACGCCCTGCCTCGCCACGACCAGGACCGGCAGGACGAGCAGGCCCGTGACGATCGCCGCGACCATCACCGCCTCGAGCGACCCGATCCGCTCGCCGAGCTTCCCCATCACGGCCACCTGCACCGCTCCGAAGAGGCCGGCGGTGACCGCGAGCATGGCGGCGAGGCCGGTCGAGTCCATCGCCTGACGCTATACGCTCTGCTCCCGAGTCGAAGGAGCCATCGTGATCCGAGTATTTGTCGTGTACGAGGCGGAGCCCGACCCCGGGCGGTACGAGCAGCACGCCGCCCTCTGCCGGCAGGTGCCGGGCGGGACGTTCCGCCACGGGAAGGTGTTCGGCGTCCCGATGGGGGAGCCGAGCTTCCACTACTACGCCGAGTGGGAGTTCGCCGACATGGAGGCCTTCAAGGCGGCCGCCCGCACGCCCGAGTTCATGGAGACCGGGAAGGACGCGGTGGCGATGGGGGTGCCCTTCGAGGTGCACTTCGCCGAGGTCGAGTAGGTGCCGGAGCCGGCACACCCGAGCCCCGTCGACCCGGCGGAGCTCGGCTTCGAGGCGATCGTCTACGACAAGGTGCCCCCGCGGGCGACGATCACGCTGAACCGGCCGGACGTGCTCAACGCGTTCGACTTCCGGATGCTGCGCGAGATCGCGCGCGCCTGCGAGGACGCGTCCTGGGACGACGAGATCCGGGTCGTCGTCGTCACCGGCGAGGGGCGCGCCTTCTGCGTCGGGGCCGACCTTCGCTCGTGGGACGACACGCTCGTCGGGCGGCCCCAGGAGTACTGGAAGTGGTTCGGCGCGTTCAAGGACATGCACGACCGGCTGCGCGAGCTGGGCAAGCCGACGATCGCTCGGA
The DNA here is from genome assembly GCF_035710885.1 of Gaiella sp. GTDB lineage: Bacteria > Actinomycetota > Thermoleophilia > Gaiellales > Gaiellaceae > Gaiella. The sequence goes on along the minus strand of NZ_DASTCS010000002.1, from coordinate 11,408 downwards.
TCAACGGGATCGCGGTCGGCGGCGGCAACGAGCTGCAGATGGCGTGCGACCTGGCGGTGATCGTCGAGGACGCGTTCATCCGCCACGTCGGCCTCGAGCACGGCTCGGTGCCCGCGGGCGGCGCGACGCAGTGGCTGCAGCTGATGGTCGGCGACCGCCGCGCCCGCGAGATCGTGTTCCTCTGCGACGAGATCCCGGCCCGGCAGGCGGCCGAGTGGGGGCTCGTCAACCGCGCCGTCCCCGCGGACGAGCTGGACCCGGTCGTGGACGGGTGGGTCGAGAGCCTCGTCCGCAAGCTGCCGCAGACGACCCGCTACGCGAAGCAGCAGCTCAACGTCTGGCGCGACCTTGCGTGGCACCAGACAATCGGCCATGCGCGCGACTGGCTCTCGATGTCGATGCTCGGCGAGGAGGCCCAGGGAGCGATCCAGGCGTTCCTCGACTCGCGGCGCGAGCGATAGGCTGCCCGCCGATGGCCGACGAGGTGCTCACGAGCCGCGACGGAGCGGTGCTGACGATCACGTTCAACCGGCCCGAGGTCTACAACGCCTTCAACCGCGCGCTGCACGAAGCCCTCCACGAGGCCCTCGCCGAGGCGGAGGACACCTCCGTGCGCTGCGTCGTCGTCACCGGGGCGGGCAAGGGCTTCTGCGCCGGGCAGGACCTGAAGGAGTTCGGCGCCGTCTCCGAGTCGATCAGCGAGGCGCTCGAGACGACCTACCACCCGAACGTGCGCCTCGTCCGCTCGCTCGCCAAGCCGGTGCTCGCGGCCGTGAACGGGCCTGCGGCCGGCGCGGGGCTCTCGTTCGCGTGCGCATGCGACCTGCGGGTCGCGGCGGAGTCCGCCACCTTCGTGCCGGGGTTCATCGGGATCGGGCTCGTCCCCGACGCGGGCGGCACGTGGTTCGTGCACCGCCTGCTCGGGTTCGCGAGGGCGCTCGAGTGGATGAGCTCGAACCGCCGGCTGTCGGCGGCCGAGGCGCTCGAGTGGGGGCTCGTCTCCGAAGTCGTCCCGGACGACGCCTTCGGGGCCAGGGTCTCCGAGCTCGCCGCCGAGTGGGCCGACCGGCCGACGCTTGCGATCGGTCGCACGAAGCGGCTGTTCGAGCATGCGTACGCGGCCTCGCTCGACGAGCAGCTGGCGCTCGAGGCGCGGCTGCAGCAGGAGTCCGTGGGGACGCAGGACTTCTCGGAAGGGGTCACTGCGTTCCTGGAGAAACGGGCACCGAGGTTCACCGGCACCTGAGCGAGAGGGAGGCCACCGTGTCCGAGACACTCCAGGCCGTCGACGTCCCCGAGCCTCATCCGATCCGGATGGTCGTCACCGACGACCTGGTACGGAGCCGCCTGACGGTCTTCTTCCGGCTCCTCCTGGCGATCCCGCACTTCATCTGGGTCACGCTGTGGAGCTTCGCGGTCGCCCTGGCCGCCCTCGCCGCCTGGGTCATCGGCCTGGTCACCGGGCGCGTGCCCGTCGGGCTCCACTCGTTCATCGCCGCCTACACGCGCTACTACACCCATCTCGACGCGTACCTCTGGATCGCGGCCGACCCGTACCCCGGCTTCACCGGAGAGCCCGGCTACCCGGTCGACGTCGAGATCGCCCCCGCGACGCCCCAGAGCCGCCTGACGATCTTCTTCCGCCTCCTGCTCGCGATCCCGGCCGCGATCGTGATGAGCGTGCTCCAGAACGTCGCCTGGATCGTCGCGATCCTCGCCTGGTTCTACGCGCTCGTCACCGGCCGGATGAGCAAGGGGATGCGCGACCTCCAGGTGTACTGCCTGCGCTACCAGGCGCAGACGCTCGGCTACCTCATGCTCCTCACGCAGCGGTACCCGAGCTTCTCGGACGAGTGACCCGGACGAGGGTCTCGGTCGTCGACTACCACACGGGCGGCGAGCCGTTCCGGATCGTGACCGGCGGCGTGCCGCCGCTCGAGGGCGAGACCGTCCTCGACCGCCGCCGCTTCGCGCGCGAGCACCTCGACCGGTTCCGCCGCCTCCTCGTCTTCGAGCCGCGCGGCCACGCGGACATGTACGGCTGCCACGTCGTCCCGCCGAACGACGACGGAGCCGAGCTCGGCGTCGTCTTCTTCCACAACGAGGGGTACTCGACGGCGTGCGGCCACGGGACGATCGCGCTCGTCACCTGGGCACTCGAGGAGGGCGTCGTCGAGGCGCGCGAGGGCGAGATCCGGCTCGTCGTGGACGTGCCGTCGGGGCGGCTCGAGACATGGGCGACCGTGGCGGCCGGCCGCGTGCGGGCCGTGCGCTTCCGGAACGTCCCTGCGTTCGTGTGGGCGGAGGGCGTCGAGGCGGCCGGTCGTGTCGTGGACGTCGCGTTCGGCGGCGCGTTCTACGCGTCGCTGGAGGAGCGGGTCGAGCCTGCGGAGCTTCCGCGTCTGATCGCGCTCGGACGGGAGCTCAAGGCGGCGCTCGAGGCATCCCACGAGGTCGTCCACCCGGTCGAGGCCGAGCTCCGCGACGTCTACGGCGTGATCTTCTGGCAGGCGGAGGGCTCCGAGCCGCTCACCCAGCGGAACGTGACCGTGTTCGCCGACGGCGAGGTCGACCGCTCGCCCTGCGGCTCCGGCACGTCGGCCCGGCTGGCGCTGCTCGACCGGCGGGGCCTGCTGCCGCGCGGGGCCGAGCTCCGCCACCTCTCGATCGTCGGCTCCGAGTTCACGGGCCGGGTCGTCGGCGAGACGGAGGTCGCCGGCAGGCCGGCGGTGATCACCGAGGTGGAGGGCTCCGCCTACCGGACCGGCCGCGCGGAGCTCGAGCTCGATCCCGACGACCCGCTCGGCGAGGGATTCCTGCTCCGCTGATTCAAGGCACGTCCATGCGGACGAGCTTCCGCACGGTGAGCGCGGTGAAGGCACCGACGACGAGGGCGGCCGCGAGGATCGCCGCCCCCGACGAGAGCGGGTCGTCGATGCGCGCCAGCCGCGCCTCGTCGAGCCCGTGGATCAGCCCGAGCGTGTAGCGGCGGATGCTCAGGAAGCGGACGCCGTCGAGGTAGGCGGCGAGCGTCGCCTCCCACACGAACACGTACACCAGGCCGAGGAGGAGCGCGTGCCTCGACGCGAGGCCGGCCCAGGTGAAGATCGCGGCGTACGCGGCCGCGCCCACCAGCAGCCCGAGCCCGGTCGCGAGCGCCCCGCGGAGCCCGCCGCCGTCGACGAGCGCGACCGCGACGAACCCGCTCGCGGCGACCGGGACGCCGCCCACGAAGAAGGCGGCGGCCAGCTTGGGGAGGACGATCCGCCAGCGCGCGAGCGGCTTCAGGGCCAGGTACCCGAGCGTCCGGTCGACGAGCTCGTTCCCGAAGGCGGAGGTGGCGAAGAGCAACATCACGAGCGGGAGGATCCCCGAGGCGATGAGCGTCGTCGTCACGTTGTCGGCGAACCGCGCGTTCGTCGTGGTCGTCTCCCCGACGTGGAAGAGGACGGCGGCGAGGACCGGAAGAGCGACGAGCGCGAGCACGAGCCAGACGCGTCGGCTTCCGGCCAGCTGGCGCGCGGTGAGGACGAAGATCGCCGTCATCTCCCGGTACCCGTCGCCAGGTACTCGAACACGCTCTCGAGCGAATCGTCGAGCGGCTCGACGCGCGACAGCCTGATGTCGAGCTCGCGCGCGATCGCGGGAAGGGAGCGCTGGAGCGACGAGACATCGCGGCTGCGGACACGCAGGGCGCCGTCGTCGGCGACCTCGACCGACTCGACGGCATCGACACGGAGGAGCCCGGCTGCGAGAGCGCGTGCGTTCGCGCAGTCGATCCTCACGACGAACGGCCGGTCGTTGAGCTTCAGTCGGATCGCCCGGTAGTCGCCGCTGGCCGCGAGCTTGCCGCTCACCATGAGGTGGATCCGGTCGGCGAGCTGGTCGACCTCCTCGAGGATGTGCGAGGAGACGAGCACCGTCCTCCCCTCTCCCGCGAGGCGGCGGATCACGTCGCGGAGGTGGAGCCGTTGCGCAGGGTCGGTCCCGGAGAGCGGCTCGTCGAGCACGAGGAGCGGCGGGTCGTGCACGAGCGTCGCCGCGAGCCGCATCCGCTGACGCATCCCGCGCGAGTACCCGCGCAGCCGGCGGTCCTGGTCCTTGACGAGATCGACGGTCTCGATCGCTCGGCCCACTGCGGCGTCCAGGTCGTCAACCCCCTGGAGGCGGGCGCCGAGCTCCACGAACTGGCGGCCGGTGAGGAAGTCGTAGACCGCCTCGTGCTCGGGCATGTAGCCGATCCGGCGGTACAGCCCCGGGTTCCGACGGATCGGCTCGCCGAACACGGTCACCGTCCCCTCGGACGGCAGCGTCAGACCGCCGATCGTGCGCAGGAGCGTGGTCTTCCCGGCTCCGTTCGGCCCCAGGAGCGCCGTCACGCCGGGCTCGACGACCAGCGAGACGTCGCTGACCGCCACCACGCCTCCGAACCATTTCGAGACCCCCTCGACCTCGATCGTGGGCGCCGGCTCCCCGTTCACCCGCGCACCAGCCGGTTCGTGCGCCGAACGAGCCAGGCGGCGAGGACGAGGACGAGAAGGACGAGCCAGACCAGCGTGACCGCGCCCGAGACCGGCCGGTCGACCTCTTCCCCGAAGATCCAGTCGTTGGCGTCGACGAGGGACTGGGGGATGCTCACGAGCGAGACGACGTCGGCGACGGTGCCCGAGAAGTCCTCCTCTGCGATGCCGCCCACCGCGGAGCCGATGAAGAGCACCGCGAGCATCGCGACCGAGGCGTAGGCGCGACGCGTCGCGAACGAGGCGACGAGGAGCGCGAGTGTCGTCAGCGCCATCGCGATGACCGCCCCGGCGAGGAGGAACCGGGGCACGACCTCCCAGTTGTCCGCCAGGAAGGTTCCGGGCTCCCGCGCGTCGAGCACGTTCCAGGCGAAGAGGATCGCCTGGGGGAGCCACACGGCGGCGAGCGAGACCGTCAGGAACGCCGCCCAGCGCGCCCCGACGTAGTCGAGCGGGGTGATCGGCCGCGCCGCATAGAGCGCGAGCACGCCGTCGCGCCGATCGGGGCAGATGAGGAGCGGCGCGACGACCGCGGCGAAGAGCGCGAGCGGCACCATCGCCCACTCGTAGTACTCGGAGTAGGACGGAAGCTCGAAGTCCTCCGGGTCGGTCGCGGGGCCGACGAATGCGGAGACGACGACGAGGACGACCACCGGGACGAGCGCCAGGCCGAGGAGCAGCCAGGGAGCGATCTTCGCGCCGGTGCCGCGCCCGAGCCCGAGTGAGATCCGGACCCCGTCCCGCCAGATCGCGCGGCGACGGGCCCAGCGGTCGGTCCGCTCTCCCTCGTAGCCCTGGTAGCCGAGATCGAAGACCTCTGCAGGCCGGGACGTCACGCCTGCTCCTCGCCCTCGCCCGCCTCGCCCGAATCGCTCGCGAAGACGTCCGCGAGGGAGTGTCGTGCCGGCGCCAGCCGGTAGAGCAGCGCCCCCGAGTCGACGATGACGTCGCGGAGCAGGTCGTACTCCTCGCCGGACACCCGCTCGAGCGTCAGACGGCTCCCGTCGAGCCGTGGCTCGAGCCCTCGTCGCCGAAGCCCGTCGGCCACCGCCGAGGCGCCTTCGACGAACTCGACCTCCAGCGTCTCGGTCTCCTCGGTGAAGCCGGACACGGCGCCCGTCCGCAGGAGCCGTCCCGCGTCGAGCACGACGACGGAGTCGCAGACGCGCTCGACGTCTCCCATGAGGTGCGTCGAGATCACGATGCTGATCCCGAACTCGCCGCCGACGCGCCGGACGAGGTCGAGCATCTCGCGCCGGCCGAGCGGATCGAGGCCGGCGGTCGGCTCGTCGAGGAACGCGATCACCGGATCGTGAACGAGCGCCTGCGCGAGCTTCACGCGCTGCTTCATCCCCGTCGAGTACGTGCCCATCTGCCGGTACCGCTCCTCGAACAGGCCCACGTGGCGCAGGACGTCCGACGCCCGCAGCCTCGCCGAGGTCGGCGGCAGGCCGCTGATCTGGGCCATGTAGGAGAGGAACTCGGCGGCCGAGACGCCGCGTGGGAGGCAGTCGTGCTCGGGGGCGTAGCCGACGCGTGTGCGGTACTCGGGAGAGGCGCGCGGATCGTGGCCGAGCACCTCGGCCGAGCCGCTGTCCGGGTCGAGGAGGCCGAGGAACAGCTTCAGGGACGTGCTCTTGCCTGCGCCGTTCGACCCCAGCAGCCCCGTGATGCCCTCGTCGATCTCGTAGCTGACCGCGTCGAGCGCCCGTACGGCACCGAACGTCTTCGTGAGCTCGCGTGCCCTGAGGAGCGCCATGCGAGGTGCAGCGTAGTCGGGTGGGACGACCCGGCTCGAGCTTCGGGCGCCGCTACCCCAGCAGGGCGACGACCTCGTCGTCCTCGGGAAAACGGCCCTCGCGTTGCTTCGAGAACACGAGCGTCCCGTCGCCGACGACGTCGTACTGGCTCTTCTCGCCCTCGATCGCTGAGGCCTCGTGCCCCGCGGCGTTCAGCACGGCCGCGAGACTCGCGGCCCGGCGGTCGTAGCCGTTTCAGACCGGGCAGTAGAAGATCTCGACGCGCACGCCCGGGACGCTACCCGACCCGCGGGCGGTGCCGCTCCACGATCGCGGCCGCGCCGACGCCGCGGGGGAGCGTGCCGTAGGCGCGCCCGCCCTCGTCCCCCAGCCGGGCGGCGCAGAAGGCATCGGAGACCTCCGAGGGTGCATGGCGCACGAGCAGCGAGCCCTGCAGGCAGAGCGCCATCCCCTCGACGAGCCGTCGTGCCACGGGCTCGGCGCCCTCCGAGCCCGGGAGCTCCCGGTCGAGCCGCGCGAGAGCGGCGTCGAGGTGTCGGTTGTCCCCACGGGCGAGCGCGAGCTCGGCACGGAACGCCTCCAGGCTCTCCGGCTCGCGCTCGATCGCGCGGAGAACGTCGAGGCAGTTGACGTTGCCCGAGCCCTCCCAGATCGAGTTGAGCGGGCTCTCACGGAAGAGCCGCGGCAGCACCGACTCCTCGACGTACCCGTTCCCGCCCAGGCATTCGAGCGCCTCGGCGACGAGCGGCGGCGTGGCCTTGCACACCCAGTACTTGGCCACGGCGGTCGCGAGCCGCCGGAGGGCGTGGTCGTCCTCGTCGAAGGCGCGGGCGAGCCGCAGCGCGGTGGCGGTCGCGGCCTCCGAGTCGAGGCAGAGGTCGGCGAGCACGTTCTGCATCAGCGGCTGCTCGGAGAGCCGCCGGCCGAAGGCGTCACGGTGGGCGGTGTGGTGGGTCGCCTCCGCCACGGCACGGCGCACGATCGCCGCCGAGCCGAGCACGCAGTCGAGCCGCGTGTGGACGACCATCTCGATGATCGTCGCCACGCCGCGGCCCTCGTCGCCGACGCGGTACGCGAACGCGTCCTCCAGGCGGATCTCCGCGGAGGCGTTCGACCGGTTGCCGAGCTTGTCCTTGAGGCGCTCGATCCGGAAGCCGTTGCGCGTGCCGTCGTCGAGCACACGCGGCAGCAGGAAGCACGTGAGCCCGTCAGGTGCCTGCGCGAGGACGAGGAAGGCGTCGCTCATCGGCGCCGAGCAGAACCACTTGTGGCCGGTCAGCCGGTAGCCGTCGCCATGGAGCTCGGCGCGCGTCTCGTTGGCGCGCACGTCCGAGCCCCCCTGCCGCTCGGTCATCGCCATCCCGCACAGCGCGCCGCGCTTGTCGGACGCCGGCCGGAGGCCCGGGTCGTACTCCGTCGAGGTGAGGAGCGGCTCCCACTCGGCCGCGAGCTCCTGTGCCCCCGCGCGGAGAGCGGGGACGGCGGCGGAGGTCATCGAGAGCGGGCAGCCGACGCCTGCCTCGGCGTAGGAGAGCGTCATGAAGAGCGCGGCACGAACGACGTGGCAGCCATCGTCCGCCTCTCGCCACGGCAGCGCGTGCAGCCCGTGCTCGACGCCGAGCTCGAGCAGCGCGTGCCAGGCGGGGTGGAACTCCACCTCGTCGATCCGCTCCCCGAACCGGTCGTGCGTCCGGAGCACCGGCGGGTGCTCGTTCGCGAGCCGTCCGAGCTCGAGTGGCTCGCCGCCGCAGAGCCGCCCGAACGCCGCGCAACGCGCCTCGGCAGCGGCGGCCCCCTCGCGGCGCAGCGCCTCGACGAGCGGGCGGTCTTCGGAGAAGAGGTCGTATCCCTCGAGCGGCGGCGGCTGGTTCGCTGCTCGGAGGTGCAGGCCCGTCGCCATCAGCGCGAGTATGGCGCGGTCCCGGGGTCTTCGCCGAGCGTGACGAGGCGGGCGCTGACCGAGCCGGCGTCGAGGTCGGCAAGGGCGACGCTGACGGGGTTGGAGAATCGGCGGCGCCCGGCGCTTCCCGGGTTGACGGCCACGAGGTCGCCGACGAGATCGATCACCGGCCGGTGCGAGTGGCCGAAGACGACGAGATCGGCCTCGGGATGAGCGGCCGCGACCCGCTCGGGCGTGGGCGAGCCGAGCTGGTCGCCGTGCACGACGACCACGCGTGCGCCGCCGAGAGTCACCCTGGCCACCTCCGGCAGTACGGCGCGCAGCTCGGGCGGATCCACGTTGCCCCAGACCGCGGTGACCGGCGCGATCGCGCTCAAGCCCTCGAGGACCTCCGGCGAGCCGACGTCCCCGGCGTGGACGATGTGGTCGACGGCCTCGAACGCGGCGGCGACCTCGGGTCGGAGCAGGCCGTGGGTGTCGGCGATCAGCCCGACACGCACGACTAGCCTCTAGATCGTCTTGAACTGCTCGAACGGCTGTCGGCAGGCGTTGCAGTAGCGGAGCGAGCGGCACGGCGTGGGGCCGAAGACGTTCTCGAGCCTCGTGTCCGACGAGCCGCACCAGGGACAGCGGAACGGGCCGCGCTCGAGCTGAACCAGCGTCGGCTCGCCGGCGCTGCGCGGTGCGGGGGGCGCGAAGCCGGCGGCGCCAAGCTTCTGTCGGCCCTCGGGCGTGATCCTGTCGGTGGACCACGAGTCGTCGTGCAGGACGTGGACGTCGGGCTCGGCGCCGAGTGCGCGGATCGCGTCCTCCATCTGGGACCGCATCGCCTCGAGCGCCGGGCAGCCCATGAACGTCGGCGTGAAGTCGACGTGCACCCGCTGCCCGTCCACACGAACGTCCTTCACGACGCCGAGGTCGACGATCGAGATGACGGGGATCTCCGGGTCCGGGATCGCCTCCAGGGCGCGCCAGACCGCGTCAGGCTCGAGTGACAGCGTGTTGCTCGAGCCGCTCACCAGCGCGCGCCCGCGGGTGCCGAGCGGCGCACCATCGTCATCTCGTCGAGCAGCTCTGCGAGCTCCGCCTCGTGGCGGCCGCGCGGTACCGGCTCGGCGGTGGGGACGTCCCGCCCGAGCTTCGCCTCCATGCGACGCACGAGCTCCGGGCGCAGCTCCTCGTCGAGCATGCCGAGCGCGTAGGGCCACAGCTCGTCGAGCGCCTCGTCGAGCCGCGTACGTCCGTCCTCCGAGCCGAGCAACCGGTCGATCCACATCTCGGCGTGGATGCGGTGGTAGACCTCCTCGCGGTCGATCTTGGCCGCGATCCCGGCGAGCTCCTCGTCGTCGGAGGCCTTCAGCGCCGCGAGCCGGATCGCGTCTGCGGTCTCGTAGAGCCAGTGCCGCGCGATCGTCCGCGCCCATTCGAGCCGGCGCAGCTCGACGAGCGGTGCCGACCGGTACTCCTCGGGCGGACGGTCGAACGCGAGCGCGTCGGCGTCCGTGCCGAGCTCGCGCGCCGCGAGCTCGTACAGCGCCCGCGCGTGACCGATCTCGTTCTGGGCGATCGACGAGAAGGCGACGTCCTCCTCGAGGAAGGGCGCGATCCCGGTCCACTCGGAGTTTCGCCACCCCAGGATCAGCTCGTCGTCGGCCAGCGTGAGCACGAGGTCGATCCGATCGCTCATGGTTGTCGACCCTCCGCGGCTGCACGTGCCTCCTTCAGTCGCTCCTTGATCGAGTACCCGTCCACCCGCCGATACTTGAGGTCGAACTCGTCGACGAACTCCTCGATCTCGCTCACGGCGTCGCGCGGCACGAGCCAGAGCGCGTCCGACTCGCCGCGGCGGCCGTACTGCTCGCGGGCGTAGATCTCGGCGAAGCGCCCGTCCGGTGCGACGAGAGAGCCCGCGTGCTGCATCGCAGCTCCCGCGCGCTCGCGCCGGAACACCTCGAAGACCTGTGCGCTCACGCCGCCTCTGCGAGCACCGCGCGCGAGACCCAGTCGACCTCCGCACGGGAGAGCCGCCGGAAGGCGAGCCGCTCGGCCGACGCCGGCCCGTTCCCCGAGACGACGGCCATCAGCTTGTCCCAGTCGGGCTCGGTGTACTCCCACACGCCGTCGTCGGTCCGGCGGAGCCTCGGGTCGGGCAGGGTCAGGCCGAGCTCCCACACCTGCGGGACGTAGCCCTCGAGGAACTGCTGTCGCGCGTCCTCGTTCGCCTGGCTCTTGATCCGCCAGTGCACCATCGGGTCCTCGTCGGCGGGGATCGGGTTGCCGTGGAACATCATCAGCGGCTCCCACCAGCGGTCGAGCGCCTCCTGGACGAGCTCCCGCTGGCCGTCGGTGCCGGTCACGAGCGTCAGGATCACGTCGCGGCCGTGGAGGATGTGGAAGGACTCCTCCCAGCAGATCTTCCGCATGATCCGCGCGTACGGCGCGTAGGAGCACTTGAGAAGCGCCTTCTGGGAGATGATCGCGGCCGCGTCGACCAGCCACGCGATCACGCCGACGTCGCCCCAGGTCCGCGTCGGGTAGTGGAACACGTTGTGGAACTTCGAGCGCCCGGCGATCAGGTCCTCGAGGCAGGCGTCGCGCGGCTTTCCGAGATCCTCCACGACGCGATAGAGGAGCTGCGCGTGCCCGACCTCGTCCTGGATCTTCGCGGTCAGCGCCAGCTTGCGCTGGAGCGTGGGCGCGCGGAGGATCCAGTCCCGCTCCGGAAGGACGCCCATCAGCTCCGAGTTCGCGTGCATCTCGACGAACTTCTGGAGGCGCGCCCGGTACTCGTCCGGCATCCAGTCGCCCGTCTCGACGAGCCCGCCGGACTGGACGTGCTCCAGGAACTCCGCGGTGCGGCCGTCCACGCCTTCGATGCTACCGAACGATCGGTAGCATCGTCCACATGGCGACACGACGGGAGGAGCTCGTCGACGCCGCCGCGCGGCTCTTCGCCGAACGTGGCTATCACGGCACGTCCATGGCCGATCTCGCCGAGGCGATGGGCGTCCAGAAGGGGTCGCTCTACTCGCTGACGGACTCGAAGCAGGAGCTGCTCGTCGCCGTGGCGCGCGACGGAGCGACGGCGTTCCACGCGGCGCTCGACCGGGTGCCGGACGATGCGCCGCCGCTCGAGCGGATCCACGCGGCGCTCCGTGGTCACCTCGCCACGGTCGCGGCGCAGGTCGACGCGGCCACGGTGTTCACCCGCGAATGGCGGTTCCTCGA
>NZ_DASTCS010000001.1:0-7394 GCF_035710885.1 Gaiella sp. | reverse complement strand
CGAGCGCAAGGAGATGCGCCAGGCGATCCTCGACCGGCTCAACCCGGGCGACGTCGTCGAGGGCACGATCTCGAACATCGTCGACTTCGGCGCGTTCGTCGACCTCGACGGGATGGACGGCCTGATCCACATCTCCGAGCTGAGCTGGTCGCACGTCAATCATCCCTCGGAGGTACTCGAGATCGGCCAGACCGTCAAGGTCAAGGTGCTCGACATCGACCGCGAGCGACAGCGGATCTCTCTCGGCCTCAAGCAGACGCAGTCCGACCCGTGGCAGCAGGTGCTCGACTCGTACGGCGAGGGCGACGTGGTCGAGGGCCGCGTCACCAAGGTCGTCACGTTCGGGGCATTCGTCGAGATCCTTCCCGGGGTCGAGGGCCTCGTGCACATCTCCGAGCTCGCGAACCACCACGTCGAGAACCCGCGCGAGGTCGTCTCGCAGGGCGACCCGGTCAACGTCCTGATCCTGGAGATCGACGGCGACCGCCGCCGCCTCTCGCTCTCGCTCAAGCGTGTCGAGGAGGGCGCCGTGCCCGTGCCGCGCGCGGACGGCGCCGAGTCGGTGCACTCGATGCCGGACCTCAAGCTCTCCGAGGAGGCGTTCCCCTCGGGTGGCGCGGCCGTTGCCGAGGAGTCCGCCGCGCAGGAGAGCGTCGCGACCGAGGCGCCCGAGGTGACGGAGGCCGCCGGAGCCGAGGAGGCTGCCACGGAGCCCCGGGCCGAGGTCGCGCCGGAGCCCGAGACGGCGGACGAGGTCGCGTCGCAGGCTGCGCCCGAGGTCACGGAGCCCGACGCCGACGAGGTCACCCGGCAGGCCGAGACCGTGGACGAGGTCGAGGATCCCGCGGATCCGGAGCCGCCCGCGCCCGCGGCCGAGGCTCGGGCCGACGAGGCCGACGAAACGGCCTAAGGGGCCTGTCCGGAGGGTGAACCAGGGCGTCTCGCGTGCGTCTCGTGGCGCGATGCCGTGTCCTCAGCCGCCTCGATCTGCCCGCATGTCGAGGCTCCCTGCGTCCTTGCCGCGCACCACGAGCCGCGCGCTGTCCACCGTGGCCCCCCTCCGGACAGGCCCCTAGTGCGCCGCCCGATCGCCGTCGCGATCACGGGGGGGATCGGAGCAGGCAAGTCGACTGCGCTCGAGGCATTTCGGGAGCACGGCGCGGCGACGGTCTCCAGCGACGAGATCGTCCACCATCTGCTCGCCGCGGACGACGACGTCCGCGAGGCGCTCGTCGCCCGGCTGGGCGAGGAGATCCTCGGCGCCGACGGGCGGCCCGACCGGGCGCAGATCGCCAAGCGGGTCTTCGGGGACCGCGACCAGCTCGACTGGCTGGAGAAGCTCCTGCACCCGCTCGTCTCGCGTGAGTACCTCGTGTGGCGCGAGCGGCTCGCGCAGCTCGACGACCCGCCACGGGTCTGCGTCACGGAGGTGCCACTCCTCTTCGAGGTCGGGTCCGAGGAGAAGTTCGACAAGGTCGTCGTGATCACCGCCCCGGCCGCTCTGCGGGAGCAGCGACGGCGCGTCGCGCGCGACGACCGCGACTCCCGTCTCCTGCCCGACCGCGAGAAGGTCCGCCGCGCCGACTATCACTACGTCAACACCGGAACCTTCGACGACCTCCACGAGTGGGTGGGAGGGGTCATGGCAGAGCTCCAGGCGGACGCGACCACTCCCGCATGAGGCGGGTGGTGCTCGCGGTGCTGCTCCTCGTCGCGGCAGGGGCGGGCGTCGCGGCGTGGGCGGTGAGCTCCGAGCCGGAGTGGTACCAGCGCGTCCGTTACCCGCTGCGGTACGAGACGATCGTCCGTGCCCATGCGAGGAACTACGACCTGTCGCCGACTCTCCTCGCGGCGGTCATCTACGCGGAGAGCAAGTTCGACGCGTCGGCGCGCTCGGACGCCGGGGCGGTGGGCCTCATGCAGCTCTTGCCCGAGACGGCGAAGGGGATCGCCATCCGCACGGGCGGTGACGGGTTCGTCGTAGACGACCTGCTCGACCCGGAGATCAACGTCCGCTACGGCTCCTGGTACCTCAGGAACCTCCTCGACCGCTACGAGGACCTCTCCACGGCGCTCGCCGCCTACCACGCGGGACAGGGCAACGTCGACCGGTGGCGGAGGGAAGGAACCGGTATCCAGTTCCCCGAGACGCAGACGTACGTGAACAGGGTGCTCGAGGCGGAGGAGGTCTACGCCGACGCCTACGCCGACGAGCTCTCGGGCGCCTGACCCCGATCCCGCTCGCCGGGCCGGATCGCGTCGCGCACGAAGCGGAGCACGAGCTCGCCGTCGGGGGGGTCGAAGCCGAACGCGCGCTGGGAGACGATCCCGTCGATGACGACGCCGAGGAACTTGCCGATCTCGTCGGCGGAGACGTCGGAGCGGAGCTCTCCGGCGGCCTGGCCCTGCTCGATCCACTCGCGGCTTCGCTCGCGTGCCTCCGGGGGGGCGATGGTGATCCAGCGCTCCCGCAGCCCCGCGTCCGCCTTCAGGCGCCGGCCGAACTCGAGGTAGACCGCGAGCCAGTCCGGCTCGTGCTCGGTGACGGCGGCTAGCAGCGCGTCGAAGCCTCCTTCGGCGAACAGCGTGTGGAGCCGTTCGTTGTCCTCGGCCGCGAGCGCGAGGAAGAGCTCCTGCTTGGACGGGAACCAGTTGAAGATCGCTCCGCGCGAGAGCCCGATCTCCCGTTCCAGGCGGACGACGGTCGCGCCCTCGTAGCCGTGACGTGCGAAGCACCGACGCGCGCCGTCGAGCACACGTCTCCGACGTGCGTCCTTCTCGGTCTCGCTCAGTTTCGGCACGTCTGCACTTTACAAAACAGTACGTACGTCTTATATTCTTGCGATGGCTGACCCGAGAGATCGTCAACTCGCCGAGCTGCTCGTCGACACGTGCGTCGCGGTGCAGCCCGGCTGGCAGGTGCTCGTCATCGGCGCCGTACAGGGCCGTCCGCTGCTCGAGGAGATCGTGCAGCTGATCGGCGAGCGCGACGCCTACGCGCTGCTGCGCGTGACGTTCGATTCCACCTTCTCCTCCCGTACGTGGGCCCGCGCCGCGCCGCTCGAGCGGATCGCCGTCCCGGCTCCGATCGAGGAGCACGCCGTCCTGAGCTGCGACGCCCTGATCGTGATCGACGCGCCCGAGAACACGCGCGACGCCGCGAGCCTCGACGCCGAGCGCACGGCCGCGATCCTGGGCGCCTACCGACCTGCCCTCGAACGCGTCTTCCGTCACGAGGTGCCGTGGGTCGGCTGCCAGTACCCGACGGCCGCGCTCGCCCAGGACGCCGGGATGTCGACGGGCGAGTTCGCGGACTTCCTCTACGACGCGTGCCTGCGCGACTGGGACGCGGAGCGCGAGCGCATGCAGCGCTACGCCGACCGTTTCGACGCGGCCGACGAGGTGCGCATCGTCGGCGCGGAGACCGACCTCCGACTCTCGATCGCGGGACGCTCGATGAAGGTCGACGCAGGAGGAGCGAACATCCCCGGCGGGGAGTTCTTCGGCTGTCCCGTGGAGGACTCTGCAGAGGGCGTGATCGCGTTCAACGAGTTCCCGGCGGTGTACGCCGGCCGGGAGATGACGGGGATCAGGCTCCGCTTCGTGGGCGGCCGCGTCGTCGAGGCGTCGGCGGATACGAACCAGGACTTCCTCGTCGAGACGATCGACGGGGACGAGGGCGGTCGCCGTCTCGGCGAGCTCGGGATCGGCTGCAACCCCGGCATCACGCGGTACATGCGCAACACGCTGTTCGACGAGAAGATCGACGGCACGGTGCATCTCGCGCTCGGCAACGGCATGCCCGATCTCGGCGGGAAGAACGAATCCCGCATCCACTGGGACATCGTCAAGGACCTGCGCATGCCGGGCACGCGGATCGAGCTCGACGGCGAGGTCGTGCAGCAGGATGGAGCGTGGCTGGTCTGACGCCTGCCACGCGTCCGCTCCGGCAGCGGCCGGTGCTCGCGCTCGTCTCCGCCGAGGTGATCTCCTCGCTCGGCTCGCAGATGACGTTCCTCGCGCTGCCGTGGTTCGTGCTCCAGACGACGGGCTCGCCCACGAAGATGGGCGTCGTCCTCGCTGCGGAGCTGGCGCCGATCGCGGTGCTCGGGATCCCGTCCGGGGCGGTGATCGCCCGCTACGGGGCGCGCCGCACGATGATCGTTTCGGATCTCGCCCGCGCGCCGTTGATCGCCTCGATCCCGCTGCTGCACGAGCTCGGCGTGCTCAGCTTCCAGTTGCTGCTCGTGATCGTGGCCTGCTTCGGGTGCTTTCTCGCGCCGTACTTCGCCTCGCAGCGATTGATCCTCCCCGAGCTCGTCGGGGACGACGAGCACGTCGTCGCCCAGGCGAACGCCGTCGTGGAGGGCGCGAACCGCGCGACCTCGTTGCTCGGGCCCGCCGCCGCCGGGTTGCTGATCGCAGGGTTCAGCGCACCGGTCGTGCTCTACGTCGACGCCGCCACGTTCCTCTGCGCGTTCGCCCTGCTGACGCTGCTCGTCCCCTCGCGTCCGCCGCTGCCGCAGTCCGATGACGGGCGGGGGATGCTCGCCGGGATCCGCTTCCTGCTTCGCGACCGCATGCTGCGCGTGCTCGGCATCACGGCGCTGTTCACCAACGGGCTCGGGCAGATGCTGAGCGCTGGCCTCACCGTGCTCGCGTACGAGGAGTACTCGAGCTCGAAGGTGGCAGGCGCCTTCTTCGCGGCCTTCGGCGTGGGCGCCGTGCTCGGAAGCATCGCCGCCGTGCGGATCGTCGGCCGCCACGATCCGCTGCGACTGGGCGCGACCGCCTTCGTCGCGCTGACCCTCCCCGTCTTCGCGCTGTCGCTGGAGCTTCCGGTCCCGGCGGTGATGACCGCGCTCGCCGCGTCGTCGTTCTTCGGCCCGCTGGTGAACGCGCCGCTGATCGGGGTGATCACGATGCGCACGCCCGAGGCGGTCCGCGCGAAGGTGATGACTGCGGTCCTGACGATGGCGATGCTCGCGGGCCCGGTCGGGATGCTCGTCGCTGGGCCGCTGCTCGAGTCGTGGGGGCCGCGCCCCGTATTCCTCCTGGTCGCGACGGGGCAGCTGCTGGCGACGATCCCCTTTGCGCTCGTCGCGTTCGGCGATCGGGCGACCGAGCCCGCCCCCAGCGCCACCGCGTAGGCCTACGGAGCAGGCTCGGGCAGGTCCTCGAGCATGTGGCGCCAGAGGTTGTCGAGCAACTGCATCCCCTGGGCCGTGTACAGCACGGCGGGGAAGTCGAGCACCCCCGCCGAGAACACACGAGCGCCGGCGGGAGTCTCGTAGTACGCCATCTCGGCGTGGAGGCCGAGCCCGAACAGGTTGGGGATGAGCGCGAGCACGCGCGTCCCCGGCGGCGACAGCGGCGTCGTCATGTCGATCTCGATCCCGAACCCGCCGACCTCCTCACCGAGGGTGTCTCCGTTCTCGAGGCCGGTGTCCTCGAACAGCCAGGGCGCAGCGTCCCGGTCGCTCACGATGAACGGCGCCTGGCGTCGACCGTCGTCGTTCGCCCGGTACTGCACACCGAGCAGCCGGGACTCCGGCCGCGAGAGATTCCGCCACTGCGCGATCCGACGGATCGTCTGGCCGCTCCGCTCGACCTTCCAGAAGAAATTGTTCGCCGAGAGGAAGATCAGTCGGCCGCCGAGGTCGCGGAAGCGCTCGACGACGTTGTAGGCCTGCTCGGTCATGTACTCGCTGTGGCCCGGGAAGACGACGAGGTCGTAGAGGCGCCGGAGCTCGTCGCCGGTCCCGATCGCGTCGAGGTCGTCGTCCGTCAGGAAGTCCGGGTCGCGCCTCGTCTTCTCGAGCCAGCGGAGGAACGGGACGTCGTAGCGGCGGAAGCGGGGTGGGACGCCTCGGTCGCGGTACGGCCGGTCGAGCGCGACCGGCGGGATGCCGCCCGCGTACCAGGTGTCGCCCCAGCCGTCGCCGTCGACGTCGAACAGGTTGTAGGCCTGCCACGTGTTCGTCGGCAGCACCACCGCCACGCGCGTCGAGCCGGGCGCGGTGGCGCGGAGCACGAACGGCGCGAAGCCGATGCGGCCGTCCTCGGTCTCGAGCCGGGCCGCGTACAGGCCGCTCGGCCAATCGCCCGTCTGCACGGTGATCGTCCTTCTCGCCGACCGCTTTCCGGTCCAGTCGATGCCGACAGCCGGGCCCATCGCGAGCCCTACGATCTCGTCGCCGCGCAGGCTCGGGTCCGGCCCGTGCCCGACACGGAGAAAGGTCAGGGAGAACCACGGCGCGTCGGCGAGCACCTGTAGCGCCATCCGCTCGGTCGGGAGGTACGAGCGGCGGGTGAACGCCGCCTCGACTCCGAGCACGCGGACGACGGGAGCGCTCGCCCGCTCCGGTGTCGCGGGGCGCCGCCCTCCGTAGATCCGCCGCTTGCCGTTTCCCTCCACCGTGAGCCGCATGACGTACGAGCCGACCGGCGTGTCCATGGAGGGTTGCCAGGCGAGCTCGTGCTGCCCGGGGCCGAGTGTGGCCTCCGTCGTCCAGCGGACGTTGCTCGCGCCGATGCCCGTCCGTACCGCCTCCAGTCGGACGCGCGCGCGCCGCTCGAGCCGAAACCCCACCGCCGCCGTATCGCGCCCCTCGTTCCCGGGCGCCACGGTGACGAACATCGGACGGTCACCCACGAACCGCCTCGCCGACCCGCGGACGGCGATCCCGCTGGCCCGGGGCGCACGCGTGTCGCGCGCGGCCCCCACACCGGGTAACGCCGCCAACAGACCGGCGGCGCCCGCTGCAGCTCTGAGCAAGCGCCGCCGTGTGAGTCCCGATCGCACGGCCCCGAACCGTACCGCCCGCCTCGGCGCGCCCGAGCCGGTCGAGGGGCCTCCCCACGTGGCCCCCCCGACCGGTGCCGTTGACGCCCCCGACCGTTATCCAGACGACGCCGGGGGTGCCGGCTGCTCGGGACACACGCCGCTCGAGTGGCCGGTCGCGGACGCTCCCTGCGCATCCGTCGCAATCACGTCTGCCTCGACCGGCCCCACGTACCCCCCGCCGTACAGGCACGGCTCGCTGAAGCCCTGTGACCACGATCCAGATGCGTCGCTCGTCTCGACGTTCGGGAAGGTTTCATCTGGAGTCGTGGGGCTCGAGAAGACGAATGTGATCGAGATCTCGCTGTTCGGATGAAAGCCAGTCCCGCTCACGACCGTGGTGAAGCACTCGGGACATGTGCCCGGCGTATCCACGACTGTCAGCGCGGGATTCACCGCCGGCGGCTTGGGCGTCGGCGGAGCCGGAGGCACGAAGCGGCCCTCGAGCACCGCGACGACGTCCATCGATCCGGACACCTTGATGGTGCACGGGTTACCCTGCCCGGCGCATGCGCCCTCCCAGGCCTTGAACGTATGGCCCGGGGTCATC